>QCEU01000001.1 GCA_003280485.1 Pelagibacteraceae bacterium AG-359-O02
CTAACAGAGGAAAGCAAAAAAAATATTCACAAACAAAACCCTCATAAGAATTTATTAAAAGATATAAAAGTTTTTTTTAAAACTAAAAAAGAGTTAGATAAATACTGTAGAAGTGAAGACATTTTACATCAAGGATATGTTGCTGAAATAGAACATTTAGAAAATCCTGAACTAAAAGAGTTTATTAGAGGCAAAAATAATTTAATATTTGTTTGTTTGGATGAGGTTACTGATCCCAGAAACATTGGTTCATTAATTAGGAGCGCAGCTTCATTTAATATTGACGGACTTATTGTGAAAGAGAGACATTTTCCAAGTGAGAGTAAACTATTGTATAAATCTGCAAGTGGCTGTGTTGAATACTTAAATATCTTTCAAGTGTCGAATATTAATACTACTTTAAAATATTTAAGAGATAAAAATTTTTGGGTATATGGATTTACTGCTAATAGTGATAAAAATTTTACTGATGTTAAGTGGAGTGGAAATAATGTTTTGCTTTTTGGTTCAGAAGGATATGGTTTAAATAAACATACAGAGAAGTATACAGATTTTTCAGTGAAGATTAATATTAACAAAAATGTTGAAAGTTTAAATATATCTAATAGTGCAGCAATAGTTTTTCATCATATAAATCAACAAAAATAATTTCTTGATAATATATTAAATACTATTAAAAAACCCCTCATGCCCTTGTAGCTCAGTTGGTAGAGCAATTGATTTGTAATCAATAGGTCCGCGGTTCGAATCCGTGCGGGGGCACCATAACTACTTTAATGATTTTAATGTAATTTTTTTTTTTGGATCAAAAAAAGGTTTTTCAATAATTTCACACTTAAAATTTTTATCACCAATTGAAACTTCTACTTCTAAACCAATTTTTGAATAAATAATATCTACTATACCAAGAGCAATATTCTTTTTTAAACGTGGTGAATAAACAGCTGACGTTATTTTTCCTATAACCTTATTCTCAACCATCAATGGCCAGAATGTTGTATTTGGTCCACTTAACTTTTCACATTTAATTTCTAAACCAACTTGTAATCTTTTTACACCCTCAGTTTTAATTCTTTTAAGTGCTTTTTTTCCAATAAAATTAATATTTCCATTTAAGTTAACTAGACGATCTAAACCAAGTTCAAATGGGTTTGTGTTAATATCAGCATCAGCATGGTAAGAAAGCATACCACCTTCTATTCTTCTGATAGATGAAGTGTGACCTGGTTTTAGTCCAAATTCCTTTCCTGCTAACATAATTTTTTCATATAGTTCATTTCCTTTTGAACCATCTCTTAAAAATAATTCATAGCCAAATTCGCTAGACCAACCTGTTCGAGAAACTATTAATGGAATTCCGTCTAGATCTAGTTCTTTAAACCAATAATATTTTATATCTTTTATGCTTTCGCCAAATAATTTAAACATTATTTCACCAGACTTTGGTCCTTGTAATTGCAATGGAGAAACATCGGGCTCTGTTATTTTCACATTCAATCCTGAGTTAACAGCTACACCCTGAGCCCATAATAAAATATCACTATCACCTAAAGATAACCAAAAGTGATTTTCTCCCAGTCTTAAAAGAACGGGATCATTTAATACACCACCATCGGCATTTGTAATTAAAACATATTTACATTGACCAACAGATAATTTTGATAAATCTCTAGGTGTTAATAATTGAATAAATTTAAAAGCATCTGGTCCAGTAATTTCAACTTGTCTTTCAACAGCAACGTCACATAAAATTGCTGTTTCAATTAAGTTCCAAAAGTTCTGCTCTGGATCACCGAAATCACGAGGTATATACATATGATTATATACAGAAAAACCTTTTGCTCCCCATTTAACTGTGGAATCGAAATATGGAGATTTTCTAATTTGAGTTCCAAACCCAAAGTTTTTGTTACTCATTAATTTGTTTCTTTTCTGATTTGTTCTATTTTAATTTTTTTTTGAAGACTTCTGTTTGAATCATATAAAAGATTAAATTTAACTTTTTTATTAATCTTAATAGATATTGTCTTTGCATTTCTAACCTCGTAATTGTCAGCAACTGCACTTATTGGTCTTTTACTAATATTTAGATTTTTAATTGTAATTTTTGATTTATCACTCACAATTCTTCCCTTCCATCTTCTAGGTCTAAAAGCACTTATGGGCCTAATTGATAATTTATTAGAGTCTAAATTTAATATTGGTCCATATACTGACATATTGTATGCAGTACTACCTGCAGGTGTTGAAACTAATATTCCATCAGAAACTAATTTTTTTATAATTTTCTGAGATCCATTAGAAATTTCTAAAGATGCAGTTTGCCTACTTTGTCTTAGTATTGATACTTCATTTATTGCAATAGACTTCTTAGTTTTATTAAATTTGTTTTTAACAATCATTTCTAAAGGTGAAATTGTAACTAGCTTTGCTTTAGACAAGTTTTTAAAAGTATTTTTAGTTGAAAACTTATTCATTAAAAAACCATAACTACCAGCATTAATTCCATAAAATGGTATTTTATACTTATTATATTTTTTAAGTGCTGAAAGCATAAAACCGTCACCTCCAATAACAATTATTAGATTACATTTACCTAATGATATATTTTTAATTTTATGGTCTAGAAAATTTTTAATTTTTTTTGAAGTTTTTGTATTATCAAAAAGAATATGTGGCTTTAACATTTATGGTGCCCTCGGCCAGACTCGAACTGGCACTCCATAAATGGCAAGGATTTTAAGTCCTTTGTGTCTACCAATTTCACCACGAGGGCTCCTAGAGTTTGCATTGTTATATCTGTCTTTTGTTTTAACACAACTTCTTTTACTTGTTCAAGTTTTCTCGGTGTCTAACTGGTGACTAACTTTATTAAAAAATTATAGTAATTTAATCTAATATTTTACTACTTTACCCCATAGGGATTGAGATGGTCCATACCCTATTCGAGCATCTTCCATTTTGAGAACTCTACTATGATCAACCATCATATTTATACCTGGACCATAGATCTCTATGTATTTTGATAATACATCCTGATCATCAGCCTCAACCATAAACTGATTCAATTCTAGTGGACTAATGATTTTATCGATTACATTCCATCTATAATCTTTCTTATCAAGGTTTTCTGTCAAACCCTCTGATTCTAGCAATATTTTCCAAGAACCTGCCTCAATAAATCTTTTAGATTGCATTTTAATTCTTTCCACAAAAATTTCTTCCTCGATAACCTTGGAATGTGCAAACGCAACTCCAACCTCATTAATAACTTTTATCCCTTTGCCTGTTGCATTTTCGATAAGTCTACACATCTCATCATCATCTAAAGAACGAGCTATTCTTGAAATTTCAATTATATCAATACCAAGATTAACAACAGTATCTAGATAATCGTCTACCACTTGTTTACCACCGGACATTGCAACGTCCATAATTGGATTTCCTAATGCTACTTGAACACTATGCTTTTTGCAGGTTTCGATAAATCTCAAAAGAGATTTTTTGCTCATCATTGCACCTTGTTTTCCAGAAATCTTAAATATATCAACAAGGTTTGCATATGCCTCTAGGTAATCATCAATACAATTTCCCACCATAACAGGTGCTCTTACATAATTTATACCCGTCTCACGAGGTTTTTCCTTTCTTTTTATGAAAGGTAAATTAGGAAATGTTACATCAGTCATTATAAATTCTATTTATTTAATTCATTTGACCGCCGAGCCACCAAGGCAAATCAATTAATAATCCTATCAAACCATTTGGAAACTGTAAAGTTAGCAGGGATGACAACGACCAGAGTATTACCATCAATACAGCAGAAATACAAATTGATGAGACATAAGCTTTTCTATTATGAAATAATATAAATATATTAATAAAAAGTGCTGCAGCAATTGGAAAACCAAATATAAAATTCATTAATAGGAAACCAATAAAACTAAAATAATAAAAAAGTTGATTATTAAAGTTACCACTTATTTCAAAAATATTTGATCGAGCAAATCTCATAAATGTATTATTTAAAAATGATAAATTTTTTAAGTCAGCAATTTTTATAATAAGTATAAAAACTAAGAGTGATAAAGCTATTACACTTAGACTTATTGGAAACAAGTTAGCACGATAATCTAAACTACTAGTAAACCAAATCATAGATAGAGGTAGACAGAGTAATATGACTATATAATAAATTTGAGTAAGCTTACCTTTAATAAGATCAGATCTATAATTGCTATCAAACTTTTGTTTTGTCAAAAGAACGATAGTAGCAAGACACAAAATTATAAGAATTATTGAAACTGGACGGGATAAAAAACTTAAACCATATACTGCTTGAGTTTGATAGCTTAAGAGTTCAACTTTGCTTGATAAAAAGAATCCTATCAAAAGTGCAGGTCTTGACCAACCAAAGTTTTTAAAAGTAATACCAATTATACCAAATGACAATAATCCAATAAAATCATACCAGTCTCTATTAATATTAAATGTTGCAAAAAATATTAAACAAACCATGACAGGTGCAAGTATGTAATATGGAACTAGAGTGAATTTTGAAATTTGGGATGAAAAGCCCATACAAATCCCAGCACCTAAAATATTTGCAATAGCTAATGACCAAATCATTAGATAGGTAAGATCAAGGTTTGTTGTTACCATATCTAAACCAGGTTCAATTCCTATTAGAACAAAACCTCCAAGTAATAAAACTTTATTACCAGATCCAGGTATTCCAAATATTAATGTTGGAATTAATGCTCCACCCTCTTTAGCATTATTAGCAGACTCAGGTGCTATAACCCCTCGAATATCACCTTTACCAAATTGAGAAGTATCTTTTGTCGTTTGTTTTAAGTGACTATATGCAATCCAGTCAACGACTGTTCCTCCTAAACCGGGTAAAGCTCCAACTAGACAACCAAGAGTAGAACATCTTAAAACTAAAAACCAATTTTTTACTACATCTTTTAAGCCTGTGAACCACCCTTTTTTGGTATTAAGTGATTTTGCAATTGAGCCTTTTGAATCAAGTAGGCCAACTATTTCTGGAATTGCAAACAATCCTAGTCCAACAACAACGAGAGGAACACCTTCTAAAAGATATAATGTATTAAATGTGTATCTTGGATCTCCTGTAATTGGGGCTGTTCCAATTGATCCAATAATTAATCCTAAAAAACATGATGCAATACCTTTAAATAAATTGTCACCTGTAAGAGCTCCCACCATTAATAAAGCAAGAACTACTAAAAGGAACTGTTCTCCAAATCCAAAAGCCATTATTATTGGGATGGCGTAATAAATAGATATAGATAATATAAAAGCTCCAAAGATACCTCCAAGCAATGAAGCACTAAAGGCAGCACTTAACGCTCTTGCAGCCATGCCTTTTTTGGAAAGTGGAAAACCATCCATTACTGTTGCTTGAGATCCTGCGGTACCAGGTACCCCCATAAGTACGGCAGGAAAAGTATCAGAAGTTGTTGTAGGAGCTAGAACTCCAATCATCATTGCAAGAGCATGTGATGGTTCCATTGTAAAAACAAAAGGTAAAACAAGAGCTAAACCTGATGTTCCACCCATACCTGGTAGAATACCAACAATTAAACCAAGTAAAGTACCTGCAAATAGAAATGCTAAATGAGTAGGCTCAAAAAGTTGAAAAAGTGCAGCTAATAATTGTTCCATAAAAAAAGCTGCTAGCTATTAGCTAGCAGCACTTTTTTTATTTGTTCTATTGAACTCTATATGTGAATTTATGTTTCTTTAAAGCTGCATTTAGTTGCTTTTTAGTAGTATCTGAAAATACTGCAGCCTTTTTGATAATTTCACCTGCTTCTTCTCCTATGATTAATGGAAATGGTCCAAGAGCTTTTACAGCCTTAGCCTTAAACTCTGGGTCATTTGTCATTTTAATAGCTGCATCTCTATATGCTTTTACTATTTCATCGGATGCATCTGCTGGAAGCATCATTGCTTTAGATGCTTGAGACCATGCAGCACCTATTGCATAGTATGCTTCTAAATCATCACCCTCAAGTTTTTTACCATTTACCTTCTCATACATTTCAGGAAATGTAGGTGCATTTGGTGCCAAAGGATTTCTAGAAACTGAACCGTCAGCTCCAATAATTCCTAATGTCATTAAATCTACAACTTTTCCTTTTTCTATTTCAGGCTTAACTTTTTTTACATAATTCGCTGCACCATGTGAACTTAGATGAATTTCACCTCTTAAGAATGCTTGATAACCTCCTGAAGATGAAAGACCAGGTATAGGTTTAGCTCCTTTGATACCAAGTTTCTCATAAATCCATATATGAAATAAATCTGCAGATGCAGGAGTTTTCAATGCATAAAGAACTAACTTTCTTTCTTTAATTTTAGATAGATCGTGAGGTTCAGCTAAATCTGAACGTGTGAACCAATGAGTATTTTGTGGTAACAAAACTACTGGTCGATATTCACTAAGATTATATTTAACAAGTGGATTTCCAGTAGCAACATTGACTATTACTGAAGTTGAGCATCCAAAAATAAAAGTTCCATCTGCTTTAGCATTTTTTTCAAAGTAATTTGAACCTTTAATAGCTCCACCTCCTGGTATGTGCATGATTTGGACATCAGGATTTCCAGGTAAATATTTTTTTAAGAAAGGTTGAATAAATCTTGCAAATCTACTCGTACCACCACCTTCTTTAAATGGCACAACCCATGTAACTGTTTTGCCAGCGAAATTCACATCTGCATTTCCAATGGATACAAACGAGAATAACGACATTAATATTAATATTAGAATTTTACGCATAATTTCCCCCCTTGAGAATATTGATACACATAGTATAACGTGTTCATTATGGGTCTTTCAACTAATTATATTTTTTTACATCCTCAAGAACTGTAAAAATGTCTAATTTAGTTAGAAATTTATCTATTTGACTAATATAAAAGCAAAAAACATGCCTAAAACAAAAAATTCGATATCAAAAGTATTTGATTTAAATGCTATAGAATCCAAGCCCAGAACTAAATCACAACTATGGTTGAAAGATGTGGGTTTTGATGAAGGTCCTTGGTACCACGAAAGAATGGGACTTCGTGAATTAGAAGACTTTCTAGAGGTTGCAGGTAACAGGATTGACCATGTTAAAATTGCAACAATGCAAGTTCTGGGACATCCAAAGGAATGGTTAGAACGTAAAAATGATCTTTACAAAAAACACTCGATAGAGCCTTACTTGGATCATGGTTATTTTATAAAAGCATTTAAAAAGGGAAAAGTAAATGAAGCAATTGATGTTGCGGCAGATTTAGGATTTTCTGCAATGGAATTCATGAATACATTTGGAGACATCCCTGAAAATCAAATTAAAGCTTGGTGCAATCATGCGATTAAAAATGGAATGAATATAATTTATGAACATCATCCAGAAAGTGGATGGGATAAAACAAAAAAAAATACTCCTGCAACATTAAAACAAATTGTTGAAAGCGCAGAACCTTTTTTTGAATATGGAGCATTTTCAATGCTTATTGATCATGAAGAAATTGAACTTCATGATAGTAAGTCAGATGTACTAACTGGAGTGCTCGAACACTTTGGTAAAAATAGGGTTGCATTTGAAGTTACATCACCAAAGGAAGCTGAAGTGAGATGGTATTCAGATATACTTAATTATTTTGAACTTTTTGGTACAGATTGTAATTTAACTAATATTATGCCTAGCCAAGTAATGCTGATTGATCCATTAAGGTCTGGAGAGCGACCTGCTGAAATCTTATTTGATAAGTATCCAGAATTAGTCTCAGTTAAAGATAAATAAAAATAATTAATTCTTAAAATTTTATTTAACTCTTTGAATTATACTGAGGATGTTTTGATTGAGGTCTATTTTTATGATTTACAACAATTGATCCATCAACAACTTTAATATCATAACCCCAATTATCCCATCCTTTTAATGACAATGGTTCGCCAAGTTTGTCCTCAAGTGTTCGTGGGTAAACATAACACCCTTCACTATCTCCATATTGAGCTCTCGCTTCTTCCATTTTTTTTTTAACTTCCATGTGTAAGTCTAATGGAACATTTAAATGTTGCCCAAGCAAGTAACTTAAATTCATATCTTTGCATGCTAAATCCATTGTAAACCCTGCTTCATATTTTTGATTAAAAATGTGAGGCACAACTGTTTCCCACGCAAAAGAATTTCCAGCTGAGACACGTATTGCATCAAAAAAATTCTCTAAATCTAATCCTGCTCTTTTAGCAATCATCATGCATTCAGATGCAGCAACCATATTAGTAAATGCAAGCATATTTGAGACAACTTTTGCAATTGCCCCTGCTCCTATATTTCCGCATAATACAACAACTTCACCAATTGCATCTTGTAAAACTTCCTTCCAATTATTAAAAATTTCCTTATCTCCGCCAGCTAAGCAAACCATATTATTATTTTGTAAAGCATGAACGCCTCCAGTTAGAGTAGCTTCCAACATTGAAACACCATAGGTTTTTGCTTTTTCTGCTAACTTTTGGGTCTGTTTAAAATCAGTTGTAGATGTATCTATCCATATCAACCCAGAGATCGCATTTTGTAATAGCCCATCTTCACCATCAACAGCTTGCAAAACATGTTCTGGTTTAGGTAAACAAGTTAAAACTGCCTTACATTTCTGTGCAAGGTCTTTGATGGATTTAGCTTTGCTAATATCTTTTGGAACATCATTGAGTTTATTCTTATCAATATCAAAGGCTACAAGTTTATACTTCTTTGATTTGTATAAATTATTTAAAATTGGTGTACCAGCATTTCCTAAGCCAATCACCCCTATTTTTATGATATCGCTCATGATCTCTCCTTTCGTAATTTAAATAAATGTTGAAGATACATCTCCAAAAGCTGATGAGATAACTTCGATCAACTTTTTTTCATTAATAGGAACAGGAAATCCATATGCTCCTGTTAAAATTAAATCATTTTTTTTCAAAATATTATTTGTTTTTGCTTTATCTCTCACTAACCACTCTATTTCACCAAGCATATCAAAAGGCCATTTTTTATCTATCCATTTATCAACTACTTCATTGTCATAGATTAGTTTTAAATCAGTGATTTCATTGCTGTTTGGAACTTTGTTCTCAGGTCCTAAAACAACTCCAGCATGAATTGCATTATTGGCTAAAAGTTCTGCACCATTTGGGGCATCGCCATTAAAAACTAAATTATGTATTTCTATTAAGGGATAAATTGATTGAACAGACTCCAGTATATAATCAAATGATACTAGGTCTGGATTAATATCTCTATTAAGTATAACTCCAAATTCTGCCTCCATTGCAGGATTGAAATAATCCTTTTTATTTAGTTCAACACCGCTTTGATGTAATTCATGCTTCCAAAGCGTGCCTTTTGCTGGATTAGAAAGATCCATTTTTTTTTGAGTATCTTTTGAAATACAGCCTATTTTATAACCGATGATTTCCTCACCTCTTGATACTCTTAATTCAGTTACTTTATTTTGTATAAGTATAGCATCTTCGTTGCTTACCTTTACTTTATTTTTAAATATTTGGCTGGGTTTTTTTGCATCATAATCTTCAAGAATTTGATTTGAATATAAATCTAATTCTTTTGAAGATAATTTGTTCATTAAATTAACATAACTACTAAGAATAACATCTGAACAAAATTAATCACAACAGATATAAAGTGTGAATATTTAAATTTTTTATCCTGCTTTTCATCTCTATATTTATTAATCAAAGGCATTAATAAGTAATTTGAGGTAGCAAATAAAAGAGTGATTGCTAAAATTAAGTAAAAATCTATTCCTAATTTACTTAAAAATAAAAAAATTAATAAAACGATTAAACTTAATCCTAAGTTAACATTATAGTAAAAAGGAAATATTCTTCTTATGAACTTTCGAGCATTATCTTCATCTAAAGTAGTAAATACTACTGGAGCAATAACAAATGAAAAGAATAACATTATTCCTAAAATCATCGCTGTTAAATAAATACTAATCTGTTCAATCATAATTTAGGTTTTAGTGGCAGGCTTGATTATGCTTTTTAAGTCTCCAATAATTGTAAGGCCAGGGAGTAACAAATCCAACTGCTAACATTATAGGAACTACCCACCAGGTAAGTATTGCACCACCTGTTAATACATAATCTGTGATATTCATAGCAACTTCCATACTAACCATAGAAATAAAGCTCATACCTAAAGCTGTCTTCAAAGCTTTTTGAAAAGTAAAATTTTGTTTAATTAAAATAAATGTCTCTAAAATTACACTTGTTATTAAGCCATTAGCAATAGCTAAAATCATAATACTTAAAACTGGAAATGGAATTTTGGTTAATTGAAAAAATAATATAGTTCCAAAATCACCAATAGCACAACCCAACAAACACCAAGCTGTATTCTTAGCACTTCTTCGCCAAGTATGTTTACATTTCCAATTAAGACTTAATGTTTCAGCGCTCATATTATTTAGCCATACCTTCTTTCACACACGTTTTGTATTTAAATGTGTCTCGATCAAAACCATCAAATAAACATTTTGTACTTACTTTTTGAAATTTAATATTTTTTTCTGCTAATTCTTTACTTGTTGTACAACTCAATGTTAACAATAATAATGCTAATATTAACAATTCCTTCATAAATACAGATATATATTAATTAATAAAAGTAGTTATGTATAAAATTGACGTATCTTAAAGAATGTATTTATCACCCAAATACATTGCAAATGCGATAGCAGCGCCTAATAAAATATACTTCATGTTTCATCCTTTATTAATTTATCATCTTTATAAGTCCAGATTTCCAGATCAATTTTTTCACTAGGTATTTCATTAGTACCTTCTTTGTATTTTTCTACTTTTTTAAAGTTTAAAAGTATTCCTTTTGTTACTTTTTTAATTATTTCATGATTATTATAAGGGGCTGATCTTAATTGAGATTTTAGCTGATGTCGGTTTGAATCATCAATTTTAGAAGCTTGTTTCATCTCAATAATTAAGTATTCCTCCAAATCATCATGAGGTGAAACAATAAAGTCTAACTCTAAAAAACCTAGGGGGTTCCCATCATAATAAATTTGAATACTTGGCTCTCTTAAATGAGGTATTTTTAACTTATCAAACTCAATAGATAATGCAGCCTGGATATGTTTCTCTTCAGTGCCGCCTATTTGATCATATATTTTTTCAGAAACAGTCCTAAGGTTTTCAATAAATTTATTCATTATTTTTAATCATATAGTAAAAGTATTATTTTTTGTTCTTTATTTTAAACCCATTTTTTTCAAGAACTTTTATCAAATTCTTGAGCCTTTCATCTCTTGAAGTGTTTTGATCTCCGATACTTTCAAAAAATATAGGTTTTAAACCTTTTTTTTCTTTTGATTGAAAATATTCTTTTATTGATTGTATTATATATTTCATGCTTCTCCTTTAGCGTTGTGTTTAAAGTCCCAGCAAGTAGAGTTAAGTTCTAAATCAGGACAGATAAATTTATATCATAGTTTAGTCATATTTTTTAGTTATTTTGTTAATTGTTAAAGTTATTTTTCAAACTTTAAAAAACTCAAAACATGCAACAATTAGAACTATTTGATTATAGAAAAGATTATATCTTTGATAGAGAAAATCAGATTGCACATTATTATGATATTTTAGGTGAAACAAGAGACACAATTAGTTATTCAGAGCATATAGATCCAAAAAAAGGTTTTTCTGTATGTGGAATGGATTATGAGGAATATGTTGATGTTAAGAAAATACACTTAGGAAATCTTACATATGATCAAATATTAGTATATTTAAAACAATCTGAGAAAGATCAAAGAATTCAAAAATATAAAGAACTTCTTAAGTTTAGAAATATTCCATATGAACATGACACATTCACTTGGAGCAATTAAGATTTATAAATAAAATAGCCATTCATCTAACAACTTGGGGTCTCAAAATAACTATCTTTGAATTAATTTTTTGCTCTATTATCTTTTAGCTTTCTGATATTGGCCCAATCTACTGCTTCCTGTGGACTTAAGGCTTTTGATGATGGACCTTGTCGTATATATATATTTCCGTTCAAGGACGCAGTCTTTTCTACAGGTAGTTTTTCACACTTTACTATACCTATATTTTCTTTTGATAATATTTCAGGATGAATATAATTTTCAAGGAGCTCACCTCCTATTTGTTTTAAGACTTTATCTTTTAAAAACCTCAACCATTCATCGTTGCTTTTAAATCTATCTATCTGAATACCTATAATTTTTTTATCGTCATCAACACCTATAACCAAAGTACCGCCTTTGGTATTTAAAAAAGCAACTATAGCCCTTAGGACTTCATATGTCATTTTTTCATCAATTTGATTAGTTCTGATATTAACTCTTAAAGAAGACTTATATTCATGAATCACACTTTCATCTTTTGTAAGTAAATTTGCCTCATTTGTGTGCTCGGCATAATCAAGTGCTAATGAAGCATCAGAGTAAGCTCTATCTGATAATTCTTGATATCTTTTATTTTCCTCTTTTTTATTTTTTGCATCTATAAAAACATAGTAAAAATTATTGTTTAAACCAATATATGCTTGGGCATATTCTGAAACTGTAATTTTTTTTGAGATTAAAAGAAATGGTAATAGTATTGAGCAATTACCCAACATTGAATATAACGCATTTATGGAACCTTTTTCCTCATTACTTAAACCATTAAATATCTCAAAAATTTTTTTTGTTACTTTGGTATTTATAAAATCTTGATCAGAAATAAATTTTCCTGGTCCTGGATCTTCACCATTTGTCATATTTCCATAATATTCTCCCCATGCATAACTAGTTAATTTTTCGTATTCATTTTTTCCAATTATTTCTATAATTTTATTATTTGCATTTCTTAATCTTACTTCCTGATCTAATTCAAAAGGAGGACCATTAGTCGATCTGTACAATAAATGATCATACTTAGGATAAAGATTTATGAGTTTATTTTGATATTCCATATTTTCTGATCCTTCGATCTGAGTTATTTGATCTGAAAAAATTGCATAAGCACAAAAAATATTATTAAAATTTATTGAGTTATTTTTTTTGAGTTTAAGTTCACCACATCTGTCAAGATCATTTTTAATAAATTCTATTATTTTTTTTGATTTATGCTTAATTTTATTCTTTCCTTGGGCTGTTAGAATAGAAATATTTTCAAGCTTTAAAACATATTCACTATTTTCTTTTTCTATATTTAAATCATAAAAAAACATTTTAATTATTAAAATTATTAATTATATTCTTTTGCAATATTTTTGATATATTAATTTTTCATGATATTGCATTTGGCCTTTTTTTGAATTCCTCAGGTGATATGACTGTGTCCCACAAACCAATTTTATTTTTTTCGTGCATATTTGGCCCTAAGTATTGCAAGCTATGATCCTCATATCTTTTAAATAAAAAAATACTCTGATTCATTAATAAACTGTTAAAGACCCCTAAACTAAGTAAAAGTTGAAATTCTTTTTTGGTTATTCCCACAACTTTGTTAAACAGTCCTGGTTGAATTTCAGAAATTACGTCCTTTAAGCATTTTTCTCGATGATCTGTTAAATACATAAAGACAGGAATACGTGTACCAAACCTTAATAGTTTTTCTCTAATTTTTTTTCTTGCGTTTTTATTATCTTTTTCTTCTTGAGAAAGTATTTTCTTTTGTTTTTCTTTAATTTTATCGTTCTCTTTTTTAATTTCTTTTATTTTCTTAGTTCTATTAATTATTGTTGATATATCTTCATTAATATTTCTAAATCCCTCGATTTTTGAAAGAATATCCATAGCATTTTTGTTATTTAAAATTCTCGTTAATGTGTTGTCATCAACATTAACTAATTTGTCACTTTTCCATCTTCTTGCTAAGAGGGTTGCAGTAGTGCCACTAGTTACAATTTCCAGAATTCCTTTAGCATCGATTTCCTTCATGCTACTTCCATCATAGCAAAGTATTGGTAAAAAATTTATTAATTCACTTACAGATTTCTCAGGATCATCGTTTTCTGCTTGATTTTTACTACAATAATTTGAAATTAAATTTAATGCTCTATTGGGTGCAAAATCAAAAACATAACATTTTTCCTTATAGATAATCTCATTATTAATCTTTTCTTCATTTTTAATTGTCCAAGGTGACTGAACGCGAAACGCAGCTTGAAAATAAGTTTCTAGACTTGATGTATTTCTTAACATAAAAATTCCAGACCAAGGCTTTACTGTAACACCTGTCATTAGTTTACCACATGACAATGTTATAGTTTTACATTTAATTGGATCTGGTTTTTTCATTGCGTCTTGAACGGGTAATAGAGCTTTAGCGCCCATCCCTGCTGAAATTCCAGCAGCAACTATAATTTCATAATTATTAAAAAAATAATTTTGCCTTTTTAATAATAAATTTTTCATTGCATGACATGAATTTATACTTGGTAAAAACCATACTGTATGTTGAAGTATCTCTTTTAAATCATTTTCCTGAAATGGCATTGGTGGTTTTGAATGACCCATTTTTAAGCTATCAATACTATTTTCTTTGAGACTACCACATATAAATTCAATCCATTTTTGAACTTCATTTTCATGATTAAAAGTTGCAGCAGAACCTTTTCCTTTTGCAGAAAAAAAAGTATTTAAGTCAAATTCGTTAAATTCACCTCCTTTTGCAATATCTGCAACAACCTCTGGTATTTGATATGTCATCATTATCATTTGCGGTAAAGATAAATAAGGATTATTTTCACCTTTCCACATTAATTTTGCATTTTGTTCATCACTGTATGTCCAATTATAAATTTGTTCCTCTATGAACTCACCTTCTGTTAAAGCTCTAAACGGTGTACCTGATAAATATAGATAATGATCAGTAGTAATTGGCATCAAATCTTCGTCAAAAAAATCAATTCCTTCGCCTGTTAAAAGCTTTATTTCTTTTTTATCTTCACCATCAAAAAGCTCTTTAGATTTGTCCCTCCAGGCACCAAAATGATATTCATCAAATACTACGCAATCCCAATTTATCTCATGTGCCCATTGGTTTTTTAACTTTATGCCACCCGATTTTGATTTTCCAAGAAAATCTTGAAATGATGCAAAACAAACAAATTTTTTCTTTTTATTTAAATTTTGAAAAGTGTCGCTTTTTGCATTGAAAAACGTCCAATCAACAAAATCTTTATGTAATGTTAGGTCTTCTTCCCATGCGTGCTGTACAGCAGGTTTAAATGTTAAAATTAAAACTCTCTTCCAATTCATTCTTTTTGCTAAATGGTATGCTGCAAATGTTTTTCCAAATCTCATTTTAGCATTCCATAAGAAATGTGATGTATCCTGACTTTTTTCTTCTTTCAATTTTGTAAAATAGTTTACTGTCTTATTAATTGCATCTTTTTGCTCTGGTCTAAGTTTAAAATCAAAAATTCTATTTTTTTCAAATTCCTTATTATGTTTTAATGATAGGATTGCTGACTTTACATCGTTAACATTACATTTAATCCACTCACCTTTAATTTTCTTAAAACCTTTATTGATTAGTTTTCTACGAACTTCGTGATCAGTAATTATAGTACCATCATGTTTAACTGCACTTTCTTCCATAACAAGACTCCATGTTTTTTTTGGTCTTATCACAGGATATTGTTCTTTTATTCTTTTGACTGCATCATTGCTTGTGTAGCCAATTTTTAGCAAACCCTTAAAAGACTCATCTTCATAAGCGTAAATTACTGGTAAAACTTTCTTTATTTTTGGAAAATATTTATTAACCATCTGTAGGATGCACCATCTTTTCAATAAAATTTATTTCATTATCTGATAATTTATATTTTGAGTATAAATTTTTGTCATTCAACTCATTGTCGAAATTTTCTAATGGTACAAATTCATAAACACTTTTAGTAGTGTGTTGAGTATTCTTTTTTAGAGTGATTAAAAAATGAAAGAATTTTGTTTTAATATAACTAATTACGTTTAAACACTCTTTTTTTGTTTTAAAAGGACCAATATTCAAATAAGTTTCTGTATTGCATGAACCTGGTTCTGAATAAATAGGTTTGATGTAATCTGTTTTACTATCACCAGTACCAACAGCATATGGAACAATTACTTTATGTTTGTTTACCCATTGATGATTATTAACAATCATTTTTTGCTCTATGTATCCAATTCCACCTTTTTGATAAATTTTTATAGAATTTTTAAAAGATTTGCTTTTTCCCTTAAATTCAGTTGTTATACCATAAGGCTTTCTTGAGCTAACTAAATCGCTAAAGCTGTTGTTGTTTATTTTTTGAATTTTTTTCAAAATAGAAATGGCATCATTATATCTTATAAATGTAGAATAATTTGGTTCTAACAAAGGCCTAGTTCCATCTTGAATAACTTTGCCTTTATCATGTGTTATAATTTCACAATCACCTGTATTGTCTCTATCCCAAAGGAAAAAACATACGCCACCTTTTATTGAAACACCATTTCCAAAACATTCAGAAGCATCTAAATAATCGTGAAGAATTCTTATTCTTTTATCATTCAGCATATTAGATCTGAATTCATCTAAACCCTTTCCACCAGTGAACCATCTTGAGGGTATTATCATACTTAAATATTTTGGATTAAGTTTTTTTGCTTGTTCGACAAACAATTGATAAATAGGTTTTGCACTTGCCTCGTGACCTCCATCTTTCAATTGATATGGTGGATTTCCTACAATTACATCAAATTTCATATTTTCATCAAATATTTTTGCTACATTTTCATTATGAATAAATTCGTAGGCATAATTTTCTAATTTTTTATCCCTATCATAAACATTATAGCTAGCTCCACAGTACTTACAATTTGTTTTATATTTATTCCAAACATGTTCTTTATTAGAATAATAAATATTACCATTATTATTGTTAAATATATCAGTTATTGATTTTGATCCACTTGCATTAATAGAACAATATAATGATCTTCTTGTCATAAAAGATGTCAATTCAGTAACGCCAATTCCATATATCTGATTTTTTAATATATGATTAATTCTTTTTTTTTCATTTTTTATCTCATGAATTAATCCATTATTTAATCGGGTTGCCACTTCTCTCAAAAAAACTCCCGTTTTAGAACCGGGGTCTAAAAATTTGATATTTTTATTTTTCCATATAGATTGTGGCAATAAATCCAATATCTTGTTAACTAATAAAGGTGAAGTGAATACTTCATCACTACTTAGATTTGATATGCAGTCTAAAATATCTGGATTATATTTTCGTTGAACTTGTTTCATCGATTTTTAAAAAATGTTGTGGCGGGTATTCTCTAACAGGCTCAGGTATAAAGGCCTCTTCCCCTAAATCAGAAAATAAGTTAAAACCTTCAAAAGGTCTTGTTTCTATAAGATGTTTAAATGTAAAGTCACGTCTTTTAATCATTGTTGAATTAAAAAAAGACCATTCACTAAAAACTATAGGTTTTTTTAATTTAACTAAAGTTAATGTCAAAGCATCACCATGAATTATGTTTTTCTTCAAAATAAATTTTATTGATCGAATAAATTCATCTTTAATTTCTGCAAATATGTACTTAAATCTGTCAATTATTGTTTTTTCTAGCCTTTTTCTTGTTTCTAAAACATTATCTTCAATAATATCAATACCATAAAGTGATGATAAAGCTAATAAAGAGTATTTTTCAGAATCAAATTGATTTTTTTTATACTTGTTTATTACAAAGTTTAATTTTTTATTTAAAATGTTATCTAAGAAATTACCTTCACCACATGCAGGTTCTAGGAATCTAGAATCAGGTCTATCAAGTTCATGACTAAATAAACTAACCATATTTTCAACCTCTTTTTCAGAGGTGAAAACTTCACCAAAATTTTGAACTCTTAATTTAGATTTAATTATATTTTGTTTAGATTTAACCATGTAAAAAAATACATCTTTTTCATATAAAAGACAAATTTGTAACTTAAAGTAAACAAATAGATTATTTAATAAAAATAATCGTGAGATTATCATTATTCTTTTTTCTTCATTTAGTAGCGTTTGTTATCCTTTTGATAGTCCACCCTCATGCTAGAGCTCAGGATGATGGGTGGGCTATAATTGAGAAAGATAAAAACTTTATTTACATGTCTAAAAACGGTGAATTTATACATGGTGATAGAATTGTTTTATCTTTAAATTACAAGGATTGTGACACCGTTTATCATTTATTTACTTTTTTAACGACAAAAGGTGATGCCAATATTTACCAATTTGAAAATCAAAATATTCCAATAAAAATAAATAATTTTGATTTTTTTGCTGAAGTTACTCATATAGAAAAAATATTAGATCATAGAGCTCATTGGGTAGTATTTAAGTTAGGTTCCTACGATTCAAAAGAATATGCCCAAAAATTATCAGGGTTCATTGAGGAAAACG
The DNA here is from genome assembly GCA_003280485.1 of Pelagibacteraceae bacterium AG-359-O02. Classification (GTDB taxonomy): domain Bacteria; phylum Pseudomonadota; class Alphaproteobacteria; order Pelagibacterales; family Pelagibacteraceae; genus Pelagibacter. The sequence continues at coordinate 18,498 of QCEU01000001.1, forward strand.
AGAGATACGAAATTTCATTAAATGATGGCTTAAATTTTGAGGTTAAAAATTATTTCGATATTAGAAGAAATAATTGGAAACTTGATTATTTCTCTGAAAATTTTAAGGAATTCTATAGGCGTTGTAACGAAAAAAATAAAATAAAGGAAAGTTAATGTTTGTAGGCATGGAAGCTTTAATAATAGTTAAAATAGCAGGATTGTTTTTAGGTGTTTTTTAAAATTTTAAGAAATTTTTTATTGGTTTCAGTTATTTTTACAACGTTTTCTTATGCTAGTGATGATGAATGGAATATTCATGATTTTGGGAGTTATGTTGTAGCGAGTGTGCCTGGCGAAGTAGTTCATGGAGATAAAATGAGATTTGTTCTTGAAAAAAGAAACTGCAATAAAATTGGAATAATGTTTTCCTTTTTAACTTATAAAAGTTCAGAGACACCCGAATTACAAGGAAGAAAGGTTCCTATAAGAATAAATGGGTCTGATACATTAAATATTGCTGACGTTGTACTTGTTAGACCAGCTTTTAGTAATATGGCTTTTTTTGTAATGTTTACAGCTCCTCAGTATTATCCTTTAGATGAATTTACCGATGGCATTATGAACGATTATCGAAAAGATAAACAATTTAGTATAACTCTTGCTAAGTCTGATGATTTTGATCCTGAAAAATATTTTGATATATTGGATAACAACTGGAAATTAGATAAATTCCCAGAAAAAATTACTGAGGCTCATCTAATGTGTACAGGTAAACCTAATAAAATTTTCAAAGGCTGATTATTATCTACTTTTTTGAAGCTGATAAATTGAAACATAATGTTTCTTTTTAGGTAATGGAATAATTACAGGCACATCAGTACATCTTGGTACTATTGATTTTTTTCCATAAATAATATTTGCATCATAATTTTCAAAATTTGTCTCTGGGTGTGGATTGCCATCATTAATAATTGGCCATGCATCACAGGCTCTATAACCAAATAATATTAAAGGTCTAGAACCATCAGTATGATTTAAACCTGAACCATGAATTGTTCGACAATGAAAGAAAGCAACTGAACCTGCTTTGCCAGTTAATGAAACAGATTTTTTCAAATTAATCTTGTTTTTTTTAGTATTAATTTTACCTACAAAATAATTATCGTTACTATGATGACTAAATAATTCTTTTTTGTGAGAACCTTTAATAACTTTTAAAGGACCATTTTTTTCATCACAATCCTCAAGATAAATACCTACTGTAATTAAATCATCATTTGTATGAGGATAAAAAGCAAAGTCCTGATGCCATTCAACTAAACTTCCCTTTTTCTTATTGGGTAATTTAAAATTTAATTTTCCAAGATGAAATCTTACTGTTCCGCCAATAAGCTTTTTAACTATATCAATAATCTTTTTATTTCGTGATAAATCATAAAATAATTTATTGTTATTTTGAGGGTTATTTAATCTTAATATCTCTTTATTTTTTGACGAGTTGCTATTGAATACAAAATGGTAATTATCATAACTTTGAGTTCCTCCTTGATCTTTAACTTTTCTTCTACTGTTCTTTTCTTTGGTTACGATTTTATTAATAAGAACATTTAATTTATTGATATCTTTCTTTGAAATAAGTTCATCTTTTAATAAGAAGCCGTTCTTTTTGTAGAAATTACTCTCTGATCTGGTGATGCTCATGATTAAATTTTATAATAAAAATATAATAATCCAATACGAAAATAATCCAGATATTATTGTTGCTATTACATTTCTTGAAAAATAACCAACTAATATGGCAACTATTGCACCAAATATTTTTGGATCATTCATTTCTATAAATGTTCCATAATCATTAATAAATATTCCTGGAAATATTATTGCTGGAAATACTGCTGATGGCACATATGCTAATACAGCTTTAACTCTTTCTCCTAATAGATCTCTGTCTACTAAAGCAACCATGGTCATTCTCATAAAGTAAGTAATTATGCCTGCAATTATAATTGTGAACCAAGTCATTTTTTTAACCTCAGAACTAACGAAGCAATAAACAATGCAATTATAGGTGAAATAATTATGTAGGATTTAAAAGGTGCATCAAAAAATAATAATGAACTCAACCCACAAGTAATCATAACTATTACATGGTCTAATTTTTTAATATCTTGAACAACAATTGCGATAAAAGTTAAAGGAACTGCAAATTTCAATCCTAATTCTTCAGGTACAAACGAGCCAAGAATTATTCCAGCTAATGTTGATATTTGCCAACAAACCCAAAGGGTTCCACCACTTCCTAATAAATGATAATGGAGATGTGTTTCATTTCTATTTTTTTGAAAAAACTTATTAGACTCTGCAAATCCTTGGTCTACAACCAAGTAAGATATCAAAAGCTTTTTGATAAATGATAATTTTTCTAAATATTCAGATAAGACAGCACCATATAATAAATGTCTAGAATTAATTACCCCGACTGAAGTTACTGCGATTAATGCAGAAGCTCCTCCAGATAGAAGTTGTAAAAAAACAATTTGAGATGCTCCACCAAATATAATGATAGACATTGCATAAACTAATACTGGGCTAAAACCTAATTCAATACCAATTGCTCCACATACAATACCAAAAGGAATTACTGAGAACATATGCGGTGCAACAGCCAATATTCCTTTAGTAAATATTTGTTTTTTTGATAACATTTACTTAACTGGTTGAAGAGCAATTTTTAAGTATTTAGTGTCTAACTTACAATCTTTGTAACCTCGTTTAACAACATTCAAATATCTTTCAGTTGGATATCTAAATTCAGTTTTATTAACCATAATGTAAGTCATCACTGTCTTATTATAATAGGTAAAATAAAGTTTTTTATAAAGAATTGGATAATCTTCGTAAACATCTAGTTTTTTTTCATCACTTTTTGATATTTCAAATAAAGCACCAGGAACTAATGAATTTTTACTTTTCTCAATGTCAGCAGCTCTATATGTGCTTCTAAAGTTTAATCTATAACCTTTAAGCTCATATTTTTTTATGAAGATAGAGTCTTTACATCTCCGTTTCATTTGAAAAAGATTAAGATTACTTCCGTAAGCAAAATATAACATTACTCTAGTTCAACAATTTTAATATTTTTTGCTTTTACAAAATCAAGGATTAGTGAATTACATAAGTTTATTTTATCTTGATCTTTTGATCTTAACACAATTGATACACCTAATTTACCTTGTCTAAAAAAAGGATAACTACCAATTTCTACATCTTTGTTATTATCTTGAACATCAGTTAATGAACTTGCTATTTCACTTTCATAGGTCATCAAATTTATTGTCTTACTAAGAATTGGATCGCCACCAACCAATACATTTCCAAGTCCACCAATCATTGCCTTTAATATTGATGGAACACCTGGAAGAGAAAAAACATTTTCTACATAAAATCCTGGAGCACCACTTGTTGGATTTAAAATTAAATTAGCTGTAACTGGCATCTTTGCCATTTTTTGTCTACCATCATTAAAGTTACCTGGCTCATAATATTTTTCTAAAATAGCAAATGCCTCTTTATGAAATCCATATTCAATATTAAAAGCTTTTGATATTGATTCTGCAGTTATGTCATCGTGAGTAGGACCAATACCCCCTGTAGTAAACACATAGTTGTATTTAACTCTTAACTCATGAACAGTGTCTATTATGGTTTTTTCCACATCAGGAATTACTCTTACCTCTCCAACAGAAATTCCTAGAGAATTAAGCCAAGTAGCTAATGTGCTTGTATTCAAATCTTTTGTTCTGCCTGATAATACTTCGTTACCTATGATGATAATTGCTGCAGATATTTCTTTTTTATTAGTCATTTCTAAATATAAATAAAATTCTATGAAATTTACCAACACTTTATTAAAAGGCAAATTACAAAGGAGATATAAGAGATTTTTCACAGATATAGAAGTAAATAATAAAACTGTTGTAGCGCATTGTCCAAATACGGGCTCTATGATGGGTTTATTAGATCAAGGAAATGAAGCTTGGATAAGCGAGCACAATGATCCAAAGCGCAAATTAAAATTCACTCTAGAGATGATAAAAGTAAAAAAAAGAATAATTGGAGTAAATACTCATAGAGCAAATAGAATTGTCGAACATGCATTAGAAAATAAATTAATAAAAGAATTTAGCGCAATTAAAAATATACGAGCTGAATTTAAGTATTCTGATGATACTAGATTTGACTTTTTGTGTGATAAAAAAATATTAGAAGTAAAGAATACAACATTAATGAGAGAAGATGATTTGGCTGAGTTTCCAGATGCTGTTACATCAAGAGGCGCAAAACACCTCCAAAAGTTAAAGGAATCAATTAAAAAAGGATATAAGCCTTATGTCTTATTTTTAACTCAAATTCAGGGTATAAATAATTTTAGAATAGCAAAAGATATAGACTCTACTTATTATAAAGAATATTTAGATGCTAAAAAATCTGGTGTAAGCTTTCTTGCTTACAGATGCAGTTTAAATTCTAAAGAAATTAAAATTGAAAAAAAAATAAAAATTATAGATGAGTAATTATTCAGAAAAATTTGAAAAAATGAGAATTGCTGGGAAACTTGCATCTAGAACTTTAGACATGCTCACGGAAGAAGTTAAGGAAGGTGTTACAACAGATAAAATTGATCAATTAGGTTATGAGTTTATAAGGGACAATGGTGGACACTCTGCTCCACTTTACTATAGAGGTTTTAAAAAATCTTTATGCACTTCTTTAAACCATGTTGTTTGTCATGGCATTCCCTCTGATAGAGTTTTAAATGAAGGAGATGTAGTTAATATCGATGTAACTGCAATAGTGAATGAATACTATGGTGATACTAGTCGAATGTTCACAATTGGAGATATACCAGTTAAAGCTAAAAACTTAATTGAAACAACGTATGAGTCAATGATGAAAGGAATTAAAATTCTAAAACCAGGAATTAAATTAGGAGATATTGGTTATGAAATTCAATCCTTTGTTGAAGAAAGAGGATTTTCAGTAGTAAGAGATTTTTGTGGACATGGCATTAGCAATACTTTTCATGAGCAGCCTAATATTCTTCATTATGGTAAGAAAAATACAGGTTATGAACTAACACCTGGTATGACTTTTACAATAGAGCCTATGATAAATGTGGGTAAATTAGATGTAAAAGTTCTTAATGATGGATGGACAGCAGTGACAAAGGACAAGTCTTTATCCGCACAATTTGAGCATACAATAGGGATAACAGAAGACTCTTATGAAATTTTTACAGAATCTGTTAAAGGTTATAAGAGGCCTCCATATAATTAATGATAACAAGATACTCTAGAAAAGAACTTACGGATATTTGGTCCGAATATAATAAATATCAAATCTGGTTAGATGTCGAGATTGCTGCAGCTGAAGGAATGGAAAAATTAGGAACTATTCCAAAAGGTGTAGCAAGCGCTGTTAGAAAAAAAGCTAAAATTAATGTTAAAAGAATTCATAATATTGAGGCGAAAGTAAAACACGATGTTATAGCTTTCTTGACCTCTGTTACCGAAAAAGTAGGTATTAAAGCAAGATATTTACACCAAGGAATGACCTCATCAGATGTTGTAGACACAAGTTTTAATATTCAGTTAGTTCAATCTGGAAAGATTTTAATAAAGGATATTGATCAAATATTAAAAGTTTTAAAATCAAAAGCTAAAAAATATAAATTCACACCATGTATGGGTAGAAGTCATGGTATTCATGCAGAACCAATTACTTTTGGACTTAAATTAGCTTCATATTACGAGGAATTTAAGAGAAATAAAAAAAGATTAATTAGTGCAATAGATGAAATATCAACTTGTGCAATATCTGGTGCTGTTGGAACATTTGCCAATATTAATCCTAATGTGGAAAAACATGTTGCTAAAAAACTGGGATTAAAAGTTGAGCCAATATCTACACAAGTTATCCCAAGAGATAGACATGCTTATTATTTTTCAGTTTTAGGAATTATAGCAGGATCAATTGAAAGAGTTTCAATTGAAATTAGACATTTACAAAGAACTGAAGTTTATGAATTGCAGGAATTTTTTTCAAAAAAACAAAAAGGCTCAAGTGCAATGCCACATAAAAAAAATCCAATATTGTCTGAAAACTTAACAGGATTAGCAAGAATGGTTAGAAGTCATACTATTCCAGCACTAGAAAATATTGCCCTTTGGCATGAAAGGGATATTTCACATTCAAGCGTTGAGAGAAATATTGGTCCAGATGCTAATATAACTTTAGATTTTGCATTAATAAGGTTAGCAAACTTATTAGACAAGATGATCGTCTATCCAAAAAAAATGCTTAATAACCTTAATATTACAAAAGGTACCATTTTCTCCCAAGAGCTGATGTTAGAACTAACAAAATCAGGTTTGACTAGAGAAAACTCTTATAGATTAGTTCAAGCACATGCCAAAAATTGCATAGCAGATAATCTTAATCTTTTTGATGTTGTGATGAGTGACAAAAACATTACATCTAGAATATCAAGCAAGAAAATGAAAAAAATATTTGATTATTCTTCACACTTTAAGAATGTTAATTTAATTTTTAATAGGGTTTTCAAATAATGAAAAAAGGTAAAAAGTTATACGAAGGTAAAGCTAAAATAATCTATGCTAGCAATGATAAAAATTTAGTAATTCAACATTTCAAAGATGATGCAACCGCTTTTAATAATCAAAAAAAAGATGTCATTGAAGGAAAAGGAATTTTAAACAACAGGATTTCAGAACATATTCTTACTCAATTAAGCAATGTTGGTATCAAAAATCATTTAGTAAAAAGACTTAATATGAGGGAACAACTTGTTAAGTTAGTGGAAATTATTCCAATTGAATTTGTTGTTAGAAATATTGCAACAGGTTCTTTGACAAAAAGATTGGGAATAGAGGATGGGACAGTGCTTGATTATCCACTAGTTGAATATTGCTTAAAAAATGATGATCTTGGAGATCCTCTTGTAAGCAGAGAACATATTTTAGCATTTAAATGGATGGATGTTTTCGAATTAGATTTTATTTATGAAGAAGTAAGAAGAATAAATGACTTTCTGCAAGGCATGTTTAGAGGTGTTGGAATTAAATTAGTAGATTTTAAAGTTGAATTTGGAAGATTTGAAGCCAATGGCAAAAGAGAAATTATGTTAGCTGATGAAATTAGTCCTGATACTTGCAGACTTTGGGACATGAGAACAGATAAAAAACTAGATAAAGATAGATTTAGAAATAACCTTGGAAACTTAGTTGAAGCATACCAAGAAGTGGCGATTAGGCTTAACATATTACATGAACGATCAAATATAAGACCATTAACTTATCCTAAACCTAAAGCAGTAAAAATTAAGAAAAAATGAAAATAAAAGTAATAGTCACTTTAAAAAATGGAGTGCTAGATCCACAAGGTAAAGCAATTCAGCAAACTCTAAATGGAATGACTTTTGATAATGTTTCAGAGGTTAGACAAGGTAAATATTTTGATATTGAGGTAAATGAGAGTGATGAAAATAAAGCTAAATCACAAGTAGAAGAAATGTGTAAAAAGCTTTTAGCAAACCTAGTTATTGAGGATTATAAAATCTTGTAACTACTGAATGAAATCATCTGTAATTATATTCCCTGGTTCAAATTGTGATAGAGACATGGATGTGGCTTTGAAAAAATTTGGTTTTGAAAATGAAATGGTTTGGCATAATGATGCAGAAATACCTAAAAGTGATTTAATTGTTCTTCCAGGAGGTTTTTCTTACGGAGATTACCTTAGATGTGGAAGTATTGCTGGAAAATCTAAGATTATTAAATCTGTAATCGATTTTGCAAATTCAGGGGGACTAGTTCTTGGGATTTGTAATGGTTTTCAGATTTTAACTGAGACGGGCCTACTTCCCGGAATACTCCAACAAAATAAATACTTAAACTTTATTTGCAAAAATGTTTTCGTAAAAATTAAAAATAAAGATAACAAATATTTTAAAAAAATTAAAAAAGAAATTTTAGAACTCCATATTGCTCACAACGAAGGAAATTATTTTTGCTCAAAAGATGAGTTAAAATCAATTGAAGATAATGGTCAAATTGCTGTTACTTATTGTGACCATAAAGGAAATGATGATGAAAAAAATAATCCAAACGGCGCCTTAAAAAATATAGCTGGAATATTTAATAAAGATAAAAATATTTTAGGTATGATGCCTCATCCAGAGAGAATGATTGATCCATTTCTTTCAGGTGAAGATGGATCATTATTTTTTGAGAATTTAATTGAAAGTTTATAATGGTTGAAGTTAACGAAAAAATAGCAATTGAGCATGGATTAAAAAGTGATGAATATAAGAAAATCTGTGATCTTTTAAAAAGAACACCAAATATTACTGAATTAGGTATTTTTTCTGCAATGTGGAATGAGCACTGCTCTTACAAATCATCCAGAAGACATTTAAAAAAATTACACACCAAAGGTGAACAGGTAATTCAGGGTCCAGGAGAAAATGCTGGAGTTGTAGATATTGAAGACAATGATGCAATTGTATTTAAAATAGAAAGTCATAACCATCCTTCATTTATTGAGCCCTATCAAGGGGCAGCTACAGGTGTTGGTGGGATTATGAGAGATGTATTCACAATGGGTGCCAGACCCATTGCAAATTTAAACTCTATTCATTTTGGCTCACCAGACCATGAAAAAACAAGAAATCTATTAAGAGGAGTGGTTAAAGGGATTGGTGGATATGGTAACTGTATTGGTGTCCCAACAATAGCTGGTCAAACTTGCTTTGATGAATCTTATAATGGAAATATTTTAGTAAACGCAATGACATTGGGTTTGGTTAATAAAAATAAAATATTTTATTCAAAAGCTGCTGGAATTAACAAACCAGTAATCTATGTTGGCTCAAAAACAGGAAGAGATGGGATACATGGAGCAAGTATGGCATCTGCTATTTTTGATGACAAAATAGAAGAAAAAAAACCTACTGTTCAAGTTGGTGATCCATTCACAGAAAAACTTCTTCTTGAGGCTTGTCTTGAACTAATGGCTGGGAAATCAATAATATCAATTCAAGATATGGGTGCTGCAGGTTTGACATCATCTAGTATTGAAATGGCATCTAAAGGTGATTTGGGTATTGAAATAGATTTAACAAAAGTTCCTTGTAGAGAGGAAAATATGACACCTTACGAGATAATGCTATCAGAAAGCCAAGAGAGGATGCTTATAGTTTTAGAGGAAGGAAAAGAAAATGATGCAAAAAAAATATTTGATAAGTGGAACTTAGACTTTGCAGTAATTGGAAAAACAACAAGTAGTAAAAATATTGAATTGTTTTTCAATAATGAAAAAGTTGCTGAAATTCCAATTGATTTTTTAGCGGAGAATGCACCTATGTACGATCGAAAATGGATAAAAGCAAAACTTCCAAAAGAAAATAAATTTTCAAAAGATCAATTTAAACCTTTAAAACTTAGTGATTGTTTAAACAAAGTTTTAATTGATCCAAATATTGCAGATAAAGAATGGATTTGGGACCAGTATGATCATACAGTTATGGGCGACACTATACAAAAACCTGGAGGGAATGCAGGAGTTGTTAGAGTTCATGGCACAAACAAAGCTGTTGCTGCATCTGTAGACTCATCAGCAACTTATTGTCATGCACACCCATTAACGGGAGGTAAACAAGTAGTTTGTGAAAGCTGGAGAAATATCATTTCTGTAGGTGCAAAACCAATAGCAATTACAAATTGCCTTAATTTTGGTAATCCAGAAAAGGAGAAAAATATGGGTGAATTTGTTGAATGTGTTGAAGGTATTGCTGAGGCATCTAAATATTTAAATTACCCAGTAGTTTCAGGAAATGTCTCTTTTTATAATGAAACAAAAGATAAAGGAATTAAGCCCACACCCTCAATTGGAGGTATAGGACTATTATCTAACTACAAAAAGATGATGACAATGGAATTAAAAAATGAAGGTAATTATCTTTTCGTAATTGGTAAAACTGAGGGACACTTAGATCAATCAATATTTGCAAGAAATATATTATCTGAATTTAATGGTCCTCCACCAGAAGTTAACTTATTCAACGAAAAACAAAATGGAATGAGTGTTTTAAATTTAAAAAATAGAAATTTAATAGAAACCTGTCATGACGTGTCTTTAGGAGGAATTTTAACTGCTATATCTAAAATGGGTATAAAGAGTGGTAAAGGTGTAAAATTATTTCCTTTAGAGGGCTTAGTAAATAAATTTGAGTATTTTTTTGGTGAGGATCAAGGAAGATATATAATTGAAATTAAACCTGAAAATTTAGAAAATGTTGAAAATATGCTTAAAAAGGACTCCATTCATTTTGATAAATTAGGTTTAGTGGAAGGTGATAAAATTACATATGAAAATGATATAAAATTATCAATTGACGATATCAAAGAAGGCTATAAAAAATGGCTAAAGGAATATATGGTTAACTAATGGCAATGGATTTAAAAGAAATTGAAAGCTTAATAAAAGAGGCATTACCAGATGCTAAGATAGAAATTCAGGATCTTGCAGGAGATGGTAATCACTACTCAGCTACAGTAATTTCGTCGCAATTTGCAGGAAAGAGTAAAATTCAACAACACAAAATGGTATATAATTCACTCAAAGGAAAAATGGGCAACGAATTACATGCACTAGCAGTTAAAACAAAGGAGAACTAAATGGATAATCAAACAAATGAATTAATTAATAATGAAATTAAAAGTAACGAAGTTTGCTTGTTCATGAAAGGAACACCAGACGCCCCTCAGTGTGGATTTTCTATGGCTGTTACAAATATATTAAAAATGCTAGAGGTGAATTTTAAAGGTGTGAATGTTTTAGCTGATCAAAATCTTAGAGAAGGAATTAAAGTTTATAGTGATTGGCCTACAATCCCACAGCTATATGTAAAAAATGAATTCATTGGTGGATGTGATATTGTTAAAGAAATGTACGAAAGTGGAGAATTAGCAAAACTGCTGGAAGATAACGGAATAGAATTTAAAAAGAAAAGCTAAGGTTATTTTAAGTCTTATAGATTTATTATCTAGAATAATACTCAATTACAAGGTTAGGTTCCATTACAACAGGATAAGGAACTTCTTCAAATTTTGGAATTCTTACAAATTTAACTTTTTTATTTTTTTCATCTAATTGTAAATACTCAGGAACTTCTCTTTCTTTGTTAGCAAGAGCTATATCTATCAAAGCTAATTGTTTAGACTTGTCTCTTATTTCAATACTATCTTCCTCTTTTACTTGATAGCTAGAGATATTAACTTTTTTACCGTTAACTCTAACGTGTCCATGGTTAATTAATTGTCTAGATGAAAAAATAGTATTTGATAATTTTGATCTATAAATTACTGCATCTAACCTTCTCTCAAGTAAACCAATTAAATTTTCTGCAGTATCACCTTTTTTCATAATGGCTTTCTTATATACATTTCGAAACTGTCTTTCATTCATATTACCATAGTAGCATTTAAGTTTTTGTTTAGCTTGAAGTTGAATACCATAATCTGATGGTTTAGATGATTTTGTTTGTCCGTGTTGCCCTGGAGGATATGCTCTAGTGTTAAAAGGACTTTTAGGCCTACCCCATAAATTTACTTTAAGTCTTCTATCTACTTTATGTTTTGAGTTTAATCGTTTTGTCATATTGTGGTAATGGGGTTTATAGACATCAAATTATTTTTGTCAATCAAGCTTTTTTAGTTAGACCGGCAAATACGCTTGATAAAATGCGTATTTCTTTTTTAGAGAGTTCCATTTTATAAAAAATACTTCGTAAATTTTCTATCATAATAGGTTTTTTAGCCTTTTGTTTAAAAAAATTTTGGTTTTCTAGAGTAGATAGACAGAAGTTAAGCATACTAGATATTTCCTTCTTAGTAGCTGCTTGTATTTTTTTTGACTTTTTAAAATTAACTTTATTTATTGAGATTAAGTATGAAACTGTTTGAGCTACAATTACTACGCTATGTGATAAATTTAGTGATCTAAATTTACTATTACTTGGAATTTGTAAAGTATAATCAGCATAACTTACCTCGTTATTTGTCAGTCCTGAAGCTTCGGAACCAAATAAAAAACTCACTTTCTTTGTAAAGTTTATTTTTTTTAGATCATCTAATGAAATATGCTTGATATTTTTATTTCTAAATCTTGCTGAAGTTGCAATTAAAATATCAGTTTTGGCTAATGATTTTTCTAAATTTGAATAAACTTTAGTTTTTTTTATTATATCTCTGGCTCCAACAGAAGTTGCTATAATTTTGTCATTTGGGAATATTGGTTTTGGATCTATTACTGATAAATTCTTGAAACCAAAATTTTTTATAGCCCTTGCACATAACCCTATGTTTTCAGATAGCTGAGGCTTGTGAAGAATAAATGAAATATTATTGAAATTCATTAAGCACTTGCTGGTGCATTATCTTTAAATAACTTATAATCAAGACTATCTATTAATGCTTTAAATGAAGCATCAATAATATTTGGTGATACACCTATTGTAAACCAATTCTTACCTTGAGAGTCTGTGCTTTCAATTGAAACTCTAGTCACGGCTTCTGTTCCTGTATTTAATATTCTTACTTTATAATCAACTAATCTTAAATCTTTAAGATAATCAGAATATTTAGAGATCTTTTTTATGTTGTTTCTAATTGCATTATCAAGAGCATTTACTGGGCCATTACCCTCACCTTCACAAACAATTGTTTCCCCATCGACTTCTAATTCAGCTTTAGCTGATGAAACAATTTCTCCAGATGAATTTTTCTTAACAGATACATCGTAAGCTTTAATGATTAGATACCTTGGAATTTCTCCTACAATTCTTCTAGCTAATAATTCAAACGAAGCATCTGCACCATCATAACTATAACCAATAAATTCTCTTCCTTTAACCTCTTCTAAGAGTTGTTTTATTTTTGGATCATTTTTTTCTATGCAAATTCCTATTGTTTCTAATCTAGACAAAATATTTGATTGCCCAGCTTGATCTGAAACAACAATATTTCTTGTATTTCCAACTTCTTTGGGATCAATGTGTTCATAAGTTTTTGGATCCTTTTGTACAGCCGAAACATGCATTCCACCTTTATGCGAAAATGCTGCAGCTCCAACATAAGGTAAATGTTTATTTGGTTTTCTATTTAAAATTTCATCTAAAAGTCTGGAGCATTGTGTAAGATGTTTAATATTCTCATTATTTATATTTATTTCATAATTATTAGAAAATTCGTGTTTTAAATATAAAGATGGAATTAGTGACATTAAATTAGCATTGCCACATCTTTCTCCTAAACCATTAATAGTTCCCTGCACTTGTCTAACACCAGCTTGAATTGCAACTAATGAATTAGCAACGGCATTTTCTGTATCATTGTGTGCATGAATACCTAAATTTTTACCTGGAATGTGTTTTGACACATCTGCAACTATTTTAGATATTTCATGAGGCAATGTTCCACCATTAGTATCGCAAAGAACAATCCACCTCGCTCCTTGGTCAAATGCAGATTTAATACAACTTAAAGCATATTCTTTATTTGATTTATAACCATCAAAAAAATGTTCAGCATCAAACATAAATTCTTTTCCAGAATTAATAATGTGTTTTGCACTTTCACTAATATTTTTAAGATTTTGCTCTTTTGATATACCCAAAGCAACATCAACATGAAAATCCCAAGATTTACCAAACAAACAAATTGAATTTGCTTTAGAATTTATTAATGACGAAATCATTGGATCATTTTCAGCACTGTGATCAGACTTCTTAGTCATCCCAAAAGCAGTTAATATTGAATTTTTAAAAGAATGTTTTTTATTAAAAAATTCTGTATCTGTTGGATTTGCTCCTGGCCAACCACCTTCTATATAGTCTACTCCTAGATTATCTAATGCTACTGAGATTTTTTCTTTATCATCTAAAGAGAAATCAACTCCTTGTGTCTGTGCACCGTCACGTAAAGTAGTATCAAAAATATATATTTTATCTGTCATTATTTAAATTTCCACGAGGTTTTACCATCTTTATCTTCTATTTGAACTCCTTTTTCCAAAAGCTCATTACGGATTTTATCTGCTAATTCGTAATTTTTGTCATCTCTAGCCTTATTTCTTTCTTTAATTTTTGATTCAATTAATTCTTTGCTTAAAGTAGATTTATTTTTTTTAAAATTATTCCATTCTTCTTTAGTTTCAGTTAACAGTCCTGCAAAATTACATGCTGATACAAATACTTTTTTATCTTCTAAATTCCCTGATTGTGATTTTTCATATAGTTTATGAAGGTTAGCTATATACTTTGGTGTATTTAAATCATCGTATAAAGGATAAAGATCATCATCAGAGATTAGTTTAGGTTTATCTAATTTAATATAGCCGTTGTACCATTTATCAATTGTTTTCTGACTTTCTTCTAAAAGTTTATCATTCCAATCTAATGGCTGTCTATAATGTGCACTCAAAAGAGCTAATCTTAAAACCTGACCATTAACATTTTCTTTAAAATCTCTTATTTTTAAAATATTACCTTGTGACTTAGACATTTTTTCATTTGATTGCGTAATAAATCCATTGTGAACCCAATAATTAGAAAAAGTTTCAGTTCCGTTGGCACAACATGATTGTGCAATTTCATTATCATGGTGTGGAAATAATAAATCTCTACCACCTCCATGAATATCAAATTTATCACCAAGATATTTTTTTGACATTGCTGAACATTCTAAATGCCAGCCCGGTCTACCCTTTCCCCAAGGAGATGCCCAACATGGCTCATCTTCGTTTGAGGGTTTCCATAATACAAAATCTTCAGCATTTTTCTTGTTACTTGATACCTCTATTCTAGATCCAGATATTAAATCATCTATTTTTTTATTAGATAATTTTCCATAATCTTTGAATTTATTAACTTCAAAATAGACATGATTCTCACTTTCATATGCAAAACCTTTTTCAATTAAAATTCTGATCATCTCTATCATCTCTTTAATGTTTTCTGTTGCTTTGGGTTGAAAGCTAGGTTTTTCACAAATAAGATAATTACAATCTTCTTGAAAATTATTGTTAATTTTAGTGGTAAGATCTTTGATTGAGATTTTTTTCTCTTTTGCGGATCGTATTATTTTATCATCAATATCTGTAATATTTCTTACATATGTAACTTTGTCATTACCATATTTGCACTTTAGTACTTTAAAAAGTAAATCAAATACAACCAATGGTCTTGCATTACCTATATGTGGATCATCATAAACTGTTGGGCCACAAACATACATTTTGATATTATTTATATCAATTGGTTGGAATTTTTCTTTTTTTCCACCATAGCTATTTGTTAAAAAAATATCTTTATTCATTTTTCTAGGAATATACTTAAATTATAGATTTGTGAATCTATTTGATTAGTTAGGAATCTTACAAACTGGAATAGGATCCATTTTATGCAAGTTTGCGTTTCTTATTTGGATATATTTTTCTCTATTTTTTGAATTTTCATTTTCCATTGCTTCTTCAAGTTCTTTATAACTTAAACCTAATTGGCCTTCATCAGTTCTGCCGTCATCCCACAAACCATCAGTTGGGGGAGCATCTATAATCTCTTGTAAAATATTTAACTCTTTACCTAATTGCCAAACTTCTGTTTTATTACAATCAGCTATTGGTGATATATCAACTCCACCATCACCGTACTTTGTGTAAAAACCTACACCAAAGTCTTCAACTTTATTTCCAGTACCAACCACTATTCCATTGTTTGCTGCAGCAACCTGATAAAGAGTAGTCATCCTTAATCTCGCTCTAGAGTTTGCCATTCCATGCAAACTATTAAAATCTTTTAATGTATTTTCGAATGTAGAAAAAAGGCTATCAAGCTCTACTGTAATACCTTCAACATTTTTAAAATTTTGTTTTAACCACTCTTGATGCTTTAAACTTAAATCATGTTGTGCACTTTTTTGTTTTATTGGCATAGATAAAACAATAGTTTTAAGTCCTGTCATCGCACTTAATGTGCTTGAAACAGACGAATCTATTCCACCTGATATTCCAATTACTAAAGACTCGGCTTTTTTTGGCATTGAATTAACGTAATTCAATATCCAGTCTTTGATGAATGTTACTTTTTGGTTTGGATCCATAATTAAAATATAATAATTAATTTAAAAAATTAAATGATTAAGATGCCGCTCTAATACCATTTTTAGCATACAAGGTATTCTTTTTAATCTCGTCTGATATTAAAAAAGCCAACTCAAGGGCTTGATTAGCATTAAGTCTTGGGTCACATTGAGTATGATATCTGCTTGATAAATCAGTGTCTGATATTTTTTGGGCTCCACCAGTACATTCTGTCACATTTTGGCCAGTCATCTCAATATGAAGACCTCCAGCATAAGAGCCTTCGCTTTGATGCACACCAAATACATTTTTAACCTCATTTAAAACATTATTAAAAGGTCTTGTTTTAAATCCAGTTGTTGATTTAATCGTATTTCCATGCATTGGATCACAAGACCAGATCACATTTAAACCTTCTTTTTTAATTCCTCTAATTAGTTTTGGTAAATATTTTTCTACCTTATCATGACCGAATCTAGAAATTAAAGTAATTTTCCCTTTTTCATTTTTAGGATTAATTAATTCACAAATTTTAGCTATTTCCTCAGGTTTAGAGGTTGGTCCACATTTAATTCCAATTGGATTTTCAATTCCTTTACAAAATTCAACATGTCCTCCATCAATTTGTCTTGTCCTATCACCAATCCAAACGAAATGTGCTGAGGTATCATGATATTCGCCAGTTGTTGAGTCTACTCTAGTCATAGCCTCTTCAAATGGTAAATGTAGCGCTTCATGAGAAGTCCAGAAATTAACAGTATATAGTCTTCTATTAAAGTCAGATGTAATTCCACACGCTTCCATAAAAGCTAAAGCATCAGCAATTTTATCTTCTAATTCTTTGAATTTTTTGGCTTGCGCAGCAGATTTAATATATCCTAAATTCCACATATGAACGTTTTTTAAGTCGGCAAAACCCCCATTAGAAAATGCTCTCAGTAAATTTAAAGTTGAAGCAGATTGTGAGTAAGCTCTAAATAATCTTTTTGGATCATAAGCTCTTCCTTTTTCAGTAAATTCTATAGAATTAATATTATCTCCCAGATAACTTGGAAGTTCTATATCTCCTATTTTTTCTGTTGGTGCACTTCTTGGCTTAGAAAATTGTCCAGCAATTCTTCCAAGTTTAACAACAGGTAAAGACGCTGAATATGTGAGTACCAGAGACATCTGTAACATTAATTTAAAATAGTCTCTTATATTATCCGGATGAAACTCTGCAAAACTCTCGGCACAATCTCCACCTTGTAACAAAAATGCTTTGCCATCTACAACGCTAGCTAACTGATCTTTAAGATGTCTGGTCTCACCTGCAAAGACTAAGGGAGGAAAGTTTTTTAATTTACTCAAAACTATGTTTAATTCATCCTGATCTTTGTATTCAGGAATGTGTTTAACAGGGAAGTTTCTCCAGCTATTTACTTTCCATTTTTTCATATTCAACCTACAAGTGTTCTAGCAGAGTTTATATATTATTCAACAGTGACAGATTTTGCTAAATTTCTAGGTTTATCTATATCATATCCTTTTTCCAAAGCTGAATAAAAGGCTAGTTTTTGAAGAGGGATAGTCATTAAAAAAGGTATTAATTCATCATCAAGCTGATCCACTTCAATCTTTTCCCAAATATTTTCTGAGATTACTTCATCTTTATTATTGTTAGTTATTAATAAAACTTTTGCACCTCTAGCAATTACCTCTTGCATATTTGAAATTGTTTTTTTGTAATGTTCATCTCTTGGAGCTAAAACCACAACAGGCATTCCTTCTTCAATAAGAGCTAATGGGCCATGCTTCATTTCACCAGCAGGGTAACCTTCAGCATGAACATATGCTAATTCTTTAAGTTTTAATGCTCCCTCTAAAGCAATAGGAAAAGAATAACCTCTTCCTAAAAACATTGACCCTTTTGCATCAGCAAAAGTTTTGCCAACATTTAAAATTTTTTGATCTAGTTTTAATGTTTTTTTTGCAGCATCAGATAATGTTAGTAAATTATCTATCTTTGATTGATATTCTTTTCGAGAAATACATTTTTGATCAAAAGAAATTTTAGTAGATAAAATATACAAAACTAACATCTGACCAATAAATGCCTTAGTTGAAGCAACGCCAACTTCTTGTCCACAATAGATTGGTAACACTAAATCAGCATCTCTTGCTATTGAGCTTTCTATAACATTCACAACTGCACAAGTTTTCATTTTGTTTCTTTTACATAAATCTAAAGCTGCGTGAGTATCAGCTGTTTCTCCAGACTGTGAAACAACAATATAAAGGCAGTTTTTTTTAAATTTTACTTTTCGATATCTAAATTCAGAGGCTATATCAACACTAACATCTAAATTGGTATTTTGTTCCATCCAGTATTTAGCCATCAAACACGAGTGGAAAGCTGTTCCACAACCTATTAACATAACCGAGTCAATTAAGCTTATTTTCCATGGGAAATTATAAATATTGATTTGCTTGTTATGCTTATCAATGTACTCATTTATACAAGCAGTAATTGTTGATGGCTGTTCGTCAATTTCTTTCTCCATAAAATATTTGTAATCACCTTTATCATAGTCAATTTCATCTTTTGATAAATTCATCACTTTTTTATTTATTTTAGTACCCTCCGTATCAAAAAATTCAATTTGATCTTTTTTAACAATACAAAATTCTCCATCATCTAAATAAGAAATTTTATTAGTCATAGATTTAAGCGCATATGAGTCTGAACCAATATAATTTTCATTTGGACCATAACCTACAGCTAATGGAGATCCTCTTTTCGCACCTACCATGAGATTACTTTGAGCTTTAAATATTATTCCAAGCGCAAAACTACCATGAAGTTTTTTGAGAACCTTTATTATTGTATCTTTTATTGAATTCTTTTTTAAATATTCAGTAACTAAATGAGCTATTACTTCAGTGTCTGTTTGTGATTTAAATTCATAACCTTTTTTTTCTAAAAATTTTTTTAATATCGTTGAATTTTCAATAATTCCATTATGTACTACCGATACATGTTCAGATGAATGTGGATGAGCATTAATTTTACTTGGTTTGCCATGCGTTGCCCACCTCACATGTCCAATACCAATGTCACCTTTTAAATTAAATTTAGTAATATCCTTTTCTAATACTTCAACCCTACCCTCGCATTTGACTTCATTAATATTCCCATCAACTAATGTAGCTATACCGGCAGAGTCGTACCCACGATATTCAAGTTTCTTTAATGAGTTTAATATTCTTCCAGTAACCTCTTTAGAACTAATTATTCCAACTATTCCACACATTTATTTTTTTCTTTTATAATTTTTAATTTCAATCTGCTCAGCTCTGGTTAAGGCTAGTGCTTTTTTAGAAACTTTTTTAGTTATAACTGACCCAGCACCAATTACACTTTTTTTTTCAAGCTTGATAGGAGCAACTAAAGATGAATTAGACCCAATAAATGCATCATCGTTGATTATTGTCTTGCTTTTTTTAATTCCATCATAATTACATGTTATTGTTCCTGCTCCAATATTTACTCTTTTTCCTATTTTAGAATCTCCAATATATGATAAATGATTTAATTTTGAATTTTTTCCAATTACACTTTTTTTTACTTCAACAAAATTTCCAACCTTTGTTCCCGATTTAAGAATTGTTCCTGGTCTTAACCTTGCATAGGGTCCAATGCTAATGTTGTTTTCAATTTTTACACCCTCTAAATGAGAGAAAGATAATATTTTTACATTATTTCCTATTGATACCTTGTCAGCAATAACAACGTATGGCTCTATAGTTACATTTTTGCCTATTTTTGTATTTTTAGAAAAAAAAACAGTTTCTGGTGCAATCATTTTTACACCTTTTTTTAAAAATTTGTTTCTAAGCTCAGATTGAATATTTTTTAAATAAATTTGTTTCATTGATATTTTTATATATTTGAGTATTAGTAAAATTAATTCACAATTTATTTCTTAATAATACTTTTAAATGAGTCAAAAATTTACTGTTGTATTTGATCTAGATGGAACCCTAGTTGATACTGCCCCAGATTTAATGCTTGCACATAATCACGTAATGAAGAAGTTTGGTTATCCAAGTAAATCGTTAGATGAATTAAAGAGTGCTGTTGGTCATGGTGCAGGTGCCATGATTGGAAGATCAATTTGGAGCCAAGCTAAAAAAGAATTAAGTTCTATTAATGAAAAAATTAAAAATGAAATGACAGATGAATTTATTTCGTATTATAGCAAAAATATTTTAAATGAGAGCACTTTAGTTAGTGGTGTAAAAGATTTTTTAAAGTGGTGTAAAAAAAAAAATATATCTATGGCTGTATGTACAAATAAAACTGAACATCTGGCCGTTGATCTTTTAAAAAAAATTGGAATTTATGATTATTTTGAATATGTGGCAGGCTATAATACATTTGAGTATTGTAAGCCTGATCCAAGACACATAACGACAATTATAGAAATTCTTGACGGTGATATAAATAGATCAATTATGATTGGGGACAGTGAGTCCGATGCTAATGCTGCTAAAGCAGCTGAAATTCCAATGATTTTGTTAGAGGATGGATATACAGAAAAAAAAATTGATGAAATTTATCATAATCACTTAATAAAAGACTTTGTAGATATTGATAAAATTATCTCCAAATATCTTTAATATTGATTAATTTATTTTAACTATTAAAACAAAATTATAAGTAAGGAGTTATTTTGTTGTTAAACACTGTTAGAGTATATCCGTCAAAAATCAATCTTCCAAAGAAGAAACACCTCGCATGGAAAATTGCAGAAATTGCATCTGATAAGGCAAAATTAAATAATGATGCAATTGAAATGTCAATTAATAGAATTATCGATAATGCATCTGTTGCTATCGCCTCATTAAACAGAAAACCAGTGATATCGGCTAGAGAAATGGCCAAAGGCCATTTAAGAAAATCAGGCTCAACCATATTTGGTATTAATTCTGGAATGAAATTTGATGCTGAATGGGCAGCGTGGGCAAATGGGACTGCTGTTAGAGAATTAGATTTTCACGATACTTTTTTGGCAGCTGATTATAGCCATCCGGGTGATAATATTCCTCCTATATTAGCTGTTGGTGAAAAGCTAAAAAAAAGTGGAGCAGACTTTCTAAGAGGAATTATTACAGCTTATGAAGTTCAAGTTAATTTAGTTAAAGGAATCTGTCTTCACAAACATAAAATTGACCATATTGCTCATTTAGGACCAAGTGTGGCTGCAGGTATAGGTTCAATGTTAAAATTAAATACAGAAACTATATATCAAGCTGTTCAACAGGCCCTTCATGTAACTATTTCTACTAGACAATCTAGAAAAGGTGAAATTTCAAGCTGGAAAGCTTATGCGCCAGCACATGCGGGTAAATTAGCAATTGAAGCAGTTGATAGAGCTATGAGAGGTGAAGGAGCTCCTAGTCCTATTTATGAGGGAGAAGACAGTGTAATTGCAAGAATATTAGATGGAAAAAGTGCAAGATATAATGTGCCATTACCAAAAAAAAATGAGCCAAAAAAAGCTATCTTAGAAACGTACACAAAAGAATATTCAGCAGAATATCAAGCCCAGGCATTAATAGATATAGGTAAAAAATTAAATAAAAGAATTTCAGATTTAAAAAATATAAAAAAAATAGATATCTATACCAGCCACCATACACATTACGTCATAGGAACTGGTGCAAATGATCCACAAAAGATGGACCCTAATGCATCTAGAGAAACTTTAGACCATTCGATAATGTATATATTTGCAGTTGCCTTAGAGGATGCGGACTGGCATCATGTAAGATCATATACAAAATCAAGAGCCAATAGAAAAAGTACTATAAAAATATGGAAATCTATAACAACACATGAAGATAAAAAATGGACTAAAAAATATCATCATCCAGATCCAAAAAAGAAATCATTTGGAGCAAAAGTTGTCGTTACTTTAAATAACGGAAAAAAAATATCTGAAGAATTAGAGAGAGCTGATGCACATCCATACGGAGCGAGACCTTTTCAAAGAAAAGATTATATTAAGAAATTCTTAACTTTAACTAATAAAATATTATCTAAAAAAGAAAGTGATAGATTTTTAAAAACTGTACAAAATTTAAAAAAGTTAAAAAAAGGCAGTCTAAATAAATTAAATATCGAAGTTAGCAAAAAATATTTAAAGAAAAATAATAAAAAAGGGATTTTTTAAATGCATTTTGTTGAAAAAGATTTAACCCAAAAAAGAGTTGATCTAGATACCAAACTTAAATCCAATAAAATTTTAAGAGTACCTGGTGCACACAATCCTTTAACAGCTAAGTTAATAGAAGAAATCGGTTATGATGCAGTCTATGTGTCTGGTGGTGTAATGGCTAATGATTTAGGCTTTCCAGACATTGGTTTAACAACCCTTCAAGATGTTAGCACTAGATCTTATTTAATTTCTAGAGTAACAAATCTTCCAACAATAGTTGATATTGATACTGGATTTAAATCATGCAAAGAAACAATTGAGACATTTGAAGAATTTGGTGTAGCTGCTGTTCATTTAGAGGATCAAATAGAACAAAAAAGATGTGGTCATCTAGATAACAAAGAGCTTATTTCTAAAGAAAAGATGGTTTCTAAGATAAAGGAATGTGTAAGTTCAAGAAAAGATAATAATTTTAAAATCATAGCTAGATCAGATGCAAAAAATGTAGAAGGAATAGACAGCATGATTGATAGATGTAAAGCATACGTAGATGCTGGTGCTGAGGTTATATTTCCTGAAGCTTTGAAAGATGAAAAAGAGTTTGAATTAGTTAGAAAATCCCTTGGATGTTATCTTTTAGCTAATATGACAGAGTTTGGAAAATCAAAATTACTCAATTACAAACAACTTGAGGACTTGGGATATAATATTGTTATTTATCCAGTCTCCACCCAAAGATTAGCAATGAAAAATGTGGAGGATGGTTTACGTGCCATTTTTGCTGATGGACATCAAAACAATATTATTGATAAAATGCAAACGCGGAAAAGATTATATGATTTAGTTGAATACGAAAAATATAATGCTTTAGACGAAAAAATTTATAATTTTAATACTGATGGACACGAATAATGAGTGACGAAATCAAAAAAGGTTTACTTGGTATAGTTGTTGACGAAACAGAAGTTTCTAAAGTAATGCCAGAGATTAATTCTTTGACCTATAGAGGATATGCTGCTCAAGATTTGTGCGCAAAGTGTAAATTTGAGGAAGTAGCTTATCTTATTTTAAATGGTGAACTTCCAGGTAAAAAACAATTAAAAAAATTTGAAAAAGAAGAGAGAAAAGAAAGAAAATTATCTAAAACATTATTAGATGATATAAAAAAATTTCCAAAGAAAGCACATCCAATGGATGTAGCAAGGACAGCAGTGAGTATCATGGGTCTAGAGGATAAAGAAACGAAAGATAATTCACCTAAAGCAAATATGAGAAAAGTAATGAGAATTTTCGCTAAAATGCCTGTTGCACTTGCAGCATTTTATAGGGCAAGAAAAGGAAAGAGAATTATACCTCCAAAAAACAAACTTTCTTTTTCTGAAAACTTTTTTTATATGTGTTTTGGCAAAGTACCCAACAAAGATATAGTTAAAGCTTTTGATGTTTCATTAATTTTATATGCAGAACATAGTTTTAATGTTTCAACCTTTACAGCTAGAACAATAACAAGTAGTCTATCGGATATTCATGGCGCAATCACTGGTGCAATAGCAAGTTTAAAAGGACCTCTTCATGGAGGTGCTAATGAAGAAGTCATGCATATGATGAATAAAATCAAAAAACCAGAGAATGCACTTAAATGGATAAATAAAGCACTAGATAATAAAGATGTTGTAATGGGATTTGGCCATAGAGTTTATAAAAGTGGAGATTCAAGAGTACCTACAATGAGAGAATATTTTGGAAAAGTTGCTAAAATTAAAAAAGATAGAAAGTTTGAAAAAATTTACGACATTGTAGAAAAAGTAATGATAGATCGAAAAAATATCCATCCAAACGTAGATTACCCTACGGGACCTACTTACCATTTAATGGGATTTGATACTGATTTCTTTACACCAATTTTTGTAATTTCAAGAATTACTGGCTGGTCAGCTCATATTATTGAACAGCATGCTGCTAATAAACTTATTAGACCTTTAGCAAGCTATAAAGGTAGCAAGCACCGTAAAGTATTGCGATTAAATCAAAGATAATCTTAAGAAAAAGCTTCTGTCCAAGATCCTCTTGTAGATGCTTTTGAATATTCTGTAGCTCTACCCTCAAAGAAGTTCATATGTTCCACTGCATTCAGCATGGTATCAAGCCATGTTAATGGATTTTTTTGAACATCATAAATTGGCTCTAAACCTAATTGATCCAATCTTCTGTTTGCAATAAATCTTATATATTCTTTAACTTCTTTAGCGGTTAAACCTTCCATTGGACCCATTTCAAAAGCTAAATCAATAAAAGAATCTTCATGCTCAACGATTGTTCTGCAAGCTTCATAAAGTTCTTTTTTAAGTTTTGGCGTCCATATTTCAGGGTTCTCTTTAATAAACTCCTTAAAGATTCTGATCATTGAATTGCAGTGAAGTGTTTCATCTCTTACAGACCAAGTAACAATTTGGCCCATACCCTTCATTTTATTATGTCTTGGGAAGTTAAGTAAGATTGCAAAGCTTGCAAATAATTGCAGACCTTCTGTGAATGCACTAAATACTGCAACAGTTTTTGCAATGTCTTCTTTTGAATTTACATTGAAGTTTTGCATGTAATCATATTTATCTTTCATCTCTTTATATTTCATGAATGCCGAGTATTCAGACTCGGGCATTCCAATTGTATCTAAAAGATGTGAATATGCTGCTACGTGAACTGTTTCCATTGAAGCAAATGCAGTCATCATCATTAATACTTCAGTTGGTTTAAATACGGTTGTGTAGTGTCTTAAGTAACAATTATTAACTTCAACATCAGCTTGAGTAAAAAACCTAAAAATTTGAGTTAATAAGTTTTTTTCTGGTTGTGACAAGTTTTTTTGCCAGTCTCTAACATCATCTCCCAATGGAACTTCTTCAGGTAACCAATGAATTCTTTGTTGGGTTAACCATGCATCATAGCACCATGGGTATCTAAAAGGTTTGTAAACTGGGTTCTCAACTAATAGACCCATTTTTTTTGGTTGAATTATTTCTTTATTAATTTTTTCTGCTACTGACATGATAAACACTCCTCATAATCTTGTTGGTTGTTACTTTCATCTTTTGATTTATAAACGTTTGCTGCAATGTCAGTTGAATTTGCATCATTAACATTTTCAGCACGTTGTATTGATTTAGACCTGCAATAGTAAAGGCTCTTCAATCCTTTCTTCCATGCTTGGAAGTGAATTTGATGTAAATCTCTTTTGTGCACATCTGCAGGTAAAAATAAGTTAATAGATTGAGCTTGAGAAATATGAGGTGTTCTATCTGCACTCAAATCAACAAGCCATCTTTGATCTAACTCAAAAGCTGTTTTAAAAACGTCTTTTTCATCTTGAGTTAAAAAATCTAAATGTGAAACAGACCCCTGATTAGTTGTAATACTTGACCAAACTTCATCTGTATCTTTTCCGTGTTTTTCTAATAGCTGTCTTAAATATTTATTTCGAACATTAAATGAACCGGACAAAGTTTTGTGTGTAAAACTATTAGCTGCAATTGGTTCAACGCCTGGAGATGTCCCACCACATATTATTGAGATAGAAGCTGTAGGTGCTATCGCAGTTTTATTAGAAAATCTTTCCATTATACCATAATCTGCAGCATCAGGACATGAACCTCTCTCCTCAGCTAAATCTTTTGATGCCTTATCCACATTTTTATGAATGTGCTCAAAAATCTTTTTATTCCAGGCTTTACTCATTACAGATTCTATTGGAATCATCTTTTTTTGGTAATAAGAATGTAATCCCATTACACCCAATCCTACACTTCGTTCTCTCATTGCTGAATATGTGGCATCGCTAAATTGTTCAGGTGCATTTTCTATGAAGTCAGTCATAACATTATCTAGAAATCTCATAACATCTTGTATAAAGTTTTCATCTTCTTTCCACTCATCATACTTTTCTACATTTAATGATGACAAACAACATACGGCAGTTCTATCTCTTCCATCTTTATCAATTCCTGTTGGAAGTGTAATCTCGCTACAAAGATTTGAAGTTTTAACAGTAAGACCAGCAAGTTTATGGTGTTGAGGGATTTGTCTATTAACAGTATCTATGAAAACAATGTATGGTTCGCCTGTCTCAATTCTTGCTGTTAATAATCTTATCCATAAATTTCTAGCAGAAACAGTTGCTTGAACAGCGCCATCTTTTGGACTTTTAAGTCCCCATTGTTCATCTAGCTCAACGGCTCTCATGAAAGCATCTGAAACTAAAACACCGTGGTGTAAATTTAATGATTTTCTATTAGGATCTCCCCCAGTTGGTCTTCTCATCTCAATAAACTCTTCAATCTCTGGATGATCTATTGGTATATAACAGGCCGCAGAACCTCTTCTCAATGAACCTTGGCTAATTGCCATTGTTAAAGAGTCCATTACCTTTATAAATGGAATTATTCCTGAAGTTTTGCCAACTCTTCCAATTTTTTCGCCTATTGATCTAAGGTTTCCCCAATAGCTTCCAATACCACCTCCTCGTGCTGCAAGCCAAACATTTTCACTCCATAGATCGAGAATACCATTAAGACTATCGCTAGCTTCATTTAGAAAACAAGATATCGGTAATCCTCTTGTAGTTCCTCCATTTGATAAAACTGGTGTTGCTGGCATAAACCAAAGATTACTAATGTAATTATACAATCTTTGAGCATGTAAATTATCGTCAGCATAATGGCTTGCGACTCTTGCAAATAAGTCCTGGAAAGATTCGTTAGCTCCTAAGTATCTATCTTTAAGAGTAGCTTTTCCAAAGTCAGTTAAATTATCATCTCTGCTTCTATCAATTTTAATTGTTATGCCTTTTGAATTTTGAAATAATTCTGTTTCACTATTAAGAGAAAATAAATCTAATCTTTTATCTTTAGGATCTTGATTCAGTTGTGGTGTATAATCAGAG
Organism: Pelagibacteraceae bacterium AG-359-O02; assembly: GCA_003280485.1. GTDB lineage: Bacteria > Pseudomonadota > Alphaproteobacteria > Pelagibacterales > Pelagibacteraceae > Pelagibacter. The sequence continues at coordinate 45,836 of QCEU01000001.1, forward strand.
ACAGCTTTCCTAATAGCTTGTGATAAAATCTTGTTCATTTAGCTCCTTTTTTGTACTATACTTAATTTAGTAAAACAACTAGATGTTGTATGATGGTTTGGTTAATATACTATATGACCAACAAATCAATAGAACATTTATAGAACTTGATAAAAAATTATCAATAAAAAAATAAACAAAATATAAAAATATTAACATGAAAAATTCAATAAAAATTGATCCTTTTGGCTTTAGAGAGTACGACGCGCGATGGTTGTACCCCGATAACATCAACTTAGAAGGTGTGACAAATTTGGGGAAAGGTTTAGGAACCCAGGTTGTTAATCATACAAAAAAAGAAAATCCAAGAATCATAGTTGGTCATGATTACAGATCTTATAGCGAGGAAATAAAATCAGCTTTGAAAAAAGGGCTTATCTCTACGGGTTGTTACGTTGAAGATCTAGGATTAGCATTATCACCAATGGTTTATTTTGCACAATTCAATTTAGAAAGTGATGCTGTTGCAATGGTAACAGCAAGTCATAATGAAAATGGTTGGACCGGTGTAAAGATGGGAATCACGAAAGGATTAACTCATGCACCAGAAGAGATGAAAGAATTAAAAGATATAACTTTAAACAACAAATTTATTGAAGGTAATGGAAATGAAAAAGAAATATCTAATTTTCAAATTATTTATAAAGATGATCTTATAAAAAAAAATAAAATTAAGAAAAAAATTAAAGCTGTAGTTGCCTGTGGCAATGGAACAGCAGGAATATTTGCACCAGATATATTAAGAGGAATAGGATGTGAAGTAATAGAGCTAGATTGTAATTTGGACTATACTTTTCCAAAGTATAATCCTAATCCTGAAGATCTTAAAATGTTACATGCAATAAGTAAATCTGTAAAAGAAAATAATGCTGATATTGGATTTGGATTTGATGGAGATGGTGATCGTGTAGGCGTGATAGATAACGATGGTAATGAAATTTTTTCAGATAAAATAGGACTACTAATTGCAAGGAACTTATCTTCAAACCATAAGGGATCTAAATTTGTTGTAGATGTTAAATCAACTGGATTGTATTCAACAGATGATGTTTTAAAAAATAACTCATGTGAAACATTATATTGGAAAACAGGACATTCTCACATCAAAAGAAAAGTAAATAATGAAAAAGCACTTGCAGGCTTTGAAAAAAGTGGTCATTTCTTTTTCAATAAACCTCTAGGTTACGGATATGATGATGGTATAAATTCAGCTATACAAGTTTGCCATTTACTAAATAATAATAATAAAAAAATGAGTGAAATCATAAGTGAATTACCTAATACCTATCAATCACCTACCATGGCTCCTTTTTGTGAAGACAATGAAAAATATCAGGTTGTTGAAGAAATAATTAAACAAATTGAGAATTTAAAATCGAAAAATGTTCAAATTGATAATCAAGAAATTGAGCGTATCCTTACTGTTAATGGTATTAGATTTTCATTCAAAGATGGTTCTTGGGGTTTAATAAGAGCTTCATCTAATAAACCTTCACTAGTAGTCGTTACCGAAAGTCCAACATCTGATGAAAGAAAGAAAAAAATCTTCGATTTTATCGACGATTTACTTCAAAAAACTGGTAAAATAGGTGAATACGATCAAAAGCTTTAATTAAAGATCTAAAAACCTAATTAAAAAGAGTGTCCCTATTACATATAAAAATACCCCAAACATCCTTTGAGTTTTATTTTTATCAGTGGTGTGAACCATATTTGCACCAACTCGAGCCATAAAAGATGTAATTGGAATAAATATCAAAAAAGCAGGAATGTTTACAAAACCTATGCTTAAAGGAATATTTGCATTTAGTAAAAAACCAGATGTCAAGAAACCAATTGATCCAATAGATGCTATCACAAATCCAATTGCAGCAGAACTTCCTATTGCTCTACTTATTGGATATCCAAAATATCTTAGAATTGGAACATTCATCATAGCTCCTGTAATACCCATAGGTGCAGATATAAATCCTGAAATAAAGCCAAAAGTTGCTTTTGGTAGAAACTTAAATTTTTTATTTTTCTTTAACTCTTGTTTTACTAGTAATAAATATCCACCAAAAAAATATACAACTACAGCAAAAAATAAAACCAAAGATTTTGTATTTAATAATGCTGCCATGTATGTACCAAGCAAAACTCCAAAGATAACGAATAGACCATAAGTTTTTAAAATATTTGTATCTACAGCTTTATGTTTTCTATGAGTCATAACTGAAACAAAAGCAGTAAAAATTGTAATAGAAAAAGCTGTTCCTACCGAAAGATGCATCAAATAAGATTTATCGACATCTGCTGTTTCAAAAATAAAAAAAAGTACAGGTACAGATATTAAGCCTCCACCTATCCCAAAATAACCTGCAAAGAATCCAACTGGAAAAGCAGTTATTATCATTAATAAAATTAAAAGATAATACTGATTAGAAAGAATAGTATTAATCAATTAGACCTGCCGAATGTAATTTAGGAGAAAGTCTAACCTTATCCATAATATGATCAATTTTTTTTACATCCGCATCTCTTACACACATATTTTCACTCAAATATCTTTTCCAATGGCTTGAACCTGTTTGTCCATGAAATAAACCTAGTGTATGTCTCATAACTTGATTTACTCTTGTACCCATTTGTACTTGAGCCTTAACATAATCAATTAACTCCTCAACAATTTCTTCCCGTTCTTTGATATCATGATTGTTGAATATTTCTTTTTCAATATCAGCTAAAAGATAAGGGGAATGATAAACTGATCTTCCAATCATTGTGCCATCCACTTTATCTAAATGATCTTTCACTTCCTCCGCTGAAGTTACACCACCATTAATAATTATTTCAAGGTCTTTGAAGTCTTGTTTAAGTTTATATACATAATCATATTTTAAAGGAGGTATATTAAGGTTTTGCTTAGGTGTATATTTGCCCAACATAGCTTTTCTTGCATGTATTATAAAAGTTTTAACCCCCGTCTCTTTTAAAGTTTTTATGAAATTATAAAAATGTTCGTAGTCTTCTACATCATCATAACCGATTCTAGTCTTAACTGTGACTGGCAAAGATGTTGAATTAATCATTTCTGATAAACAGTCTACTACTAGACTTGGTTCTTTGATTAAACATGCACCAAATCTATTTTTTTGAACTTTTTTACTAGGGCAGCCTAAGTTTAAATTAATTTCATCATAACCATAATCTTCACCAATTTTTGCTGAATTTGCTAATAATTTTGGTGTGGAACCACCTAATTGTAAAGCTACTGGTTTTTCTCTTAAATCAAATGATAATAACTTGTCTTTATCTCCTCTATCAATTGCTTCTGAAACTACCATTTCAGTGTAAAGAAGAACGTTTTTGCTTATCAATCTTAAAAAGTATCTTTCATGCCTGTCAGTACAATCCATCATAGGTGCAACTGATACCAATCTGTTAATCTTAGACATGTTTTTTAACTTTATTCGAAATGTTAACTTTCTTTTCGTTTACATATTCTTGGTGATTTTTCTCAATTTTAGCTAATTCGTATCTATAGTTAACCATGACACCAAAAGACCTTTTGAAACCAACTTCAGAAACATTTGCATTTATAGCAATATCATCAATTTCAGCTCCATTTTTCAAATGAAATCTGCAAACGTCATTTATTGGAAAACCAAAATCATTTTTCTGTTTTGCTAAATAATTTACTGCTAACTTACTAATCAAAGCCTTGTTATCGGCAATTCTTTTATCTCCTATTTTTAAATCAGAAGACTTTAAAAAATCTAAACTATTTTTGTTTGCCTCTCCTAGTATTTCAGCAGCTTGAAAACTTTTCATTTTTTTAAACCAATCAGCAAATCCTACCATTGGGGATAATGTTCCAAAATACTTTACATTCGGAAGTTCTTCTTGAAGCTCATAAACAACTCTTTTTATTAAAAAATTCCCTAACGTTACTCTGGATAAACCTTCCTGACAGTTGCTAATTGAATAAAAAGTTGCTGTATCATAATCTTTTGTTTTTTCTTCTGAAGGTCTTGTTAATTCTTGTATTGACTGACTAAGACCTTTTGTTAAAGCAATTTCAACAAATATTATTGGTTCGTCATCTAATGCTGGATGGAAATAGGCAAAAAATCTTCTATCTTTTCCTAGTCTTCTTTTAAGTTCATTCATATCCTTCATGGAATGTACTTTTTCATACTTTAATAATTTTTCTAAAATATTTGCTTTTGTATCCCATGTAATCTTTCTTAATTTTAAAAAGCCTGGGTTAAACCAATTTTTAAATATATCTATTAAGTCATAATCTAAACTTTTAAGTTCAGGTTGGTCTTTTATTAAGTTTAATAAATCCTCTCTTAAGGAGACTATCTCTGAGGTGCCGTTTGGAGCCATATTTAGTCTTACAAATAGCTCTTTTCTTATTCCTGATGCAACCCGAGATAGATTTAATATAGATGAGGTATCCTTTGATTTGCTGTAACTTTTAATAGCTTCATCTATTTTTAATGCGTCAGGTTTATATTTATCATTTACTTGAATTAAAAATTTGTTTTTATCCTCTAAAGATAAATTTTGATATCTGAATAAGATATCTCTTGCTAGTGTTATTCCAAAAGCTGCACCTTTAGTTGATAGTAAATCATCACAAAGATCTAGAAGATCTCTTTTATTTGCAATGCTTTTGATAGATTTTTTTTCTAAAATCTTTTGTCCGGCATCAGCTATAGTCTCAAAAATTCTTTTTATATTCAACATGATGTTTTTTATATATTAAAAACCTAGACTTTTGCCCATTATTTTATCAGGCAGCCAGGTAACAATTTCAGGAAAAATACATAGTATTAATATAGCTAAAGCCATAATTATCATAAAAGGTATAGATCCTTTTAATATTTCAGATAGACTAACGTCTGGTGTAATACCCTTGATTATATAAAGGTTTAGTCCAACAGGTGGAGTAATAAGGCCAATTTCCATATTTATCGTAAATACAATTGCAAACCAGTATGGATCAAAACCTAATGTAGTTATAACTGGTAACAATATTGCTGAAGTCATCACAATGACAGCAACCGGAGGCAAAAAGAAACCTGCTATTAATAGAAAAATGTTAATTAAAATAAATACGACCCATTTGTTTGAACTTAACTCTACCATGCTTTGGGCTAATGATTGAGTTACGTAAAGTTGAGATAGTGTAAATGCAAAAAGATAAGATGCTGCAATGATGAACATTATCATCACACTTTCTTTCATCGAAACTTTAACAATATTCCATATTTTTTTTGGTTGATAAATTTTATAAACTACAGCTATCAATACAAAAACTAAAAATGCCCCAACACCTGATGCTTCTGAAGGTGTCGCAACACCACCATATAAAACATATAAGACACCTGCTATAATTGCTAAAAAAGGAAGAATTCTTGGTAGCACCTCAATTTTTTCTTTAAATGTAGGAGGTGTTCTATTTTTTAAAGCCTTTGCTGAGTCTTTATCAATAAAATAACTATGTATAAGGGCCCATATCGCAAACATACCAGCCAACATAAACCCGGGTACTAACCCACATAAAAATAATCTTCCTATTGATGTTCCTGTTGCAATTCCATAAACAATTAAAACAATACTAGGAGGAATTAAAACTCCCAAGGTTCCGCCAGCTGCAATTGTTCCAGTTGCTATTTGATCGGAATATCCTCTTTTTCTCATTTCAGGTATTCCCATGGTTCCGATTGCTGCACAAGTTGCTGGGCTTGATCCACTCAGAGCAGCGAAAACTGAACAAGCCCCAATATTAGATATTACTAATCCACCTGGAACTCTCCAAAGCCATCTATCTAATCCAGTATATAGGTCTTTTCCTGCTGGAGAATTAGCAACTGCCATTCCCATCAAAATAAACATTGGTATTGAGAGCAGAACAAAAGAGTTTAATCCTGCATAAAAGGTTTCAGCAAAAACGTCTAACATTTGAAACCCTTCAAATGCTACTAAAAGTGCTATCGAGACAAAACTTAAACCAAACGCAATTGGTATTCCTGAAAATAAAACTATTAAAGTAAAGACTGCAACTATTACTGCTATTAATAAAGGATCCATTAATTAATACCTTCTTCGTCAAAAAGTTTAATAATTTCAGCAATGTATTGAAGTATCATTAAAGCTGCTCCAATCATCATAGAAGAATAAGGTATCCATAAAGGTGGATCCCAAACCGTTCCTGTCGAATAATTTTTAGTAAAAGCTTCCTCCACCATTAAAAATCCAAAATAGAATAAAATTAAAAAAAATAATAAGCTTATTAATGATGTAAATATTTTAAGTCTTAGAATATTTTTTTTTGATAAAAAATCATAAATCCATTCCATACTGACATGTGCTTTTTCACTTAAAACATAGGCACTACCAATGAAAGTTGAAGCAACCAAAAGCATTGTGACCAACTCTGTTTGCCAAGTGATTGCTCTTTGAAAAAAATATCTTTCAAATACAAGCTCAACAATTACCAAAATTGATAAGATCAAGGCTAGAACAGCAAAGGCACCACAAGCCTTTGACGATAAATTACAAAATTTTAAATATTTCTCTTTCATAAAAAAAACCCCTATTTAATTTTCAAATAGGGGTTCTTTATATATCTTTTTATTTAACTGCTAAAGCCATTTCCATCAGCTTATCGCCACCTGGAACTTTTTCAGCAAATGCTTTGTGAGAAGATTGTTTTGCAATCTCAACCCAAGCCGCATGGTCGTTTGCATCCATATATACTAACTTAACTCCTGCTGCTTTATATGCGTCTTCAAATTTTTTATCTAAATTTTCAACTTGCGCAGTCATATATTTCTCAGCAACTTTACCTGCCTCCATTAAAGCATTTTGTTGTTTTGAATTTAATTTATCAAAACTCATCTTTGACATTAAAATTGGCTCATACATAAACCATAATCCAAATTTTCCTGGAGGTGTTGCACAAGATACTTGTTCATAAATTTTGTAACTTACAAAACTTCCTGAACTAGTATTTGCACCAGTTAATACTCCAGTTTGTAATCCAGTATAAATTTCAGATGAAGGCATACTTTGAATACCCGCTCCTGCTGCTTCTAACATTTGGTTAAATGCTTTACCAGCTGCTCTCATTACCTGTCCTTTAGCATCTGATGGATTTTTTATACATTTAGATTTTGATGCAAATCCACCACCAAGCCAAGCATCAGATAACACAACTACACCAGCATCATTAATGATTCTCTTGATCTCAGTCATCATTGGACCTTTATTAAATCTTAAGGCATGATCATGATTTTTTACTGTTCCTGGCATTAGTGTTGCATCAAATTCAGGATGAAATTTTGATGCATATGCTAATGGAAATGCAGAAATATCTAGCTGACCAGTAGTCATTGGTTTCCATTGTTCTTTTGGTTTATAAAGTGACTTTGCTGGATAAATTCTAATATCCAAATCTACACCTGCTTTTTTTACTTCATCAGCAATTATTTGAACCATTTCATGTCTTGGATCAAAAGAACCATCGGCTCTTGGAGTACCTGGCCATTGGTGACTAGCTTTTAATGTAACAGCATAAGCTGATCCAATTAATGAGAAAGCTAAAAATAATGTTGTGAAATAAAAACTTATTTTTTTAAACATGTTTTCCCCTCTTTAAATTAATTTAATAAACATATTAAATTGAACTTATTAGTAAGAGTCAATATAAGGAAATGTCATATATTTAATTATGGATGGACCATTAAAAAATTTATTAGTTGTTGATTTAACAAGGGTTTTAGTAGGACCTTATTGTACGATGATACTCTCAGATTTAGGTGCAAGAGTTATAAAAATTGAAGCACCAGAAACAGGTGACGACTCTCGAAAATTTGGGCCTTTTGTTAAAGATTATTCTGCATACTTTATGTCCTTAAATAGAGGTAAAGAAAGTATAGCTTTAAACTTGAAAAACGAAGATGACAAAAAAATTTTTGATAAAATTTTATCTAAAGCAGATATTTTAGTTGAAAATTTTAAACCTGGCACATTAGAAAAGTGGGGTTTTGGCTGGAAAGATGTAAGTAAAAAATATCCTAAATTAATTTATGCATCGGCATCAGGGTTTGGCCAAACTGGACCTTTAAAAGAGCTACCAGCATATGACATGGTCGTTCAAGGTATGGGAGGCTTGATGAGTGTAACTGGCCATCCGAACTCAGAACCAACAAGAGTTGGAACCTCTATCGGTGATATTACAGCAGGGCTTTTTACAGCAATTGGAATTAATGCAGCTTTATACGATAGACAAAAAACTGGTTTAGGAGCTTTTATAGATGTCTCAATGTTAGATTGCCAAATAGCAATTTTAGAAAATGCAATTGCAAGATATCTTTCCAAAAATGAAATTCCAGGACCAATGGGTTCAAGACATCCATCTATTGCTCCCTTTGAAGCTTTTAAAACGAAAGATAGTTATATAATTATTGCTGCAGGAAATGATAAACTTTTTACAAAACTTTGTGAAGTATTAAAAATTCCTGAAACTGCAAATGATGAAAGATTTAATTCTAATTCACTAAGATGTGAAAACATGGATCACTTAAAAGAAATTTTTGAAAAACAATTGAGCTCCAAATCTACAGATGAATGGGTTAAAGAAATGGAAGAATTGAAAATTCCATGTGGACCAATTTTTAATATAAAACAAGCTGTAGAAAATCCTCAAATTCAAGAAAGAAATATGATTGTAAAATCATACCATAAAATTATTGGAGAATTTAAATCAGCAGGAAACCCTATCAAAATGTCTACCTACAAAGATGAAAATACCAGGGGTAATATTCCTGATTTAGATGAGCACAGGGAAAAAATAATAAAGGAATTTAATTAATTTATTCTTGGTTTTCTTTTTCGTCTGATACAGTCTCTTCTTGATCTTTCATTTCGTCCAATGAAACATCAGACTCTTCTTCTTGCATGTCTTCAACAGGTTCAGATGAGGCTTGTTCAGCTGTATTTTGTAACTCAGCTAAATCATCTTTAGAAACTTGAATTTTTTCTGGAATTTTTCTAGCTCTCTTAGATGGAAGGATTGGCACTCCACTCTTTGAAATTTCACCTTTGTAAAGATTTTCAAAATCATCGCCAATATCATCTTCTTCCTCTGATGAATCATCAACTTGCTCAACATGTTTTCTTAACTTGTAAACTGCAGCATCTGTTAAATCAGGAACTTTGATTGTTTCTTCAGCGATTTCTCTTAATGCTATGACAGTATTTTTATCATTATCTCTATCTAAAGTAGGCTCTAATCCTGAGTTAAGTTGTGTAGCTCTTTCCTTTGCAACTAAAACTAATTCATAAGGACTATCTACTTTATCTATACAATCTTCTACTGTAACTCTTGCCATGGACGGTTAGATACACCTCGATTGTGAAAAAATCAAGCAGTATTAGAGATAAACAGGATTTAATTTTTTTCTAATAGTGAAAAGTAAGGCTATAGAGCAAGCAATTGCAATTGCTGCAATAAATGCAATTTTTTCAATTGAAAATCCAGCATCAATAAAAAAACCAAATAATGCTGTTCCAAAAGCTGTAGCAAACACCATCAAGGCAGTAGTTAATGCTTTTATTGATCCAATATATCTTACACCGTAGATTTCTGCCCATGTTGATGATCCTAATAAATTCGCAAGACCATTAGATATTCCTACTAATCCAAGAAATAAAAAAGCTGACTGTGGGGCATCAAAAAATATGATCACTAAAGTTCCTAATAGTAATGGAATATTCATATAGATTAGTAATTTTCTACTTGTAAACTTATCAATTAAATAACCAGCAATAATTAAAGTAATTACAGAAAAAATTGAGTAAGACATAAAAGATTGTGCAATTGTGTACTCACCCCACCCTTTAGAGTTTGAGACAAATGACTGATAGACAAATACTCCTGTCGCTATCCATGGCATTGCCAACATATTTAATGATACAATGTAAAACCTATAATCACCAAGAACTTCAATTCTTTTCCAGTTTTTAATATTTTCCTCTTTTAATTTTTCATTTTGGTTACTCTCTCTAGTGTCTAATTTAACATCTTTAACTAAAATGTAAGATGCTAAAGGTAAACAAATCAAAACTAGTAAAGAAAAGGTTATCCATAAATCTTGCCACACGAACAAAGTTAAAAGATAAACAATTAAGACTGGCATTATAAATTCAGCAGAAGATAAACCAAACCATATAATACTTAATGCTTTACCTCTAGATTTTGTAAAATATCTTGAAATAGTAGTTGAAGCTGTGTGAGACATTAATCCTTGGCCAGAAAATCTCATTAAAAAAATAGCGACAAATAAAAAAGCTACAGATGATATTTTGGAAAAGAAAAAAGAGGAAAAAGATAAAAGTATTGTAACAAAGATAGCAAATTTTATAACATTTACATCATCAATTTTTTTTCCAATCCAAATAAGAAGCAAGCTACTAAATAGAGTTGCAGATGCATAAATCGTGCCAAATTGTCCATGTGTTATAGAAAGAGTTTCTCTTATACTAGAATTAAATAGTCCTATAAAAAAACTCTGTCCAAAACACGAAAAAAATGTAAATATGAAACCAAAAATAATTACTTTAAAACTTAAATTTTTAAACATATAAATAAATTATGACTTGTAATGTTGCTTTCATAGGTCTCGGGGTAATGGGTTATCCGATGGCTGGTTATATATCAAAAGCTGGGCATAATGTAAGTGTTTTTAATAGAACAACTGCCAAAGCTGAAAAATGGATTTCTGAATATAAAGGTAAAATGGCCTCAACACCAAAAGAAGCTGCAGAAGGTGCTGATTTTATTTTTACTTGTGTAGGAAACGATGAGGATTTGAAACAAGTTACTCTAGGTGAAAATGGATTATTTCATAGTGCTAAAGAAGGTTCAATCTACGTAGATAATTCAACTGTATCTGCAGAAGTATCAAGAGAGCTTTATAACAAAGCGAAAGAAAAAGGATTTGCTTTTTTAGATGCACCAATTTCTGGAGGTCAATCTGGAGCTGAAGGCGGAATATTAACAGTTATGGTTGGGGGTGATGAAGAAGCTTTTAAAAAAGCAGAGCCAGTAATTGATTGCTATAGCAAAAAAGTAAAATTAATTGGTCAATCAGGAAGTGGCCAACTTACAAAAATGATGAATCAAATGTGTATTGCGGGAGTTGTTCAAGGTTTATCAGAGGCTATTAATTTTGGAATAAATGCTGGTTTAGATATTGATAAAGTAATGGAGACAATTTCAAAAGGAGCTGCTCAATCTTGGCAGATGGAAAATAGATATAAAACTATGGTTGAGGATAAATTTGACTATGGTTTTGCTGTAGATTGGATGAGAAAAGATCTAAAAATTGTAATTGAGGAAGCAAAGAGAAATGGTTCGCCAGTTCCAATAACAGAAATAGTTGATGAATATTATGCGGATGTTCAAAAAATGGGTGGTAACCGTTGGGATAGCTCTAGTCTGATTGCTAGACTTAAAAAAAAGAAATAATCCTATGTCAAATACTGTCCCATACTATGAGGACTTTTCTGAAATAAAGAAAAAAATTTGGTCAATGCTTGATGATGCTGTTATCAATAGATCATCACCTTTTCGAATTCCAGTATTTGTTTGTGGAGATCAATCAGACTTTGATGGAAGAATTGTTGTTCTTAGAAAATCCGACCAATCTAGAAATATGCTTCAATTCCATAGCGATATACGATCTGATAAAATTCCAAAGTTAAAAAAAAACAGCAGTGCAGCACTTATATTTTATGATAAAGAGGAAAAGATTCAGCTTAGGGTTAAAGTTAAGTGTGTTGTCAATCATAATAATGAAATAACTAAAAAATCATGGACAAAAACTGCTCACGTGAGTCGAAAATGTTATTTAGTAAATAATGGACCAGGAACAGAAACGAATGAACCAAGCTCAGGTTTAAGTGAAGATATTGAAAAATCAGGTTTTACAATGGAACAAAGCGAAGAAGGTTATAAAAACTTTACTGTAATTCAATGTAATATTGAAAGTATTGAGTGGCTTTATCTTGCAGCAAAAGGCCATAGAAGAGCAAGATTTGATATTTCAAATAATAAACAAAACTGGCTAGTTCCATAAAAATGCTAAGTGGATTTATTATTGCTATTGCACTTGTATTAGGTGGCTTAGCTGTAATGAGATTTGGTATTTTCCAAATCAGAAAATTTAAAAAGGGTGAAACTAAAGTTACTAAGAAAGCTAGTGAACAAATAGCTTTTTTAATATTTTTTGTAATTATTTTAGGATTAATTGTTTATTCTGTTAATGATTTGATTTTTAGATAAATTAGTTTTCCTGATAAATGTCTAACTCATCTTCCCAAGATGCAGTAACATCTCTTCTAGCATAAAAACATTGATATCCAATACCTTCTTCAGGTTCAAATTTTATATAATCATGTTTAGTAACTTTCCATTTATCTTTTGAAAGGCAGGTTACTTCAAATGGGTCAAAAGGAGTATTCGATGTAGGAGTAAAATAAACACTATCTTGCATATCTGGACAGCTTTCAATGTCATGACCCCAATAATCATCATTCTTTGGATCTAAAGTATGATTTGTTCCATCACCTGACCTGCTCATCATGTCTTTTGTTTTTTTGGTATTATGTCCTTCAATATAATTTGATGAACATGTATAAATTCCTCCCATAGCATGTAAAACTTCGTGTAAAATAAAATATCCAACCTCTTTGTTGTTAAGTGGCCATTTTTTTTGATGTTTAGAAAATACATTAAATATTGGAAATCCACCAGAAAATGGCCAATCCTTATAACTGAAGTCTCCAAAGTTAAAATAAATTTTTTTAGGATTATTCATACCATTGTTAATTATAGATCTTCCGAATACATTTGCACAACTTCCCCATTTTGATTTTTTCATATCTTTTTTGGTTCTATTAACTCTAAGAAATGTAATATCCAGCTTTCCATCTTCACGTCTATCCCATTTTAATTTCTGACCTTCTCCATTATTAAAATTTGATTTTTTATTTGCTTTAGCAGTTTTCTTCAAAATCCAATCATCTGCAATTTCTACCCATTTCTCTAAATCTCCATTAATATCTCCTTCTTTATCTTTAGAGTCCTTTAATAAGGTGTAAACAATATGAACTTGAAAATCATCATTAACATCTGGTTGATCTTCGAAAAATCTACCTAGTTTTTTATCGCTATCTAAAATTATTGGAGTTGTGTCGCTATCATAGCATTTATCAGCATGTGCATTTGAAATTATTAAAATTAATGAAATAAATATTATTAATATTTTTTTCATCTCTAGAAATTATTGAAATTTTTATATAAATTATATGTACACCAAGTTCTTTTCTTTTTAATTTTTTTTAGTTTTTTATGAGAATATCTATCTCTCCATTCATAATTAATATCAGGAGAAATACCTCGACCAACCTCTGCAGCCATTGCACATTTTAAGTAAACAGGGTTAAATGGTGTGCTAGAAGTTGGTTCTAAAAAAACAGAATCTTTAAAATCAGGACAAGTAGGATCTTTAAGATTATACAATGATGAGCCCAAATTATACTTGTCTCCCCCGTCAGGCCCTCCAATTATTGTCCCAAACTTGTGTGATTTTTTAGCTCCTTTTGTGCATGGCCAAGCAAATCCATTTACATGCATTAATTCATGTAAGGTAATTAAAATTCTTTTATTTTTGTTTGTGTTATATTTACTTTTTAAAAAAATATATCCATGGTGAACAGCTCCTTGTCCCCCATCTCTATGTCCTACATCAACCCATGAAAAGTACAATTTATTAGGATTATTAAAACCTAATTTTGTCAAATATGCATCAGGGTATTCCATATTATAGTTTCCTTTATATTGTTTATCCAATCTAACAAAAGAAATATCCATTTTGCCGTCTTCCCTTAAATCATATCTAAACTTCTGATTACCCTTTGTCATTTCAAGCATCTTTTCATTGGCCTCTAATAGTTCCTTCTCCATTTTTCCATTTATATCCCACTCTCTATCTTCACTATCTTTGTTTAAGAGATAAATAAAATGAACTTGAGGTTCATCAGTAACATCTGGTTGATCTTCAAAATATCTTCCAGGTTTTTCATCTGAGGCAAAAGAAAAGGATGAAAATAAAAATATTATAAAAAATATAATTATTTTTTTCATTTTTTTAAAATACAGATTTAGAATATTTTTTCCAGTTTTCTTGATATCTAATAGCATTTTGCTTTACCGCCTCAATTTCATCAACAGTTAACTGACGAATTATTTTTCCAGGTGAGCCCATTACTAAAGAATTATCTGGAATTTCTTTATTTTCTGTAATTAATGATTTAGCTCCAATGATGCAGTTTTTTCCAATTTTAGATTTATTAAGCACTACAGCTCCAATGCCAATTAAAGAATTGTCATCAATTGTGCAGCCATGAAGCATTACTAAATGACCTATAGTTACATTCTTTCCAATTTTTAATGGATAACCAGGGTCAGTATGCAAAACACTTCCGTCTTGAACATTTGACCCTTCTCCTAAATGAATATTTTCTATATCACCTCTTAATGTTGCATTAAACCAGACACTAGAGTTTTTCTCTAATGTTACATCACCAATTATAACAGCATTGGGAGCTACCCAATTTTCGCCAAGGTTTTTTGGTTTTTTATCTTTTAAATCGTAAAACATAAATTATATAGTCTTTTAACATGGCATTAACCAAAACACCAATATGTGACTTCGGCAAAAAAGCTGATAACTTTGAACTCAAATCTATAGATAATAAAATAATTTCCTTGAATGATGCAAAAGGTGAAAATGGAACACTAATAATGTTTATCTGTAATCACTGTCCATATGTATTAGCTGTCATAAATAATGTTGTCGAAGATTGTAAAGAATTAGAAAATAATGGAATTAAATCTATAGCAATAATGTCAAATGACCCAAAAAGATATGAAGAAGACTCATTTGATAACATGATTAAATTTTCAAAAAATCATAATTTTAATTTTCCATATGTAATAGATGAAACTCAAGAAGTAGCAAAAACTTATGGTGCGGTCTGCACTCCAGATTTTTTTGGATACAATAAAGATCTTGAACTTCAATATAGAGGAAGAATAAGAGAGTTAAAAAATTTGAAACCAATAGAAAGTGGAGATAGTGAACTTAAAAATGCAATGAAAATGATTGCAAAATCAAACAATGGTCCAAAAGAACAATTTCCTAGCATGGGCTGCAGTATTAAATGGTTTTAACAACTAATGTATTTAATAGTAACTAGAACTTTTCCTCCAGAATTAGGAGGTATGCAAAATCTCATGTGGGGACTAGCAAGATCTCTTTCAAAACTTAACCTTATAAAAGTTTTTGCAGATTATCATGAAAATCATGAAGAGTTTGATAAGTCAGTTTCATTTTCAATAGAAAGAGTAAGTGGAATGAAGCTTATTAGAAAATATAGAAAATCATATATGATTAATGATTATCTTGAGCAAAATAATAAGGTACAATGTATAATCGCTGACCATTGGAAAAGTTTGGAGCTTATAAAAACAAATAAAAAAAAAATCTGCTTAATTCATTCAAAAGAGATTAATCACACAAAAGGTTCAAGTTTAAATAAAAAAGTATTATCAGTTCTTAATAATGTTGATCATATTGTAGCAAATTCAAATTATACGAAAAATTTAGCAATAGACTTGGGTGTTGACGAAAAAAAAATTGTTATAATTAACCCTGGAATTGACCAAGTCAGTGAGGTTCCTGAGAAATATTTGAATGAGGCAGAAGAAATACTTAAAGGCAAAAAATATAGAATAATTACAGTTTCTAGATTCGATAAAAGAAAAAATCATGAAAAAGTAATTATGGCTGTTAGAAATTTAAAAGAAATTTATCCAGAAATTGTCTATACATGTATCGGATACGGTGAGGAGGAGGAAAAATTAAAAAAATTAGTAATTGAACTTAAATTAGAAGAACAAGTAACTTTCTTAAAAGATATTCCTTCAGATTTAAAAAATGCTCTTATCGTAAAATCAGATATTTTTGTAATGCCTTCAGTAATTTATAAAAAATCTGTTGAGGGATTTGGTATTGCTTATGTAGAAGCTGCACAATATGGAATCCCATCTATTGGGGGTAAAGATGGAGGTGCCTCTGATGCAATAATCCATGAAAAAACTGGCTTGATATGTGATGGAAATAAACTTGAGGATATCTATTCAAGTATAGAGAACCTTTTTAAAGATAATAAGTATTTAGAATACGGAAAAGAGGCAAAAATTAATGCTGAAAACTTCCTTTGGGATAGAATAATTGAAAATTATAAAAGAATCTTATAGAATTTAGTTATGATAGCAAAATTTAATAATATTTTTTACTTAATTATCTTTCTTGCACATTTTATAGCGATAGCCGCATATTGTTTTCAAACAATTGTAGGAACCAAAAAATTTATGGATAAGTTTGGTATAGATCACAGTGCAGCTGTAATGGTTAGATTTGTTGGAGCGCTAATGCTTGGTTGGGTAATAATGGCTATTTATATAATGTTTGTTAGACCAAATGGAGTTGAAGGTACTTGGGCATTTTTTAATTTAATATTTATTATACATGCATGCGTTTTAGGAACAAATTTCTACTCGCTTAAGATTGATAAAACTGGTCTAAATGAAAAAGTTACAAATGAAGGAATTATAGCGCCTGCAGTCTTTTTAATTATGATGGCTATACTTTGTTACGGTTTATCAGATAAAATTTATATTACTTAAACAAAACTTAATACTTCTTTTGCTACTCTTGCTCCACTTCTATCAGCTCCGTGGACTGTTCCATAATTTTTTGCTGTAGCTTCCCCTGCAAAAAAAAGTTTATCTGCAACTGAAGTTTTAATATTTTTTCTTAAATTAGCTTTTCCTGGTGTTGCTGAGGCCCAAGCGCCCAATACAAATGGATTTTTACCCCAACTAGTCATATGTCCTTTCACAAAAAATTTATCAAAATCAGATCCAAAAGTATCTCGTAAGGTTTGTAAAACGAAATCTATACCTGCCTTGCTTCCTGCTTTTTCTAAATCTTTTGCAAATTGTCCTCCCACATCAAAATATGATATTTTAGAGTCATGCAAATTCATCGTTGAACAGTATCCCTCTGGAGATTTAAGGCCTTTAGTTGTAATTTTTGGGGTAAAATACATGTCTGGTTTTACTTTATACTCTTTATAAAAATCATCTTTTAACTGTAATGTTACATGATTATAATTTGAACAGGAAAAAGCATCATAAGCTTCGTACTTTTCAATAGGTAGTGCCGGCGTAAATTTAATTTTTCCTGAATTAAATGCTGAGGTAGAAACTGTTATAACGCAGGCTTTTGCACTTATAGTTCCTTTGTTTGTGACTACCTTAACTCCATTGCCATCCCATTTAACCTCATTAACAGTTGTTTGTAGTTGAACTGGCACATTTTTTCTATAATGAGCAAGTAAAGCGCCATATCCTTGTTTTACAAATCCATCACCACCCTGACTACCTTCGCCATAACTTTCCCAATTAAGTTTACCATCAGCAGCTGTATATTGATCTATATCTTTTCCAGACTCACAAGGAAATCTTATTTGATGTGCTGTTGCAAACCATTCATTTTCTAACCATTTTTCTTTTATTTTATTACTTAAAGGAATGTCATCTTTTGTTTTATTTTTTAACTTTCCTAACTTCTTGTACATTCCATAAAGTTTCATTCCCTTAATTTTTTTTTGACCGTCATAAATCATGACTGTGTCTGGATCTTTATAAATATCAAATATATCTTTTTGTTTCTTTCCATACTGTGCAATTTGATTAAAATTAAAATTATGTAACCAATGCGCTCCAAGATCATACGGAACACCAAATATCGAGGTGTTTGTAAAACATCGCCCACCCTTTCTGCTCATTGCATCAAGACAAACAACTGATTTTCCTTTTTTCATTAATTCAGCTGTTACTGATAATCCCGAGGAACCACCACCAATTACCACAACATCTGGATTTGATTGTGAAAATGAAATTTTTGGTATGGCTGCAAATGCTAATGCTGATAGTGATGTTTTTAAAAATCGCCTTCTAGATATCATTTTTTTATTATAGTTTTATAAAAATGCCAGACAACTATTAAAATTGTTGTTAATAAAATACACAAAGTAAGTGTTCTATCCCAAAGAAACTCCCATGATCCATTACTTAATAGCAAAGATCGTCTTAAATTTTCTTCCATTAAACCTCCCAACACAAAGGCAAGTATTAGAGGTGGCATTGGAAAATCATAAAGGCGCATAAAAGTTGCGACAACAGCAATTCCTATCATTAAATAAATATCAAAGTTATTAAATGACATTACATAAATTCCAGTAATAGAAAAAAATAGGATTAACGGTATTAGATAATTTTTTGGGACTGCTAGAATTCTAGCTATATAAGGAATAAGAGGTAAATTTAAAATTAATAAAATTACCATCCCTATATACATTGACATAATGATAGACCAAAATATTTCTGGATTAGTCATATAAAGTCTCGGACCAGGCTGAACACCAAATCCTAATAAAGCCCCCAACATAACTGCAGTGGTTCCACTTCCAGGTATACCTAAAGTAAGCATAGGTACAAATGATCCTGAGCAAGCAGCATTATTTGCAGTTTCAGGAGCAGACAAACCATTAACACTTCCTTTGCCAAACTTTTCTTTTTCCTCGTCGTTAACTACATTTCGTTCCATTCCATATGCTAAAAAAGAAGCAATTGTTGCTCCTGCCCCTGGCAAAACTCCAATTAAAAAACCAATTACTGATGATCTTGGAATTGTCTTGTACATTTTGGTTCTTTCTTCTTTGTTAATTTTAATTGAGCCAAGCTCTGTTAATGAAACTTGTTTAGCAGCGCTTGTAGGGTCATTTCTCTTTAAAATTATGGTTAAAGCTTCACTCATTGCAAAGGTTGCCATAACAACAAGAACAAAGCTAATTCCATCCGTTAAATTCATATTGTTAAATGTAAATCTTGTAATATCTGACAAGCTATCTTGTCCAACAGATGCTAACATTAATCCTAGTACTACCATCATCATTGCTTTTAAAAATTGACCTTTTGAGGAAAAGGCTGCAATTGCGGTTAAACCTAAAATCATCAAAGCAAAGTAATCTGGTGATCTAAATGATAAACTTACTTTTGATAAACTTGGAGCCATAAATAATAGATATATGGCAGATAATGTTCCACCAGCAAAAGAACTCCAAGCAGCAATTGCTAAAGCTTTTCCCGCTTTACCTTGTTGAGCCATTGGGTAACCATCAAATGATGTTGCGACAGTTCCTGGAACACCAGGTGCGTTTAACAGTATTGATGATGTAGAACCTCCAAATACTGCACCATAGTAAACTCCTGCCATTAATATTAAACCAGTTGCTGGATCAAAACCATAAGTAATTGGTATCATTAAAGCTATCGCTGTCATTGGGCCAAGTCCTGGTAACATTCCAATAATTGTTCCAAAAAAACAACCAACCATTACCATTAAAATATTTTGAAAAGTAAGAGCTGTTGTTAAACCAATTAGAATCCCTTCTATCATCCCATTACTCCAATTGATTGTAGAAATGGATCTCTTAAATAAATATCAAGAACACCATGAAGCAAATACATAAAGGCTGCTACAAAAGGAAAAGATAATAAAAACATTAAGACCCATCTCCTCTCTCCTAAAAAATAATATGATGAGAACAAAAATAATGATGTAGTTAAAAAATAACCAACTTTTAGGATTGTAGTACCATAAATTATTGCAATAATAATAAGTATTAGTGTTTTTTTATATTCTAAAGTTTTATGGTTAACTTTTATTGTATTAGGATCAGGTAAAATTAGTTTTAACCCTGAAAAAAAAAGGCCTGCATAACCTAAATAAATTGGGAATGTTCTTGCATTAAAAGGTGCATTTTCATCGAATGCAAAAACTTGAATTTGATAAGCTGTATATAAATAAAATGCAGAAAATATAAAAAAGAGCAGTGATATAACTTTTGTAGTATTTATATTCACTGCTCTAATATTTAATAATCGTTAAGATTATATAACTCCTAATTTTTTCATAAGAGCTGTCATTTCTTCAGTTTGTTTTTCTAAGAAAGATACAAACTTACCTTCTGGATTGTAAATATTAACCCATGCATTTCTTGCTCTGACAGTTTCCCACTCAGAAGTCTTTTGTACATCGCCTAACATTTTAGCGATTTTTGATTTATCTGCACTACTCATTCCTGGAGGTCCAAAGAAACCTCTCCAGTTAACAAATTGTACATCATAACCTTGTTCTTTTAGAGTTGGTGCATCTGGAGCATCAGAAACTCTTGAAGGAGCTGTAATACCAATAATTCTTACTTGGTCTCTTGCACCCATAAGCTCACCTAAACCAGTAGAGATAATTTGTGTTTCCCCAGATAAAAGTCCAGCTAAAGCTTTTCCACCAGCATCATAAGGAATATAAGCAACATCATTAGGATTGGCACCAGCAGCTTGGAAAGCTAAAGCACCTATTAAATGGTCCATACTTCCTCTTACTGATCCACCAGCCATTTTAATAGAGCTTGCATCTTTTTTGTAAGCATCAACTACATCTTTGAAATTTTTATAAGGTGAGTCTTTAGCAACTGCTATTGCACCGTAATCACCAATGACACCCGCTATCGGCACAACATCTTTATATGACAATGTTCCACTTCCACTTACATAACCTTTGTGTCTTGTAATTGATCTTAAAACTAATGGTGTTGATTGAACTAAGACTGTATTAGCAGGCTTATTGTTAATCATATAAGCTAGTGCTTTTCCACCACCACCACCTGACATATTTTCAAATGATGCACTTTTTAACATACCAGCTTTTGTTAAAGCTTCTCCAGTACCTCTAGCAGTTCCATCCCAACCACCGCCTGCACCACCACCAATTACAAAATGCAATTTATCAATTGCTATTGAACTAGTTGTTGTTGCCGAAAGTATTAGAATTGCTGAGAATAAAACTGAAATTATTGATTTAATTAGTTTCATTATTTTTTCTCCTATTATAATTATAATTAGTTATTAAACATAAATTAAAATTCAGTGTCAATGAGGATTTATTGCTTACATGTTAAAAATGATTCCATTTAAACGATTATTAAATGAGATCAAGATTAGTTATAAACCTTTAATCATAGGAGTAATTGGAGGATATATTGGAACTCTAATTGGTCTTCCTTTGCCATGGTTGCTAGGTGCTTTAGGTTTAAATCTGTGTGTTGCTTTTACAAATTTTAAAATTGAATTCTCAACAAAATTACTTAACCCAGTTTTTCTGATGGTTGGGATTATTTTAGGTGGGACTTTGAATGTATCTTTATTGTATAAAATTCATTTATGGATATTCTCATCTATGGCAATGGTTGTTTGCACTGTAGTGAGTACTATTTTGGCAGGATATTATTTTGTTAAAGTTTGTAAATTTAATAAGTTTATTGCAACACTTGCAGCTCTACCAGGTGCATTTGTACCCATAACTGCAGCACTGTTAGAGTATGGAAAAAAAGAAAATCATAAACAAGTTTTAATTCCTCAAGCTACAAGAGTTATATTTATTGTGAGTTTTGTGCCTATATTATTTATTAGCAATTTAGGATTTTCTGAAATCGCAGGATATAATTATGAAAATATTTACGATTTAAGATATTTTTTAGAAATATTCTTTCTAATAATTATTTGTTATTTATTTTCATTATTTCTCAAAAAATTAAGTATACCTTCACCAATTCTTGTTGGTGCAATGGCCTTATCTGGTTTATTTTATACTTTTGAGATTGTTAATTCTAGATTTCCAGACACAGTAATTAATATAGCATTTATTTTTTTAGGAACTGCTCTTGGAAGCAGACTAAATGGATTAAGACTTAAAGAATTATTCTATTTTATTTTTCACGGTATAATTGTCTGCTCTATATTAATTATTGTTGCTATGGTTACAGCTTACTTGCTACAGTATTTAGGTTTTGATTTTATTCCAACTTTTCTAAGTTTTGCCCCAGGAGGAATTCATGAAATGGTTGTTATCAGTGTTGCTTACAATATTGATCCAATTTTTGTAAGTTATCATCATTTTTTAAGGATATTGATAATTGTAGCCTTTTTACCATTTTTGCTAAAAAAATTCAGCACTAACCCAATTAAGAAGAAAAAGTTTAAATAAAATCAAATATTAACTTTGTGCTACTGACAAGAATTAAAACATAGATAATGTTATAAAACAAATTTTCCTCAATAATTTTAAGCAATTGATATCCAATAAATATTCCGACTAAAGCTAATGGAAAAAGGGATACAGATTGAAACAATGTATCAAAGTTCATCATTGATAAGTAAATATACAAAGGTAGTTTTATTAAGTTAATACAACTAAAAAAGATAATTCTAGTTCCTACATAAATTTCTTTTTTCAACCTTAATGGAAGTAAATAAAGACTTGTGGGTGTTCCACCAGCATGTACACAAAAACTGGAAAATCCTGCAATAGAAGAACAAATTGCACCCTTCAAAAAGTTCTGCTTGGCTGGAACTGTCTTTTCTTTTTTAAACAAAAAATAATGTCCAGCAAACAAAAATCCCATTATTCCAACTATTAATTTAAGTAAATCCTCTGAAAAATGATTGAATGATAGAGAGCCAATTACAATTCCCAGTGCCGCAAATGGAACAATCACTTTCAATATACTAAAATTAAACTCTCTTCTAAATCTGTAAACAGCAATCATGTCTGAAAAAATTAAAATAGGTAGAATTATTGCTAATGCTTGCTGTAACGGCATTACAACTGTCATCAATGGAACTGATATTAATGATATAGAACCTCCTAAACCTGACTTTGCAATACCGTACAAAATTATTGCAGGAACCACACTTATTAAAAAAAGGAAATTTATTTCCATTAATTTAAAGATTTTATTAAATATTCAAAAACTTTTTCTGGAGATAATTTATTTAAATCTGTTACTTGGATAGCTTTAAAATTTTGTCTTTCTATACTTACTTTATACGCAGTGGTGTGAGAACCAAATAAAGCTAAGCCTTTAGTCTCCAAATGTGCAGCCATATGTGCTGGTCCGGTATCATTTGCTACAACAAAAGAACTTTCTTTTATTAATGTAGCAAGCTCAGAAATATCTAAAGATCTATTTTCTTTTAAAATTGAAATAGCATTAATTTCATTTGCCATATTAATCTCATCAGGACCAGGAGCCACTATGATTTTATATTCATCTTTAAATTTATTCTTAATTAAATCTATAAGTTTATTATAATTAGGCCATTTTTTAATCTGTAAATGTGGAGAGCAAAAAGGGAATAAAATTATATATTTATCTAAATCAAATTCCTTTTTTATATTATCTATATTAGAACAAGCCCATTTAAAATCAGGTAACATTGTTTTATTTGTTATCAGTCCTGAAGAATCTAATTGATGTTTAAATCGATCTAATACTGGTTTTTTATCAAATTCCTCTTTTGACTGATCCTTTGGTAAAGTGGTTTCTGATGATGACCAAATTGCACTATGTGCACTAGGAAATAGTATTCTTTTATAAAAACTTGATCTTGAGGAATTTTGTAAATCAAAAACTTTTTGAAATTTATATTTTTTTAATTCACGCATCAGGCTATACAAATAAATTAGATTAAATCTTGATAATCTCTTATCCAAAATTATGTCCTCTAAACATGGATTTTTTTTGAAAAGATCAATGTAAGGCTTTGATGTTAATAAATAGACTTTATCATCTTTGTGAAAATCAGAAATATCTTGAATTGCACCACTCGCTTGGGCTATATCACCTAAAGATCCGTGTTTAATTATAAGAATATTAGACATATTTTTAACAACTTAACACACTATGTTTATATATGAATAAAATTTTAGTTGAAGTATCTGTAGGTGAACTTTTAGATAAAATTTCAATTTTAGAAATCAAAAAAGAAAAAATTAAGGATCTTGAGAAACTTAAATTTATAAATGATGAATATAGTGTACTGAAAGATCAATTAAATAAAAATGTTAAATCAGATGAAAAACTAACTAAATTATTCAATTCATTAAAAGAAATTAATTCAAAACTCTGGGTTATTGAAGATAATAAAAGATTATATGAAAAAAATTCTGATTTTGGTGAAAAATTTATAAAACTCTCAAGAGATGTGCACTTTTTAAATGATGACAGAGCAAAACTTAAACTAGAAGTGAATAATTATACAGGCTCTAAAATTAAAGAGATTAAAGAATATACAAGCTACTAATTATTAAGTGAGCGATAAATCTTCAATAAAATACATATTGAGTTTATCTATACCAATATTTTTTGCTAACCTTGCAATACCTCTAGTTGGAATTGTTGATACAGCATTAATGGGAAATATGAGTGATCAAGGTTATCTCACTGCTACGAGTGTGGCATCCAGTTTTTTTTCATTATTATTTTGGAGTTTTGGTTTTTTAAGAATGGGAACTGTCGGCCTTGTAAGTCAATCATTTGGAAGAAATGATTATAAAAATATCTTAAATATTGTTTTTAGAAATCTATTATTTGTGATTTCAATATCAATTTTATTAATACTATTTCAAAAACAATTATTAAATTTATGTTTAATATTTTTTGATCTATCGCTTGATACAGAAAAAAAATTTAATGATTATTTTAATATAAGAATTTACTCATCTTTTTTTGAATTGACAATTTATATTGTTATAGGTTTATTTATTGGATTACAAAAGACAAAAATTTCAAGTGTTGCAATTGGTTTATTATCTATTCTAAATATTTTGTTTAGCTCTATTTTAGTATTAAAATTCAATTTAAATATTAAAGGTGTCGCATATGGAACTTTGATTGCCACAGGAATAACATCGTTTTTATTTTTATTTTATATTTTCTATTATTTAAGAAAATATGTATCTTTAAAATTTAATATTGAGGAAATTGTAAATACCTCAAAATTAAAAAATTTATTAGAGATAAATTTAAATATATTTTTAAGAACTATTTTATTAACTTTTTCTTTTTTTTGGTTTACTTATCTGGGTGGTAGAATTGGTGAAGAATTTATTGCAGCTAATACAATTTTAATAAATCTTATATTTTTATCTGCATTTATTTTAGATGCTTATGCCTTTTCAACAGAAGGTATAATTGGATATTCTATTGGTAAAAAAAATAAAATACTTTTTACAAATATAGTTAAAAATTCTTTTATTTTAAGTTCTTTAACTGGAATATTGATTTCTTTGTTTTACCTGTTTTTCAAAAATTCATTTATAGATTTTATGACTGACATAGAGAATGTAAGAGATATTAGTTATCAGTATTCATTTTGGTTAGTGCTTCTGCCATTTGTTTCAACTTTTTGTTACCAATTAGATGGAATATTTATTGGAGCATCTCAAACACAAGAGTTGAGAAATGCCATGTTTATCTCTGTTTTTATTCATTTAATAAGCTCATTTATGCTTGTAGAAAGTTTTGGTAATCAAGGTTTATGGATTTCTTTCACTATATTTTTGATTTTACGAGCTCTCACATTAGTTTTTTATTTTAATAGAATTTACTTAAAAATTTAAATTAGTTATTTAATGCTTGGTATAACTTTTCTTAAATCCATAGCTATTTTTGGTTTTATATTAGAATAAATAATTCCTTTACCAACTTTCTTAAGAGCCATTATTTTACCATCGGGTGAAATAATAACTGTATGTCCAAAAGTTTCTCTTTTAATCGTATTTTTTCCTGTTTGATTAGGTGCAAAAATATAACAAAAGTTTTCAATTGCTCTTGCTTGTAATAAAGTTAACCAATGTCTTTGACCGGTTGTTTTAGTAAATGCAGATGGAACAGTGATAAAACTAAGATTTCTTTTTGATAAGTTTCTATAAAGTTCTGGAAATCTTAAATCATAACAAATTGAAAGACCTATATTTCCCCAGGGTAATTTAGCTGATACTAATTTTTTACCTGCCTTAAATACTTTACTTTCTTTATGTTGTTCTTTTTTTGAAACTTTAACATCAAACATGTTTATTTTATCATAATAAGTATTTATTTTACCATTAGGTCCAATAAGAATTGATCTGTTTCTTAATTTGCTTTTTTCTATAATGCACATTGAGCCAAGAAGTATCCATTTCTTCTTTGTTTTAGCTATAATTTTTAATTTTTTTATTATTGGATCATGTTTCATTTCATATGAATATTTAAATAAATTATTTTTGTCAGCAGACATCAATGAAGAAGTTTCTGGAGTAATTATTAAGTCTGCTTTATTTACAATTGCTTGATTAATATATTTTACAATATCTTTAAAATTTTTATTATAATCTTCCCCACTAGATAATTGAATACAAGCCACTTTCATGTTTGAAATCCGTATTTTTTTTCTAAATACTTTATAATATTGTGAATTATAAATGTAAGAAATAAATAAATTATTCCTGCAGTTATAAATGCTTCAAAAGGTTTAAAAGTTAAAACATTTACTTTTCTAGCTTCACCCATTAAATCCATGATAGTTATAACACTTGCAAGTGAAGTACCTTTAAGCATTAATATTATTTCATTCCCATATGCTGGAAGTGATTGTTTTATAGCTATTGGTAATTGAATTCTGTAAAAAGTTATTTTTTTTGTTACTCCTAAACTTTGAGCGGCTTCAATGTAACCTTTTTTAATTGTCTGAAATGCTGATCTTAGTATCTCAGACGTATAAGCTCCTGTATTTAAAGAAAATGCTATAATTGCACACCAATATGGTTCCTTTATTATTACCCAAAAAAATGAATTCCTTAATAACTCTATATTAGCTAACCCATAATATATTAAATATAATTGAACAAGTAGAGGTGTTCCTCTAAAAAAATAAGAATAACCATAGGCAAACTTATTAATTATTGGATTTCTATTAATTCTTAAAATTGCAAAAATTAAACCTATTATTAATCCAAAAAACATTGATGATGCTAAAAGTTGAAGAGTGATAACTGCTCCACTTAATAAGTCGGGAAAAATACTAATCATTAATTTTATATCCATCAGTACCCTTTGCTATATTTTATTTCTAATTTATTAATTAATTTCATACTTATGAAAGTAAGCATTAAGTACAAGACAGCTGCTATTGAATAAAAAAATAAAGGATCTCTAGTTGAGCCGGCGGCAATATAAGATTGCCTCATTATTTCTACTAATCCTGTTACAGAAATTAAAGAAGTATCTTTTAAAGTTATTTGCCAAACATTACTTAGGTTAGGAATTGATAACCTCAACATTTGCGGTAAAATAATTTTATAAAATTGAATATTTTTTTTAATTCCCAAAACTTTTGAAGCTTCAAATTGACCTTTATCAATTGATAATATAGCTCCTCTAAAAACTTCAGTAGAATAAGCTCCAGAGATAATCCCAATTGCAAGAGCACCAGTTATAAATGCATTTATTTCAATATAACCATCATACCCAAAAATTGAAGCTACATACATTACAGCTCCTGTGCCACCAAAAAACAATAAGTATATTACTAATAGTTCTGGAACTCCTCTAATAATCGTAGTGTAACAATTTCCAATGATATTAAGTGATTTATTTTTAGATAATTTTAAAGGTGTAAATATTAATGCGAATATAAATCCTATTGCCATAGCTGCAATAGAAACAGCAATGGTCATTAATGTTGCTAAAAAGAGTTCGTCTCCCCAACCAGTATCTCCAAATGAAAGAAGTTCCATATAGATTGGCGACTATATATTATAGTCGCCATATCTAAAATTAATTACATAGATGCATCAAAACCGAACCACTTGATAGCAATTCTGCTAATATGGCCATCTTTTCTTGCTTTATCGATAGCTTTGTTAAAAGCTTTTAAGAGTTTAGTATCGTCTTTTCTAATACCTACCCCTACACCATTACCAAATGCACCTCCAGAAAAAGTTGGTCCAACAAGTACAACAGCTTCGCCAGATTTTTCTGCATAGTCACTAAATGCTACCGCAGCAGCTAAAGCTACATCACATCTGCCGTTAGTCAAATCAAGATTAACCTCATCTTGGGTCTTGTAAGTTTTTAAATTTATTTTTCCAACATCTCCAGACTCAAGAAAGTTTTGGTGAATAGTGCCAATTTGAGTACAAACTGTTTTTCCAGATAAAGCTGAAGTTAATGTTTTCATTGCTTTATTAACAGCTGATCCACCAAGGTTTAAATTTACAGCGTCAGGAGTATCTATTCCTTCAAGATCAGAACCTTTCATAACAGCTAAGGATGCGACCTCATCAGCATATCCTTGAGAAAAATTAATTGTTTTCATTCTTTCATCAGTGATTGACATTCCAGCCATTATAGCATCAAATTTTTTTGATGTTAAAGCTGGTATCATTCCGTCCCAGTCTTGTTCAACGATTTCACACTGCTGACCTATATATCTACAAAGTGTCCATGCAAGTTCTACTTCAAATCCTATAAGTTTACCTGAAGCATCTTTTGAATTCCAAGGCGGGTAAGCACCTTCAGTTCCTATCTTAATTTTATCTGCACTTGAAGTGCTAATTAAAAATAAAGATAACAGAACAGTTAAAAATATATTTTTTATTACATTCATTATTTCCTCCGTTAATAAATAATTATTTCACAGTTTTTGAGATTAAAAAAGAAAATTTTAATGATTTATTGAAGAAGAGAAGTTCCAAGAGCAATCAAAACTAGGTATGTAAACTCTAGATAATTTAGTATTACCAAAGTTTTTATTAAATATATTTAACCAATTTTCTACTTGTTTTGGTTTTTTATCTTGGCTTCCGATCTGAGCTGTGATGACACCTTTTGGTTTTAAAATTCTTGCAAGTGAATTCATATTTTTAGCAGCCAAATCAATGCAGTATTGATCGTCATTTAAATCAACGTATATCTGATCATATGTATTTTCTTTAACAGATTTAATGCTCTCGAATGCATCTCCCCACACACATTTCACAGAATTTTTCTCTGTAGCCTTCTCACCTATTTTACCTAGATGCTTGTCACAGACTTCAACGACTTCAGGGTCTAACTCATACCAATCAATAAAACTAAAGTTTTTGGATATACACTCTCTGGCAACGCCACCATCACCACCTCCGATTATTGCAGCTTTTTCCTTATGGGAGTTCAAGTCTAATCCTGCGTTAACAAAAGTAGAGCTATAAAGATATTCATCCTTTTCAGCTACTTGAATTTCATTATCTATAAATAATGCTTTTCCAAATTGTTCTAATTCTAATATCTCAATATGCTGTCCAACATCTGATTTAAAATTTTCTAACACATTATTAACTACGTATGATTTTTTTAAACCTGGCGAGCTATAAATGTCATGATAAAGATCCACTGTATCTCTATTAAATTCTTTTTTAATTATTCTGCTGTGTTCAATTTCTTCCTTAATAACATTTATTGCTACTGAGGGTGAAATTTTTGCACATGTAAAAAAGTCAAAACTAATAATACCTTTTTCGGGAAAAGTATGGAAGCTGATGTGACTTTCAGCAAGAAGCGCAACTAGAGTAAATCCCTGTGGTTCAAATTTATATTTAGATATTTCTAATACTTTAACTTTTGCAATTTTTGCAATCTTGTAAACTAATTTTTCAAAAAAAACGGGATCATACTCTTTTTTGGTACCTATAATATCAAGTGTAATATGTTCACCAACTTTTGTAGTCATACTAATCTCTTTTATACGTTTTACTTTTAGATAAAACTTTTTTCATTTCATTTAAACTTAAAAGTTTTGGTCTTCCTAGAACAAGAGCTTTGATATATTGTTTAGCAAGATTGTCAACTTCCTCGGCAAGCTCAAATGCATCCTTAAGACTTCTTCCAAATGCAATTTGTCCATGATTTGCTATTAAACATGCTGATCTATTTTTTAAGGCTTTAAGAATATTTTTTGACAATTCTCGAGTTCCATAAGTTGCATACTTTGCACACTTTATGTCTATGCCTCCTGCTAAAGCCACCATATAGTGAAATGAGGGTATTTTCTTATTGTGAGTTGATAATGCTGTTGCGTTTGTAGAGTGAGAATGAACAATTGCTTTTGCTTTTTTTTTTGAATTATATATATCTTGATGAAATCTCCACTCAGATGATGGTTTATGATTTTTATTATATTCACCATTAAGATTTATAAAAACAATATCTTTTTCCTTAAGTGATGAATACTTTTGTCCTGAGGGAGTGATTAAAAAACCTTTTTTGTGTCTTAATGAAATATTACCAGATCTTAACGCTGATAGTTTTTTATCGTTTAGCATTTTGGCGAATTTAATTACTTCTTTTTTTGATGAATTCATTTTATTTAAGTATACTAAATTTTTAATTTTTATTAGATTGAATTTATGGCCTTTTTTCAACCAGATAAATTACCAAAGTTAATGGTTGCCCCAAATGGAGCAAGAAAAGTCAAGAAAGATCATCCAGAAGTTCCCTTAACAATCAGAGAAACAGTTGATGTTGCTAAAAATTGTTTTGAAGCAGGAGCAGGTGCTATTCATCTTCATGTAAGAAATAATAAAGGAGAACATGTTTTAGATGCTGGATTGTATAAAGAGGCATTAAGTGAATTAGAGCACCAGGTTCCTAAAATGCATATTCAGGTCACTACTGAAGCAATTGGCAAGTATTCCCCTGAAGAAATGAGGAAGCTTGCATATGATGTAACTCCGCCAGGGACATCAATTGGTACAGCTGAATTAATACCTTCCAGAAACCCAACAGAGGAAGATGTAAAATTGTATAAATATTTGACTGAGGCTGGAACTAAAATACAGCATATTTTGTATGATCCACAGGATGTGGGCTTATTAGTGAAACTTTTAAATAAAGCAGAAATTCCAATTGAAGGAGCTTGGTGTTTATTTGTAATTGGTCATTACACAGGTAAAATTAGTTATCCTGAAAAAATTCCAGAGTTCCTAAAAGTAATGAAAGATAATAATGTCAATTTAGATTGGTCAATATGCGCTTTTGCAAAAGAAGAAATGAGTTGCTTGGAAAAAGCAATTAACCTAGGTGGTAAAATTAGAGTAGGATTTGAAAATTCCTTGTATATGCCAAATGGAGAAATTGCTCCGAACAATCATTCAAAAATATTGGCTATAAATCATTTGTTCAAGTTATCTTAAAATCAAAGAATATTTTTTTACAAGTAAACCAACATCTTTATTTGATCTTGCTGAAGCTAAAATAAATCTATCTGGTCTTACTAAAATAGCTTTTGAATTAATATTTTTTAAATATTTTGATACATTGATTAAATTCTTTGCTTTCAATAAAGAGTAATTTTTTAAGTTTTTGGTCTTTATTTCTGAAGATAAAATTATCATTCCTTTTTTTGAAAAATGATCATCTAGGGTTTTATTATTTTTAAGTTTGAATTGTGGAAAAGTTTTGCCTCTATTTTTATCATTTAGCTTGCCTAAGCCTTTTCCTAGTTTAGGTTTAATTGATTGCATACTTTTAATACCTTTATTATCAGATTTTATATTGTCTGTTATTTGAATGGACTCAACAGCATTTACAAATTCTCCCATCCTCATAGTGGTTTCAATATATTCTTTAACATTGAGAGATCTTTCTGACTGATATGTATTTAAAAGTTTATCATCAAATTTATTTCTTATACAATTGGCAATTTTCCATGCTAAATTTGATGCATCCCTAATTCCAGCACACATTCCTTGACCCATAAATGGTGGCATTAAATGAGCGGCATCCCCAGCTATAAAAACTCTACCTTTTCTCCATTTTCTGGCAATAGCAGATTCAAATGTATAAATTGTTTTTCTCTCAATAATTGCTTCGCTTTTATTTAGCCAAGGTTTAAGAAAATTCCAAATATAATTATCTGATAAAACTTTTTTATCACTATGATTTTTCTTAATTGCAAATTCCCATCGTCTACGTCTACCAACATTTCTACAATATGTTGCTGGTTGTTTTGGATTTGAATATTGAATTGTTCTATCTGGCAAATTATTTTTTTTCTTTTTCAATATTAGATCAACTACTGCCCATTTTTGAGTAAAACCTAAATTATCCATTTTTGTTTTCATTTGTTTTCTAGTTATAGAGTTGGCGCCGTCACAACCAATTACATATTTTGACCTTACGAGATAATCTTTGTGATTATTTATATTTAAATATGTTATATCTACATGATTTTTTGAATTTTTAATTTTTATAACCTCAGAATTTTGTTCTATTGATACCTTTTTATAATTTTTTAATTTTTTTCTAAGTTTTTTTTCTAGATCTGGTTGATGAAATCTATAACTTGGATACCATCCATTATCTGTAATTTTTTTTGGTCTTGGCCAATCTAATATTACTTTGTCTTTAGAATTAACGAATTTAGTACCTTTGTTGATTATGGTGTGTTTCAAAAATTCTTTTGTAATTCCTATTGTTTGAAATACTCTCATAATTTCGTCATCAAAATGGACCGCTCTAGGGAGAGGATAAAAACTTTTTTCTCTATCGAGAATTAATATTGATAGGTCATGCATTGCCAGAAGGTTTGCTAAAGTTCCTCCCGCAGGTCCTAATCCTACTATTGTGACATCAAATTCTTTCATGGGTATTAAAAAATTATTTTTTTTTTAAATTTGAATACAACCAAGGACAATCAATTAACAATGGAGCTTGTTTTCCTTGAGAAGCAGTTTCGAGTCTTTTATTTCTAAATTTCATTCTCTCATCATCAGGTAAATAAAGTCTCTCGTGCCCCCAAAAACTAGGCCCCTCAAATGTTTCAACAGGCTGCCACGTATCCGGATTGATAATCCTCCCACCCCATCCATTTTCAATAAAAAATCCTGAAGGTGTAATTGAATAAAATGAAGTCATATAATCATTCGTATGTCTTCCCATTGTATAAGCAATTGCGTTATCCTTGTATTGCAGCAAGTCATACCCTTGACCTACATCGTCTAAGTTGTTGTATTCAACCATAAAATGATGGAAACCTGTTCCACCTGAACCAAATAAAGCTAAACTATGATGTCTGCCATTAACATGAAAAAAACACAAAGATATGGGAGTATGACTATAATCACTTATCTTGAAGCCCATTACATCTCTATAAAAAGGAATTAAATCATCAATTTTTTTAACATGCACAACAGCATGTCCCATACCAAGTGGCCCAGTCTTAAATCCTGAAATTGGCCTACCTGGTTTAAATGGATCAGTATCTAACATAGGCTTATAAACTAGCTCAATACGATTTCCTTGTGGGTCATTAAAATATATTAAATCCTCAACAAAACGTTTATCAGCAAAAGAATTCTTTCCATGATACACTACTACTTTATTTTCCTCTAATTTATTTGCAAAGGTTTGAAGATCTTCTTTGCTCTCAACTTCCCATCCTAAAAATCCTAATCCATCTCCTTTATCGCCAGTTATTGTTAATCTTTGTTTTTGGTCATCCATTCTAAAAGATAGAATTTCTTTTCCGCGGTCCATTTGTTGCATACCAAGGTATTTTTGAGAATAGTCTGACCAATCCTCAAATTTATCTGAATTAACTCCAATATAACTTAAAGCTTTTACTGCCATTTTATTATTATACTTAATTTTGAAAGAGCCCGCTATGAAATTAGCGGGCTCGAATTTAACTATTAACCGTCTATTTTAGAAATTACTTCTCTTGCTCTTTTTAATACAGCATCTCCATCAAGACCTTTGCCTTTCATTTCTGCTAACCAGTCAGATTCGATCGGAGCCAATATTTTTTTGTATTCAGCTAAAACTGAGTCTGATGCAACAGTTATCTCGTGTCCTGGAGTATTTTCTACTTGAACTCTCATCTTGGCATTCTGAGTATCAATTAAATTAGATGCCCAGTCGCCAAACCACTGACCAGAATGTTTATCAACACATCCTTTTGCAGCCGAAGACAGACCGTTATATTTTCCTTCATTCATTATTAATCCAAATGTTGCATTAGTGATGTTAACTTCTGTATGATATTTAGTAACATCAAATAATCTAAATGAACCAATTGCTGTGTATGGGAATGGTGTACCATCTATAACACCTTTATTTAAGGCTTCTGAAGTTCCTGGTGCTGGTACTTTAACCCCAGTTGCTCCTAAAGTTTTAAGAATAGTTCCAGCTATTTTGCTTGGAACTCTCATTTTTTTACCTTTAAAGTCTGCTGGTTTAACTACTTTAGTATCCTTCATATGTATTTGGTATCCAGGGTTCGAATGAAGTCCTATCAGTTTAATTCCTGCCATTTCTTTATCTAGGTAACCTTCTTCAAAAAGAGTATTTAAAGCTCTAGATCCAGCTTTTGAAGTCTTGGTCAGGAATGGAAGTTCTACAACTGAACTTAAAGGAAATTGACCACCAATGTATCCAAGAACTGTCCAAGATATATCTGCAACTCCTGAAGTTACTATATCGTATTGTTTTGGAGGACTTCCTAATACTCCTCCCGCATACATTTTTACATTTAAAGCACCATTTGAACATTTGTTAACTTTATCTGCCCAAGCAGCTAAAATCTTACTTGCTATAAATGCTTTTGGTGGTTCAAAAGTTGCTAACTTTAATTCTGTAGCTGATGCCGTGCTAATAATGCTTAAGGAAAAAATTCCTATAACAAAACCAATTATTTTTTTTTTCATGTTAATCCCCTCTTATTATTAAATAATTATAAGAAAGTTTAACTTGAAAATTAGATTATTTCATCCTTAATTGTATTAGATAAAGTGCCAATTTCTGTGATTTCTATTTCAACATTATCTCCAGGCTTCATAAATACTGGAGGGTTTCTTTTAAACCCTACACCTCCAGGCGTACCAGTGACTAGTACATCACCTGCTCTCCAAGCCATAGCTTTAGAAACATACGAAATTAAAATTGGAATATCGAAAATAAGTTGACTTAATTTTGCGTTTTGCATTACCTCGCCATTTAATCTAGTTTCAATTGTTAAATTTTTATAATTATTAATGTCCTCAGCTAAAACCATGTGTGGACCAAAACTCCCTGTTTTTTCAAAATTTTTACCCATCCCAAATTGTCTTGTATGTCTCTGCCACTCTCTTACAGTACTTTCATTATAACATGAATAACCAATTATATGCTTTAAGGCATCCTCAGTTTTTATGTGTTTGCCACCTTCACCCATAATTACTGCCATCTCACCTTCAAAATCTAAACTTTGTGAAACAACAGGTCTTTGAATTGGCTGTAAGTGTGCAGTTTGACTTTCTGGAAATCGATGAAAAATTACTGGGTTTTCTTCAACTGTTCTGTTTGTTTCTTTAACATGTTCACTATAATTTAAACCTACACAAATAATTTTTCCAGGATTTGGAATTAGCGGTAAATATTCTATTTCTGACTCATTAATATCGCCTAAATTATTTGTTGCATAAGATTTAGCTTCTTCAATTCCTTGATTTGAAATTAAATCTTTTAGTGTATTTGAATTAGATACTTTTCCAGTAAGATCTGTAATTTTATTATTATTAATAATACCAAACTTATTTTGTTGATTATGTTTAAAAGAAATAAATTTCATGATTAATACTTTCTATTTTTGAAACTATTTATATGTTAATGTTTAGATAATTTGAAGCAACATTTTTATGATTTCTAAAGTCAGTAAAGTTTTTGATTATTCAGCGATAGCTTCAGGTATTATTTTATTTTTATTAGCTGTATTAACTTTTTGTGACGTATTTGGAAGACGATTTTTAAATTCGCCAGTAACAGGTACAATTGAGTTAGTTGAGATAGGGATGGCATTAGTAGCTTTCCTTGCAATGCCAAGAGCATTTTATTTAAATGCTAATGTTTCAGCGGACTTTATAAATAATTTAAATTTGGGAATATTTAAAACTTATTTGGTAATTTTAAAATTTGTTTTAATGATATCGATTATGTCTGTAATGGCATATTCGACTACTTTGACATCATATAAATTTATGAATAATCAAAGAGTAACACTTGATTTAGAACTGTATTTTTATCCATTTTATTTCATATGCTCCATTGGGATGTGGTTAAGTGTTTTTGCAATAGTAATATGGTTTATCAAAACTATTTTTAAAAATAGTTCAAAAGAAAAGGAATTATAATGGGTTTAGAAGCTGTAATTAATGGAGGATTATCTTTCGCTGCTGTATTAATTTTAATGGTACTAAATGTACCAATAGGAATTGCGATGTTGGTAGTTGGTTTTACTGGCTTTGCAATGATTTCAGGATTTGATCCTGCAATATTTGTTTTGGGTACCGCTCCATTTGATGCAGTTTCAAAATATACATTATCAGTGTTGCCTCTCTTTGTATTAATGGGAAATCTTGCTAATAGCTCAAATTTATCAAGAAATTTATATGATGCTGCCTATGCAATAGTAGGCCATTACAAGGGTGGTTTGGCAATGTCTACAGTTGGTGCATGTGCTGGATTTGGAATGATTTGTGGATCTTCAATTGCAACAGCTGCAACAATGTCTCAAATGGCAGGTCCTGAAATGAGAAGGCATGGTTATAGCGATGCTCTAATTAGTGGTTCTATTGCTTCTGGAGGTACACTTGGAATAATAATTCCACCAAGTGTTATTTTGGTAATATACGCTTATTTAACCGAACAATCAGTCCAAGAACTTTTTTTTGCTGCACTCGTACCAGGAATAATCGCAGTGTTACTTTATATGATCGCAATTAGAGTTTATCTTTTAATTTACCCTTCACAAGGTGGGTATGGAACTAAAATGCCATTAAAAGAAAGAATTTCAGCTATCTCAAAAGTTTTTCCAATATTTTTAATATTTGCAATTATGATGGGTGGACTCTATTTAGGTTTTTTCACTGCTACTGAGAGTGCTGCGGTAGGAGTAATATTAGTTTTAGTCTTTATTTTTTTTAGAGGCCAATTAAAATTAAGTTTGTTGAAAGATGCAGTTTGGACAACAATCAAGACAGTTGGTTCATTATATTTAATTGTAATTGGAGCAAGTATATTTAATTATCTTATTACAGTTACCCAGTTACCTTTTGCTGTGGTTGATTTTATAAATTATTTAGAACTTACGCCTTTAGGAATAATTTTAGTAATTTGTGCGATATACTTGGTGCTAGGAACAGTAATGGACTCTTTGGCAATGCTATTTTTAACTATTCCAGTATTTTATCCTGTAATTGTTGATGCTGGTATTGATCCAGTATGGTTTGGTATATTTGCAGTAATAGTTGTTGAATTTGGATTAATTTCACCACCTGTGGGTATGAATTTATTCGTTATTAAAGGTGTTATGCAAAAAACTCCCCTCCAAACAATATGGTTTGGAACACTTCCTTTCTTAATGACAGATGTAATTAGACTTGCCTTAATTATAGCTTTCCCAGCAATTTGTTTATATTTACCTAGTCTGATGAATCCGTAGTCTGATTGAAATTCTTAAAATAATTATAATAAATTAATCCAAAAATAGCACCTACAAGGATTAAAATATATTGATAAAATTTTAAAAGAACAAATACTACAGGAAGTTCTTTGCCAGGGTTTTGAGCAATGAAATTTTCAGTTCCATCTTTATATAAATCTATCGGTCCAAAAGTTGCATACAGACCATAAATAAAAATATAAACGCATGGAATTATTGAAATTAATAATAGAATTTTATTTTTTCTTAATAATTTTATAAGATTTGCAGAAACTCCAACTGTTACTAAACCGATTAAAGATAATATTAATGGATTCATTACCACACTCCTATCATAATACCGTCGTCTTTAGTATAGTCTCTTTCTTTCAAAACAAATTCATCAGTTGCTGCAACTCTATTTTTTCTATTAGTAATTCTTTCTAGTAGAATATCTTTCATTTCCTCAATAATTTTCAAGTGATTAGGAGATTGACCTAGGTCATTGAACTCATCTGGATCATTTTTTAAGTCAAACAATTGAGGTGGAAAACCTTTATAATAAATATACTTCCAATTATTATTTCTAATCATATAAGCTCTAGCATCTGATGCTCCAATATTAAGAATTTTTCTTGCTTCGTTAAATGAGTAATCTATTTCACTAAATACACTATCTTTCCAATTAGAAACTTTATCTCCTCTAATAATTGGTAACAATGATTGTCCCTCGAGGCGATGTTTGCTTGCATTGCTATCTACAGTGTCTAAAAAAGTAGGCAGCAAGTCTATAGCCTCTACAAATCTTTTTTCTCTAACTCCCCTATTGTTATCTGACAAATTGCTTGGATCATAAATTATCATTGGAACTTTAACAATTTGTTCATGAAAAAGCTCTTTTTCTCCTAGCCAATGATCGCCCTGATAGTCACCATGATCTGATGTAAAAACTATCATTGTATTATTCATATAATTTTTTTCTTCAAGAAAATTAAATAGTCTCCCAAGATTATCATCTATTTGCTTTATCAATCCCATGTATCCTGAAAGAACAGTATTTCTCACTTCTTCTCTTGAAAAAGTCTTTGAAATATTATTTTCCATGAAAGCTTTATAGACTGGATGATCTATTTCTTTTTCAGTATTACTTCGATGAACCGGGTAAAATTGATTTGAGGAGTACATGTTATGATAAGGAGCAGGAGCAATGTATGGCCAATGAGGTTTAATATATGATAAATGCAAAAACCAAGGCCTATCCTCACTTTCTTGAATAAATTCCATTGATCTATTTGTCATAAATGCAGTTTCAGAATGTTCTTCTTTAACTCTTGCTGGTTTATTTGAATTTCTTAACCTCCATCCACTCAAAATATTTCCACTTTCATCCTCTGATGAATTTGCCCAACTATCCCAAGGATTATCACCCTCATATCCAAGTTTGTTTAACCAGTCATTGTAAGATAGTTTTTTAGTTGAATTTTTAATGTGGTTATTAGGATGAAGTCCGTCATCTCTCTCATAAGGATCAAATCCTGGTTCACTAACTGTAAGACCTATTTCTGTATTTTTTGAAATTCCAAGTCTATTCATTCCATCTATATCGGGTCTCATATGTGTTTTACCAACGACACCAGTCCTAATTCCAGATTGCCTCAAATAATCTCCAATAGTTAGTTCACCGATTGGTAAAGGTATTTGGTTCCAAGTTGATCCATGGCTAAATACTGTTCTTCCAGTATAATAAGATGCTCTTGATGGGCCACAAACAGGAGCTTGAACATAAGCTGAATCAAATATAACTCCTTTTTTTGCTAAAGCGTCTATGTGAGGTGTTTTAAGGTGCGGATGACCATAACAAGAAAGATAATCAAATCTTAGTTGATCAGCCATTATAAATAAAATATTTTTAACTTTATTCATTATCTATTAAACATTTGTTTTAAACCGACAGTCGATGCCTGGCATATCCCTTTCTCTGTAATTAAACCTGTTACATATTTTGCTGGAGTTATGTCAAATGCTAAATTCATCGATTTACTGTTTTCAGGATAAATTAAAACTTTCTTGATATTATTTTTATCATCTTTTCCTTCTATATGGGATAGCTCTTCAGAATTTCTTTCTTCAATAGGTATCTTATTATAATCTTTAGTTTCCCAATCAATTGTGGTGCTTGGTAAAGCCACATAAAAGGGCACATTATTATCATGTGCTGCTAATGCTTTTAAATAGGTACCGATTTTATTACATACATCTCCAGTTGATAAAGTCCTGTCAGTTCCAACTATGCACATATCAACTTCACCTCTTTGCATTAAAATACCTCCAGTATTATCTGTAATAATTGTATTTGGTATACCCTCTTCATTTAATTCATATGATGTTAAATTTGCACCTTGGTTCCTAGGTCTAGTCTCATCAACCCAAACATGAATTGGTATTCCTTTACTATGTGCTTGATAAATTGGTGAGGTTGCTGTCCCCCAATCTATAGTTGCAAGCCAACCAGCATTACAGTGAGTTAAGATATTTACAGTTTTGTTGTTTTTATTAAAAATTTCCTCAATTATTTTAAGCCCATTAAATCCTATATTCTCACAAAATTTGACATCTTCATCACATATTAATTTTGCTTCATTTAATGCCACATCCAATAATTCATCAGACTTCACAAATGATAATTTATTGTTCATTCTATGAATTGCCCATTGTAAGTTTATAGCTGTAGGTCTTGAATTAACTAATTCTTCTGAACTTTTTTTAATAAAATCTAAATTTTTATTTTCTTGTATTGCCAATACTATTCCATAAGCAGCAGTTCCACCAATAAGAGGTGCTCCTCTTACCTCCATAGTTTTTATTGCTTTTACTGCATCTTTTATTGTCTTCAAATCTTTAATAATAAACTGATGCGGAAGTTTGGTTTGATCAATTATTTTTACTACATTATTTTCATACCAAATTGTTCTATATTTTTTTCCCTTTATTTTCATTTAATTACCCCAAACCACAGGAAACCAATCTTTTCTCATTTTATCTCCTGAATTTAAATCTATTCCTTCAAAAGGTGGAGAAGTTTCTCCTTTTCTATCAATGTATCTTACATCGTCTCCAATAAATCTTGCAGAGAAAGCTTTACGGCTTTTTTTGTCATTATTTCCTGAAGATGAATGTAAAACTTTAAAATTAAATAATATTGCATCTCCTATATTCATCTCTGTACTAAAAATATTATTTTTATCTATATTTGGCATGTTCATAAAGTTCTTATTATTTCTATACCAAGAAGAGTCATTTGACCATTTGGTAGGCTTTACTAGCATTGGTAACTTATGGGATCCTTTTAAAACTTTCAGGCAGTTATCCTTCGATATATTATCTAATGGTATCCAGAAACTTCCTGTATCATTTCCATCTACACAATAATAGGGAAGATCTTGATGCCATGGAGTTTCCTTTTTTGTTCCAGGTTCCTTTAAGAAAATGTGTTCATGGAACACTTGAATTTTACTAGATTGAGTTGATTGAGCGACAATTTCTGCTGCTGGTGAATTAAAAATAAAATCTTTAAATTCCTCAATTCTTTCCCAGTTACAATAATCTTCAAAAAATCTTCCTTCTTGTGGTTTTGAAATATTTTCTCTTCCATATGGACTTGGGTTGTTCAATACTTTTTGAAATCCGTTTTTAAGTTTCTCAATCCAAGGTAAAAAGGCTTCTTTGATTAAAATTACACCATCATTTTTATAATTTGAAATTTGTTTATCAGATAGTTTTACTGTCACTTATTTAAAACTCTTCCTGCTACTGTTTTTAGTTTATCTTTTGTTTTTTGTGATCTTTTTTCTGGAGCAGTGATTATAGCAACATCTAAGCAATTATTTGTTGGGTCATCTGGGTCAATATGATTATCAAAATTATCAATAAGATTTTTAATCATACTTTTTGCTTTTTCAGCATTTCCTAAAAGAACTTTTATTACTTTTTGTACATCAACATTTTCATGATCAGGGTGCCAACAATCAAAGTCAGTAACCATAGATACTGAAGCATATCTAATTTCAGCTTCTCTCGCTAACTTTGCTTCTGGCATATTTGTCATTCCAATCACATCGGCTTTCCATGATCTATAAAGTTTCGACTCAGCCAAAGTAGAAAATTGTGGGCCCTCCATTACTACATAAGTTCCACCCATTTGATAATCTATTCCTTCTTTTTTAATTGCATCCTCACATGCATTCATTAAACCCTTAGAGGTTGGATGTGCCATTGATACATGAGCAACAATTTCATCATCAAAAAAAGTTTTATTTCTTGCAAATGTTCTATCTATAAATTGATTAATAATAATAAACTTTCCAGGAGGTAAATCTTCTTTTAAAGAGCCAACTGCAGATATTGATACAATATCTGTTACACCTAGTTGTTTTAATGCGTCAATGTTTGCTCTAAAATTAATATTTGATGGTGATATGAAATGTCCTCTTCCATGTCTTGGAAGAAAATAAACTTCTTTACTATTATAATTAGTTTTTAAAATCTGATCTGAGGGTTTTCCCCAAGGAGTGTCTAAATCTATTAATTCTCTGTTTTTTAATTCTTCAACGTCGTAAAGACCACTTCCTCCAATTATTGCTAATTTATTATTTGCCATGTAAAAAGTAATTATATTGTATTTATAAATAACTATTATGAATTTAAAAGATTATATTCGTTCAATTAAAGATTATCCTAAAAAAGGTATTTTATTTAGAGATATAACTACCTTGATAAAAGATGAATTAGCATTTGAAGAAACTATTAATCAGATAGTTGAAAAATCAAAAAAATTTAAGGTGGATAAAATTGCAGCAATTGAATCACGTGGTTTTGTGTTTGCATCTGCTGTTTCTTACATCTTAAAAAAACCTTTGATAATGTTAAGAAAAAAGAACAAACTTCCTGCTGATGTTCATTCAGTAGATTTTAAATTAGAATATGGAACTGCAACAATAGAAGTTCACAAGGATTCTATTTCTGAGCGTGACTCAGTGTTAATAATTGATGATTTGATAGCTACTGGTGGTACTGCTGAAGCAGCAGCAAAACTGATTGAAATTTCCAAGGGAAATGTTGCTGCTTTTATATTTGTAATCAATCTTTTTGACTTAGGTGGATGTGAAAGCCTTTTAAATAAAGGTTATGAAGTTGAAAATTTAATGAATTTCCCAGGTCATTAAAGTGAAAAAAAATAGATTGAATATAAATTATTGGTTAAGAAAAATTTTTGTAACAAAAATTTTTCAAAAGCTTATTAAAAATAAATCATCATTAAGAAAAACAGTGTTTACAAGTATTTATAAATCAAAACATTGGGCACAACACGGAGATTTACCAGATGAATATATTTCTGTCTCTGGCCATGGGTCAAATATAAATACTGAACAATCGAATAATTTGATTTCTTCATTAGTTGAATTTATTAATAAAAATAATATCAATTCAATTTTAGACATGCCCTGTGGTGATTTTCTATGGATGAACAAACTTTTAAAACAAGTAGAAATTAGAAATTATTTAGGTTTGGATATTGTTGAAGATATAATTAATCAAAATATTAAATTATATGAAAATGAAAATATAAGTTTCAAAGCTTGTGATATTGTTGATTATGAGACGTCAGAAGATTTTGATTTGGTTCTAATGAGAGATTTTTTTATACATACTAATAATGAAGATATTAAAAGAATACTTATCAATATCAAAAAAATGAATATTAAATATTTTGCTTTTGAGAACTATAATATTTCTAAAAATGTAGACGTTATTCCCGGAAAACACAGAAAAATAAATTTAAAACTACATCCTTTTAATTTGATGGAACCATTTCACTCATTTAAGGACTATGAAATTGATAAGTTCATTTATATTTACGAAAAAAAAACTCTTGATAATATAGTATAATGGTAGCGGGAAGTGGGATCGAACCACTGACCTCGGGCTTATGAGTCCCGCGCTCT
The DNA here is from genome assembly GCA_003280485.1 of Pelagibacteraceae bacterium AG-359-O02. Classification (GTDB taxonomy): domain Bacteria; phylum Pseudomonadota; class Alphaproteobacteria; order Pelagibacterales; family Pelagibacteraceae; genus Pelagibacter. The sequence goes on from QCEU01000001.1 coordinate 89,447, forward strand.
AACCAACTGAGCTACCCCGCCATAAACTCATGAAAGTTATAATAGAAATTTTATATAACGCAATCAACTATTAAAAAATTAAGTTTTTTTAACTCCCGTTGGGTGTGGAATTCCATCAATAACTAATTTTGGTTCAATACTTACATCGATTAATTTAGGACGATTGTCTAGGTAATACTTTATACTTTCAATTGACATCATGTCTTTTACAAATTTTTCTAATCTAGGAAATTTTTTTATAATTGATGGATCTAGCATTTTAGATAAATCTAAATGATGAAACGTAACAAAATCACATGCTCTTGGTTCATCAAAGATAAAAAACTTTTTGTCATTGCTCTTCAAAACTTTCTCAAGATCTTCAAATCTTGATAATAAAAATGGCATCATGTCATCTTTTTTTTTAATAAATCTCTCTCCTTTTGCAAAATTTACTGTCGGGTTAAGTGGTATAAAAAGTTCCTGTGCACTCTGCATAATAGCGTTTGCTTTAGCATTTAATATTGGATCAGTAATGTTGATGCCTGCTAAATTTTCTATAAATGTCATTATTGCCATGCTTTGACAAATTTCATATTTCTTATCTATAATTAACATGGGTAATTGTTTAAAAGGAATATTAGGTTTTACCTCTGACCATTCCTTATTATAGTAGTCCCATGACATAAGATCTTCATATTCAATATTTGTGTAATGAAACAATAAACGAGGAGCTTCCGCTAAAGCTCTCATTTTAAAATATATTAATTCTAATTTATGTATCACTTAAATTTATGAGGCAATAAACTTTATTAAGTAATAAAGTATACCAGTAATTATAGTTGCAAGAACAAAGCCTACAACAAAGAATTTGATAATTATTTTGTTATCATCATATTTTGATTTTAAATATACATAAATGAGAGTGTAAATTCCCACAATTGCAATACTCAATAATATATCTGTTGGATTCATAGATTTTTTTAATTCTAATTTAATCCAATAATAATACTTATTCAATTGATAATAGAATAATTTTAGATTGTCTTATCCTTGTCAAATAATAAACTACTATAAATAAAAATATAGAGAGAGGAAAAAATGATTAAATTTAAATCGATTAGTAAAACTTTTATGAGTTTTGTGTTAGTTATTTCATTTTTAGCATCTTCAACAGCAGCATTTGCAGAAATAGTGGGTAGACTTTCAGTTCATTGGAGTCCTAAGCACCATAGTGCAAAGCACGCTCAAATTTTTGCTGATGAGGTTAATAAAAGAGCAAATGGAAAATTAAAAATTGAAGTTTATCCTTCAAAGCAACTTTTTGGGATTAGAGAAGTCATGGGAGCTGTAACTTCAGGTGCAGTTGAATTAGGGGGAATTGTTGGTGTAGTAAGTTTTCCACCAATAAATAAAAACTTTAATGTAGCGTCTTTTCCAGGTCTATTTAATTCTTGGGAACAACAAAGAGGTTTTTTCCAAAATTCATCGAAAGGAAAAGAAATTTGGGGGGAATTAACAAAAAAAACTAATTCAACTTTAGTAATGTACAATCCAGTTGGACCAGTCATGTCAATTTCAAGTGCTAGAGAGTTAACTGGTATTGATGCTATGAAAGGTTTAAAGGCAAGAAGATTACTTAAAAGTGAAGAGCCTATGTGGGATGCTCTTGGTGCAAACCGTGTATCTTTAAAAACGGGTGAAGTATACAATGCTTTACAGTCAGGAATGATTGATACAATAAATAGTCCTCCAGGAAGTATAAAAGCTTATAGCTGGTGGGAATTTTTAAAATACGCTCAAAAGCCATACCAATATTATGCTGATGCATATATAATGGCTAACTCTAGTTGGTTTAATAGTTTACCAGCAGACTTACAAAAAATAATTATGGATGTTGGTAAAGAAGTTGGAACGCTTTCAACAGACAGAATTATGGATCATGGTGAAACTGTTCTTAAAGAATTTCAAGATAGAGGCGGTGTTGTAACTACTCTTTCAGGAGCTGAGAAAGCAAAATTTGATAAGCTTATGAAGGATAAAGTTATGCCGGCAATGGCTAAAATGATTGATGCTGACGCTTTAAAAGCAGCACAAGAGTACGCAAAAAATAATTAGAATAAGTTATTTGCTTAATCTAATAAAATGAAAGCGTTGCGAGCAGTTAATAATTTTCTAGCTTCGGCTTCTTTAACTCTCGCAATGTTAATCATTTTTATAATGGTTGCTGCATTATTTTTAAGCGCGGCCACAAGATTCATTACTGGGACTGGATTTGCTTGGTTTATTGAATTACCACCTGTATTGGTTAGTTGGTTAGTCTTTCCGTTACTAGGTCCATTATTGAAAAAAGGACAGCATATTAAAGTTGATTTTTTAACCCCATTACTCTCAAAAAAAAATAAAGAAATTTTATTTTTAATTGTAAACACAATTGCATGTATATCGGCCTGTGTTTTTTTTAAAGCAGGTCTTGATGCAACAATAATGTATTTTAATTTAGGTCAAGTAATGGAAATTGAGATAAGTATTCCTATATGGTGGATGTTTTTAGCATTCCCTGTGGGTTTCATTATATTAGGATTAACCTCTTTAGAATTGCTATTTGATAATATTTTAAATTTAATAAAAAATTAAATGTTTATATTAGCATCTATCCTATCCTTAGCAGCTTTAATAATTTCTGTTCCTATTTTTTTAGTATTTGGTTTAGGTAGCTCTATAGCTGCTATAGGTGGACTAAATCTTCCTTGGTCTGTTTTAATTCAAGTATCTTTTGGAGCTCTAACAAAGCATGTACTTATAGCTGTACCATTATTTATTTTTAGTGGGATGGCGATGCTTAAAGGTGGAGCAGCACTTAGACTTGTAAGATTTGCAACAACTTTGGTTGGACATTGGCCAGGAGGTTTAGGTGTTGCAATGGTAATTGCGATGGGATTTTTTGCAGCATTCTGTGGATCTATTTTGGCAGCAATTACTGCGGTAGGAACAATTATGATGCCCAAAATGATTGAACAAGGTTACCCTACTCCGTTTGTTGTTGTTCTTGCAGCATCTGCTGCACTTCTTGAAGCTTTAATACCTCCATCAAACGCTGCTATTTTATTTAGTGCTCTTACTTATGTACCTGTTTCTAAAACATTTGCAGCCGGTGTAATACCAGGAGTTATACTTTTAATTTTGATGGTTCTTTTAGTTTTGTTTAAATGTAGACATATAAGAGCTGACAAAAAAGCTACATTTAAAGAAAGATTAAGTTCTTTTATTGCAGCTCTTCCAGCTTTGATAACGCCAGTTATAATTTTGGGTGGAATATATGCAGGTTTTTTAACTCCATCTGAGTCTGCAGCGATCGCGGGTGTTTATGCTGTAGCTATAGGTTTTCTAATTTATAGAGAATTAACATTTTCATCTTTACTTAGTTGTTTAAAAGATACGGCAATAATTACTGCTGTTATATTTTCAATTATTGCAACAGCAACTTTTTTAAGTGTTGTTCTTACTTACACTCAAGCACCTCAGAAAATTATAACTTATTTCACAGATATGGGAGTAAGTGTGAATTTATTCTGGATAATGTTAGGAACTATATGTTTAATTTTAGGAACATTTATAGAAATAGTTCCAGTATTTTATTTAACTGTTCCAATTTTTGCAGCTTTAACACTATCTTTTGATCAAAGTTTACTTCATTTGTATGTAGTATTTGTTGCTTTTGCTGGAATAGGAATGATTACACCTCCAGTTTGCGTAGGCATATATACTGCAGCCAGCGTAATAAAAGAAAACCCAGCTAATGCATTTAAAGAAGTTCCATTGTTTACAATAGTAGGAATAATTTATGGAATATTAATGATTTTATTTCCAATTTTTTCAACTTGGTTGCCAAGTCTTCTCTAAAACAGTTTTTCTAAATATTTGATTACTTCTTCGTTTCTTGGGTCTTTATTTGCAAAACACTTAGTAAGAGTTATTCCATGCCATCCGCCAGTTTTTAATTTTTTTTTACAATTGGTATCACTTACATCAACAAATCTTACATTTTCTGATTCAGATAAAAATTTTGATGTTCTTGGGTTTTCATACTTATCTTTTTCATGGCTAAAAACTAAAACATTTTCTAATTGTTCTACTTTTATCATTGATATTTTATAATTTCTCCAATTTACCCAGCCTCTATGAGGTTTTTTTTCTTTAGCAAATTTTCCTGATCTTGCAGGATGGAATGCTATTACACCATCAATTTCATCTGGAAAATTTGATTTTAAAACAAGAGAGTCCCATCCACCAGCTGAATGACCTGAAAGAAGAATATTATTAAAACCCTCCTTTTTAAATTCTTCAATCTTCAATTTAATAACTTTTTGTTGTATTAGACCTTTCCATTTATTAATCAAAAATACTCCATTTTCATCTTTAAGATTTAAAACACTATTTACGTCTTGATTGTTTTTGTCATAAATGTTCCAAAATAAGTCCTCCTCTTTTTGAGTCCATCCTCTGGCACCTTTGCAAAGCTGATAAGTTTTGATTGTAAAATCTTTTATTTTAAATCCATCTAATTGATAAACTGTTGGTGGTATTTGATACCACGAATTTTTACAGAGCTGTAATGAACTATCTTTCCCTGCAGAACCATGACTATAAATTAAGATTATTGTTTTATCTTTATCAATATTTTTATCTAATTCGTAACGATTTCCATCACTATTAACAAAATAATTATATTTCGAAAGTTTTTTTAAATCTTTTTCAAATCTTGTTTCAGAAGATGCACTTGTTATAATTAATAAAAAAAATATAATTGTATAGAAGTAAAAATTATTTACTTTGTCTAATTTCTTTTTCACAGATTTTTCTTGCTTCTTCTGGTTCTGTTTTTTTCATTAATTTGCTTTTTGCAATAACACATGCTGATATAGATTTTTGAAGACTAAATTCCTCATATTTTCCCACACTTAAGTAAAGAAAAATTGCAGCTGCACCCAAGAATAAAAATAATTTATAGTTTTTATACATTAAGAAGGCTGTTGCTCTGGTAAAGAAATATCTAGATGATAATTTGGTTCATCTCTTTGTTTTTTAAGAGCTGGTATTATTTCTTTGTAGGTATGAAATAATCCATTTTTAATTTCAGGTAACTGATCTTTTAAATGATAATGTAATTTTTCTAAATTATAAGCTGGAACAGTTGGGAACATATGATGTACACAATGATATTCCATTTTCCAATAAAAGAAACTTAGTATTGGATTTAATTTCATATCCCTTGCTGATAATCTATGATCTTTTACGTCTCTTGCTAAACCAGCATGTTGAGTAAAGGCAACAAACTTGTGTAATCCTTTTCCGTAATAATGTGGCAACAAAAGATATAATGCGGGCAACCATGAAGATATTAATAGAGACCAAATAATTATAGACAACCAAATACCAACATAAATCCTTGAGATCAAAATAGCTCTTGGTCTTGCATTTTCTGGAATACTATCAATCATAACTTTAGTTCGTATCCCAAAAGCATGTTTTATGACTTCAAAAGCTATGCTTTTTTTGAAAAATAATAATTCCCCAAAAGGAATTAAATTCATTATTAATTTTTTAGGAGTATCTTTTAAATTATTGTCATATTCAATTTCATGATCATAAGGATTTTTTGTTGAATAAGTATTTCCGTGGTGAACAAAATGTGTAAATCTCCATCTGGTAGGTTCAAAGTAAGCCATGAAACATGAAATATAGTAAAATATTTCATTTAAAAATTTAGTCTTGAACGCTGTTTTATGACCTGTTTCATGCCAAATTGGATTACAAAAACAAAAAATATTTCCATAAATATAAAACCAAAATACTGACCACCAGCTACCCCAAGTTAAATATGCTAAATATCCAACAATGCTTAGTAAACTAAAATAAACACTTACATGAATTAATCCTTTGATGTCTGATTTTTTTGTAAGTTCTTTTAAGACTTCTTTGTCAATATTAGGTCTGAACCACTTTTCTAATTTAACGTCCATAAATTACAGTATGAATAAACATCATACATATATTTATTTATCCTACCAATGATTTTTGGGGCTTCATATCACCTTTTTCAATTCCTGCTACTTCTACTGGCTTCTTCATAGCGTCTCTTCTAAATGGCTCACCTAATTCTTGGTTTAAAATTACCTCTATAAATGTTGTAATTCCCTTTTTTTGATCTTCGCATGATTGCTTAATTGCTGCAGTTGTTTCTTCCATAGTTTTGACTGCAACTCCTTTTAAACCACATGCATTAGCAACCTTAGCGTAACTTAATTCTGGATCAAGTTCTGTGCCTATAAAATTATCATCAAACCATAGTATAGAATTTCTCTTTTCTGCTCCCCATTGATAGTTTCTAAAGATAACCATAGTTATTGCAGGCCATTCTTCTCTCGCACAAGAACTCATTTCATTCATACTTATTCCAAAAGCACCATCACCAGCAAAACCAATTACAGGTGTGTCAGGGCACCCAATTTTTGCGCCTAATATTGATGGAAAACCATATCCACATGGACCGAATAAACCTGGTGCTAAATATTTTCTTGGTTTTTCAAAAGTTGGATATGCATTGCCTATTGCACAATTATTTCCGATATCACTTGAAATAATTACATCATCTGGCATTCCAGCTTGAATTGCTCTCCAAGCTTGTCTTGGGGACATTCTGTCTGAGTCTCTTTCTCTAGCTTCTTTATTCCAAACGGTACCTGGATCATCATCTTCATGATCTAAACTTGTAAGAGTTTGTAACCAAGCTGATTTTGTTTTATGAATTAAATTTTTTCTATCATCTCTACCCTTGTCGCCAGCTGTTGGTGAAAGTTTTTCTAAAATCTGTTGTGAAACCATCTTTGCATCTCCACAAATACCAACTGTTACTTTTTTTGTAAGTCCAATTCTGTCTGGATTCATGTCTACTTGAATAATAGTTGCATCTTTTGGCCAATAATCAATTCCGTATCCTGGTAAAGTTGAAAAAGGATTTAATCTTGTTCCTAGAGCCAAAACTACATCTGCTTTTGAAATTAACTCCATTCCAGCTTTTGAACCATTGTATCCTAATGGTCCCACTGCTAAAGGATGACTTCCTGGAAAACTATCATTGTGTTGGTATCCATTGCATACTGGAGCATCTAACTTCTCAGCTAACTTTTTACATTCATCAATTGCATTACCAATTACCACTCCTGCTCCAGATAATATTACTGGAAATTTTGCATCTGATAAAAGTTTTGCAGCTTTTTCAATTGCCTCTTTTCCTCCACCTTGTCTTTCAAATCTTACAATTGGTGGTAAATCAATATCTATTACTTGTGTCCAATAATCTCTAGGTACATTTATTTGTGCTGGTGCAGAGCCTCTAAATGCTTTTTCAATTACTCTATTTAGTACTTCAGCCATCCTTGATGGGTCTCTAACCTCTTCTTGATAACAAACCATATCTTTAAATAAATTCATCTGTTCTACCTCTTGAAAACCACCTTGACCCATAGTTTTATTTGCTGCTTGAGGTGTAACTAATAATAATGGTGTATGGTTCCAATAAGCTGTTTTAATAGGTGTTACTAATCCAGTAATTCCTGGCCCATTTTGAGCTATAACCATTGACATTTTTCCGGTGGCTCTTGTGTATCCATCCGCAATTAATCCTCCATTAGTCTCATGAGCAACATCCCAAAATGTAATTCCTGCTTTTGGAAATAAATCAGATATTGCCATAAAAGCTGATCCAATTATTCCAAACGAGTGTTCAATCCCGTGCATTTGAAGAACTTTTATGAATGCTTCTTCAGTTGTCATTTTAGTCATGGTTCAGCCTTTCTAATTCTTTTTTTTAATTGTCAAAGTGCCCGATTAATATATAAGATTGAGCGAATTTCAAATAAAGAAATCGTCACAATGTCAAAAACTGATATAATAATACATGATGAAAAAGACAACGTAGGCGTAGTAGTTATAGAGAAAATAACCCCAGAACAAGATTGTAGTTGTTGGATAATGGAAAATGATAAGTCTGTTTCAATACAATCAAAAGATGAAATACCATTGGGTCATAAGATTGCAATGGCAGATCTAAATGAGGGTGACACCATTTTGAAATATGGTCATGATATTGGGAAAGTAGTTAAAAATATTAAAAAAGGTGAACATGTTCATGTTCATAACGTAAAAACAAAAAAGTGGTAATAAATGGAAATTCCAGAAAGTTTTTTAGGATATAAAAGAGAAAATGGTCGTGCTGGAACACGTAATCACGTTATTATTCTTCCTGTAGACGATATTTCAAATGCATGTGCAGAAGCAGTAGCAAATAACATTAAAGGTACAATAGCTCTACCTCACTCTTATGGGCGACTGCAGTTTGGTGCAGATTTAGAACTTCATTTTAGAACAATGATCGGTACAGGAAAAAATCCTAATGTTGCAGCTGTTATAGTTATAGGTATTGAACCTAAATGGACAAAAAGGATTGTTGATGCAATTGCAACAACTGGCAAACCAGTTGAAGGATTTAGTATAGAAGGAGTTGGAGATATAGATACTATTGCTAAAGTTTCAAAAAAAGCACAAGAGTTTTCAATGTGGGCTTCTGAAAAACAAAGAGAAGAGTGTCCAATGAGTGATTTATGGATTTCAGTAAAATGTGGAGAGTCTGATACAACATCAGGATTAGCATCTAATCCTACTGTTGGAAATCTTATGGATAAGTTAGAACCACTTGGTGTTCATTTATGTTTTGGTGAGACTTCTGAGCTTACAGGAGCTGAAACAGTTTGCGAAAAAAGAGGCAAAACACCTGAGGCTCAGGCAAAGTTTAAAAAGACATGGAATGATTATAATGATTTTATTCTTAAAGAAGCAACAGATGATTTATCAGAAAGTCAACCAACTGCAGGTAACATTGCTGGTGGCTTAACTACTATCGAAGAAAAAGCATTTGGTAATTTTCAGAAAATTGGAGGATGTCAGTTTATTGATGTTCTAGAGCCAGCCGAGGAACCGACAAAAGGTGCGGGATTGTACTTCATGGATACTTCTTCAGCTGCTGCAGAATGTGTTACTTTACAAGCTGCAGGAGGTTTTAATATCCATTTATTCCCAACTGGACAGGGCAATATTATAGGAAATCCAATAGAGCCTGTGATTAAATTGACAGCAAATCCTCTTACAGCAAAAACTATGAGTGAACATATTGATGTGGACGTTTCTAAAATTTTATCTAGAGAAATGAATTTGAGCCAAGCAGGAGACGAGTTAATCAAATCAACTTTAAGGGTTGCTAATGGAAGATTAACTTGTGCTGAAGCTCTTGGTCATAAAGAGTTTGTTATGACTAAATTATATAGAAGCGCCTAATTATTTTTTTAATTTTGCTAATCTTTTATCATCCCAATTAGAATAAACTCTTCTAATCATTGCAGCTCCAACTCCGAGTACTACAGCAAGTAAAACTGAGGTTAGACCATAAAATACTGGTAAATCTTTTGAAAAATTTAATATAAATTCACTTAATGGTCCTAAATTATCTGTAGCATTAACAATAACACTTGTTGTTTTTTCATCTTTGATAAAAGTATCATAAGCAATTGCTATACCAACCAATAATAATAATATTGCTAAAATAGTTTTAAATTCTGAGCTATCAATTTTTTCTCCAATTTTTTGTCCAAACTGTACACCTATTATTGAACCTAAAATTAAAACAGTAACTAATATTAAATCTATGGTTCCATAATTCAACGCATGCAAAATTGTAACTATTGCACTGATAAATATAGTTACAAAAAGGGAAGTACCTGGAATTAATCTTGTTGGCATCCCAATAATATAAATCATTGCTGGTACTAAAATGAAAGCGCCACCTATTCCCATAATTGCAGCGATGAAACCAACTATCAGACCAATTATTATTGGTGTAAATGCACTTTCATAAAGTTGCGACTTTTTAAAACGCATTCTTAAAGGAAGACCATGTATCCAAAAATGTTTATGCAGTTTCTTTTTTTCAGTTATTTTTTTTCTTGCTTTATCAATTTCTGATACACCTTGAATAAGCATAAAGGTTCCTAAAATTGCAAGAATATACATATAAGCTAAAGAGATAACGACATTGATTTTTCCAATATCTTTGAAATATGAAAAAGTTATAATTCCAAGTATTGTTCCGACAACTCCTCCAATGACAATCATTAGTCCCATTTTATAATCGAGTGTTCCTTTAAGATAATGAGTTGTAGATCCAGAGACTGAGGTTCCTAAAATATTACTGGCTTCATTAGGAACTGCATAAATAGGAGGCACACCTAAAAAAATTAAAAAAGGTGTCATCAAAAATCCTCCACCTACTCCAAATAAACCAGATAATATTCCTACAACTAAACTTAGACCAAATATAAAAAGTAAATTTATTTCGACTTGTGCAATTGGAAGAAAATACTCCATTTAAAGTAATTATTCCTCTAAGAATATAAAGTCAATAAATATGAATGTTTTTTTAAATAAAATTCTGTGCAGTACTAAGAAGAATTATGCCCCAAGCAAAGAAGATAAAAAGATATAAAAATGATTTAATTATTTTACTTAGTTGATTTTCAAAGAATAAAGGAAGTTTTTTTAAATTATGATTTATTATTTGAAACATACTCGCGGAATATCACAAGTTGTAATAAATGCAAATATTTTTTAAAAATATTTAGAATATTGTTGCACCGAAGACTTTGACTTCATCTCCCTCTTCTCCAAGAACTAGCCTTCCCAAAAAGTCTCCGGGGATCTTTGTGCTAGTCTGTTTATATAAGACTGTTATATAAAGACCTCTTCTAAGACAACCGATTGCCTTACATCCTTCAGCTAAACTTGAAATCAACTCATTATTTGCCCATTGTTTTCCAAGTTCGACTTCATTAGCTCCATACATCATTTGGGAGGACAAATCTCGAGTAAAGCCACCATAATCTTTAATGTTTGAGGACTTAACTAAGTTAGCCCACATTGGTTCTGCAATTTTAATAATTTCCTCGTCGGATTTATCTAAAAGAGCCATTTCTGATTTGTTTCAATTAAGAAGCTTCTTTTTTCTTCTCGTTCTCATCTACGATATGGTAAACGGGCACTTTTTCTAAGGTAAACTTACCAGTTTTAGGATCTCTTCTAGAAACTGTCAAACAATGCCAATTATCATCGTCAAGCTTCATATGATCGCCTCTATAATAATAGCCCGGCCATCTAGTTTCTTCTCTAAACATAGTATGTTCTGTAACACACTGAGATGTTAAAGCTCTATGCTTAAGCTCCCAAGCTCTCATTAGTTGATGATAGTCCTCTGCTCCAACATTTTCTAGATCTTCTTCAAGCCATTTGAGCAATTCTAGACCTTTTTTAAGCATGTTTGCGTTAGTCATGTAGTTTGTTGCAATTCCTCCAACATATTCGTCCATAATTCTTTGTAATCTTTGAAGGCCTTGAATTGGAGAGATATAACTAGGTGAAACAGTTCCTCCAGTTATCTCGTTTCTTCCAACAGTATAATTTTCAAGTGGTTTATAAACAGCGGTTTTAAAGTCCTCACATTGTTTATCGCTAACTTTAATATCATTAGCTTTTTGGTCTTCAATATATTTAACTGCAGCTTTTGCTGCTAAACGACCTTCTGTGAATGATCCTGATGAAAATTTATGTGCGCTACCTCCAACAGTATCTCCAGCTCCAAAAAGTCCCTCGATTGTTAACATTCTGTTGTAACCCCAGAAATATTCTGGTGGTGATAGATCTTCTGGTCCGCTTACCCATGCCCCTGAACATGTAGCATGTGAACCCATGACGTAAGGCTCCGATGTAGTAAGTTCTGGATTTGTGTACTTAGGATCAATATTCTGTGATGCCCAAACAACAGCTTGACCAACTGTCATTCCTAAGAAGTTTTCCCAACCAACAGTTTCTAAATGTGGATCTTGAAAAGCCTCTGTAGTGACCATATGAATTGGGCCTCCACCTGCCATAGTTTCTTGAATAAACGCATGATTTCTTAAACATGTAGGGGTTGGGTGATGGTCTATATATTCACCAACCAATTCTTTAGTTTGTTCATACCATTTCTTTTCATAGTTTTCCCCATTAGCATTTTGAGTATAAGTTTTTAAATGTAGGAAGTATGCGCCAACAGGACCGTATCCGTCTTTAAATCTACATAAAACAATTCTGTTCTCCATTTGAGTCATTTTAGCTCCTGCTGCAATAGGAAGCGCATATGCTGAACCATTACTCCAAGGAGCATACCAAGTTCTTCCCATTCCTTCTCCTACAGCTCTTGGTTTAAATATGTGAGATGCTCCACCTGCAGCAACTATAACTGTCTTTGCTCTGAAAACATGGAAATCTCCAGTTCTCATATTAAACCCTACAGCTCCACCAACTCTATTTTCTTTTTCCTCATCCATTAAAAGATGAGTGATCATTATTCTATTGTAAATTTTGTCAGCTGATTTTTTAGCGGCTTCAGCTACTATTGGTTTGTAACTTTCACCATGAATCATGATTTGCCATTTACCTTCTCTTAAGTAACGACCAGTTTTTTCATTTTTCATCATTGGCAGGCCCCACTCATCAAACATGTGGACAGTTGAGTCTACATGACGAGCCATATCATAACCTAAATCTTCTCTTACCATTCCCATTAAATCATTACGAGCATATCTAACGTGATCTTCAGGTTGGTTTTCACCCCATTGCATACCCATATAACAATTAATTGCATATAATCCTTGGGCTACAGCTCCGCTTCTATCTATATTTGCTTTTTCAACACAAACAATTTTCAAATCTCTGCCCCAGTGCCTTGCTTCAAATGCTGCACCTGTTCCAGCCATGCCACCTCCAACTACTAGAACGTCACAATCCTCATAATGTGTTTTATGTTTGGCCATTAATAATAAACTCCTTTTTTGAAAGTTTCTTTTGGAACTGATGGTAGTTCTCCATCAATATTTAAACCTTCTGGCTCAGTATATAATCTTTGAGAGTTTATCTCTCCTTGATTTGGTTTATCTCCTTCAGCAAGTTTTGGAATAAACTTTCCCCAAGGTTTAGTTGTGATTGGAGATACAAAATCTTTTGTAGTTCCATTTCTAAATTTTATCTTCCATGAGATGGTTCCTTTTTCTTCTTCACGTCTTACTCTTACGCTGTGTCCCATTGGTGCAAAATCTGCATAACCTCTTACATCAATTGCATGATTAGGGCATGCTTTCACGCACGAATAGCACTCCCAACAAAAGTTTGGTTCAATATTCTTTGCTCTTCTTATTGTTTCATCGATATGCATTATATCCGACGGACAAATATCTACGCAGTGACCACAGCCATCGCAACGGGTCATGTATACAAAAGTTGACATAATTTAATTTTTCTCCTTTTTAATTTTTATCATATTAATAGTGTTTTGGCTCTTCTCTTTTTATACCTAAGCCAAATTGCTCAGGTGCATCTGCTTCTGGTGGTAGATTATCTCTAGAACCATCTGCTTCTGCTAAATTTTTTTGTAGTGCTGCGCCAGGTTTATAAAACATATGAGCAAATTTTGACCAATATACTCCCCCAAATAAGACCAGATTTGCAACAATGAATAATGCTAAGAAAACCATATCATCATATCTTCCAACAAGATTTAGTGATTGAAGATAAGACCATATCAAACCAAATAAAGATGATGCTATTAATGCTAAAACAAATAAGTCAGCTTTAATTACTCTAAACCAAGGTTGTGCCTCAGAATAAACATCAACTCTTAGAAAGAACCAAAACCAAGATCCTCCTAATACAGTTAGTGCTGCTCCAATATGCCATATCATTGGCCATACTGCAGGGGTTGTAGATCCCGGCGATGTATAAAAGAAGATCATTACTACTGAACCTACCCAAAAAAGTATAGTTCCATACATTCCCATTACATGCGCGACTCTTCTTTTACCGGCACCAAGTTCTGACGTAGTAGCAATGTCGCTCGCTATAGTTTTTGAAATTACAGATATTCTCTCTCCTGTTGATAAGGTTTTCGTAGCTGATAATTTTGCTTTTTTTGCATTGTTAAAGAAATACTTCACATTTTTTTTATGGATAATATCCATAACTGTTCCAACTAGAATTAGTAAGCCCATTAAAATAACAAAAGATTGCATCAAAAATGGTGGTACAGTCTCTGCTAGTGTTAAGAATGGATTAGTTAATATCATTGTGAATTTGTTCCTTCCGCTTAAGATTTTTAGTACACTTATTTAAATAGATCAACCGCGATATAATGACATTTCAACAGCTTATAATCGTAATTATTATTTGGTTTTACGCACATAATGTTGTTTAGAGGCAATTACGCTTCTAACACCACCTTGTGGGTTGTCAACGTCTCCAGATCTTCTTGGAATCAAATGAATATGACAATGATTAATTGATTGTCCTGCAGTTTTTCCAGAGTTTGATCCAACATTAAATCCTTCGATTGTACCATCTATAATTTCAAGCTTCTTCTTAAGTTTTTTTATAAGGGCATCACAGGCAAGAACTTCCTCACTATTTAATTCAAAATAATTTTCTACATGTCTCTTTGGAACAATTAAAGCATGATACTTTGAAACTGGGTAAGTATCATAACTAGCGAAAGCCAATTCATTTTCTAGTTCGAAATCATTGTTGGATATATTGCAAAACAAACATGGGTTATTGGGATCTCTCATTTTTTAATTATAAATATATTTTTCTTTTTTAAACTCTTTTTCAAAAGTCTTGTACATAGAATTAAATATTTTGCTTTTTCTTCTCTTCCAATTGCTATCTACAATATAACTTGTAGAAACAACACCTTTGCCAGAACCAACTAATAAAATTTCATCAAATTGATTTAATTCTTTAAGATAAATATCTTTTTTAATTATATTAAATTTTTTTTCATAAAATTTAAAATTAGTTCCTCTATAATATTTGTTTTTAGGTGAATAAATTTTGTTATTTTTTACAAATAATAAATTTGAAGTTCCAGTTTCAAATATTTTATCTTTTACGCATAAAGCAATGTCTTCTTTAGATGTATTCATTTTCGATAAGTAACCTAGTATTTTTTTGTATTTTAAATTTTTATATTCAGGTTTCACTCTTTCATAGTGGACTAATTTAATGCCAAATTTATTGTTAAGTTTGACTCTGTCTCTAAGAGATATTGAAATAGTACTTTTATTTAAAGCAACTCTAAGTAAATGATTGTAAGGTTTTGTTTTATCTATATTTTCATTTATTAATTTTAATATTTTACTTTTTATTCCTTTATCATATATCTTATAGGCCTTTAATGATTTTATTAAATTATCAATGTGTGTTTTAAAAAAAAGAATTTTAGGTGGCTTATTATAGATCCACATTGTTGTAAAAACGCCATCCTTGTTCCATAGATCATCAAACTCAATTTCTTTAAAGTTTTTACGCTGATAAGATTTTTTTAATAAGTAATTTACCATTATTTGTCAAAAAAGATTCTGGGTGAAACTGAAATCCATATACATCATCTTGAGTATTTTCGAAACCCATTGCTATATCAGATTTAGTACATCTCATTGTGATATTAAAGTTTTCTGCCTTAAAAGGTTCTTTTAACTTAAGTGAGTGATACCTGCCAACTGTAAAAATTGAATTTTTTTTAAAAATAGAATGATTACTTGCAACTTTTACAGTCGATTGAAAACCATGATAAATTTTTTTTTGTTGAATAATTTTTCCATTTTCACTGTGTAGGATCAATTGATAACCAAGACAAATACCAATAATTTTTTTTGTTCCTTTGTATTCATTATAAATCTTTATAGATGTTGGGTAATCCTTGGGTGATCCTGGTCCAGGAGAAAATACTATTGTTTTAGATTTATCCAATAATTTTTTATTTATATCAAAGTAATTTGAGCAATATACTTCGTCAAATTCAGAAAATTGATGAACTACATTCCAAGTAAATGAATCTTGATGATCAATAATATAAATCATTTAAATAATTCCAAAAGTGATTTTGCCTTGATAAAGTTTTCATTGAATTCTTTATTTGGATTACTATCCAACACAACTCCAGATGCAGCAGATATTTCTGATCTATTTTTAAAATTTAAAATTGATCTAATAATTATGTTAAACCTCATATCTTCATTAAATTTTATATACCCAAAACTCCCAGTAAAAATATTTCTATCTTCCTTTTCTTGTGAATTAAGTAATTCCAATGTTCTTATTTTAGGACAACCAATTACAGATCCACCTGGCATCATTGACTTAATTATTTCTATGACAGATGTTTTTTGATTTAATTTTCCAATAATGCTAGTCACGTAATGATATAGGTGCTTATATTCCTCTACATATTTTTGTTTTTTGATTTTTACTGTACCTGGTTTGCATATTCTAGATAAATCATTTCTCTCAAGATCAACAATCATATTATGTTCTTTAGTTTCTTTGATGTTATTTCTAAAGAATTTGAGAGCTTTAGATTTTGTTGTATATTTATTTTTTTTTAAGGTACCGGCAATAGGTTTGGTATTTATAAAATTACCAACTCGATTGATTAAAGTCTCAGGAGAACAGCTAACTATTGAATAATCTTTATCTCTAATCATAAATGATTCAGGCGAAGAGTTAATCTTCATTAGTTTCCAAAAGAAATTTACCGAATTAATTGTAGATTTATTTTTGTACTTTGTGCATATTTTAATTTGGTACGTTTCACCCTCTCTAATTTTTCTTGAAAATGTATCAAATATTTTTTGATATTTGCTAAAATCTAAATTGAGCTTAAAAGGGCTTAGAATTTTTGTTTTTTGAAAGACTTCATTGAATTCAGCACTTTTTATATTTGAATGAATAGTAATTTTTTTTCTTATTTTAATTAAAGTTTCAGGTTTATAAAAAATACCCTTGTGAAATTTTAAATTTTTTTGGTTTTTTATAGATAAATTTAAAAGACTACATAAAATCTCATAACCAAAAAATCCCACATATAAGTCGGTTTCTTTTCTATATTTTTTCGAAGAAAAGCTATTTAAAAATTTTGCAATATTATTTTTGTTAAGCGTTATCTTTTTTGAAAAATCAGTATAAATATTATAACCCCCGTCAACTTTATAAATAATAAGGGGCTTATTTGACTGATAAAGTTTTTCTAAATATTTATTAAACTTAAGTTTATGCTGCCTGAACTCGTTCAATTGTTTTCTCTTTTATAGGTAAGTGTATCATACCAGCAAAAATAGAAAGTGCGATAGATGCGTACCAAGCATAATCAAAGTTACCATGCATTTCATAAAAAACTCCACCTAGATATGCTCCAAGAAAGGATCCTACCTGATGACTGACAAATACAATACCATATAAAAGACCTAGATGTTTTGTTCCAAATATATGTCCCACTATTCCATTAGTTGGGGGTACAGTTGAAAGCCACAGAAGCCCAAATGTTACTCCAAATACTATACAATTAAATACGCTTGGAGGTAAAAATATAAAATAAATTAATGAAACACCTCTTAAAAAATAAATTGCACTCAAAACTTTCTTTTTGCTAAATCTAGTTGCTAAATAACCTGCACCAATTGTACCAATCATATTAAAAACACCAACTAGAGCTAAAATCATTGCTGCAGTCCAATCGGGTAACCCTCTATCCATCATATAAGTTGGGATATGCGTAGCCACTAAAGCAATATGCCAACCACAAACAAAAAAACCAAGAGTTAAAAATATGAAACTTTTATTTCCAAAAGCCTCTCTTAAAGCTTCTGATGCTGTTTGATTGTTATCTAAATTACTACTTCCAACTGGAATTTTTGGTGTATTTACAAATAGAGCAACAATTAATCCAATTCCTAATAGAAAACAAAAATATAAAATTGTAATTTCCCATCCCATTTCAATTAATGAGTATCTAACCAATAAAGGTGAAACAAAAAAACCAAATGATCCTGCACATGTAACAATACCTGTTGCAATTGTTCTATTAGAAGCAGGAAAATGTTTGGCAACTACTGATACTGGGATGCTTATAGCAGTACCACCTAATCCTATACCAATCAATATTCCAATCGTTAGAGTGAAGTAGTGTCCAGTATTAAGTCCTGAGTAGAAAAGTAATAGTCCTGATAAAAAAAATAAAAAACCTACAAATATAGCTGTTGCACCTCCATATTTATCAGTTATGAAACCAAAAACTGGACTGAAAATTCCCCACATTAAAAGTTGCAGACCTATTACAAAACCAAAATGTGAAATAGAAATATTCAGATCTGTATTAAAATCAAAAAAAAATAAGCCAAATGTTTGCCTAATACCCATTGCAAAAATAACTGTTAATGAAGCTGCAATAAGGGTAACCAATGCTTTTTTACTAGTGAAAAATTTTTCTTTGCTCATTTAACGAGCATAAGGCTTTTTCTAATATCTTCAATTAAATCTTTTGGGTCTTCTAGTCCTATATGTAATCTTACCAAGTGTTCATTTTTATCTAAATTTAGGAATTTTCTATCACCCATCTCAATATCACTTTGCAGCAATGCTAAACTTTCAAACCCACCCCAACTATAACCATGACCAAATAATTTTAACGAATTTACAAATTTCAAAACAGATTTTCTGCTTTTAGATCTTATAATTAATCCCATAAGACCTGATGAGCCAGAGTAATATTTTTTCCACATTCTAAAATTGAAAGAGTTTTTTTTATAAGGATACAAAAGTTTTACTTTTTTACTTTTGGAAAGAAACTTACAGACTTCTTTAGCATTAGACTCATGTTTATCTAATCTAATATCTAAGGTTCTTAAGCCTCTTGTTATTAAATAAGCATCATCAGGACCTAATCTTAAACCCAAAACATCGTCTGCTTTTTTGACGTGTTTATATACTTTTTTGTTAACAGCTAAAGTTCCACCCATCACGTCGGAATGTCCTGAATAATATTTTGTTGCTGATACTATTGACATATCAAAACCCAATTTAATGGGTTTAAAAAAATATGGTGTTGCCCAGGTATTATCTATTGCAGTAAATATTTTATTTTTTTTTGCAATAGAAATAACTTTTTTTAGATCTTGAAATTCAAAAGTATTACTTCCAGGACACTCAACGTAAATTAGTTTAGTTTTACTTGTTATACTTTTTTCTAGAGACTTTAAATCATGAGGGTTATAAAACTTTGTTTTAATTCCAAATTCTTTAAGATAATTTTCACTTAAATTTCTAGTTGGATTGTAAAGTGGATCTGAAACTATTATCTCATCTCCTGGTCTTGTTACACTAAATATTGATAGAAATACCGATCCAAATCCAGTTGGAGTTAAAAATACATTGTATGATTCCTCCAGTTTGTTAAGAATTTTTTGTAATATGAAAGTAGTTGATGTGCCTTTTCTACCGTAATCATAATGTCCACCTAATGGTTTTTTTAAAGCCATTCTTTGCATTTTTCTTAAATCTTGCATTGATTTAAAAATAATTGTGGATGCCCTTACAACTGGTGGATTGACAGAATGGTTGTGAAAATCTTTAGCTGTATGCTTTAAAAAAGTTTTAAAGGAATAATCCATAAAAAATTTGATATGTACTTAGGACAATGCTATATCCACCAAATAAGTCAATAAAATAGTAAAACTAAGGAGATTATGGGATATCCAAAAAAACATAGAGGCCGTAGAAAAATGGGCTCTAAAAAGAGAAGAGCAAGAAAAAAAAATAAAAAGAAATAAAATTTTTAATCTTTAATCCAACCACCACCTAGAACTTTGTGACCAAATTGGTCTTTTTTGTAAAATACACAAGCTTGGCCAGGAGATATTCCGTATTCTGGTTTTAGAAGATTTACTTTAACATTTTCATTATCTTTTATATCTACTTTTGCATCTAAAAGTTTGCCAGTAGATCTTACTTTGACCAATATATTTTTGTCTAATTCATTTATATTTGTTAGTAAATTT
This sequence comes from Pelagibacteraceae bacterium AG-359-O02, assembly GCA_003280485.1. Classification (GTDB taxonomy): domain Bacteria; phylum Pseudomonadota; class Alphaproteobacteria; order Pelagibacterales; family Pelagibacteraceae; genus Pelagibacter. The sequence continues at coordinate 109,453 of QCEU01000001.1, forward strand.
ACGTTTTTTAAATTTATATTACTTCTTGCCAGCTCTTTTTTTTGACCAATGTAAATTTCATTTTTCTCAGCATCAATTTTAATTACATAAAATGGCTCCTCATTTGAAACTTTAATTCCTTTTCTTTGACCAATAGTAAAATTGACTATACCATCATGTACTCCAACAACTTTTCCATCTAAATTTTTAATATTTCCTTTTCTGTATGATTCTGGTTTGAATTTTTTTATTACAGAAGCATAATCTCCGTTGGGCACAAAGCATATATCTTGACTATCTGGTTTATCAGCAACATTTAAATTCAGATTTTTTGCAATTTCTCTTGTTTTATCTTTAAGAAGTCCACCTAGTGGAAATCTTATATAATTTAATTGCTCTCTTGTAGTATTAAATAAAAAATAACTTTGATCTCTATTTTCGTCAATTGCTCTGTACATATTTGTTGAGTTATCTTTAGTTAAACTTTTTACATAATGACCTGTGATTAAAGCATCTGCATTTAAATCTTTAGAAAATTCAAATAAATCTTTGAACTTAACTGTCTGATTACATTGTACACATGGTATTGGTGTTTCACCCTTTAAATAACTATCTACAAAGTTATCTATAACACCTTGTTTAAACTTATCTTGGTAATATAAAATCTTATGTTCGATATCTAATTTATGTGCAACTCTTTTTGCATCCATTATATCTTGACCAGAACAGCATTGTTTTGAAGCAGCAACTTCTTTGCCATCATTATAAAGTTTTAAAGTAATCCCAATTACTTTATAACCTTCTTGCTTCATCATCCCAGCAACTGTTGACGAGTCTACGCCTCCAGACATGGCCACCACTACTGTAGTTTCTGACGGTTTTTTATTAAATCCTAATGAGTTAGTTTCTAAATTCATTTGATGGTATTTATACTTATTTCCATTATAAGTTAAATTAAATGATTTTAGATTTTGAACCAGGTGACAAAGTTATTAATCCAGCTAATAAAAGTTGGGGTATTGGTCAAGTTCAGTCAATTATCAATGACAAAGTAACTGTTAATTTCCAAAATGTTGGAAAAAAAGTAATAAATGCAAATAATATAGAACTCGAGAGAATTGATAATAATGGATGAAAGTAAAATAAGGAGTGTTGTCGAAGATTTAATTGACACTTTTCTAATCGCTGGTGAATTGTCTATTAAACTAAGAGAGAAAGGTTTAAATAAAGAGATAAAATCTGACAATACCCCTGTGAGCAATGGTGATCTTGAGGTAAATAAAATTATCACAAAAAAATTGTTAGAGTTGACGCCAGATATACCAATTGTTTCTGAGGAAACTTCACACAATAAATCTAAAAATAATTTAAACAACTTCTGGCTAGTTGATCCAATTGACGGAACATATGACTATATAAATGATGGTGAGGAATTCACTATTAATGCTGGATTAATATTAAATGGAAAAGCTATTGCCGGTTTAATTAATGTGCCTGCAAAAAAAAGGATGTTTTATAGTTTTGGAAAAGATCAATCATATGAATTTACTTTAAACAAAACTATAAAGTTAGACTGTAAGAAAATTACTCCTAAAGGTTCAATTAAAGTAGTTTCATATTCAAATAATCTTAAACCTGAAATTGCAAAAATACATAAAGATTTAGGAGTAACAGAACACGTTCGAATGAAAAGCTCCCTTAAATTTTGTGTAATAGCTACAGGAGAATTTGATGGATATGTTGCTGAGCCAAGAGCTTGCGAATGGGATATAGCTGCAGGGCACGCTATACTTGAAAACGCAGGTGGAATAGTAACAGATTTTAATGGCAATGAAATTACGTATGGTAAAAAAGATTTTAAAAATCCAAGTATAATTTTAAAGAGAAGTAAAAATTTATAATGAGTGAACAATTAAGAATAATTTTAATTATAGTTGTATCTGTATCAATATTTGGTTTAATTGTATTTGTGATGGTTAAAAATTATATAAGAAACAAAATTCAATACTATTTAGAAGAAAAAAATAAAAAAACTAAAGAAGATTAATTATTTTTAAATATTCATCTTTTTCAAGATCCATAACTCTTCTTGAAACTTCAAAATCGAAACCTGAACGAGCTAATACTCCTATATCTTTTTTATAAAACAGAGGTCGATTATCCTCTTGTCTTGATGGTCCAATTCTTTTCTTTTTACAGATTTTTATGGCTGAAAAAAAATCCTGATCTTCATTCTTATCTTTTATTTGTTCAATTGTATTTTTAATATATTTTTCACCGACACCTTTATTCATTAAGTAATTTCTTATTTTGTTTATAGATGATCCTCTTTGTATTAAACTTTTTGCTTTAGACTCTGAATAAAACTTATCGTTTATAAACTTTGATTTCTCTAAATCCTCAAGAACAATATCTATAAGATTAGAAACATCGTTTTTTTTTATATTAGGGGTCCTTGATGTTAGATATTTTTTTAATAAATAAGTTCTTAATTGTTGTTTAGATGGTGCAAATTTTTCTACATAATTAAGTGCAAAATTCGTCATCTCATCAACGGTTACTTCTAAAGTCTTTTTTTTATTTTTTATGGGAATCATTGTTTTATTTAATATAATATAAAAATAATATGATTGAACAAATAGCAGCTTTTTTTACCATTGAGATGATTTATTTGTGGTTAAATATAGGTGTAATACCCTTCTGGTTAATTCTGATTATTTTTCCACAGTCAAAGATTTGTGGATTATTGGTTACTTCTGTGTTCCCATTTTTTATTTTAACGGCTGTCTATGTTTATCTAGGTTATTATTTCTACATTTCTGGATATGATTTTGATTATAATTTTACATTGTACCTTGGTCTGTATGACTTGAGAAATCTTTTTGAAGCTGAAGCTTTTTTGATAATGTTTTGGACTCACTTTTTAGCAATAAACTTATTTTGTGGAGCATGGGTAATGAAAGATAGTCAAAAATTATTTATGTCAAGATACATAGTCTTCATTCCAATAATAATAACTTATTTTATTGGTCCCTTAGGTTTAGTTATTTATTGGATAATAAGAATGTTCTACGCTAAAAGAATAAATTTGTTAGATTGAAAGCTAAATTACTTTACTACTTTAAAACCTGAATTTTGCATTGATCCAAAACCACCATCTACATGGCAAATATTTTTAAAACCCATACTTTGTAAAGTTTTTGTAGCTAATGCTGATCTTAGGCCTCCAGCACAAAAAAGAACCATTTCCTTATTCATATCAATTTTACCATCTTTAAAATATTGACTATCTGGATCCATCCAAAATTCAAGCATTCCTCTTGGTATGTGGGAAGACTTTTCTATTCTTCCTAATTTTTCTAATTCTCTTACATCTCTGATATCGATAAGGTTGCATGTATCATTATTTAATTTTTCTAAAGCTTCCTCTGGTGATATAGTTTTAATTTCCTTTAAAGCTTCTGCGACTAAAGTTGATGCTGATTTTATTGTCATAAATGTTTATTACACTAAATTAAAAATATTACTATATAAATTAAACAAAGGTTATTGAATGAAAGCTCCAAATTTTAAATTATCATCTACATCAGGTAAAACTGTTGAGTTAAGTAAAGTAAAATCAAAATTTATCATCATCTATTTCTATCCAAAAGATAATACAAGTGGATGTACAATTGAAACAAATGATTTTAATAAACTTTTAAGTAAATTTGAGAAACTTGGATGCACAATTTTTGGAATATCTAAAGATAGTTTAGAAAGTCATGAAAAATGGAGCAAAAAACTTAACTTAAAATTTGAACTATTAGCAGACGAAGATAAAACTTCCTTAAAAGCTTATAAAGCTTGGTCCAAAAAGAAATTTATGGGAAGAGAATTTATGGGCACAGTAAGAAGCACTTTTATTATTGAGAAAAATAAAATCATTAAGGAATGGAGAAACGTTAAGGCAGCGGGCCATGCTGCAGAAGTTTTAGACTTCATAAAAAATTACTAAAAAAAAAGGCCCCATTTAAGGGGCCTTTTATCAACTATAGAGAGAGAGATAGTTATTCTTTAGTCTCTTATTGCGTATGCGATTACTCCAGACTCTGTAACATCTGTACCAAGTCTTTCTGCTTCTTTACTCAATCTAATACCCATTGTTCCTTTCATAATTCCCCAAACTATTAGTGAAACTATAAATACAAATGCATTGATTGAAATTACTCCTAGAAGCTGCGCTCCGAATGATGCATCACCGTTTGTTAGCGGAACTGCTAAAGTTCCCCAAATTCCAGCGAATAGGTGAGCAGGTACTGCTCCAACAACATCATCGATTTTTAGTGAGAATAAAAATTTAGTTCCGAAGACAACTATTATTCCACCAATCGCACCTATAAGAATTGCTGCTAGCGGTGAAGGCATTAATGGTTCAGCTGTAATTGCAACAAGACCACCAATTGCTCCGTTAAGCATTTGAATGACATCAGTTTTACCCGACATTAATCTTGTTATTGCACCAGCTGCTAACACACCACCACAGGCTGCTAAGTTTGTATTAATGAAAATATTTGATACTGCTACTGCGTCATCAAATGTTCCCATTGCTAATTGTGATCCACCATTAAATCCGAACCAACCTAGCCATAAAATAAATACACCAAGTGTTACTAATGGCACTGATGATGCTGCAAATGGCTTCATAGGTTTAGCTGCTCCAGATTTATCAAATCTACCAGTTCTAGCTCCTAAAAGAATTGCTCCAGCTAATGCTGCTGCACCTCCAGTTGAGTGAACAAGCGTTGAACCTGCAAAGTCAGAGAAACCAGCAGCTGCCAACCAGCCACCGCCCCACTGCCAACCCATAACGATTGGATAGATAATTCCTGATAGAATAGCCGCAAATAAAAAGAACGGCCATAATTTAATCCTTTCAGCTAATGTTCCAGATACAATTGAAACTGTTGTTGCACAGAAAACCATTTGGAAATACCAATCAGATCCATCTGCATAACCAGTATCAACTGCACTTGCATCAGACCATGGAGTAAAGCTTCCAATGTATCCACCTTCTGGAATTCCGTATGCTAAATTATATCCAACCATCCAGAACATAATTCCAGCTATTGAAAATAATCCGATATTTTTGGCACATATTACTGATACACTTTTTGATGTTACCATTCCTGATTCGAGCATGGCAAAACCTGCTGCCATAAACATTACTAAGAAACCACAAACCAAGAAAAGAAATGTATTGAATATGAAACCAACTTCAGCTGAAACTGTAGTTTCAGCATAACCTGCACTAGTCATATTTAGTAAGAAAAATAAACTTACTAATGGACCAGCCAGTCTTTTTAAAAGTTTAACCATTTCACCTCCGTTTAATTAAAGATGCTGTTATAGATTTAATAAAACTAAAAACTATTGATTGTTATTTAAAAGAGATATGCAGTATTTGCATGTAGTACACCGTATGCTTGTATAAAAAAACAGCCTTTATTAAATTCTAATTTTTAATAAAGGCTGTTTTAAAAAGTTTATTTATTGAAAACTTCTTTAAGCGCTTTTGCAGGTAAAAACTTTACCTTTTGAGAAGCAGCGATTTGGATCTGTTCTCCAGTTCTTGGATTTCGACCAATTCGAGCTTTTCTTTTAGCCACTTTATATGTTCCAAAACCAGCAATTTTAACATTATCGTCGCCTTTTAAAGCGTCCAAAATAGTGTTGGTAATCGTATCAAATGTACGCTCAGCATCAGCTTTACTTTGATTTAATGACCCTGCTAATTTTGCTATAAGTTGTTTTTTGTTCATTTTAGCTCCGGTTTTAAAGGTTATATTTATATACTTAACAAAATCGTTGATAATTCAAGCTTTTTTTTTGTGTCTCTAATTAGAGTTACCACAATATATAGTTATAAATAAGTATTGATTTATATAGCCTTTTTAACGTTAGAAAATCCCTTTAAAATAAGCCTAAATCTTTAAGGTCATTGAATGTTGCAAAAAACATCAAAGTTAACAATAAAAACATTCCGATTCGAAAAAAACCTTCCTGTGTTTTTTGACTTAATGGCTTTCCTAAAACCTTTTCAAATGCATAAAACATCAAATGGCCCCCATCTAAAAGTGGTATTGGAAAAAGGTTAATTAAGCCTAAACTTATCGATATATAGGCCATCATACTAATAAATGGCAATATTCCAAATTCAGCTACTTGTCCTGAAATCTTTGCTATTCTAATTGGCCCACCTAATTGTGAACTATCTCCAGATCCAGTAAGCATTGAACCCATATATTTAAGAGACGAAGTAGTTACAAAATATACTTCTTTAACAGACTCTATTAATGCATTTGCTGGACCTAATCGTTTATGATTTATTTCATTGTTATATGGACTTAGTTTAATACCAACTATTCTTTTATTAATTTTATTTCCTAAATTATCAACACTTGCAACAATTTTAGGTTTAACTTTTAATAATATCTCTTGATCATATCTAGAAATTTTGAAATCAACTATCTCAGATGTTGACATTAATATCAGTTTAGAAACATCAAGAATACTCTCCACTTTATTGTTATCTATTTCAAGTATCACATCATTTTTTTGCATTCCCGCTACTTCTGCTGGACTATCTTTTTGGACTTCGTCAATAACTGCAGGTGTAAAGTCTTTTCCAGCAAACATATATATAAATAAAAAAATAAATATTGCTAAAACGAAATTTGCTATTGGCCCACCCGCTACAATCAAGGATCTTTGATATAAGGGTTTTGTTACAAAGAGTTTTTCTTGATCCTCTTTGTTATATTTTTTTAACAATTCTTCTTGATCGGCTTGAGAAAATACATTTCTATCACCAAAAAATTTTACATAACCTCCAAGAGGTATCCAGCAAATTTTCCATCTTGTGCCCGATTTATCATTCCAACCAATCAATTCTCTACCAAAACCTATTGAAAAATCTGTTACACCAACTCCATATTTTTTTGCAAAATAATAATGGCCATATTCATGTATGAAAACGACTACTAAAATCAGTACTATAAATGGCAATATAAAAGAGAGCATTTGATTTAATTATATTAACTATATGGGTTTCTTACAAGTTTCAAAGTGTCCAGTTTATGTCAATTATAAGCATTCTAAAGTCCTAAATAAATGATTTATTGTAATTGGCATTAGAACATATAAGCATTTTCTATATATCTTTAAAAGAATCAAGCATGAAAAACTTTAATGAATTAGACATTGAAAACAAACTAAAGAATTCAATTAAGTATTCAAATTTTATCACACCCACACCAATTCAATCTCAAGCAATACCTATTGCACTAGAAGGAAAAGATGTGCTTGGAACTGCACAAACTGGAACTGGTAAAACTTTAGCATTTACAATTCCATTAATAAATAAATTGATCATCAATAAAAATGCAATGGCTTTAATCATATGCCCAACGAGAGAATTAGCTAGTCAGGTAATGGGCACGATATCTAAACTCACTTTAGGAGATATAAGAATTGGTAATGCTCTTTTAATTGGTGGAGAAAGTATGCAAAAACAACTGAGACAGCTGAATAAAAGAGCTCGAATAATTGTTGGAACACCAGGCAGAATTAATGATCACTTAAAAAGAAAAAGCTTAAATTTAACAAGAGTTAATTACTTAGTTTTAGATGAAACTGATAGAATGCTTGATATGGGCTTTACACCTCAAATTGAAATAATTTTAAAATTTATCCCAAAGGAACATCAAACATTATTATTTTCAGCCACCTTGCCAAGTAATATATTAAAAATTTCTGAAAAATATTTGAGAAAACCACAAAGAATTTCAGTTGGATCAGTTTCAACTCCAATAGAAAAAATTAAACAAGAAACCTTTCAAATAACTCCAGATAAAAAATATCATGAATTAATCAATCAATTAGTTGAGAGAAAAGGTTCAATATTAGTTTTTGTTAAAACAAAATATGGTGCAGATAAAATTGTAAAAAGATTAAAATATGATGCTCATTCAGCAGAAGCAATTCATGGAAATCTAAGACAAAGTAAAAGAGACAGAGTTATTAGAGGTTTCAGATCTGGCAAAAGTAGAATTCTAGTTGCAACTGACGTTGCTGCAAGAGGATTAGATATTCCATTAATCCAACATGTAATAAATTATGATCTACCACAAGTACCTGAGGATTATATTCATAGAGTTGGTAGAACAGGTAGAGCTGGTAAAGAAGGATCGGCACTCACCTTCTTAACAAATAATGATCGTACTATGTGGAGAGAAATTCAGAAATTAATAAATCCAAATTTTAAATTTGAAGAAAGTTTTAATAGAAAATCTAACAAAAAAAATAAAAAATTTAAAAAAAGAGGTAAATCATTCAAAGATAGCGGAAATAGAAACGATAGGCGGGATAACAAAAGAAAATTTAAGTTTAAAAGTAATAAATTAAAAAGGTCTTATTCAGATAAGTCAAACAACAGTGATAGTGAATTTGATAAAAAAAAGAATTTTAAGTTTAAAAATAAAAAATTTAAAAAATTTCATACTGATAACTTAAAAGAACAAGGTGATAATCCTAATATTAGAAAAAAATTTAAATTTAAGAAAAAATTTAAGAAAAGAAAAAGACAAAGAAACTTCTCCTTTAAAAAATTTAAAAAAAATTAAATTACCTCAATTTCCACGTAACCACAGGTAAGAGTGTTGCAACAATAAATGAGCAAAACAACAAAGATTGTGAGATAAATATTGGAAAAAAATCGGCAGGTAATATTATTCCTACAAGTATTGATTTTGTGAAATCGGGACTAGGAAATAATAAAATTCCACCAATTAAACCAACCATAATTGAAACATATGCATTTTTTTCATTAAATGATTTTGAATAAAAACCATAAAATACACTTAATACTGCTGCACAACAAAATAAATCAGCTAATAAAAATAGATATAAAATACTTAATCCTTTTGATGCAACAAAAAATGAAATCAAGGATAAAAATATTATAATTTGTTTAGATAATTTTAAATAATTACCTTTAAATTTTATAACTTTATTTCCATCAACAATAATCAAACTAGAGATAGCATTTACCAGTGTATCTATACTGCTCACTGTCAGTGAAATTGCTAAAATAGTTATTATCATTGATAAAAAGATGGCTTGGTCTTTTAACAATAAAGAAAAGAATGCAAGGTCAGGAACTACACTAGGATTTTGGGAGGTTGCAACTAAACCTGAAAAGCCCATGATGAATACTATTGGTATAATAATTATAAAAGAAATTATTAAGCTATTTTTTAAAACTTTATTATTTTTAGCAGCATAAACTCTTTGCCAGTTACCTTGATGAAAAAGATTGGTTGCTGCAACAGCTATAAAAAAAGTTAGGCCTGCAGTAAAGTTAGGCAAATAACCTGAGCTTAACAAATAGGGTTTGTTCTGTTTTACAAACTCAAAACTAAAATCATTAGAATTAAAAGAAATTAAATAAGAAAATGCAATTATTAAGAGCAAACCAAAAACTATAAATTGAATATTATCTGTAAATATTGAAGCTCTAAGACCACCATACAAAGTGTAGACAAGTGAGCTAACAATTACAATAAATGCCGTGATCCATAGATCAGTTCCTGAAATGTAATTAATTAAAATTGAAACGGCGGTAACTTCTGCTATTAAAAAAATAGTCATATAGAAGATAGATAAAAACAAAATTAACTTAAATAATTGTGAGCCAAATCTAGATCTAATCACCTCAATTAATGATTTTCCTGTTGGATATTTATCTCTAAATTTTTTTCCTAAATAAATTAATGCAAAAAGAGGAAACGCTGCCCCTAAAGAATATCCAATAACAGCTCCTACTCCTCCCCAGGTTGCTGCTGATGCGGGACCGAATAAAATCCATGCACCTAGAGCAGATGCAACTAAACTAGTTGTTAGTGAAAAAGTCCCTACAGATCTACTTGCAACTAGATAATTGTTCAACCCTTGATATTTTTTTGAATATACAAAGCCAACTATTACAAAAATGATACTAATAATTAAGGTTAATAAAATTGCAGATGATTGATTTAAGATGTTTATTTGATCCATTTTTCCCTTTCTGAATTACCGGACAGGTTCCTTGGGTATTTCTCAGCCATATGGCACCCCAAAATAATTTTTATATTAAATGGTATATAAGTAAAGAGAGATGTTAAGCAACTATATGAATTATACATAGCTATTATTCACTATTAGCGCTCCTAATATGTAAATAATGTTATAAATTACAATTCTCTCTCTTATTATAAGTTAATTATAATACTAGGCTTCGTAGATTGAAGCCTAGAAAAAAATTTTATTGAATTTTCAGCCTAAATTGGAAATAGATGTGTCACTATAAATTATTTTCTTTAGTTGTCTAAGGGTGTAATTTCCTGTCTTAATGAAAAAAATTTTAATTTTTATTTTCTGTTTTTTTGCATTTGCTGCAAATTCAATGGAAAAGAAAACTACGTTTGATAAAGATTTGTTTAGCAAAGCCCAGTCTGAGGGTAAAATTATAGTTATCAGTTCTTGGATCGAATATTGTGGATCTTGTGCAAATCAAATGAAAGTTTTGCAAAAAGCAAAAAAAAATGGTGAATTATTAGATATTAAATTCGATAACATCGAATATTTTGCATTTGATGTAACAAACAGAGATATAGCGGATTCGTTTGATGTTCTTTATCAAACTACTCTATTAATCTTCAAGGGTAAGACAGAAGTTTATAGAAGTATTGGTGAAACTACAGAGGATTTAATTTATGAAGCTTTAAAAGCTTCTATTTAAAACCAAAATCTAAAAAATATTATATCTTATTCATTTCTGACAAGTGGATAAACTTTTGGACTTAGATACTTAAGGTTTGTAAAAACTATCAATATCATTGTTACTAATCCAACTGTAATTGTTACATTTAAGAATATGTCAAATTCAAATAGCCATTTAAGTTGAAAAATATTTTCAATAATAAATTTTGATGAAACTATAGAAAAAATTGTAGAAAAAAGAATTATAGAAAAAAATGTAATTATAAATTCAATTAAAGATGAGTAAATTATTTCTTTTTTTGAAAATCCCAAAATCTTAAAAACTAAATTTTGGAAAGTTTTTATTTTTCCTTGCACTATAATTGCACTCGATATTACAACCAATCCTATTATTACTGTAACAGTTGAAATTATAATGACCGCTATAAATACTTTATTAAGAACATCAGTAACTTTTTTTAAATAATCAGAGATTTTTACAATAGAAACACTGGGGAATTCGTCTAGAAAATTAATACCATCGAATTTATCAATATTATTAAACTTCACTGTCGAAAGGTACTCATGAGGAATTTTATTTGCAAATTGAGGGTTTAGTAACATTGCAAAATTAATGCTAAGATCTCTATAATCAACTAATCTAAAATTCACTACCTCACCATCTATTTCTCTTCCATAAATGTTGAGAGTGAATATATCTCCAATTTTTACTCCAAAATCTTGTGCCACTTTGCTATCCAAAGAAATTTGTAGTTTGTCTGGGCTTGATAAATCCCACCAGCTACCTTGTGTTAAAGGATTGTCTTTTGGTATCTCATCTGACCAAGATATTCTTCTATCATTCATTATAACCCAATAACTGTCATTAGTATTTTTGATGTAAGAATTAGGATCTATCCCATTAATTTTTACAAGACCTGCTGAAACCATAGGAACTACCTCTATTTTTGACTTATTATCAGAATTGAATATCATTTTTTCGAATTTTTCTCGTTGATCATTTTGAATTCCTAAGAAAAAATAATCTGGCGCAATTTCTGGAATAGATTTGGAAATTTCTCTTTTAAAATTTGAGCCTACAAATGTCAGTGTTAACAAAAGTGTCATTCCAAGACCTAAAGACATTATTGTAATGGGTGTAATACTTTTTGATTGAGTTATATTTTTGACAGCTATTTTTACTGAAATCTTAGAATTTTTATATTTTTTTAATAAATAAATAATTGTTACAGAAAGATAATAAAAAATTAATAAACAAATAAAAAATGATACGAAATATGCAACACTATAAAATGGTATTGAAGACCTAATTGCAAAAAGACTAATTAATATTATCAATAATACTATGCTAATTATTACTGATTTCACTGAATAATTAAATTGAAGGCTTTGAAATACATTTCTAAATAAATTTGATGCTTTAACTTGATCTATAGAATTAACAGTTGGTATAGAAAATATTATCATTACCAACATTCCAACCAAAAAAACAATAATTAAATTTAGAAAAGAAAAACTTGCTTCTATATTTAAACCCAAACCATCTGAAATATATTTATCGACTATTGGGATTAAAAAAAAACTTAACCCATATGAAAAAACAGTGATTAAAACTAATAAGATAGCTAATTGTAAATAATATATTGTTTTTATATTTCCAGAAAATACACCTATTGCTTTTTGAACTGCAATTGATGAATTTTTTTGATTTATAAATGATAAAAGAGTATTCGCTATACCAATACCAGCAATTAACATAGCACTTATTGATACAAGTGATAAAAATTGTGAAAAATTATCAACAATCCGTCTAATGCCTCCTGCTGAGTTTTCGGGGTATCTTAATCTAACTCTATTTTGATCTTTAAATAAGCTCTCTACTCTTTTAATACCCTCTTTGCTATTAACAGATTTGTTAAATTTTACTTTGTATTCATAATTTAAAAAACTACCAAGGGTATTTAAATCTAACTTATCTAAAGTTTTTTTTCCAGTTAAGGCAAAATCTCCAAATACAAAGGCACCTCCAATATCAGGTAAAACTTTAACTATGCCGATAACTTTAAACTCTTTGTCTTGAACTTTTACAATGTCATTTATTTTTAAGTTTAAATTTTTAAAAATATTTTCATTTACTAATATTGAACTTTCTATCTGATTTAATTTTTCTAAAGCGTCATTGGGTTCATAGAATGCATTGCCATATAATGGATAAAATTGATCAACTGATTTTACTCTAGTAAATGAAGTTTTATTGATTTTTTTATTAACAGTTGAAATCATTGTACTAAATTCAACCATTTGAGAGACTGTAGCAAATTTAGTAATTTTATCTATTTTAGTTTGATCACCTTCTCTATTGTTGTAATCAATTTCTATATCACCTCCTAATAATAATTTTGCATTTTCATTAAGTTCATTTTCTAGACTATCTTCAATTGTCATTATAGAACTTAAAATAAAGAGACTTATAAAAAGAGTAATAATTATACTTAAGATCTTATTATAACTTCTTGTTAAATCTCTAAGAGCATATTTAAAATAAAGACTAAAATTTTGATTTTTATTCAATTTTACCATCCTTAATTTTAATAATTCTCTTAGAAAGATTTGCCAATTTATTATCGTGCGTAACCATAATTAAACTTGCATTTTCTTCTTTCACATAATCAAAAAGAATGTTTGAGATTAGCTCAGAATTTTCACTATCTAAATTTCCAGTAGGCTCATCTGCTAGAATTAATTCAGGCTTCATAACAATTGAACGTGCAATTGCTACTCTTTGCTGTTCTCCTCCAGATAATTGACTGGGTAAATTATTTAGCCTATTTCCAAGGCCAAATTTATCTAGGATTTCTTTTGCTTTATTAATCGGATCTTTAATTTTATTAATTTCTAATGCTAAACTCACATTTTCTATAGCTGTATAATTGGGTATTAAATAACATGATTGAAAAACAATACCAATATCCTTTCGTCTTATCTCTGAAATCTCATCTTCTTTTAAACTTGAAATCTCAAAGTCTTTAAATTCAATTTTTCCTGAAGATGCTTTTTCCAAACCACCTATCAGCATTATTAAGCTTGTCTTTCCTGACCCACTTTCTCCTACAACAGATATTGTTTCCTTATAATCAACCTCAAAGCTTACATCTTGTAAAACATTTATAAGATTGTTATCAGTATTATAGTTTAGGTTCACATCTGTTAGTTTAAGAAGTTTAGTCATGTTTAAAAAATGTATTATTAAAATAATTATATTATGTCTAGTTGCATTTGGGGTAAATGCTGAGAATAAAGTTGTTTTATTTGGAGATAGTTTGATGGCTGGATATGGACTTAATAAAGAAGATCATTTGTCTGCAGTGCTTCAAAAAAATTTAAATAATAATGGATTAGATGTCAAAATTATAAATGCAAGTGTCTCAGGTGATACAACTGCAGGAGGTTTAAATAGAATAAATTGGACCCTATCTGAAAAGAATATTGATATTTTGGTTTTGGGTTTAGGCGCAAATGATATGTTAAGAGGTATAAAGCCAAAAGAGACAAAAGAAAATTTAGAGAAAATAATTAAAATTATAATTGATAAAAACATTAAAATTATATTAGCAGGTATGATTGCCCCTGAAAGTCATGGTAAAGAATACAGAGATAAATTTAATATAATTTATTCTAACCTTTCTGATAAATATAACTTAACTTTTTTACCTTTTCTTCTAGAAGGTGTTGCCTTAAAGCCAGAGCTAAATCTTGAGGACGGTATGCATCCAAATCCTAAAGGTGTTCAAATTATAAGCAAAAATATTGAAAAAAAAATAACTAGTTTGATTAATTAATTTAAAGCCTCACCAGCACTTAAATAATTATATCCGAAAACATCTGCAACTGCTTTGTATGTTACTTCACCCTTATGGACATTTAAGCCAGCTAAGAAATTTGGATCATCTTTTAAAGCTTTATAATAACCATCACTAGCTATTTTGTTTAAAAAAGGAAGCGTAGCATTATTTAATGCGATGGTTGATGTTCTAGGGACGCCACCTGGCATATTTGCTACGCAATAATGAACAATATCATCTACAATGTATGTTGGTTCAGCGAATGTGGTAGGTTTACTTGTTTCAACGCATCCTCCTTGATCTATTGCAACATCAACTATTACTGATCCTCTTTTCATGTTTTTAAGCATCTTTTTTGTGACAAGTTTTGGTGCTTCTGCACCTGGTATTAAAACACCTCCAACTAATAAATCACATTCTGAAATTAATTTTTCTAAATCAGTTTCATCACTCAATTTTGGTATTATAAGATCACCAAATTTTTTTGATAATTCGTTTAGTCTTTGCTCTGATTTATCTACTATATGAACTTTTGCTTTCATACCTGTAGCAATAATTGCTGCATTTTCACCAACAACTCCACCACCCAAAATCACTACATTTCCAGGATCAACACCAGGCGCTCCTCCTAAAAGAAGTCCTCTCCCCTTTTGATTTTTTTCAAGGCAATGTGCGCCAGCTTGAACTGACATTCTTCCAGCAACTGCACTCATTGGAGCTAATAAAGGTAATCTACCGTTGTTGTCAGTAACCGTTTCATAAGCAATACAAACTGATTTAGAGTCTACTAAGCCTTTAGTAAGTTCTTTTGCAGCCGCTAGGTGTAAATATGTAAAAACAATTTGATTTTCTTTAATCATTTTTACCTCGCTTGGTTGTGGTTCTTTTACTTTTACGATTATTTCTGCATCATCAAAAATATCTTCAGCTTTATCTAAAATTTTTGCACCTGCAGATTTATATTGTTCATTATAAAATCCAGCTTCGAAACCACCATTATTTTCTACTAGTACCTCATTTCCATTTGAAGTTAGTATTTTTACACTTTCAGGAGTAAGGCCAATTCTATTTTCTTGAGACTTTATTTCTTTTGGAACACCTATTTTCATATAAGTGGATTAATTTTTTTTGCTTTTCGAATAATTTGTAATCCCTGTTCTTAATTTATCTATTATTTCATCGATGTGTTTTTTTTCACAAATAAACATTGGTGCAATAATTAAACAATCCCCTGTTGCTTTAAAATTCACTCCAGCATCATAACAATGTTTAAAGCATGTAAATCCTGCTGCTCCAGGTTTTTTATCCATTTTAATATCAATTCCACCCATCATTCCATAACCTCTTATGTTATCAACAACGTCTATATCTTTTAACGACATCAAGCCTTCTTGGAAATATGGTGCTAAATTTTTAGCTCTATTAAATATATCTTCTTTTTCAAATATATCTTGAACAGCTAAACCTGCTGCAACAGAAACAGGTATTCCTGAATATGTGTAACCATGAAATAATTCTATAGAACCTTTTGGTGATCCATCCATTACCGTATCATAGATTTCTTCTTTGCATGCAACTGCACCCAAAGGACTTATTCCATTTGTTGTAGCTTTTGCCATAGTTATAATATCTGGTGTAACACCATATTCTTGTGATGCAAAAGGAGAGCCCGTTCTTCCCCATCCAGTTATAACTTCATCAAAAATTAATAATATGCCGTGCTTATCACAAATTTCTCTTAGTCTTTGTAAATATCCTTTTGGTGGGACTAGAGTTCCTGTAGATCCTGCAATTGGTTCTACAATACATGCTGCAATATTTTCTGATCCAAAATTTGTACAAATTCTTTCTAAGTCTTCAGCAATTTCAACTCCTGTTTCTGGTTGGCCTGATATAAATTTATGTTCTGGTAAATGCGTATGTCTCATATGAACAACACCCGGCATCAATACACTAGCAAATGTTTTAACATTGTTGATCATTCCGCCGACTGAGGTTGCTCCAATATTCATACCGTGGTAAGCTCTTTCTCTACCTACAAATCTAAATCGTTCCCCTTCACCTCTAGCTTTATGATAAGCTACTGAAATTTTTATTGCTGTTTCAACTGCAGTTGACCCACAAATAGTATAAAAAATTCTATTTAAATTTCCTGGTGTATGTTTTGAAATTCTTGTTGCTAATTCAAATGATCCACCAAAGCCTTGTTGGAATGGTTGAGCGTAGTCTACTGTTCTTAGTTGTTTTGTGATTGCCTCAATTATTTCTTCTCTACCATGTCCCAATGGATTACAAAATAATCCAGAACTTGCATCGATTTGTGTCTTGCCTTGATGATTTTTTAAATAAACACCTTTTGCCTCAACAATTAATCTAGGGTTTGCTTTAAAATCTCTATTTGAAGAGAATGGCATCCAATGCTCATTTAATGAATTTGGTATTTGTGGCTTTTCTGAACTCATAAAAAAATTTTTAAATTGTAATTATCACTTTCTCATAGACTAAAATAAAAAAATAGAAAATAATTTCTGTGCATTATTAGTATGTCATTACGTAATATTAAATACAACCAAAAGTTGAACCCATTTTAGACATCTTTAAATCACCTATGATTAATATGCTTACAAAATACATTTACTTATAATCAAAATTGAACTTAAATAAGGTTAATTAAATTTAATTAAGGAGATAAAATGAAGAAAATAATTAGCTTTTTTTTAGGAAGTTTATTCGCTCTTAATTTATCTATTTCAGCTGCAAATGCTGCTGCAAATGAAGTTAGAGTTGCTTACTTTCTAGAATGGCCAAGTCCAAATTTAGAGGACATGCAAAAAAAGAATTTTGCTAAAGCACTAGGAGTTCCAGTAAAATGGACTAACTTCACTAACGGTGGAGCTATGACTGATGCAATGCTAGCTGGGGATATTGATATTTCTTATTCTCAAGGTTTAGTACCTTTTATTAATGCTGTAAAATCTAATGCACCCATCAAATTAGTTGATATTGCAATGGAATACGGAATGGGCGGAACAACTTGTGTTACATCTAACGCTTCTGGAATTACAAAAGCAAACGGTTCTGAATTAGAAGGTAAAAAAGTTGCTGTTCCACTTGGAACTATGGCTGAGTACGTCTTTGACGAAAGTATGAAAGTTGTTGGAGCTGACAGAAGTAAAATGGATATAATTCAAATGGATCCTGAAGAAGGTGCTGCTGCATTAGTAAGTGGTGATGTTGTGATGGCATGTTTATTTGGAGGAAATTCTATCAAAGCTGCAGTTGCAGTTGGTTCAAGACTATTAACAGTTCAAGAAGCAAGAGATGCTGGTATCTTAGGAATAGATATTACATCCGTAACTGACAAATTCATGAGAGAAAATCCAGGTATGCTTAGAACTTTTATAGAAGTAACTCATGAAGCAAATGACAGATATAGAGCTGGTAAAAGTGATATGAACGCAATGTCAAAAGCTTCAGAAATGAAAGTTGCTGATATGAAAGAAACTTTAAGTGGATTTAAATTTCTTACTCCAGAAGAGACTAAACAGTCAATGGAGAGCGGTAATCTTGATGGCTTCCTAAAAGGTATGGGAACTCCAGGCGGTGCCGTTGATACTAGTTTTTTACCTTTATAATATAAAGAGTAAAACAAATTTAATAGGCGCTAATTATTTAGCGCCTATTTTTTTTAACATAAGTTTTATATATAGTTATTTCTATGAGTGACTTAGTTTCCAAAAATTTAAATATGATTTTTAAAACTCCCAAAGGAGAAACTGTTCACGCATTAAAAGATGTAAATTTTACTTTAAAAAAAGGAGAACTTCTCACTGTTCTTGGTCCTTCAGGATGTGGAAAAACTACTCTTTTAAATATTGCTGCAGGGTTTTTGAGACCTACCTCAGGTTCTATTGTTTTGGCTGGCAATGAAATTAATGGTCCAGGAGTTGAAAGAGGAATGGTTTTCCAACAAGGAGCTTTATTCGAGTGGTTAACAGTTGCAGAAAATGTTGATTTTGGACTTAGGATGAAAAAAGAAGATCCAGTAAAAACTGCAAAAAGAGTTGATGAATGGCTGGAAATTGTTGGTTTAAAAGGGTTTGGTAATACTCCTACCTACCAGTTATCAGGGGGAATGCAGCAAAGAGTAGCTCTTGCTAGATGTCTAATAAATGATCCTGACTTAATATTAATGGATGAACCCTTGGGCGCGCTGGATGCGTTAACTAGGGAGAAGATGCAATCTTTGGTTCTTAAAATTTGGAAAGAGACAGGAAAAACTATCATCTTAATTACTCACTCAGTTGAAGAAGCGTTGTTACTTGGTGAAAGACTTTATGTAATGGCACCAAGACCAGGAAGAATACATAAAGAATACAATCTACCTTTTGCAGAAATGGGTTTAAAGGAAGATTTAAGAGAAATAAAAAAAAATAAAGACTTTTCATCTAAGCGTGAAGAAATTTTATCCATGATTTGGAATATGGAGGAAGAAATTATGGGAAAAGAAAATTAAATGTTAACTCAAATAATAACCATACTAATTTTTGTATCCATAATTGGATGTATTATGTATGGCAGAAGATTAATACAAACTGAAAAAGTTGATGCTGTATTTGGAAATCCTGAAAGAGCTAAAGGTGGAACCCATTGGGTTATTGTTGGAAGCGCTGCAATATTACTAGTATGGCTTTATTACTCTTGGGACATAGCAAAAGGTTTTTATCCAAAATCAGCAAACGAATTATGTCAGGTTGCTAAAATAAATGAGTCACTGTTGGGATTAAAATATCAATTTCCGATAGAGGAAAGAGAGTTCAAAAGTACATCGATCATAAAGATTGAAAATAAAAATCTTCAAAAAATAACAGTTGAAATCCAAAATTCTAAAGATCTTAGCAATCAACAAAAAACAATTTTGGTTGGATATATAAATAAAACAAAAAAATTAATTCCTTTATTAACTAACGAGGACTTAATTGAAATGGATACTAAAATTAAAATAAGTGAAATGACAAATGAGATTAAACAATTAAGTTTAGATTTTAAAAAAGAAGATTATCCATTTGAAACGGAAGTTGAAAAAAGTGAACGGTTAAAAGAAATATCTGAACAAGGTAACTGGGGCATAACAACAGTTAGATCAGGAACTGGTACTATAGAAAATACTATTGAAGTTCCGTTTGTTGCAGAAACTTCAAAAGGTTTAAAATTTCAAGCTGCTGCAGAGGAACTGAAAAAAATTAATGATAAATTTTTTAAATTAAGAAATCACAATCCACAGTTCAAAAGTTCAATTAAAGAACTGAAAGATGAAGTTAAAGCTTATAGAAAAAGTTTAGATGATAATGAGGAAATTGCTTCAGATTATGCTAAATATATAGTCAAAATTGCAAGAAGAATTGAATTTGCAAGCATTTATCCGCCAAATGCGCTAAATGAAATGCAAAAGGCGATTATTGAGTTTGATGACCTTCAGGAGAAAGAACAAGCTGGTCTTAGATTAATTGATATTGTTTTATTTCCAGCTGGAACAATTGTTGCGAGTGGTCCAAGTTGCTCAGAACAAGGTTCTGGGAGATGGTTACCCAAACCGTCAGACACATTAAATAAATTCATCCTAATGTCTAACCCAAATGTTGGATACAAAAATATACCTCTTCTCTGGATAGAAATGATTGATGTTAGTTCAATAGTAGGATTTATTTTACCAGATTGGATTGCTGATATTTTGCCAGGCGAATACCCTGTTCATACAAGCGAAGGAATAGTTAAAGAGAACTTTAAAGGTCAAGTATTAAAAGTTGTCACGGGTGATTTTAAATTATTCAAGATACCTGTACCTTATGGTCATATATGGGATTCGTTCTTAAGAGTATTTTTAGGATTAGTTTTTGGAATAATTATAGGGGTTCCATTAGGTTTATTTATGGGACTTAACAGATTTGCTAAAGGATTTTTTGATCCTTTGATTGAATTATATAGACCAGTACCTCCATTAGCTTGGGCTCCACTTATAATTTCAGTACTTGGAATTGATAATACTGGAAAAGTATTTTTATTATTTATGGTTTCTTTATCAATTATGATTATATCTGCTAGAGCTGGAGCATCAGGAACACAACTTTCTAAAATTCATGCTGCACACTCGTTGGGTGCTTCTAAAAGACAAATACTTCGACATGTTATATTTCCAAATTCTTTACCTGAAATTCTTACTGGAATTAGAGTCGCTGTTGGAATGTGTTGGGGAACTCTGGTCGCTGCAGAATTTTTAGCTGGAACAACTGGTATTGGATTTGTTGAGAACGTTGCAAAAAAATATTTTCAATATGAAGTAATTTGGATAACTATTTTTATTATGGGAATGCTGGGGTTGTTGTTTGATATAACGCTAAGAAAAATAATTGACAGAACTATTCCTTGGAGAGGCAAAGGTTAAATTAAACTTTTAAGAATTAAACCTTTTTGAAAAAACCAATTGCAGCACCTATGGTCGTCAAAAATCCAGCTAATGGTAAAATTGCAACTGCATATTTTTTTGGCATATAATTCTCTTTGAACTCAATACCTTGCATACTAATTTCAAAATACCACATTTCCCAATACTTCCCTCTCATACCCTCTACAAGCTCAACTCCATAAATAATTAGGACTACACCAATTATCATAATCATAATTTTCCAGAACTGGCGTATGTATAAAGAAACTCTTTCTGGTAATTTTTCGTAAATTAAATTTAAAGCTACATGTTCATTATCTCTGGCTGTCAGAGAAAGTGCTATAAACATTAACCAAATATTACTTAATACTGTTAGCAAATCACCCCAAACTGGAGGGTTATTAAAAACATATCTCATTGTAACATTGTAAAGAGTGAAACCAACCATAGCAGCTAACAAGAGTGAGCACATAGCTTCCAACATACGATGGATAAAACGGTCAATACTGTTTAAAAATTTCAACATATAATTAATTACTCAATAAGTTTGGAAGAAACATTGTTAATTCTGGTACAACAAGAATAAAAAATAAAAGTAAAAACAATCCAACCAGATAAGGAATTAATGCGATAGCAACCTTTTCAAGACGGACCTGTGCTATTGTTGCAGAGGTAAAATAAGCAACACCAACTGGTGGCGTTACTGATCCTATTAAGAAACCAACTATTACAACCATAGCTGCTTGCACCTCTGGAAAGCCAGCTTGAGACATAACGTTTACTAGTACTGGACCAACAATGATAATGTTAACTGCAGAGTCCATTACCGTTCCAAGAAGAAAAATGAATAATATTAAAGCCAAAACAAATAATATAGGGGAATCTGCCAATCCCAAAAGCCAGGTTTCGAGATCACCAATTGCACCAAGAGAAGTGAGTAACCAACTGAAAGGTCCTGAAGCAGCTATTATAATAAAGACCATTGCTGAATTTCGGAACGCCCGACGAAAAGCGCCGGTACAATCTTTCCATTTGATGGTTCGATAAACAAATACACCTGTAAATAAAGCAACCAAAGCAGTTATAGCTCCAGCCTCAACAACCGATGCTACACCTCCCATTACTGAACCTACTAAAACCAAGGGAATCAAAAGAGCGAATGAAGATCGGTATAGTTCTTTACCAGCTCTACGTACCGAGAATGGTTCATCGCTACGCTCGAAGTTATATTTAACTGCAAAGTAATGATTGATTACCATTATCACAACTCCAATTAAGATTCCTGGAACAATCCCTGCTGCAAATAAAGATGCAATCGAAATCTCAGTTGCGTTAGCAAGGACAATCATCATGATACTAGGTGGAATGATCCCTCCAATAGTGGAACTTACTCCTGTAACCGCAGCTGAAAATGCAGCAGGATAACCTGCTTTCTTCATTGCTGGTAAAACTAATGCCCCGACTGTAGCTGTATCTGCTACGACAGAGCCATTCATGCCAGCAAAAAACATACTAACAAGTACATTTACTTGAGCTAACCCTCCTTTTATACGTCCAATTAATGCTCTACTCAAAGCAACTAAACGGTCTGTAATCGTAGCACTTGTCATTAATTCACCCGTCAACATAAAGAATGCAATCGCAGTTAATGGAACTGAGTCAATGGCGGTAAACATTTGACTAGGTATTAAAACAAGAGGAACAGCATCTGTTAGCAAAATATAAACAAATGGTATCAGTATTAATATAAAACCAATAGGAGCACCTAATAAAATTAGAAAAAGCAATACTACAAGTAAAATAATACTTTCCATAAATATTTATAAGTTATGATTTGATTTTGGTAAAGATCATCTAACTCTTATAATTGAGCTAAATGATCTTTACACTATTTTTTTTGAACGATTTACAGAGCCCCAGCTGCCTCTAACTGAGCTACAAATCCGTCCATGCCTTGTTCCATAAGAACTCTTTTGGCTACTTCTGGTTCAAAAGTACCTTTAGCATCTAACCAAGCACCAATTGCGCCCGCTCTCCACTTAGTCATTTCCGCTTCTGTTGGTACATACCATTCTTTAGCAGATGCTTTAATTGCATCTTCACCATTCTTAATCCAAGCGTTATCCAACTCGTTTACTTTTTCTCCATAGGCATCAGCTGCCTGGTGTAACCATTTTCTCTGTTGATCAGACAATGCATTATATTGTTTTGCGTCCATAGCTAGAATGTTTCCTGACCACATTCCACCAATCTCTGTGAAATACTTAGCAACTTCATGAAGTTTTGCTACATGCTGCCAAGGTGAGGCTACATACTGGCCTTCAACTACACCCGACTGTAGGCCTTGATATAATTGGCTCCAGTCATATGGTGTTGGAGTTGCACCCCAATTTTTAACTAGCATAAACTCAACTGGACTTTTTGTAGTACGCCATTTTAGTCCCTTCATATCATCAGGTTCATGAACTGGTTTAGTTGCATTTCCAAGTTGTCTAAATCCACCACTTGAATAGACAGAAAGACAAATATGACCGGCATTTTCAAGTGCGAGCTTACACTGTCTTTCAGCTAACCATTCATCTGATATTCTTTTTGCATCTTCCAGTGATTTAAAAATGAAAGGCAAATCAAAAATTGCTAACTCTGGTCCAAAGTTACCGTAGTTTGCTGTAGAACTAGTCCATAAAGCTATAAGTCCTTGGTTGGCTTGTTCGCCACATTTTTGTTCTGCACATAAGCTTCTTTGATAATGTGGCTCGATTTTCATTTTACCACCAGATGCTTTTTCCATAGCTGGTATAAGCGCTTGATCTATAGCATCTCCAATTGGCATACCTAATCTACCAGTTGTCCCAAGCTTCAGAGTTACTTCTGCATACGCTGCCTGAGCAAAGAAAGTAACTGCAATTACTGTAAGTAATGACTTACAAATTTTTTTAATAAACATAAAATTTCCTTTTAATTAATTGAATTATTAATATTTAAATTCAATTTGAGAAGGAAGTAAAACAAAAAAGAAACTTTTATTATCAAAATGGGTTACAATCAAAAGTTGTATCAATAATTAATAGTTAATCTATTTATTTTGGTCTAAAGGTGCCTTAGATTTAAAATTTAAAAATTAAATAAACATAATTTATAGAAAGAAATTTATGAGCTCAGGAAATAAATATAAAGCAATATCTAATAAACTTAAATTTGAAGGAAGAGCATTCATTAATGGTAAATATGTAAATGCTATTGATGGTAAGAAGTTTGAAACAATTAATCCAGCAACTGGTCAAAAGCTATGTGCTGTTGCAAAATGCAATCATAAAGATGTTGATTTAGCAGTAAAAGTTTCAAGAAAAGCTTTTAATAGCGGTGTTTGGTCTAAGAGTTCACCTGAACATAGAAAAGAGGTTTTATTAAAATTTGCTGAGTTACTCAGAAAACATGGTGATGAAAATTCAGTTTTAGAATGCATAGATACAGGTAAACTTATCGCCGACTGTATTAATGAAGTTGCAAATGATGCGCCAATGCATTTTCAGTGGTACGGAGAATTAATTGATAAAGTATTTGGAAAAGTTGGTCCGACAGAACCATCTATAACTAGTTTAATTGTTAAAGAACCAATAGGAGTTGTTGCTGGAATTGTTCCATGGAACTTTCCTTTAATGATGGCAGTATGGAAAATGGCACCAGCCCTTGCAGCTGGTTGTTCAGTAATTATAAAACCAGCAGAAGATACGCCTCTTACAGCTATTAGAGTTGCTAAAATTGGAAAAGAGGCTGGAATACCAGATGGAGTTTTGAATGTTCTCCCTGGTTATGGTGATGTCGGCGAGGCTTTAGGTCGACACAAAGATGTTGATGCAGTTTCATTTACAGGTTCAACTGAAGTTGGTGGTTATTTTTTAAAATACTCTAGTGAAAGTAATCTAAAACCTGTCGCATTAGAGATGGGAGGGAAAAGTCCGTTTATAGTTTTAGAAGATGCTAAAATTACAGATGATTTAATTGATAATGCCATGAATTCTGCATTTTGGAACGGTGGACAAAACTGTTCAGCAAATATGAGACAGATAGTTCATAAAAAAGTTAAAGATGAATTTTTAGAGAAAGTTATTAAAAAAGTTAAAAAGCTAAAAGTAGGAGATCCATTAGATTTAAAATCAAATATGGGATCTATGATTTCAAAAGGACATTTGCAAACTGTTGATGGATTTATCCAAAAAGGTATAGATGAAGGAGCAAAACTTTTATCTGGAGGAGTTTCAAGCAAAAAGCAAAAAGGTTTTTATGCAAAACCAACACTATTTGATGGATTAAAAGAAAATATGACCATCGCTCAAGAAGAAATTTTTGGACCTGTGCTCGGTGTTTTAACTGTTAAAAATGATGAGGAGGCCTTGAAAATTGCTAGTAATTCGAAGTATGGATTACATGCTAGTGTTTTTACTCAAGACATTAATAGAGCATTTCATTTAGCAAAAAGTTTGCCTTGTGGAACTGTATCAGTAAACACTTTTTCTGAAGGAGATATCAAAACTCCATTTGGAGGTTATAAGCAATCAGGATCACTAAGTAGAGATCAAGGAACTGAGGCTCTAAATTCATTTCTTCAAACAAAAACAATTTGGATAAGTCATAATTAATTGATGATCAAAAAATACAAAATAAGTGTGCCTAAAAGCACGCTTAATAACATCTATAAAAAAGTTAGAAACTTTCCTTGGAGTGCTACCCAAAATATGAATGGTTGGGAGTATGGAACCAATTTGAATTATCTTAAGAGCATATCTAAATACTGGATTACAAAGTATAATTGGAAAAAATTTGAAAACAAAATCAATTCATTTAAAAATTATAAAACTAAAGTTGAAGATATAAACTTACACTTTATTTTTGAAAAAAGTAAAAATCCTAATTCTAAACAATTATTACTTTTACATGGATGGCCAGGTAGCATAACTGAATTTTTAGATATCATTCCAAGACTTGCTCACCCAGAAAAATTTGGAGGAAAAATTGAAGACGGATTTGATATAATTGTTCCCTCTTTACCAGGATTTGGATTTTCGTCGCAAATTAAAAAAGCCCTAGGCCCAAGAAAAATAGGAAAAATATTAAATAAATTTATGGTTAAAAACTTAGGCTATAAAAATTATTTCGTACAAGGTGGCGATTGGGGAGCAACTATTGCAGGATGGATTGGTCTTGATAGCTCAAAGAATTGTAAAGGAATACATATTAATTGCTTACCTCTTAGACATCCAAAAGGAGCAAAAAATATAAAAGAGAGAAAATGGGAAAAAAAATTTAATTTTGATCAAATCATGCAGGAAGGATATAGAACTCAACAAGCTACTAAACCTCAAACCTTATCTTATGCAATGATAGATAGTCCTGTAGGAACAGCAGCATGGATTTTGGAAAAATTTCATGGTTGGTCAGATTTAAAAATGGGTAAGATTGAAAAAACATTTTCAAAAGATGAACTATTATCAAATATAATGATTTATATAATAACTAAAAGTTTCAATACTGCTTCTTGGATATATTTTGGGAGAAGAAAAGAAGGAGGAAGATCTTTTCCAAAAAATTTTAAAAAAATAAAAGTTCCTACTGCAATAGCAGTTTTTCCAAAAGAAATGTTGGAATGGCCTCCAAAATCATATGTAAGTAGAATTTTTAATGTCAAAAGATGGAATAAATTTTCAAACGGAGGTCATTTTGCAGCTTTGGAAGAACCTGATATTTTAGTCAAAGATATAAGTTCATTTTTTAATAAAGATTTCAACAAACTTTAAATGGAAAAAAACAAACTAAAAAAAATCATAGTTGAAATATTTAGAAAATATAAACTTTCAAAAAATCATTCTACAATATGTGCTGAAGCTATAATTAATGCAGAATTAGTGGGTGCCTCAACCCATGGATTATCAAGATTAAAGATGTACTGCGATCGTATTCAAAAGAAACTGATTAATCCAAGACCTAAAATCAAACTAAAAAATATTTCTCAATCTGTTACTCATATAAATGCTGATGACAGCATTGGATTTGTTGCTGCAGATACAGCTATTAAAAAAGCCATAAAAAATGCTAAAAAAACAGGAATAGGACTTGTGGCAGTTAAAAACAGTGGCCATTATGGAATGTCGGGATACTACGCTGAGCAAGCTGTAAAAAAAAATATGATCGCCTTAGTATTTACTAATGCACCCCCTGCTATAGCCCCACATGGTGCTATAAAATCTTTATTTGGCACAAACCCAATTTGTTTTGGATCGCCAACTGGTTCTAAAATTCCATTTATATTGGATACATCTGTTTCAATGATTAATAGAGGGAAAATAAGAGTTGCATCAAGATCAAATTCAAAAATTCCTGAAGGAGTTGCCTTGGATAAATTTGGTAATCCAACAACAGATGCAAAAAAAGCACTTGAGGGTGTTCAACTTCCTATAGCGGGATTTAGAGGATCAGGACTTGCATGGATGGTCGATATATTAAGTGGTGTTTATACTGGAGGTAATCATGGTGGTAAAGTGAAAGATCCTTTTGATGATTTTTCTGGACCACAAAATATTGGTCATTTATTTATTGTAATGAAAGCAAACTTATTTCAACAAAATTATAAAAAAAGAATAAAAGAAAACATAAAAAGAATTAAAAAACTTCCTAAATTAAAAGGACTTAAAGAAATATTATATCCAGGAGAAAACAAGTTAAGAAGGTTTAAAAAAAATTATAAATCTAGGATAAAAATTCCTGAAAATATAATGGAAGATATTAATATTCTACTGAAATAGATAAAATTGTTAACCAGCACGTCCTAAATAGTTTACCATTATAACCCCTATTACAATTAAACAAATACCAATTAATCCATAAATATTAGGAACTTGATTATATTTTAATATCCCAAACAAAACTACACCCGCAACTGTTAATCCGCTGTAAGTTGAGTAACTAAATGCTACAGGTATCACTGACATTGCTTTAGCCAAAGAAAACATTGTAACACTCATTAAAAGTAAGCAAGCAATGGTTGGTGTCAATTTTGTAAAACCATCTGAAATCTTTGCAAAACTGTTTGCAGCTATGCCTGTAGTAATTCCTAAGGCTAAAATTAAATATCCTGCAAATGGTTTCATATCTTTATTATTTACTAATTATTATTTATTACAATAACTGATAATTGTTGAGAATGCCTAAATTTTAAGATTATTTATTTAATTATTAAAGCTAAATAGAAACAAAATATCCAAGTACTCCTAATCCAAAAAGTAGTGACACGAGAATAAATTTATTTTGAAAATTATCTTTTTTTTCTTGTTTAATCATTTTGAGTTTAAGAGCATCAATATTTACTTTTTGAGGGGTATCAATATTTACGTCACCTGTTAATTGAGAAGAAATTTCAATATTAGATGCTCTTTTTAGGCTATTCAAACTCATATAAAGACTATTAAAACACATATAAATTTTGATGTCATTTCCCAAGTGTCCGAAATGGGTTATTAAAATTTTATTTGATGTCCAAAATGGGGGCAAAAGACTAAAATGGGTTTGCGGAAAATGATTAAAAAACCATCAGAATTAAGTGAAAACAAAATTCAAAAAGTTATTGTAGAAAATTTTGATGAAATAGCTCCCTTTTATTATAAGTTATTATCTGAATGGACCAATTCATCATATGAAACATTTCAAGACATAGATAAGTATTTAATAATTCTTTATCTTATAAATAAAGATTTTGATTATTATATCCAGAATGGACTTGTAGAAAGTTATGATACTTTTTTCTTATATGATAAATCATTAGAACTAGACAGAATAAATATTATTGAAATATCAAAAAATTTAATTATTCCCAAAGAAAGTACTAGAAGAAAAATTCTTCGCCTAGAAGAATTTGGTGTAATAAAAAAAATTGGTAAAAAAATTTATATTGATAGATCGGCTTTTAGACTGGTTCAACCTAAAAATACTCTTCAAAATTTATGCACATTACTTTCAAAGATTGCTGAGGTATGTGAAAAAAATAAATTGATTAATCAATCTAAGCAATTTGATGAAATCTCAAATGAAATTAAAAATAATTTCACATATTGTTGGTATTTTTTTTTAGAGTTTATTTTTATTTTTACAAATAGATGGAAAAAACAAGTAGGAGATCTTGAAATATTTTCAGTTGGAATGGTTATAATGTGGCATTCACTTGTTACAAAATCTTATGAAGCTAATGGATGGAACTTTTCAAAGTGGAAAAAGAACAAAGTAATAATTCCTGAAACTGGTGTGAACACCATGTCAATTTCAGAAATAACTCATATTCCAAGACCAACTGTTGTTAGAAAATTAAATTATTTGCTTAAAAATAAATATGTAAGTGTTAATAAAAAAAAGCTGTTTAATGTTAACATGCAAGACAAAACATTAACTGATACCATTAAACTGCAGGAGAAAAATGTACTCTCACTTTCTCGTTTAATCTTTAAGATATTCGGGCAAATAAATATTAATTAGATCTTCTAAGTATAAAAATCATTATAAAGCCAGTTAAATACATAATAAGAGCATATGCTGCTGTTGGTATAATATAACTAATGTCACTAAATATTTGTGTAGCTACAAATATTGCTAATGTGCCATTTTGAAGTCCACACTCAATTGAAATACACTTTCTTTGTTTTATGCCAGTGGCTAATAACTTGGCTATGTAATATGCAAGCACCATCATGATAATATTAAGCACAAGAACAGCAAAACCTGCTTGTTTTAAGTAATTAAATATATTCTCTCTTTCTTCAATCCATATTGTTGCAAAAACAATTACAAATAATAAAGTTGTGATTTTCTCGATTATAGAAATATTTGAAGAAACAAAATTTTCTGCAAATTTCCTTACAATCATTCCTAAAATAACAGGCACTGTAACAACTAGAGCCATTTTTAATGCAATGCCAGTCATGGTGATATCAGAAGATATATCTGTAACTCCCAATAAATTTGCTGATTTAAAAATAATAAAAGGAACAGAAATAATACTAATCAGGCTTATTATAGCGGTTAATGAGATTGATAATGCAACATCTCCATTTGCAAATTTTGTCATTACATTTGATGTTACTCCACCAGGAGCTGCAGCAATAATCATAACACCTACAGCGATTTCAATTGGTAAATCTAATATTAATACAATTATAAACGCAACTATTGGTAAAAGTATCAATTGACATACAAAGCCAATTATAAAATCTTTAGGATTATTGATTACTCTTAAAAAGTCACGTCCAGTTAATCCTAATCCAAGACCTAACATTATAAGAGCTAGAGCGATCGGAGCTATTTTGGTAACTACTTCCACTTTTTATCCTTATATCAATAATACTATATTAGTTTTTTTATTAATTTAGTATATATAAATTCAAATGCTTTCAGATAAATCAACAGTCTGTCCATTCAATTTACTTGATATTGCTCACCAAAAAAGAGGAGCCAAAGCAGCAATCGTAAATGCAGGCAAAAGACTTCCTATGCTATCTATAATGGATTGCGTAAAAGAAAAATTGATCATCCCTATTTTTATAGGTGATGAAATAGAAATCAAAAAAACTGCTGAGGAGTTAAAATTCGATATCTCAGAATATGAAATAATAAATGAGCCAATTGAAAATAACACTGCCAAAATTGCGGCAAAGCTTGCTGGTGATGGAAAAGTCAAAATAATTGTTAAAGGTCATATACACACTGACATTTTAATGAAAGAAGTTCTGTTACGAAAATATAATTTGATTGGTAAAAAAAGATTGAGTCATATTTGGCATATGACTTTGGATAAAGAGGATAAACCACTAATAATAACTGATGGTGCTCTAAATGTTAATCCAAATGTTAAAACAAAAATGCATATTTTAAAAAATGTAGTTGATTTTTGTCATAGAATAAAAATAGCAAGACCAAAAGTCTCTATTCTTTCTGCAACAGAAGAAGTTTTAGACAGCATGCAAAGTTCACTTGATGCTAAAGAAATATGTGAATTAGCTGGAAGAGAAAGTCTTAATGCAGATATTTTTGGACCTCTAGCATTTGATAATAGTGTGTCAAAAAAATCTGCAGAAATAAAAGGAATAAAAAACATAGTTGCAGGAGATGCAGATGTATTATTAGTTCCAAATGTTGAAGCAGGTAACGCTCTAGTTAAAATGATGATTTATTTTATGGGAGCGTGTGCGGCAGGAGTGGTTATAGGAGGAAAAGTTCCAGTGGTAATTACTAGTAGATCAGATGATGCGACAGCAAGGCTAGCATCTATTGCGGCAGCTGTGGTAGCTTTGGATTAAATGAATATTGAAAAAAAATAATAATTAAATTAGGATTTAGACATGGCAATAAATTATTTAAAAAAATCACCCAAAACATCTTCTACTGATGATACAAAAACAAGAGAGATTGTAGAAAATATTCTAAAAGATATAGAGAAAACAAAAGAAGAAGGATGTATCGAGTTATCAAAAAAATTTGATAAATATGAAGGAGAAGTAGTAGTTACAAGAGAAAAAATTGAACAAATTAAAAAAAATTTAGATCCTAAAACAAAAGACGACATTCAATTTTCCCATGAAAGAGTAAGAAAGTTTGCTGAAGCACAATTAAAAAATTATGGCCAAGATTTTGAGGTAGAGCTTTCAGATGGATTATTTGCTGGACAAAAATTAATTCCTGTTAATACAGCAGGTTGTTATGTACCTGCAGGAAGATATGCTCATATAGCATCTGCTGTAATGAGTGTTACCACAGCTAAAGTTGCGGGTGTTAAAAATATTATTGTTTGCAGCTCACCAAAACCTGGTGTTGGAGTTCATCCTGCTATTGTTTATACCGCTGACTTATGTGGAGCAGATGTAATAATGAATTTAGGTGGAGTTCAGGCTATTGCAGCAATGACTTATGGTCTTTTTGGTAATGCACCTGCTGATATGCTTGTTGGTCCTGGAAATCAATTTGTTGCAGAATCAAAAAGAATTTTATTTGGCAAAGTAGGTATAGATTTATTTGCTGGTCCTACAGAAATTGCAGTTATAGCAGATGAAACAGCAGACCCAGAATTAGTGGCTTTCGATTTAGTTGGACAAGCTGAGCATGGTTACAATTCTCCTGCATGGTTATTCACTACTAGTAAATCATTAGCCGAATATGTAATGAAAAGAGTGCCAGAATTGATTGCAGACTTACCAGACTTACCAAGAGAAAACTCTGGTGCAGCTTGGAGAGACTATGGGGAAGTTATTTTATGCGATACAGACGAAGAAATGGCTAAAATCAGTGATGAATATGCTCCTGAACATTTAGAGATACAGACTAAAAACCTTCAATGGTTTCATGATCGATTAAAAAACTACGGATCATTATTTATTGGAGAAGAAACTACAGTTGCTTATGGTGATAAATGCTCTGGGACAAACCATATTTTACCAACAAAAGGTGCGGGAAAATATACAGGCGGTTTATTTGTCGGAAAATTCATTAAAACATTGAGTTTCCAAAGAATGACAAAGGAATCAACTAAAGAAGTGGGCGCAGCTTGTGCAAGAATTTCAAGATATGAAGGTATGGAAGCTCATGCTCGAACTGGAGATGTAAGGCTTAGAAAATACGGATTTTCTAATTAGCTTTAAACTCTAGAAAGCAATAAAATTGTGACACCAATCACAAATACAACAATACCTAAAATTTCTGTTAACTTTACTTTTTCTTTGAATAAATATTTTGATGAAAAATAACTAAATAATAATTCAATTTGACCAACTGCTCTGACAAAGGATGCTTGGATTAAAGTGAATGCATAAAACCATGAAAGCGATGCAAAAAAACCTCCAATACCAATTAACATACAGTCGTATTTATCATTATATAGTTTTTTAAACTCTTTTTTTTCAAAGACTAAAAGGTAAATCGTTAAAATAATTGTTGGAATTAATAATCCAAAAAGTAAAGTTGATATTACTTTTTCAAAATTTGAATTAAAATTTTCTAAAGATAATGCAGCAGATCTAAAATAAACAATACTCAGAGCTAAGAATAAACCGGATATTAGTCCAATTAATGTTGTTTTTGAAAATATGTTTTGAAGAAATAATTTTAAATCTTTTATAGATAAAATTATTACACCTAGAGTTGATATTATGATCCCACTTATGCCTAGCTTACTTAATTTTTCATTTAATATTAAGTATTCAAATATAGCAACTTGGACAACTTCTGTTTTACTGAGTGAAGTTCCGACAACAAAATTTGAGAACCTAAATAAATATAATAATACAAAAGTAAATATTACTTGAAAAATTGATGCTAATGTTACATTTATTAAAAAGCCTGGTTGATTAAGTATTTCATGAACTACAGAAACTTCTCTGAAGTATATAAAAAACAAGACTAATGCTAAAGGCAGAGCAAAAGAAAACCTAACATAAGTAGATGCTATAGTTGAAACATCCTTATTAATTTTTTTTTGAAATGAAGACCTTAGATTCTGAAAAAAAGCCGCAATAACTGTAACAACTATCCAATTCATATTAAATAATTAATGAAACAATAATATTTAAAAAAATTTAAATTCTTCTTCCGTTTTCGTCAAAAATAAAAATATCTTTTGAGTCAAAATTAATCTGATTTTGAAAATCTTCCTGACTAGAAATTTTTGCACTAAGTTCTAAGTTGTCGTTACTCATGTATACAATCTTTTCATTACCTAAATTTTCAACTAGATCAATTTTAGGTTTAAATTTAAATTGTGATTCATTAGATAAGTTAAAATGCTCAGGTCTTATTCCTAAGAAATATTTCTTTTTATCAAATTTAGTTTTTTCAAAAGTTATTTCATTACCTAAAAACTTAATTTTATTTTCTGAAATAATATTTTCATTATTTAAAGGTAAAATATTCATTTTTGGAGTACCAATAAATTGAGCTACAAAAATATTTGCTGGATTGTTGTAAATTTCGTCTGGAGTTCCAACTTGTTCAATATTACCAAGATTTAATATTACAATCCTATCAGCTAGGGTCATTGCCTCTACCTGATCATGCGTAACATAAATCATATTTGTTTTAATTTGATTATGTAATTTGGAAATCTCAACTCTCATTTCTGATCTTAGTGCTGCATCTAAATTTGATAAAGGCTCATCAAATAAAAATATTTTTGGATTTCTTGTTATTGCTCTTCCAATTGCAACTCTTTGCCTCTGTCCCCCTGACAATTGTTTGGGTCTTCTTTCCAACAATTCCTCTATCTTTAGAATTTTTGCTGCCTGCATAACTTTTGTTTGAATTTCTTCTTTAGATCTCTTTTCTATCTTTAACCCGAATGACATATTTTCATAAACATTCATGTGAGGATAAAGAGCATATGATTGAAACACCATTGCAGTTTGTCGTTTGGAAGGATGTAGATCGTTTATTTTTTGATCATTAATAAATATTTCACCTTCATCAATCTGTTCTAAACCTGCGATCATTCTTAACAAAGTTGATTTTCCACATCCAGACGGTCCAACTAATACAAGAAATTCATCATCCTTGCCGGATAAATTGAAGTCTGTAATAATCTTATTGGAGCCAAAAGATTTATGTACTCCAGTAAATTTTATATTTGCCATTTTAGCCTTTAATATTATCTAAAACATCTATGCCGATTTGTTTTAGAATGTGAAGTATATCAATTGGTACCCAATTTTCACGAATTTTTCCTTCATCATGATGGTAAAAATCCATAACACGCATTGTTAATTTTTGCTTATTTGCCTTATATCCAAGCCAATCATTTGAACCGTAATATGCCTCTAGACTATGCCATCCTGCACATAGAGAAAATTTTCCATCTCCTATCTCGCAGTAAT
Organism: Pelagibacteraceae bacterium AG-359-O02; assembly: GCA_003280485.1. Classification (GTDB taxonomy): domain Bacteria; phylum Pseudomonadota; class Alphaproteobacteria; order Pelagibacterales; family Pelagibacteraceae; genus Pelagibacter. Next base: position 144,411 of record QCEU01000001.1, read on the forward strand.
GACCCAGTTTAAAATAATCTCTTTCTGAAAATGATTTTCTAAAAGGTAATTGATGCATATCAATAAACCCCTCTAGTGATCTTGAAGTACCTATTCCACATGGACCGTACCAGATCATTTTATCATGCCAATATTTTTTTTGAGGATGATTTAATAATCTATTTTTTAATTCATCATTTGATAAGTTTTCTTTTTCAGGTTTCAAATTAAGACTTCTATTCATAGAGAGTGCTTGTTTTAAATTAAAATTGGATACCTCCATATTTTTTTCATAAAAATTTACTCCATCAGTATTTATAGGTGGAAGCCAAGCTCCCTCAGAGCCTCTAGATGGATTGATCGAAGATATGCCACACTGTCTTAAAAAATCCATCACATCAATTAAGATATGACTTTCTACTATTTTTGTTTCTTTGAGCTCATGAATTTCACAACATCTAAGATTAATCATTTTATAATTTGGTTTTATTCCTAACCAAGGTTTTATAAAATATCCTGAAAGGACTGAGTATGAACCTACTAAAACCTTATCTCTAAAAGCACCACCAACAACAATATTCTCTCTTCTTTCAAGATCAGGAAAAGCCTCGAATAAAGGTTTAAAGATTTTTTCTTTAAGATTTTTAAGTCCCTCAAATTCATTTATTGGATAAAAACTATTTATCTTTACATCATTTATAAATGCTTCATCCAAATTCTTGTCTATTTCGCTTACACCTGATGTAATAATTTTATTAAGATAACCTCGGATTAAATTTTTATTTTGTAAATTTTTTTCTGGTGACAGAATAATGTCTTGAACATTAGTTTTTGTTTTTAGTCCGGTATCAAATTGTTCTATTTGCATATATTTATTTATTGGAAATAATCGTGTATCACAATATTATAATTAAAAAAATATGAATATTAGATTAGCAAAATTCAAAGATTTAATTCCTAGTAGTTTGCCATTTGTTGAGGGTAAGCTGGATGGACACAAAGAAAGAAAAAATTATTCTATTTTAGGTCCAGGTGTCGCAGAAGACGCTGACCAATCAATAAAAATATCTGAACCTCATGGTTTTAATTTAGGTGCAGTATCAGCAAAACCCTTTAATGGATCGGGTTTACATAGCCATTTAACAGCAGAGGTATTCATAATATATTCAGGTAAATGGAGATTTTATTGGGGGTCAGAGGGTAAAGATGAAACGATTTTAAATCCAGGAGACATTATTTCAATGCCAACAAATATGTTTAGAGCATTTGAAAATGCTGGTGATGAAGAAGGCTTAATTTTTGTTGTACTAGGAGGTGATGATCCAGGAATTGTCACTTGGATACCTGAGGTATTAAAGAGAGCAAAAAAGACAGGTATGGCACTTTTAGATGATAATTCATTAATCGACCTAAACATTAAAGCAATACCAAATGGTAGGAGATTATTAGAACCTATATCTAATGATGAAATAAAAAAATTTAATAATTACAAGTTAGATCAATTACTAAGTAATATATCTACTCTTAATAATAGAATTGAAAATGAATTGAATATTGGAGATAATATTAAAATTTCACATATACTAGGAAACATATTTCAAGATAAGTCTATTAATCCAATAATAAAACAAGATACAGGTTTTAGTTTGAGTTGTTTCAAATCAAAAAAAGGCCGAGTTGAAAATTTAATTTTTAATAAACCTACAATACTTTTTTCACAAAAAGGAAATTGGAAAATTGAAATGAAAAATTTATCAAAAGAAATAAATTTTAAAGATACTATTTCAGTTCCATTAGGTGTGAATGTTAATATTGAGATTAATGAAAGTGAAGTTTCATATCTTAATTGTGTATCAAGCATCTAATGAGAGGTTTTGATAAAAAATATAAAGATTTTCCAGACTTTATTTTAAAAATCACAGAACAAATTTGGGAAAATAAAGATGTTGAGTCAATTGGTGACTTTTATACCAATGACATACCTGTTAGATCACCATTTGGTGTTACATATGGAAACAAACCAGTTATAGAAGCAACCTATTCAACTTTAAAAGAATTTCCAAACAGGCAGTTATTAGGTGAAGACGTTATTTGGAATGGAAATGATGAAATAGGATATCACTCATCACATAGAATTTTAAGCAAAGGAACTCATCTTGGAAAAGGCTTTTATGGTGAACCCACTGGTAAAGATATTTATTATAGGGTTATTGCTGATTGTGCTTGTAAGAATAATCAAGTTTATGATGAATGGATCGTTAGAGATCAAGGAGCGATGGTCAGACAGATTGGTTATTCACCAGAGGAGTTTGCTAGAAAAATGATTGAAAAGGAGGGAGGCGTATCAAATTCAAGTAAATTGTATGATGCTAATTCTGATAAAAATTCAAATTATAAAGCAGAGAGTTATAAAGATGGATCAATCGCTGAGAAATATACGCGGGTTTTAAGTAATATCTTTAATAAAAGTTACGAATATGAAGATTATGACAGAGCTGCAAATTTGTTTTGGCCAGGAAATAAACTTGGTCACGGAAGAGAAGATATTATTGAAAAATGGAATTCCATTAAGAAAATATTTACAAATATAAAATTTAGTATTGAGCATGTTGGATTTTTAGAAGAGCCGGAGAAAAATTCAAGGGTGTCAGTCAGATGGTTTTTAGAAGGAGAACATGCTAATGAAAGTGATGAATATGGTAAAGCATCAAATAAAAAAATATTTATAATGGGTATTAACCATGCTGAATTTACTAATAATTCAATTATTAGAGAATGGGTTTTATTTGATGAAGTTGCTATATGGAAACAAATACTATTGAACCATGGTTAAAATAAAAACTACACATGTTGGTAGCCTACCCAGATCAAACGAACTCTCCAGTCTTCTTGCCTCTAAAGATAATCAAGAAAAAATAGATTTTAGAAGCTTTGATGCAATGGTTAAAAAAAATGTATCTGAAGTTGTAAAAAAGCAAATCAATAGCGGATTAGACTCTGTAAGTGATGGAGAGATGTCAAAAATAAGTTACGCAACTTATATAAAAGATAGAGTTGATGGTTTTTCTGGCGAAAGTGAAAGAAAAGCTCCAAAAGACTTAGATGATTTTCCATCTTTTAAAAAAAAACTTATCCTATCTGGTGGAACTCCAACTTATAAGAGACCGTGTTGTACAAGTGAGCTTAAAATAAAAGATGAAGTTTCAATTAACAAAGATATTCTAAATTTTAAAAAAGCCTTAGAAAAAAATTCACATACTGATGGATTTATGAATTCACCATCTCCAGGAGTTATATGTAATTTTTTACCCAACAAGTTTTATAAAAACGATGATGAGTATCTTGAGAAACTATCAGATATAATGAAGTTCGAATATGAGAAAATAACTGAGAGCGGCTTATCTATTCAAATTGATTGCCCGGATCTCGCATTATCAAGGCATATGATTTACAAGGAAATTTCTGAAAAAGATTTTTTAGAAAGAGCTAACAAACATGTGGAAGTTTTAAATAATTCATTATCAAATATAGATCCATCTAAAGTAAGAATGCATATTTGCTGGGGTAATTATGAAGGACCTCATACTCATGATATTGGTTTAGATAAAATAATTGGATTGGCTTTTAAAGCCAATGTTAGTAAATATTTGATAGAGTCTGCTAACCCTAGACATGCTCATGAATGGGAAGTATTTGAAAATATAAAAGTACCAAAAGATAAGATGATTATTCCAGGGGTTATTGAGTCTACTTCTAACTTTATTGAACATCCAGATGTTGTAAAACATAGAATTTTAGCTTTTTCTAGAGTACTAGAGCCAAATCAATTAATGGCAGGAACAGATTGTGGATTTAGTACCTTTGCAGGCTATGGAAATGTAGATGAAGATATTGTTTACAAAAAACTTGAAGCACTTGTCGCAGGTGCTGAACTTGCGTCAAAACAAATCTAATTTTTACTTTTATAAACTTAAGCGTATATGTATATTTTTGGTAAGTAAAACTTATTAATATTAACAAAAGAGAGAATAATATGAAAAAAATACTAGTTACTTTATTGTTTTTACTTTTTGGAACAGTAGCTAACGCTGACTGTAACATTAAGAGTGGATCAATAAATATTTTAGCAAATGATTTTCCTGCTCTAAGAACTTTAGTTGAAACTGCAAAAGAATGTAAAGGAAGTGCTGACTTTAAAGTCACTCACTCAGCTGAACACAACAAAATTGCAGTACCAGCTTTAACAGCAAATCCTTCTGAGTTTTCAGTTAGAGTTGCTGCTAATAGTTCTATAGTTCCATTAATGAATGCTGATTTAATTAGACCAATGAATGATCTAGTTAAAAAATATGGAAAAGGAATTCAAGAGTCACAACTTATAACAATTGATGGAAAAGTAATGGCTGTAGCATTTATGGCTAATACACAACATCTTTATGTAAGAACAGATGTATTACAAGAAAATGGTATTGCTATTCCAAAAACTTACGAGGAAGTTGTAGCGGCTGCTGAAAAAATCAGAGCAGCTGGGAAAATGAAATATCCTTATGCAGCGGCATATAAAGCTGGATGGAATTTAGCTGAAGAATTTGTAAACATGTACATTGGTCATGGTGGTGAATTCTTTAAAGATGGTGGTGCACAACCAAATATCAATAATGCAAAAGGTGTTGCAACTTTAAACATGTTAAAAAAACTGGCTGATTTAAGTAACCCTGATTATTTAACGCATGATAGTGAAGCTATCAAAGTTGAGTGGGAATCTGGAAATGTTGCAATTATGACTTTATGGGCATCTAGATCTGGAACATTACTTGACGATGAAGGTGATGCGAAAATAACTGCTGCTACTAAATTAGTTGCTCCAGCAACAGTTGGTGGTGGTAATATTCCTGCAGCAACACTTTGGTGGGACGGATTTACACTTGCTAAAAATAGATCTGACGCAGATGCTGAAGCTTCTTTTAGAGCAATGGCTCATGCAGCATCATCAAAAGAGATGGTTGCAAAAGCTGCTGATCAAGCAGTTTGGTTAGTTGAAGGCTTTGTACCTGGTCCAAAATCTGTTGGAGTAATTGAAGCAGTTAAAATGGGAGCAAAACCTTATCCAATGTTACCACAAATGGGATTAATGCATGGTGCTTTGGGTAGTGAAATTGTTGAGTTTTTGCAAGGAAATGAGTCTGCTGAGCAAGCATTGAAAGATGTTGAAGCCGCTTATATCACTAAAGCAAAAGAACAAGGTTTTCTATAAAATATAAATTAATTAAGTGGGGGTATAACTATCCCCACTTATAAATTTATCATGCCCAATAGAAGTTTTTTCTGGTTTTTTTTCCCAGCAGGTTTAGCAATGATTTTATTCATTGGGCTACCAATTATTTCAACAGGGATTCAATCTTTTTACGCTCAACATGATCAAATACTCATTGAAGTTAAAAAATGTGATCCATTTGGATGCAAAACATCAGTAGTTGTAGATCAAGAAGCTACTTCAAAAATTAAAGAAGAGAAACCATTAGGAAAATTTAATGGTTTTGGTACATACATTGATAGAAATCACTTGGCATCTGATCAAGTGTCAGAATTTTGGAGTGAGAGTAAATCATTAGGTGAATTTATTGGCAAGGTAGGAAATCTTCCATTTTACAAAGCTTTAGTATTTACCTTAACTTATTGTGTAATTGTTACACCATGCGTTCTGCTTTTAGGATTTATTATTGCACTAAGTCTAAACGCAATTTCTAGAAAAATTAGAGGTCCACTTATTTTTGGTACAATTTTACCAATGATTGTAACTCCTTTGGTAGGTTCTCTAGTGTTATTCTGGATGATTGATGCAGAAGGAATTATAGGTGCAAATCTTCAAATATTAATGGATGATCCTTACTTATCTGTTAAATCATCAAAAGCTTTAACTTGGATTACAATTATTATTTATGGAGTTTGGCATCACTCCCCTTTTGCTTTTGTTGTTTTTTATGCAGCACTTCAAACTGTTCCACAAGAACCATTGGAAGCTTCAATTATAGATGGTGCTTCAAGATTTCAAAGAGTTAAACATATAGTTTTACCACATATATATCCTGTAGTTACCTTTGTTGCTTTAATTTCATTAATGGATAATTTTAGAGTATTTGAACCCATCATAGGTTTTAGTGCTGAAGGTAGTGCCCAATCTTTATCTTGGTTGATTTATGATAACTTAGTTAATGAGGAAGTAATTTTATTTGGATCAGCAGCAGCAACATCGATTATGACTATTGTAGGAATTTCAATAATTTTAACGCCAGTTTTACTGAGAACTTGGAAAGAGTTTAGAACAAATAGATAATTATGGATTTTGGATTAGATAAAAAATCAAACAGTTTAAAAACCTTCAACACAATATTTATAGTTATATGGTTGTTACTTGCATGTTTTCCATTTATTTGGACGTTTTGGGGATCCTTTAAAGTCAGAGCTGACTTTTTCTCAAGAGCTGATTGGTGGTATGCAATAACAGCTTTTAATACTTTAATTGAGACTGGCGCTAGATTTACCAAAGAAGCTTATAGTGGAGCGTGGTTTGAAGGTGAATTTTGGAAAGCTTCAAGAAACACAGTAATAGTTACAATTAGTGTTGTCTCAATTTCATTATTTCTTGGCACACTAGGTGCATACGCACTATCTAGATCTACAAAAAATTATGCATTTTGGATTTTAATTATTGCTTTAATTTTTAGAGCAATGCCGCATATAACATTGGTGTCAGGTTATCTATTCCCTTTTTTTCAATTACAAATTTGGGGAATTTTACCAACTACAATTGTAGTTCTTGTTGCAATCAATCAACCTTTTACCTTATGGCTCCTTTATTCATTTTTTAAAACTGTGCCTAAAGAATTAGATGAAAGTGCCTTGATTGATGGTTGTTCATATTTCCAAGCCTTTAGACATATTATAATGCCTGTGATGTGGCCTGGAGTAATCACAGCTGGATTATTTAGTCTCATGTTAGCTTATAATGATTTTACTGTAACAGCTTTATTGTTAAACCAAGAGAACCACACTATGGTTCCCAAAATTCAAAGTTACCTTGGAACCAACCAGCATGAAGGAAATTTAATGTGGGCTGTATCTGCAGTTGTGTCTGCTACCGCTCCATTATTTCTATTAGTAATGTTTTTTCAAAGACAGGTTATAAGTGGATTAACCGCTGGTGCCATTAAAGGCTAATGACAATCAAAGCAGTCTTATTTGGTTCAATTGGAACAATTATTGAGACCTCTGATATACAAAGAAATTGTTTTAATCAAGCATTTCAAAAGGTAGGATTAAATTGGTACTGGAGTAAAAAAACTTATAAATCAATGTTAAAAAAACCAGGCGGAGAGAAAAGAGTTAGGAAATATAGTTTAGAAAATAATACATCTACTAATGCAAAAAAAATAAGAAATTTAAAAACATTAATATTTAATAATTATTTAAAAAAAAATAAAATAAAACCAAGACCTGGAGTAATAGATATTATCAGTTACTGTAAAAGAAACAAAATAAAAATAGGATTTGCTACATCTACAACAAAAAATAATATTGATTCAGTTTTTTTATCCACAGTAAAATATCTTAAGAAGAAAGATTTTAATTATATTGGTAATACCACTGGGAATAAAAATACAAAATCAAAATTAGAAGTTTACAAACATTGTTTAAAGAAACTTAAATTAAAAAATAATGAATGTATTGCAATTGAAGATACCGAAATTAGCCTAAAATCAGCCGTTAAAGCAAAAATTAAATGTATTGCTTTTCCAGGAGATTTTCACACCGATAGTAAGTTCAAAAACTCACTGACTAGGGTAAGAAAGTTAAAAACTGATTTAATATTTAATTAGAGTGAGTTTATTAAATCTGGAGCCATTTTCTTAGATTTTGATGAAAATCTGAGTTTTTTTATTGCTTCTAAGTTTGATTTATCATCACCAACAACTACAAAACCAATCATACCCATATTTTTATGGGGTGTGCACCAGTATGCGTAAATTCCAGGAATTTCAAATTTGTATTCAACATCCTTATTGAATTTTGACTTAAATTTACCAATGCCTTCTGGAACTCCTTTTTTAATAAATTCAACGTTGTGACCTTTGTCTTTAGCTTTCCAAAGAACTGTATCTCCAACGTTTACTCTTACTATCTTTGGCTCAAAAACATTTGACTGTTTATCAAGTCTATTTAACATTTCTACTGTTACATCTGCAGCTAAACCGATATTAGCAAAAAGTGTTGATAATAAAAAGGTAGTGATAATTAAAAATTTATTGTGTGATTTCATGAGTTGCATATATGCTTTTAAAATAATCTTACAATAAGCAATATCTGTTACAAGTTGACACGGCCTGTAAGAATTAAACTTTTCTTGATAATCTATCTGCTCTTAGTGTTGTAAAAATAATTATAATTAAAAAAGGTATGCAAAGAATATTCATTGTTTTCCAGCTAGTATAACTTAAAACAACACCAGCTGTTAAACTAGCAGTAGCTTGAATTGAAAAAACTATAAAATCATTAAAACCTTGAGCTCTAAACCTTTCTTCTTCTCTATAATTTAATACAAGTAAGCTTGTCCCTGATATAAATAGAAAATTCCATCCAAGACCTAAAAATATTAATGAAAATAAATAGTTTGTAACTGTTTGATCAAGATAGCTCAGAAATATTGTGATTATAAAAAATAATACGCCGCAATACATAATTTTGCTGTGTCCGAATTTTTTAATTAGATTTCCGGTAACTAATGCTGGCAGGAACATGCTAATTATATGTAATTGAATTACAAAACTGGTGCTGTTTAAAGACATATTATCATTAATATGCATGCTTATTGGGGTAGCGGTCATTAAAAAAGACATTACTGCATAAGCAAAAGATGAGGAGACTAAAGCCTGAAGAAACCTTGGTTGAGAAATTAATTCTAAAATTGATCTTCCTCTTGAAATTTTTTTTTTCTCGGTAACTTTCTTTTCATTATAAAAAACTAAAAAAATAATTGATGATAGAGTTAATAATGACAAACATAGATAAGAGCCTACATATAAACCTTCTGAAATTAAATTCTTTCCAAGATTTGCTAGATTAGGACCTAATAAAGCTGACAAAATTCCCGCAAAAAGTAATAAAGAAATGGCTTTTGGAGCTTGTTTTTTATCTACACTTTCAGCTGCTGCAAAACGATATTGATGAGCAAATGCCATCCCAAATCCAAGTGAAAAGCATGAGAACGAATAAAGGATAAAATTTTGTTTCATTACCGCATAAGCTGCCAGTAAAGCAAACAATGAGGTTGTGATGGACGAAAGTATAAATCCTTTTTTTCTACCAGTGATGCTCATTATTTTAGAAGCAGCTATTATAAAAATGGCCGTACCAACAATTGATAACGACATTGGCAAAGTCGACAAAGAATTAATTGGGCTTATGCTAGATCCAATTATTCCACTTAAAAAAACTGTTACAGGTGCAACTGAAAATGCGCATGCATTGCTTGCAAATAGCAACCAAACATTTTTATTCATTAAGGTATTATACTCTTTTCTTACCTTGAACTACTCTGTCCAATATTAAAGCAACAAATAATATTGCAATACCAGCTAAAATTCCTTGTCCAACATTTGCATATTGAAGTGCCTCAAGTACGTCTTGTCCTAAACCTTTTGCTCCGATCAGTGAAGCTACAACAACCATTGCTAAACTTAACATCACAGTTTGATTTACACCAGCAAGTATTGAAGGTGTCGCCAGTGGTAGATCTACTTTTCTTAACAAATACCATTTGGATGCACCATAAGCTATTGCAGCTTCTCTGATAGTTTCAGGAACGCCTCTTAAACCTAACACTGTAAGTCTAACAACAGGTGTTCCTCCAAAAATCATTGTAATGATTACAGCCGCAACCTTACCTGTTCCAAAAAACGCAATGACTGGAATCATAAATACAAATGCTGGCATAGTTTGCATAAAATCCATTATTGGTCTTATCATTGAATAAAATCTCTGACGTCTCGCACAATAAATTCCTAAAGGTATTCCAATAACAATACTTAGTATTGCAGCTGTACCAAGTAAAGCAAGTGTGGTCATTGCTTTAACCCAAAATCCCAAAAAACCCATGTAAGCTAAAAATCCTGCAGAGTATATTGCGGTTCTTATTCCTGCTGATAAAGCAGTTAAAACTACAATGGTAGTTATGATCACAATCCAAGGTGTTTTTACAAATAACAATTCTAAAAAATCAAGAACAGATCTTATTCCAATTGTAATTGCAGTAAATACTGCGTCTCCTTTAATAACAGCATAATCAAAAATTGTTTCTACCCATTTAATAGATGTAAGTCTTATTTCTGGATGAGTAGGAAAATCATTCATTATTGAGAAGAAACCTGGGAAACTATAATGTATCACTGAAAAAAACATTATCACTATTGTAAAACCAACACTAAGTAAGTAATTTTTTGGTTTCATGCCAGGACTTATTGATTTATTTGATAACCACTCAGAGTATCTTTTCTCTAAAACAGTATTGGCTAATATTCCTTGAATAAATTTTACAAAAATTAATAATATAATCCCTGAAATAGTTATCCATATTGCTGAAGCCTCGATTTGCTGAACATCAACTACATATTCTTTCATTGCGTCTTCAAGTGATTTGATTGCCCTTTCGTAGACTTCGACTTTATCTGGGTTGTTTTCTTTTGCAGCTTCTAATTGTTTGTATCTAAAATCGATAGTTGATTGAATTTTGTCAATTTTTTCAACTGCATCTTTAGTAATGTTGCCAAATAATCCTCTAACAATTTGAACAACAGCAAATGTTTCCACAATTAGAAATGCCAGAGCATAATTCCATACATTTCTTAGTCCAAACCATACAGGTCCAAACAATGCTGCAAAAAGGTTAAAAGAGTAAGAGTAAGATGGTTTGCTGCCAATTTTTTTAAACTCTTTGATATAATAATCTGGATTTGAAATTACAAAATTTTTGATAAGTTCGGATCTTGATAAATTTTTAATTTCCTTACTCATTCTCATTTCCTTCAACAACTGCCTTTAATAGGTCTGATTGAGTAATAATTCCAACTTCCGTATTAAGATCATTTACAACTACAATTGGTTTATCTTTAGAAACAGAAGTTTCAATAAGTTTGCTTAATATGTCGTTTTCATTTACTTTTTCATTATTACTTAAATTTTCCCCAAAGTTTTTTTTATATTGCTCTAAAGGTTGCATAATAGTTTTAGCCTGAACAACTTTTAATCTTGAAATTCCTTTTACAAAATCTGCAACATAATCATCAGATGGATTTACAACTATTTCTTCAGGGGTTCCGATTTGAACTACTCTTCCATCTCGCATTATTGCTATTCTATGTCCAACTCTTACAGCTTCATCAAGATCATGAGTTATAAATACAGTTGTCTTTTTCATTTGTTTTGAAAGTTTAATAAACTCTGTTTGAAGTTGGCGTCTTATAAGCGGATCAAGTGCACTAAAAGGCTCATCCATGAGTAAAAATTCAGGATCAGCAGCTAATGCTCTGGCCAACCCTACTCTTTGTTGCATTCCTCCAGATAATTCATGTGCGTATTTATTACCCCATCCTTGTAATTCAACAATATTTAGGATGTTATTTGCTGCATCTAACCTATCGTTTTTACTTACTCCTCTTATTTCTAAAGGCATTGCAATATTATCTAAAACAGATCTGTGGGGCATCAATGCAAAATTTTGAAAAACCATACCAATTTTTTTATTTCTAAGTTCTTGTAAATTTTCTTTATTAAATTGCATTACATCCTGGTTGTTTATTAAAATTTTTCCAGATGTTGGCTCTAATAATCTATTAATATGCCTTACAAGTGTTGACTTACCGCTTCCAGATAATCCCATAACACAAAAAATTTCACCTTTATTAACATCAAACGAAACATCAGAAACTCCAATTACTGAGTTATACTTTTCTAAAGCTTCTTGTTTTGAAATTTTCCTATTTTGGATTGCATCTAATGCATCATTGGATGTATTTCCGAATATTTTCCAAACGTTTTGGATCTGTATAGCAGCTTCCATAAAAGGATTTTAGCTTAATATTATTGAAAATGATACCTGGCAACTATAAGTCGCCAGGTAAATTAAATTTAAATTGACTAAATTAAAGACCTAACCAACCATCAACTGTTGATTTATTTTTAGCCATCCAGTCTCTTGCAACTTCTCCTGGGTCTCTTTTTTGAACTGATACTTCGTATGCCATCCAAGAAACATCATCTGCTGTTATCTGGAAATTTTTAAAAAATTCAACAATCGCTGGTGATTTGCTTTCTAAAGAAGTTCCCCATCCGATTTGAATTTGTTTCAAAGCATCCTTTGAAGCTACATATGATTTTTGATACCAATCTGCATCTGCTTTTGGTTGAATCATTTTATATTTAGCTGGATCATACTTAGGTTCTTCCAACATAACTACATCAGCCATTCCCCAAATAGCATGAGGTTTGTAACAATAAAATGCGTAACCCTCACCCTTTTTGATCGAGTCTAAAACTCTAGCATTTTTTACAGCTTCAGCAGCTCTTATTGGCTCTATACCAGCATCGTAAAGTTTATAGTCTCTAAGTTTTACTTGGTTTACATTTGCAGAAGCCCATCCGTCAGCACCAATCCAAAACTCACCTTTTCCATTTCCATCACTATCCATTGCTTTAACAACTTCTGGTCTACCTAAATCTTCTATTGCAGTAATATTCATTTTTTTTGCAAATTGTTGAGAAACACAATAGCCTTGATTTCCCTCATAAGGATTTTTGCTTAATTTTAATGTTCCTTTTGGTACTAAATCTTTTGTATAAGCTTCTTGATTTGGTAGCCAAATATCAGGGTGAACTTCGATTTCACCTTTGCTTCTATCAATCGCTCCATAGATTGCAGTATTGTTACCTGGAACTAACTCGGCTTCACCACCCATTTTATCAATGACAACAGCAGCAAGTAAATTTGCAATTGCAGTTGCACCCGTCCAACCAGGATCACCAATTTTTACTTTTTCAGCAAAACTTGAGGCTGGTACAAATAATGAAATTACTCCAGCCACAAGAATTTTTTTGATTATATTCATATTTTCCCCATTTAAGTTTTTTTTATAAATAAAATCTAACTTTGTTTTAAATTTAGAGTCAACATTTCTAATAAGCTAAATAGTAAAATCTGCTATGCAAAAGCCTAAAATGGCCAATTTAAATAAGAAAGTCCTCAACAACTTGGTTAAATTTCTGAGGCTGCTCAAGATGTACATTGTGACAGCAGTTCTTAAATATTTTTAAATCACTATCAGGAATATTATTGTTAAGTATTGAGACTTGTTCAAAATTATAAGATTTGTCTTTATCTCCCCAAATTATCAAGGTCTTGTTTTTTATTTTTTTTAAATTTTCTAATCCGTTCCAGTCTCTCATGGCTATTAGGGCGTTACGCGCTGTTTCTTCAGATATATTTTTAACTGCATTTTCACATAAATAATAATTTTTGGCTTGATCTCCTTCAACAAACCACTTTGGTGGTATTCTTTTGACTTGTTCCTTAATTCCTTCCTCACCCAGCTTTTTTATCGATGTATTTATAGGTTCAAATCTTCCTGGGATGTCACCTATAGGTCCAGTAGCAAAACAAATCAATTTATTAATTCTATCTCCGTATAGATTTGCAATTTCTTGTACTATCATTCCACCCATCGAGTGACCCATTAAATTAAACTTATCTATATTTTTTAAATCAATTTGTTGGATAATAAATTTAGCCATTAAACTAATACTATTTAAAGATTTTGTATTAAAGCTTTCACCAAATCCTGGTAAAGCTGGAGCAATAACTCTAAATTTTTTATGAAGATAATCTTTTTGGAGTTTCCACATTTCTGATGATCCTAGATATCCATGAACTAAAACTAGTGGATATCCTGAACCAATATCATCAATATAAATATCTTGCATAATTGTTTATAAAATATAGTTGTATATTGTTATTTTTAAAACAAAATTCAAAGTAGATTTATGATTGGTATTCTTGGAGGAATGGGAACACAGGCTGGATTAGATTTTTGCAATAAACTTGCGAAAATAAATGCTGGAAAACTTGATCAACAATATCCAATGTTTGTTTTATATAATAAGTCTAACATTCCAAAACGACCAGAAAATTTAAAAAAATATTATAACGTTTTAAATTCGCTTGTTGAAGGTTGTAAAATGTTACAAAAAAATAATTGTAAATTCATTGTAATGCCGTGTAACACCGCTCATTATTGGTACGATGATTTAAGAAAAAAAGTTAAAATACCAATACTTAGTATGCCAAAAGAAGTTTACTTAGATACATCAAAAAACTGTAAAAAAAACTCTAAGATTGGTATTTTATCTACTGAGGCTACATTAAGTACTAAAGTTTATAATAAATATTTTGATAAAAATTTTAATTTAGTAAGTCCTAACAAAAGTTTACAAAAAAATTCAGTAAATAAATCAATAAAGCTAGTTAAAATGGGAAAAATTAAAGAAGCAGAAAAAGCAATTAGACCAGCAGTAAGTTACTTGATGAAAATTAAATGTAAAAAAATTATTCTAGGCTGTACTGAGCTGCCAATTGCAATTTTTGCTTACAAATCTTTTAAGAAAATTAAACAATCAAAAGTATTTGTTGATCCAAACCTTCTGTTGGCAAATATTTCTATGAAAAAATATAAAAGATTTTAATTTAATCTCAGTTCTAATTATCAAACTAGAACTGAGATAATAAATTAGTCCGAAATCCTTATTACTTTGTAGGATCTGGAACTTTTCTTAAATAAGGCTTAACTGTTTCCCATCCATCTGGATATATTTTTTTAGCCTCGTCGTCTTTTACAGCTGGAAGAATTACTACATCTTCACCTTTTTTCCAATTAGCTGGAGTAGCAACTCTATGTTTTGCAGTAAGTTGCATTGAGTCAATAGCTCTTAAAATTTCATGGAAATTTCTACCTGTAGCCATTGGGTAAGTTAAATAAAGACCAATTCTTTTATCTGGTCTTACAACAAAAATAGTTCTAACAGTCTCATTATCAACTGCTGTTCTTCCCATTGAAGTTGTTCCTGCATCGGCTTCTAACATATTGAAGAGTTTTGCAACTTTTAAATCTTCATCAGCGATAATAGGATAATCCGGCATCGTTCCAGATACATCTTTGATATCTTCTAACCATTTTTTGTGATCCTCAACTCCATCTACACTTAGTCCGATTACTTTTACATTTCTTGCATCAAACTCAGCTTTCATTTGTCCTAATGAACCTAATTCTGTAGTACAAACTGGTGTAAAATCTTTTGGGTGAGAAAATAATACGCCCCAGCTATCTCCAAGCCACTCATGAAAAGAGATATCTCCCTCTGTAGTTTTGCATTGAAAATCAGGACACATACTGTTTATTTTTAACATTCTTCACTCTCCTTTTAATTAATTAGAACCATTATAAATTATTGATTAGGTTTATCAACGATATTTAAGTTTGAAAAAACAACTTATAAGACGTGTATCTTAAGCAAATTATAAGTGTTAGGTTTTTTGATATGAATAACTCTAATCACTCAAACATTTTGATTATCGGTGGCGGATGCGCTGGTATATCAGTTGCCACAAGACTAAAAAGTTTAAAGTCTGACTTATCAATATCAATTGTAGAACCTTCGGAAAAATCATTATATCAAGCAGCATGGACTTTAGTAGGTGCAGGTGCTTACGATGTAAACAGCACTATAAAACCAATGTCATCTGTAATGCCTAGTTATGTTAATTGGTTTAAAGAATATGCTGAAAGTTTTTCTCCAGAGTCTAATTCGGTAAAGACTTCAGGTGGTGAATATTCATATGATTATTTAGTAGTTTGTCCTGGTCTAAAAATTAATTTTGATGGAGTAGCTGGACTTAAAGAAACATTAGGAAAAAATAATGTTTGTACTAATTATAGTTCAGATATGGCAGTTTATACATGGGAATGTTTAAAGAATTTGCAGGGAGGAAACTTATTATTTACCGAACCTCCAATGCCAATTAAATGTGCAGGTGCTCCTCAAAAAATAGCTTACTTAGCTGCTGATCACTTAAAGAAAAAAGGTGCTCTTAAAGATAGTAATTTAGAATTTTTATGTGCGAAACCAGTAATTTTTGGTGTGCCTCATTTTCAAGGTCCATTAAATGAAATATGTGACTCTTATGGAATTAAAAGAAGTTTCCAACATAATTTAATTTCAGTTAATGGTGAAGCAAAAGAAGCTGTATTCAAACAATCAGATAAAGATGGAAATTCTAAAGAAGTTACAAAAAAATTCGATTTTATTCATGTAACACCACCTCAAACTTCTCCTGACTTTATTAAGAATAGTCCATTAGCCGATGCTGGTGGATGGGTTGATGTAGATCATAAAGAAGGGACGTTGAGACATACTAAATATGAAAATATTTATAGTTTAGGTGACGTAATGAATGCACCTAATGCAAAAACTGGTGCAGCAGTTAGAAAACAAGCTCCAATAGTGGCTCATAATATTATTAAAGATATCAATAAGTCATCTGAAGCATATAGACTTTATGATGGATATGGGGCCTGCCCTCTTACAGTTGCATACGGTAAAGTTATGCTAGCAGAATTTTGTTATGGTGGAAAAGTAACTCCAAGTTTACCGTTTGATCCAACAAAACCTAGTTCTTTATATTGGCAAATGAAATCAAAGCTTTTTCCTTGGTTACAATGGAATGTGATGTTTAAAGGAAAAGAATGGAGCAAACCTAATCATAAAGCTATTGAAAATTAGTATCAATTTTATAAAATTTTAATTATTTTATAATTATGATTTTTGAACAGCTATTTGACAATAAATCTTCAACTTACACTTATATCATTTCGAGTGGAAAAGGACGAGAAGCATTAATAATTGATCCAGTAATTGAACACACTGATGAATATATAAAAGTTTTAGAAAGTTTGGAATTAAAACTAGTAAAAGTAATTGATACTCATATTCATGCAGATCATGTAACCGGCTTAAATGAGCTTAATCAAAGAACTAATTGTGTTCGTATGATGGGTGAAAACTCTAAATCTGAGGTAATTGATATAAAATTGAAAGATGAAGAAAATATAAATATCGAGAATATTGAGCTTAAAGCTATTTATACTCCTGGTCATACAGATTGTTCATATAGTTACTTAATGAATGATAGAGTTTTTACAGGCGATACTCTTTTGATTAATGGGACAGGTAGAACAGATTTTCAAAATGGAAGTGCTCATCAGGCTTATGAGTCATTGTTTGGCAAATTATTAAAACTTCCAGAAGAAACACTTGTTTATCCTGCCCATGATTATAATGGAAAAAAAAATTCAACAATTGGTAACGAAAAAAGCAATAATCCTCGATTACAAGTTAGCTCAAAAGAGGAATATGCTGAAATAATGGATAATCTTAATCTTGCCAATCCAAAAATGATGGATATCGCAGTACCAGCAAATCTAAAGGGATTAACGCTTAAAGAACTCTAAAATAACGGTTATTATTAGTATTGTTTTTAAAAAATATACAATTATATAACACATATGGCATGCAATAATTCACACTGTAAATGTAAAAACTGTTCTTGTGACAGATGCGTTTGTAAAAATTGTGATTGCAAACCATCATCAGAAAACTGCTGTTGCAATAAGTAGTTAAATTTTAATAACTAATCTTAAAAAACATGAATAATTTTTTAGAGTCGATAATTAAAAGAGATCCTGCTGCAAGATCAAAGTTAAGTTTAATACTAACTTATCCTGGTGTTAAAGCTGTATTTTTTCATAGAATTGCAAATTTTTTTTCAATTGCAAAATTTCATCTTGTTGCAAGAATAATTTCCCAGTTCTCAAGATTTTTAACAGGCATAGAAATCCATCCAAATGCTAAAATTGGAAAAAATCTTTTTATAGATCATGGCATGGGAGTAGTAATTGGAGAAACATCTGATATTGGAGATAATGTTACCATCTATCACATGGCAACATTAGGCGGAATTGCTCCAAGTATAAATTCAGATAATCAAAGAAATGTTAAGAGACACCCAACATTAAAAGAAAATGTAGTTGTAGGATCTGGTGCACAAATCCTTGGACCAGTTGTTGTTGGTAAAAATGCAAAAATTGGAGCCAACGCTGTTGTTACAAAAGATGTTCCAGAAAATGCAGTAATGGTTGGTATTCCTGCAAAAAATGTTGGAACTGCATCCGAAGAATTTAAACCCTATGGTGTTGCACCAGGTGGTGATACAAAGCTTGATGTATGAAAACTTTACAAAATAATTTTGTCGAAGCAATAGGAAACACTCCATTATTTAAATTAAAAGCTGCATCAGAAGTTACTGGTTGCAATATTTATGGAAAAGCAGAGTACCTTAACCCAGGTGGGTCTGTAAAAGATAGAGCAGCTTTAGCTCTGATTAGAGATGCTGAAGAAAAAAAACTAATTTCAAAAGGTGGAACAATTGTTGAGGGAACTGCTGGTAATACTGGGATTGGGTTGTGTCTTTTAGGAAATTCTATTGGTTATAAAACTATTATCGTGATGAACGATAATCAAACACAAGAAAAAAAAGATTTATTAAGAAATATTGGAGCTGATTTAAGGTTGGTTCCACCAAAACCTTATAAAGATGAAAATAACTTTGTTAAATACGCAGGAAGATTGGCCGATGAATTAAAAAGTAGTAATAACCATGGAGTAGTTTGGGCCAATCAATTCGACAATACTGCCAATTCTAAAGGTCATTATGAAACAACTGGACCAGAGATATGGGAACAAACTGACGGCAAAATTGATGGATTTGTATGTTCATCTGGTACTGGCGGTACAATTGCAGGGGTTAGTAGCTTTTTAAAAGAAAAGAATAAAGATATTAAAATATATTTATCAGATCCAACTGGCTCATCTCTTTATAATTATATTGAAAATGGTGAATTAAAGAGTGAGGGTGGCTCAATAACTGAAGGTATTGGATCTAGTAGAGTTACTGCAAATTTTGCAAAAGCAAAAATTGATGGAGCATTTTCAATAAGTGATCATGAGTCTTTACCTGTTTTATTTGATTTAATTGAAAAAGAAGGTTTAAGTTTAGGTACAAGTTGTGGAGTAAACATTGCTGGAGCAATAAGGTTGGGTAAACTTTTAGGTCCAGGTAAAACGATTGTGACAATACTTTGTGATAAATCTGATAAATACAACTCTAAGATGTTTAATAAATCTTTTTTAAAAGAAAAAGGTCTTCCCTATCCTCATTGGATATAATCACGCATACCAGTACTGTAATAAATTCATTACATTTCTATCTTATAATAAAATTTAATATAAAAAAAATTAAAGGAGATTTTATGGACGCAAAAGAAGTAGTTAAAAAAGGATATGAACTTTTTGGAAAAGGAGAAATGGAGGCATTTATGGATATGGTACATGATGATATCACTTGGATTTATCCTGGAGATAAACATCCAATGTCAGGAACTCATAAAGGCAAAGAAGCATATATGAAAACTATGATGCAAGTACCACAACTTTGGAGTAATTTTTCAGTAACACCAGATATGATGATTAGCGAGGGGAACAAAGTTTTTGTTAAGGCAACTGCTAAGGCAGATGGCATGGATACTATTTTTGGTCATTACTTTGAAGTAGGCGATGATGGTAAACTGACAATGTTTATTGCTTTTGACGATACACTAAGCATGTTCAATGCAATGAAGAAGTAAGGAACAGAATGTCAATTTTAGAAAAACTAAACAAAGCAATCATGGAAAAAGATGGTGCAGCAGCTGGTGAGCTGGTGCACGATGACTATAAAATGTTTTCTCATCTAAAAGGAGAATATGTGCACATGGGAAAAGCAGGTATGGTTGAAGCTGTAAGTAAAGGGATGATGAGTCCCGCAAAATACAGGATCCTTTTTGAGAATGATGAAATTGGTTTTGATCATGCATATGTTACTTATCAAGATGGAAATACTGAAGCTTTGATGTGTTGTTGGAAATTTAAAGATGGTAAAATCATTGAAGTAGAAACTGGAGCAACAAAAATACCAAAATAACTATAAACTTACAAAGAAGTTAATATGGCTAGTATTGAAGTTAAAACTTTTGATAAAGCATATGAATTTGCTGGGGTTTGGGAGGAATAAAATGGTAAAAATGGTTGGTAACTTTGAAGTAAGAGACTGGGCTCACTGGAAAAAAATGTTTGATGAACATTCCGGCCCAAGAGAAGCAGCAGGTATTAAAACTATTTACGTAGGTAATGAAATAGAAAATCCAAATAAAGTACATATTGTGATGGAAACACCAGCAGCAGACACTATGCAAAAATTTATGCAGAGCCCAGAGAATGCTAAAGTAATTGCGGAATCTGGACATAAACAAGAGACAACAGTAATGAGCGTTTGCTCTGATTAAATTAACAAAAAAAAGGAGATATATTATGTTTGTAAAAATAGAACAAAAACTTTCAAAAGGTTTTAATTCTTGGAAGGAAATGATGCTTGCAAATAGTGAAAAACTTAAAAAGTATGGAATGACTATAGCTTTTGCAGGTGCAAATAAAGAAGATGATAATGCTATGACTGTAGTTATTCATTTTGAATCACCCGAGGGTTTAAAAGGTTTTGGTGGAGATGCAGAACTAACTCAAGCAAGAATAGATTCTGGAGTAATAATGGACCAATCTAAAATGACCATGATGACTGATGAGTCTGTAATGAACCACAAAGGATAATTCTAATGATGAAAAAAATATATGTAATTATATTGTTTTTAATATTTACAACATCAAGCTTTGCAGACGGTCATAAAGGAAAAATTGATCTTAAAGGTTTTATTGTTGGAGATAACAAATTTCTTACTGATAACGAGGGTAACTTTTTAACTTTTACTTACGATGGAGTTGGAGGATTAATGGCAGTCGAAGGTACAACATTCATGGATAATGCTTCACAATATTGTCTTGGCGCAGGCACAATCCCAGGAAAAGGATTTGAAATGGGACACTGTAAAATAAATCAAATGGATGGGGATACTATTTTTACATACTACGAAATTCCACTTGGAGACTCAATGAATGGTACATTTAAATGTTTAGGGGGAACAGGAAAATATAAAGGAATAGAATGTAGTGGCTCAACAGGGTACACACCAATTAACTCAGCCCAAGAAAATAAATTTGCCTCTTCAATTTATTTCATGGGTGAATATGCATTAATGAAATGATAAATTTAAAGAAAGGTAAATAAATGAAAAAAATTTTTTTAATTCTAATATTAAGTCTGTTCACAACAAACTCTTTTGCTGATGGTCATGCAAATGCAAATGGTTTTTCAATAACTCTTAAAGTTCCTATGGCCGATACAGCAAAAGTTGAGGAAATGCTTATGAAACATGCAAAATGGATGAAAGAAACACATCCATTAACAGGTGAAAAAAAACTAAATTCATATTCGATCATGAAAGGTCCTGAGTGGAAAAATCCTGGTGACCCATCACAAGGGACAACTGGTAATATTTTCTATGTATTAAATGAATTTTATGAAAATCCTGCTGGATTTGCAAATCATCAACAACTTGGTTCACAATGGTCTGAAATACAAGAATTTCAGACGATGTTATTCACATATCAAGTTGGATATGCTTTTCCTGGAACAACCATTGAAACAATTGAATAATCATTTAATTGAATTAAAATATCATACAAAAAAAAGGAGAAAAATATGGAAAAAGAAGTGTTAGTAATCGTAGATTTGAAAGAAGGAAAGCTTGAAAAATTTATGGGATGGATGCAATCAGATGAAGGTATGAGTGTGAGAAAATCTGCAGCTCATCCAGAAAAAACTATAGGAGCAGTAAAGCCAGATAAAAGTGGCGTAATGTTTAAGGTATTTGTTCATAATATGGAAAAAATGAAAGAACTAATATCTGGTACACATCCAGTTGGAAAGGAAATTTACGATGAATGTGTTATCAAAATGACTGCTTGGGATTTAACGAAAGTTGAAATGTAATATGGCAAGATTTTATTTGATTGGCAAAATAAGTGCAGAATTAATGAAAAGAATGCAAAATGATCCTTCTGCGGATAGATATGCATCGACTAAGAAAGTTACCGAGGCTGCTGGTTTAAAATTGATCAGCTATGAATGGGTAAGAGGTAGATTTGATGTTATCTCATGTGTAGAAGGAGATTATGAACAAGCACTAGCCTTGAAGATTGCTTTTAAAAATTCAGGACTAATGGATGATTTGATGGTACATGAAGTTATTGACTACAATAAAGCTTTTCAAAATGCTGCAGATGCCACAAAGTCTGTTATTAAACCAGGAGAATAATTATGAGTGGTTATGCGATCTTTAACCTTAATGTTAACAATCCAGAAAATTATAAGGAATACATAGACAAAGTTAAACCCACTGCAGAAAAATTTGGTGGAGAGTATCTTGTGAGAGGTGGTACCAGCGAGACTATTGAAGGTTCATGGCAGCATCCAAGGACAGTTGTGATAAAATTTCCAAGTTACGAGAAAGCGAAAGAATGGTATAATTCTGAAGAATATAAACCAATAAAACAAATTCGATTAGATAACGCAGATACTAATGGAATAATAGTTGAAGGAGTATAAAGGAGATAAAATGTCAATATTAGAAAAATACAGTGCTGCATTAAAAAATAAAGATGAAGCAGCTATGAATGAGC
Organism: Pelagibacteraceae bacterium AG-359-O02; assembly: GCA_003280485.1. GTDB lineage: Bacteria > Pseudomonadota > Alphaproteobacteria > Pelagibacterales > Pelagibacteraceae > Pelagibacter. The sequence continues at coordinate 167,214 of QCEU01000001.1, forward strand.
TTTTGCATGATGACTTTAAATTCACAATGCATAAATCAGGAAATACTTTAGGTAAAGCTGAAGTGATCAAATGGGCGATGAGCGGTGATATTAATCAAAGAGATACAAGAGTTGTATATGAAAATGACGAAGTTGGTGTACACCACGCATTTGTAACATTTGATGATGGAAACACTGAAGCAGTAATGGCAGTCTATAAATATGATAATGGAAAAATCATGAGTTTAGAGACCGGCGCAACACCAATGCCTAAATAATGAAAAAACTAATACTTTTATTTATTTTTATCGCCTTTAATTCAAATGCAGCTTCAATGAAGATGATTGGGTCTAAGGGTGATCCAAATGATGTTACAAGAGTAATAGAAGTAAAGATGTATGACAATTATTATGAGCCAAGTTCAATTCAAGTTAAAAAAGGTGAAACAGTAAAAATAATTGTTAAAAATCTAGGTGAACTGGTGCATGAATATAATATTGGAACTAAAAAGATGCATATAGATCACCAACCCGAAATGGCAAGATTAATTGAACACGATATTCTTTTAGGCGACCGAATTGATCATAAAAAGATGAAAGAAATGTCTAAAAAAGATCATTCATTGGGCCACAAACACGCAAATAGTGTAATGCTAGAGCCAAATAAAACAGGAGAAATTATTTGGAAGTTTTCAAAAGATATTTCTTTAGAAATGGCATGTAATATTCCGGGTCATTATGAAACTGGAATGGTTGGGCCAATAATAATTGAATAAATTAGAAAAGTTTGTAGATATTAATTTTAGATAATATTATTCTGAATTGATGAGTAATATAACTGCTTATATAATTTTAATTATTGCAGTTGCTCTTGGTACAGCATCAAATGGTTTTGCCAAAGCTGCAAATGGTTTTACAATTTTTTTACCAAGTGTTTTTACTGCAATAACAATTGTAGCATGCATGTATACGCTTTCTTTAGTTATGAAAACTATTCCTGTTGGCGTAACTTATGCTTCATTTGCAGGCTTATGTATAATAGCCACTTCTATTGTGGGAATTTATAAATTTAATCAAATCCCTGACTTATTTACAATTATAGGTCTAATATTAATTATATCTGGAGTTTTAATTGTTAATTTAGTTGGAAAATCAAATTAACTATTAAAGTTCATCTGGAAGATAATGCTTACCGTCATCTTTTAAATCAATCATATATTCTTTAACTACAAAATCTAAATCTAGATCTGAGTATAAATGTGGAAACATGTTGCCATCAGTTGATTGCTCCCAAACTAGATTTTTTAATTTTAGAGCATCCACTTTAAGAATTATTAAATTAGTTTGATTAATATAAAACTTATTGAGTGTTTGCTTGACCTGATCTTTATCTGAGAAATGGATATAACCATCTTTTAAATCTAATGCAGTGCCTTTAAAAACATTATTTTGTTTTGCCTCACTCCACTCAGATTTTGTACATATCTTGTAAACAAAATCAAAATTCATTTTATTTCAAAAAGTCGTCTACTTCTACTTGATAACCTTCAACTAAACGATTTGTTTCATTTGCCATTCCGACAATTGCGATCATTTCGTTTATCATTCCGTCTGTTGCACCTTTTTTTCTGGCAGCTAAAGAATGAGATTTAATACAATATTCACAATTGTTAGTAATTGAAACTGCAACATAAATAAGTTCCTTTACAGCAGGATCTAATTCACCTTTTCCCATTACTTGTTGTAATGATCTCCAGGTTCTTTCTAATGTTTCAGGACTATTAGCCATTGTTTTCCAAAAATTCGGAATTTCAGTTATTTGTCGGGCTTCTTTTATTTCATCAAAAATTTCTTTTACTTTGCCAGTAGCCTCATTTTCAGAAATTTTTTTAAATATTGTCATAGTTTTCTCCTTTTAGTTATAAATTGACTCAATTTTTGGCATTAATTTTAGTAGTTCCTTAGTATAATTATGTTTAGGATTTTTAAACAACTCTTCTGTTTCTGACACTTCACATAATTTTCCATCTTTAAGCACAGCTATTTTATCACACATTTGTCTTACAACCGGTAAATCATGGCTTATAAATAATATAGTGAGATTTAACTGTTCTTGAAGATCTTTTAATAAGTTTAGTATTTGAGCTTGAATGCTCACGTCTAATGCTGATGTAGGTTCATCGCACACAAGAAGTCTTGGTTGGGTTGCTAGTGCCCTTGCTATTGATATTCTTTGTCTTTGACCCCCTGAAAATTCATGGGGATATCTGATTGCAGACTGTTGAGTTAATTCAACAGACTCTAATAAATCATGAATATAACTATCTAAATCACTAGATTTTATATCTGGATTATGAAGTTTAATAGGTTCTGCAATAATTTCATTTACCTTTAGTCTTCCATTTAATGAAGAAAATGGATCCTGAAATATCATTTGAATTTGTTTTCTAAATTTTAATAAATCTTTATTTTTTTTGATCTTAGTAACATTTACATTGTCAAAAAATATATCCCCAGAACTTGGTTTAAATAAATTCACTACCATTTTTGCTATAGTAGTTTTACCACTACCACTCTCACCAACTAGACCAAATGATTTACCTTCCTTAATATCAAAAGAAACATCATCTACTGCCATCACTGAATTTTTTGTATTTTCTGTGAAAAAACTATCATCGAAAGATTTACTCAAATTTTGGATTTTAACTAAGTTTTGATCTACAATACTTTTTTTAGACCATCTGTTTAATATTTTAATATTATTATTTTGAATATTTAAATTCTCTTTTTCAATAATTGTAAACCTTGATATTTTTTTATTTGTTGGTGGTACAGAGCTAACTAAGCTTTTTGTGTATTTTTCCTTAGGCTCAACCAATATCTGTTTGGTTAAACCTATTTCAATTAAGTCTCCATTTTTCATTACAGCCACTCTATCTGTAGTTTCAGCGATAACACCCATATCATGAGTAATAAGTATTACAGCTAAATTTCTCTCTTTTGTTAATCTTTTAATTAATTCTAGAATTTGAGACTGAATAGAAACATCTAGTGCTGTTGTTGGTTCGTCTGCAATTAATAATTCGGGCTCACAACATAAAGCGAGAGAAATAACAACTCTTTGTCTCATACCACCAGAAAATTGATGAGGGTAATTATAAAACCTTTTTTCGGCATCCTTGATCCCAACTTCTTTCAATAGATTAATTGCTTTATTTTTTGCATCCTCTGAACTTAATTTTAAGTGAGTCTGTATTGTTTCTATAAGCTGTTCACCAATTGTTAAAATTGGATTTAAGGAGGTTTGAGGATCTTGAAATATTAATCCAATTTTTTTTCCTCTATACTGAACAATTGTCTCTGGATTTTCGCTGATATTTGTTTCTCCCATCAATATTGATCCGCTTGAAACTTTACCTGGTTCATCAATTAAATTTACAATGGCATTAGCGACAGTACTTTTTCCAGAACCAGACTCACCGACTAATCCAACAATTTCACCTTTTTTTATGTCTATATTTATATTTTTTGCAGCATTTACAGTTTCTTTTCTCATTTTATAGTCGACACTCAAATTACTTATTTTTAGAAAAGTCATTTTTTTAACCTTGGGTTAAGCGTATCTCTCATCCAATCTCCTAATAAATTAATTGAGAAAGCAAGAATAACTAAGAATATTGCAGGAAAGAATGTTATCCACCATTCACCTGAAAATAAAAAATCGTTTCCTAATCTAATTAAAGTGCCTAATGAAGGTGTTGTTGGAGGAACTCCCACTCCCAAAAAACTCAATGTTGACTCTGCAATTATAGCAAGAGCTAGACCTATTGTTCCTATTACCAAAATAGGTCTCATTATATTTGGCAATATATGCTTAAACATAATAAGTAAATTCGAAACACCTATAATTGATGAGGCTGAAACATAATCTTTATTTTTTTCTACTAAAGTTGCTGCACGAGAAACTCTTGCAAATTGAGGCCACTCTGAAATTCCTATAGCAAAAATTAAAACATATATTGCCATCTGATCATGCATTTCTCTGGAGATGATACCT
>QCEU01000002.1 GCA_003280485.1 Pelagibacteraceae bacterium AG-359-O02
AAAACGATACAATGCAAATATTGATGCTGAAAGAATTTTGATTATGCCAGGTGGTAAGCCTACAATGAGTTATGCAATTCAATGTTTTGGTGAACCAGGAGCAGAAATAATTCATCCTACACCTGCCTTCCCAATTTATGAGTCAATGATAAATTATACTGGTTCAACACCAGTACCATACGATCTTACTGAAGACAAAGATCTTAAATTTGATCCAGATAAAATATTATCTTTAATTAATGATAAAACTAGATTGTTAATTTTAATAAACCCAAATAACCCAACGGGGAGTTTTGTTGAAAAACCAGTGGTAGATTATTTTGCTAAAGAGTTAGAAAAACATCCTCATGTTACAATCTTAAGCGATGAAATCTATAGTAGACAAATTTTTGACTACAAAGAAATGCCATCATTTTTTCATTATGAAAATTTAAGAGATAGATTAATTGTATTAGAAGGTTGGAGTAAAGCATATTCAATGACTGGATGGAGATTAGGTTGGAGTTTTTGGCCGAAAGAACTAGTTGAGCATGTGAATAAATTATTAATCAACAGTGTATCTTGTGTAAATGCAGCAGCGCAATTTGCTGGTATAGCTGCATTGGATGGACCAGATGATTCAATTAAAGATATGTTAGATAAGTTTACTTTAAGAAGAAATTTAATTCATAAAGGTTTAAATGATTTACCAGGAATAGAATGCAGTCTTCCAGGTGGAGCTTTTTATGCATTTCCAAATGTAAAAGGTACTGGAATGACAGGTGCAGAATTTTGTAAAAAAGCAATGCATGAAGCAGGTGTAGCAATTGTACCTGGAACAGCATTTGGACAAACTTGCCAAGACTACGTAAGATTTAGTTTTGCCGCATCTAGAGATAACATACAGCAGGCCTTAGAAAATATAGGCAAGATGCTTTCTAAATAGGCTATATTTTTAAAAGATTTTTCTGTAATATTTACTTATGAATGAGATTGTACAAACAGAATTGAAAAAAATATTTAATGGAAGATTTTCAACCTCAGAGTCCACTCGAGCAAATTATGCAAGAGGTGAAGATACGTATGATCCAATTCTTTCAAAAGCTGTAGTATTTCCAGAAACAAATGAGGAAGTTTCTCAATTATTAAAACTATGTAACGAACACAAAATACCAGTAGTTCCATTTGGTACAGGCACTTCTTTAGAAGGTCACGTTGTGGGAAATCAAAACGGTATTACTATTTCTCTTGAAAAAATGAATAAGGTTTTAAGTGTCAATGCTGAGGACTTTGATTGTAGAGTTCAAGCAAATGTCACAAGAAAGCAATTAAATGAATATTTAAGAGAGGACGGAGTATTTTTTCCAATTGATCCAGGAGCAGATGCTGCTCTTGGTGGAATGGCAGCAACATCAGCTTCAGGGACAATGGCAGTTAAATATGGAACAATGAGAACTGTAATATCAGGTCTTACAGTTGTTCTTCCAAACGGAGATATTATTAAAACAGGAGCTAGAACAAAAAAAACTTCTGCTGGATATAATCTCACAAATTTATTTATAGGTTCAGAGGGAACACTTGGAATCATTACTGAAGTACAATTAAGATTATCACCCATACCTGAAAGCATTATGAGTGCAGTTTGTTATTTTCCAGATTTAGACTCTGCAGTTAAAGCATCTCAAGAAGTTATCCAATATGGTGTTCCGATTGCAAGAATTGAAATGCTTAATAAAGATCAAATGGAAATTAGTATTAAATATTCAAAATTAGATAACATAAAAGCTTCACCTACTCTATTTTTTGAATTTCATGGAAGTGAAGCATCAAATAATGAAAATATTGGAATTGTAGAAGAAATTTCAAAAAGTAATGGTGGAAGTGATTTTCAATGGGCATCTTCTCCCGAAGAGCAAAAAAAATTATGGAAAGCAAGACATGATGTTTACTATTCTGTTAAAGCTTTGGGAAATGATATGAAAGTTTATTCTACAGACGTATGTGTGCCAATTTCAAGATTAGTTGAGTGTATTTCATGGGCAGAAAAAGAAGTTCAAAAACTGGGGCTAACTGCTCCAATGGTAGGTCATGTTGGTGATGGAAATTTTCATTCTATAGTTCTTTATGATCCAGATGACGAAGATAAACAAAAAAGAATAAGACAATATAGTGATGATTTAATAAATAAAGCACTTGAACTTGAAGGAACTATAACTGGAGAACATGGTATAGGGCTTCAAAAAAAACATTACTTACTTAGAGAACATCCAGATAACGTACCTGTTATGAAATCTATTAAACGATCAATAGATGTAAATAATATAATGAATCCTGGTAAAATATTCGATTTAAATTAATCTAACTTAATGAAAAAAATATTGGTCACGAGAAGATTGCTAAGACCTTGTGAGGAAAAAGCAAAAGAGATTTTTGATGCAAATTTAAATCTTAACGATGAACTATATTCACAAAAAAAATTAATTGAAATGAGCGAAGGCTGTGATGGTATACTATCGGCTTTAACTGATAAGCTTGATGCTGATACAATCAATAAATTACCAGACTCTGTTAAAATACTTTCTAACTTTGCAGTTGGATTTGGAAATATTGATTTAGAAGCAGCAAAAATAAGGGGAATAGCTGTAACTAACACCCCAGATGTTTTAACTGATGCAACAGCAGAAATTGGAGTTCTTTTAATTCTTGGTGCTTGTAGAAGAGCTTCAGAGGGAATTGAAAGAGCTAGAGAAGGCGGATGGATTTGGTCAGCAGATTTATTAATTGGAAAACAATTAACAGGTACAAGGCTAGGTATATTAGGTATGGGAAGAATAGGACAAAAAATTGCAAAAGTTGCTAAATCCCTTGGAATGATAATTCATTATCATAACAGATCAAAACTTAGTGAGGAAAAAGAACAAGGTGCAATTTATCATGATAATTTAAAAGATCTTCTATCTGTATCAGATGTGTTATCTGTATGTTGTCCAGCATCAAAAGAGACAATTGATATGATTAATAAAGACACAATCGAATACCTACCAAAAGGCGCAGTGGTTACTAATGTTGCAAGAGGAGATATAATTGAAGATGAGGCAATGGTTGATGCACTGGATAGAAGAAAAGTTTATGCAGTTGGGTTAGATGTTTATAAAAATGAGCCAAACCTAAACAAAGGTTATTACAAACATAAAAGTGCGTTTATACTTCCTCATTTAGGCAGTGCTACAAAGGAAACTAGAACAGCTATGGCCAATCTAGCTATCGATAACTTGGATGAATACTTCAAAACTGGACACTGCAAAAACAAAGTTAACTAACAATCTCAAGTTGTACTCTTTAATTCCTGTGACAAAAAAAAGGTATGTCATCTAGACATATTTTTTGATTCAATCTACAATTTAAAAATAAATTTTTAATTGAGAGGAATAAAATGAAAGCTCAGGTTTTGCACAAGTATGATCCAGAAATGAAAGAAGAAGTTTGGGTCACAGAACAAGAAATGCCAGATCCAAAATTAGAAAAATCATCAGATGTAATAGTAAAAATAGGTGCTGCAGGAGTTTGCAGAACAGATTTACATATTATTGAGGGTGTATGGAAACATATTCAAGATCCAGATGGAGATTTACTTCCATGTGTTATGGGTCATGAAAATGCTGGTTGGATTGAGGAAGTCGGCAAAGATGTAACAAATTTTAAAAAAGGAGACCCAGTTATTCTTCATCCTTTAATATCAGGTACTGATGGCACTTGTCTAGATTGCAGAAGAGGTAATGATATGCATGCAGAGGCAGGAGCATTTCCAGGATTGAGTATGAAAGAAGGAGGTTATTCTGAATTACTAAAAACTAGTGTGAGAAATTTAATTAAAATTCCTAAAATTTTAACCCCAAAAGATGTAGCACCATTTTCAGATGCTGGACTTACAGCTTATAGAGTTGTTAAAAAAGCAACTAGGCTTTTATTGCCAGGAGATAGTTGTGTAGTTATTGGCGCTGGTGGTTTAGGTCATATTGCAATTCAATGCCTGAGAGCAATGTGTGCTGCTCATATTATAATCGTTGAAAAATCCCAAAAAGCACTTGATCATGCAATGTCATTAGGTGGAGATCATGGAGTATTAATTGATGGTAATGAAGTAGAAAAAGTAAAAGAACTTACCAAAGGAAAGGGTGCTGAGGCTGTCATAGATTTTGTTGGTGAGAAAGGATCAACATCAATGGGTTTAAATATGACAAGACCTGGAGGTTACTTTTATATTGTAGGATATGGTGAAGAAATTAAAATTCTTGCAGTAGATGTGATTTTTACTGAGAGAAATATTATAGGAAATTTAGTAGGAACGTGGTCTGAATTATATGAACTAATGGAGTTGGCTGACAAGGGGTTGGTCAAACTTTCAATGGCTGAATATAGATTAGACGATGCTAACAAAGCGCTACATGATCTTAATGATGGAAAAGTCAAAGGTCGTGCAGTGTTAGTTCCATAAATAACAAAAGAGAGGAAATGAAGATGAAGACAATAAAAACTTGCGTAACTGCTCTTATATCAGCTTTGTTGGTATTCAGTCCTGTTGCGTATGCTGATAAGTGGAGTGATCAATTTCCACATATCAAAACTACTGGGGATATTCCCGGTGAGTGTTCTTACGAGTCAATGTCAAAAAAAGACTACTCTGGTAAAACACTAAAAATAAATACACATGCTGTGCCAGTTATGGGTGAGCCAACAGCTCTTCATGCTGAACAGTTTGCTAAGTTAACTGGAGCAAAAGTTGATGTAACTCACACACCAGCTGGAGATCTATATGCAAAAGCTATGGTTCCTTTCCAAGCAGGTCAAGCTCCATATGATATCGTATTTGGATTTTCTAATTTCATTAATGATTGGAGAAGATACTTAGAACCAGTTCCAAAAAAATATGTTGAAATGAAACAAATGCAGGACGTTACCCCATCGCACATTGGTGTAGCATCTTGGGATGGTGTTATGTATCAGTTTCCGGTTGATGGAGACAGACATTATCTAAAATATAGAAAAGATGTAATTGATAATCCTGAGTACCAAAAACAATATAAGGAAGCTACTGGTAAAGAACTAAGAGTTCCACAAACTTGGAAAGAGTATGGAGAAATGGCAGCTTACTTTAATAATTGGGACTGGGATGGAGATGGAGAGAAAGAATACGGATCTGCTGAAGTGATGAAAAAAGACGATCTAATGTATGCTGCTTTCTATTCAAGATCTGCTGCTTACTCAAAAAATCCTAAAACACCAGGTGGTTTTTTCTTTGATCTAGAAACAATGACTCCACTTATTAATAATCCAGGATTTGTTGAAGCTTTAACTGACTGGGTTGCTGCTACCAAATACGTTCCACCAGGAGGAATTAACTTCGGTCTAGGTGATGAAATTGGATCATTTGGTGGTGGACAAACTTTATTTAGTTTTTCATGGGATGATGCATTTGTTGCAGCTATGCAACCTGACAGCCCAATTAACAATAAAGTTGGTGCTGCACAATTACCAGGTGCTATGAAAGTTTGGAATAGAAAATCTAATTCTTGGGATGAAGGTTTTAACCAAGCTCCTTTCTTCGTATGGGGATGGGCAGTTGGTGTAGCTAAGAAAAGTAAAGAGAAAGAAATGGCATTTGACTATTTGTGTTTCTTTGCTAACGAGGCAAATCACCAAGCTGATATAGGAATTGGTAGATTTGGAGTAAACCCATTTAGAAATGACGATTTTAAAGCTGAAGTTTGGACGCAGATCGGTTGGGATAAAGATATTGCTGAGTCTTATGTAGATACTCTTGCAAAAATGGAAGAAAGTAAAAATAGAGTTTTTCCATTAAGAGTTCCAGGCACATTTGAGTTTAATGCTGCACTAGCAACTGCTGCTGCAAAAGCTTTAGCCGGACAATTATCACCACAAGCTGCTTTAGATGAAGCTGCTAAACAGTGGAATGATATACTTAATAGAGTAGGAAAAGATAACGTAAGAAAAGCTTACTCTGTTGGTGTAGCAATGGAAGATAATAAGCTTTAAAAATACTTATTGTGGCCGTCAACTCGACGGCCACAAATTAAATAAATCCAAAAAACTATATTTATGAATTTTAAGCACAAGTTTGTTTTTTTATTTCCAGGTTTATTTGTGCTAATAGGAATACTTATATTTCCTATCATTTTTACAATAAGATTAAGTTTGTCGGGATGGAATAGTTATACGCCTGAAATGAATTTTATTGGGATAACAAACTATATAAGACTATTTACAGATGACCCAAGATTTTGGGAATCTTTTTTTAGATTAAGTTTTTTATCCGTAACAACAGTTATACTTCAATATGTAATAGGTTTTGCATTAGCTCTTATGGTTTGGAGAGAAATAAAATTTAAAAGGTTTTTTAGAGTAATTTTCTTGATTCCAATGATGACTACGCCAGTTATTATGACAGTAATTTGGAGAACTTTTTTCCATGAGTCTCTAGGGCCAGTAAATGACCTTTTAGGAAATATAGGGGTTAAACCCATTTTATGGCTTAGTGATCCAGTTATAGCTAAGTTTACTGTAATTATCGTTGAAGTATGGCAATGGACGCCATTTATGTTTTTATTACTACTTGCTGGACTATTATCTCTTCCAAAGGAACCTTTTTTAGCTGCTGCAATTGACGGAGCAAGTCCTTTTAGAAAGTTTGTTTATGTTACATTTCCATTAATGGCACCTATTTCAATTGGTGCAATTATCATAAGATTAATTGAGGCCTCAAAAATAATGGATACTGTTTTTGTTTTGACATCTGGAGGACCTGGAACCGCAACAGAAACTTCAAGTTTTTATATTTATATTAAAGGATTGAGAGAGTTTCAAATGGGTTATGCTGCAACTCTATCTTTCACTTATTTAGTTATAATGATCATAAGTCTTACGATCATAGCAAAAGTTTTAACAAAATTAATGATTAAGGAATAATGCATAAACTTTATACATTTTTAAAATATACATTTATTACATTGTGGACTGTATTTATTGTTGCACCTTTTTTGTGGGCTATTTCTACATCTTTTAAAGATTTTCAATCTGTAAATAGTAAGGTTACTTATATTCCATGGTTAGATTTTGAACCAACTTTAGAAGGATGGCGTGTATTAGTTAAATCGCCAGCGAGAGGAGGAGTTGATATCGTTGAACCGTACTTTAATAGTATTTTTGTTACATGCACTGCTAGTTTAATTAGTATTATCCTAGGAACACTTGCTGCATATGCTCTCTCAAGATTTACTTTTAAAGCAGGATTCGTCAGAAATAATGATATTACGTTCTTCTTTATATCTCAAAGAATTATGCCACCAATTGTTTTATCGATTCCTTTCTTTATATTTTTAAGTACTATTGGATTATTAGATAGCTTACTTGGTTTAGTAGTAGTTTACATTGTGTTGCTAATGCCTATTGCTGTTTGGATAATGGTCGACTTTTTTAACAGGGTACCAAAAGAGTTAGATGAGACTGCATTGATTGATGGATGTAACCCCTATCAGGCATTTTATAAAGTTGTTCTTCCAAACTCAATTCCAGGATTAATTGTTGCCGGGATGTTTTGTATTATATTTGGTTGGATAGACTTTTTCTTTGCTTTTATTTTAACATTTACCGAAGTGCAGTTGCTACCGGTAAAAGTTGTAGCATTAAACTCATCAATTACTCCATGGTGGAGTTTGTCAGCCTCAGCATTAATTTCAGTTGCACCTTTGATCATTGTTGCTTTTGTTGTTGAGAGATATTTATCTAAAGGGAATTTATCTGGAGCATTAAAATAATGAATTTAATCGGAAAAAATATTACATACAAACCAGATAACCAGTTCCACTTGAATGATGTATCATTCGATTTCAAAAAAGGAAATCTTTACACTATTTTAGGGAGAACTTTATCTGGAAAAACGACATTTTTAAAAACAATTGCAGGCTTGCTTAACCCAGATGCTGGAGAATTATTTTTTGAGGACAAAGATTTTAGCAAAATTCCTGTTTGGGAAAGAAATGTGGCAATGGTTTATCAACAATTTATTAATTACCCTCATCTTAATGTTTATGAGAACATAATTTTTCCGCTTAAACAAAGAAAACTAAGCGAAGAGCAAATTAAAATGGATGTAGAAGATGCACTTAAGACTGTAGGATTAGTTGGTTTTGAAAATCGTAAAATTCAAGAATTATCAGGTGGTCAACAGCAAAGAGTAGCCTTAGCCAGGTCTCTTGCAAAGAAGGCAAAGATACTTCTTCTCGATGAACCATTGGTTAATCTTGATTATAAGCTAAGAGAGCAATTAAGAGAGGAATTTAAAAGAATATTCTCTGCAGGCCTGTCTCAAGATACAATTTTAATATACTCAACAACTGATCCTCAGGAAGTAATGGAGTTAAATGGTGAAGTAATAGTATTACACGAGGGTAAAGTTTTACAAAAAGGAGATGCTAAAGAAATATTTGAAAATCCAAAGAACCTTAGAGTAGCAGAGATCTCAAACGACCCGCCAATGAATATTTTAACAGGTATTAAAAGTTCAGATAAGTTAACCTTCGAAAATATTTCAATAAATCTGCCAGCATATTTAAAAGATTTAAAGAGTCAAAATTATTATTTCGGAATTAGAGCTTCAGAAATAAAACTTGATAAGGAAGGAGAAGAGTTTGAAATAGAACTTGCAGAAATAAGTGGTTCAGAAACTTTACTTCATTTAAAAAAAGGAAACTCAAAAGTTATAGCTTTAATTGAAGAAGTTATGAATTTCAAAATTCACGAGAAAGTAAAAGTGAAATTCAATGAAAATAAATTCTATGTATTCAATAATAATGAAGAATTAGTTTCTTCACCCTATGGAGTTAATAATGGCTAAAATAGATTTATCAAATATATCTCACACCTATAATCCTAGTGATCCCAATCCAACATATGCGCTTAATCCATTTTCTATGACTTGGGAAAATGGAAAGAGATATGCAATTTTAGGACCATCAGGATGTGGAAAAACAACAATGTTAAATATAGTGTCAGGACTGGTTAAACCATCTAAAGGAAAAATTTTATTTGACGAAAATGATGTAACTAATCTTATAACAGAGGAGAGAAATATAGCTCAAGTTTTCCAATTTCCGGTTATTTATAATACTATGACTGTTTATGACAACCTAGCTTTTCCATTAAAGTGTAGAGATTTTTCAAAAGAAAAAATAGAGGAAAGAGTTAAATCAGTTTCAGACACCCTTAGACTTTCGTCTTTCTTAAATTTACCAGCAAGAAAGCTCACAGCAGATCAAAAACAACTTATTTCACTTGGAAGGGGACTGGTAAGAGAAGATGTTGCTGGTGTATTAATGGATGAACCCTTAACCGTAATTGACCCTGACTTAAAATTTAGACTTAGGAGAAACTTAAAAGAAATTAATGAACAATATAAAACCACTTTAGTCTACGTCACTCATGATCAAAATGAAGCTATGACATTTGCTGATAATATTATTGTTATGGACCAGGGAGAAATAGTTCAAGTGGGACTTCCAAAAGATCTTTTTGAGAGACCAAAAACAACATTTGTAGGTTATTTTATCGGATCTCCAGCCATGAATATTTTTGAAAGCGAGGTGTCCTCCGATTATTCAGTAAAAATTAATAACATTGAAATTAAAACAAACTCTAACCTCTCAAAAATAAAAGATAAAAATGTAAAGCTCGGAATAAGGTCAGAGTTTATAAATGTTGCTGAAAAAGAGGGACAAAATACAATTAAAGCATTACTCACAAGAGTAGAAGATTTTGGAAATTTTAAATTATTGACAGCAAATATGGGTGATTTTGTAATCAAATCCAAAGTAAACAGAGAGATGCCAATTTCACATGGAGATATCAATCTTTATATCCCACCTGAAAAATGCTGTGTTTATATTAATGAAAAGCTGATTTAATACAATCTAAGATTGTATTTAGTAGATTAGTACTAAATTTTTAAAATGACTCTAAGTTACATTTATGTTTAATTGTCGAGAGTTAATTAACTATAGAGGAGAAATAAATGATTAAAGACAAAAAGTTGAAAGGTAAAAAATTACCTTCAAGACGTAAGTTCTTTAAAGCTGCTGCTGCAACTGGTGTTGCTGCTGTAGCTGCATCATCTTTAGCTGCTCCAGCTGTTGCTGCTGAAAGAATAGAAGCATCAATGGTTGCTACTTGGGGAAGAGATTTTCCAGGTCTTGGAACAGGAGCTCAAAGATTTGCACAAAGAATTGCAGATATAAGTGATGGTAGAATTCAAGTTACTTACTATGCAGCAAATGAAAGAGTTAAAGCATTTGACTCTTTTGATGAAGTTGCATCTGGTAACTCACAAATGTACCATGCTGCTGACTACTACTGGGTGAAGAAAGATCCAGCTTGGGGTTACTTTACAGCGGTACCATTTGGTTTTACTTACACTGAAATGAATGCATGGATTAGATTTGCAGGTGGTCAACAGTTATGGGATGAACTAGCTGACAAATTTGGTCTTAAAAACTTTATGTGTGGAAGCACAGGAGTTCAAATGGGTGGATGGTTTAATAAAAAGATTAGAAGCCCTAATGACTTCAAAGGTTTAAAAATGCGTATGCCTGGTTTAGGTGGACAAGTAATTGGTAAACTTGGAGGATCTCCAGTTTCATTACCTGGTGGACAAATTTACGAAAACCTTGTGTCTGGTGCAATTGATGCAACAGAATGGGTAGGTCCATGGAATGATGAAGCTATGAAATTCCAAGAAGCTGCTAAATACTACTACTATCCTGGTATGCACGAGCCTGGATCAATGTTAGCATGTGGAACAAACAAGTCTTGGTTCACAAGCTTAAACAAATCAGATCAGTTATTGATTGAAGCTGCTGCCGCGATGGAAAATGACGTTATGATGTCAGAGTACAACGCTAAAAATGGTGCTGCTTTAGCAAGATTGATCAATGATCATGGTGTTAAACTAGAGAAGTTTAGCGACAAGGTTTATGATGGCTTTGCTGGTGCAGCTAATGAAGTGTTTGAAGAAACAAGAGCTAGCAGTGGCCTTGCTGAAAGAGTTCACTCGAGCTTCTTAAAAGCAAGAAAAGACATTGGATCTTGGACTAACTTGTCAGATTCACCTTACATTTCGCAAAGAAACAGAGCTTTAGGAATGTAATTGAGCTTAATTTAATAATTTAAAGGGCCCTTTTTGGGCCCTTTTTTTTATTTTAAAATTAAGTATTACTTTTAAAAAATTTAAAATCATATGGGTCCAGAAAATAGTAAATTGTCTACTTATTTAAGAGTTTTAAGCTACTCAGTCTTAGCATTTACTCTAGCATTTTTAATTAATAACTTATTTACAGTTTGGGGTGGTTGGCCAGGCATTAAAAAAGTTTTTTCTCATTATGATTTGTTTGGTTATAAGCAAAAGTCTTTAGAGGCTTCTGATTTAACTTACGGTTATATTCAAATTATAATATATGTAGTTTGTATTCTCTCAGTTGTTTTTTATGTTTTTAAGACATACTCACAAACTTTAGTTGACGATTCAAAAATATTATCAAAATTTTCAGCATATTTAATTAGAGGATCTTTTTGGGCTGTATTTTTAGTTGGTTTAGCTGATTTCATAATTTCATTTATGGTTGTTGAAAGATTGTGGGAAGCTATATTTAGTCCTGAGGTAAAAGCTTTCATGGTTAAAGCTCCAGAAAGAATAACTTATATACATTTTCCAATAATATTAGTTTCATTTATAATAGGTTACTTTACAAAATCTGTTGGTTTTATATGGCTTGCAGTATTGGTAGTCCTAAGTGAATTTGTAATTGTTTTATCTAGATTTGTTTTCTCTTATGAACAAGCTTTTCAAGGAGATTTAGTTAGATTTTGGTATGCAGCTTTATATTTATTTGCAAGTGCTTATGCTTTAATTCACGAAGGTCATGTTAGAGTTGACGTACTTTATTCATCTTTTAGTGAGAAAAAAAAGGCTTGGACTAATATGGTTGGTTCAGCATTATTAGGTGTCCCTCTTTGTTTAATAGTTTTATTTTTAGGTTTAAATGGTAAAGCAAGTATTATTAATGGACCTGTAGTTGCTTTCGAAGTCACACAACAAGGTTCTAATGGATTATACCTTCTTTATTTGATGGCAGTTTATTTAGCAGTTTTTGCCGTCACAATGCTATTACAATTTACTAGCTATTTTATGTCTAGTAGCCATAAAATTATTTTTAATAATATTGAAGATCAAACTCAATCAGACAATCCAGATCAAGTCAGATTAGAAAAAGTCGAAAGTAATTAATGGAATTATTATTTTTAGCTATTCTGGTTTTAATTATGATTGCGGCACTTGCTTCAGGTTATCCAGTGGCTTTTGCTCTTCCTGGTTCAGCAATAATTTCCATCGGTTTAGCTGCATTTTTTGGAGCAATATTTGAGGGAGACTCAAGTGCTTATTTCACAGTTGATGGACCTATAGAATGGTTAGTAGCTGGAATTACTAACTTTAGAAGTAACTATTGGGATGTTGAAACAGATACTTTAATTGCAATTCCTTTGTTCATTTTTATGGGGATAATGCTTCAGAAATCTAAAATAGCTGAGGACTTACTAATTACTATGGGTCAACTATTTGGTCCTATTCCCGGTGGATTGGGTATATCGGTAATTTTTGTAGGAGCCTTACTTGCTGCAACTACAGGAATAGTTGGTGCTACCGTTATCGCAATGGGACTAATTTCTTTACCAACAATGTTGAATAATAATTATGACCGTAAACTTGCGAGTGGTATTGTTTGTTCATCTGGAACTCTTGGACAGATAATTCCTCCTTCAATTGTTTTAATTATTATTGCTGACCAATTAGCTAGTGCCTCAGATGTTGCTAATAATATTAGACAAAATGATTACAAAGCTATCACAGGTGAATTTAATATGCCTGGTGAGTTTAGAGTTGGATCATCTAGTGCTGGAGATATGTTCTTGGGCGCTTTGTTACCAGGACTAGTTCTAGTAGCATTATATATGATATATGTCTTCATTTATGCAAGAATTAAAAAGGGAGTTGCACCCCCTGTTCCATTTAAAGGAACTTTTGATTTTAAATTTTGGTTGAGAGTTATAGTTATTATCATCCCTCCTCTTGCACTTATATTTGCTGTATTAGGATCAATATTAATGGGTATTGCAACTGTTAACCAAGCTGGTTCTATTGGAGCAATTGGCGCAACTTTAATGGCTGGATATAGGTTGTTTGAAGGTAAGAAAAGTGCATTTTATCCTTTAATACTAATTATAGGATCAATAATACCTATTACTTTTCTTGCTTCAACTTATGAGCTCAATGTAAAAAATTTAGAAGAAAGAGATTTGGGTGCAATCTACATTACAGCATTTTTTGTAATTATACTTGTTTATGGAATAGCATGGAGCTTCTGGAGAAGTTATAAAACAGATAATGTACTAAAAGAAGTTGTTACAGAAACTTGTATTACCACTTCAATGGTTTTCATAATTCTATTAGGTGCTGCAATGCTTACATCAGGATTTAGAGCATTTGGTGGAGAAGAGTTGGTAAGAGATTTTCTTCAAGATCTGCCTGGAGGTTTCTGGACACAGTTTATTGTTGTTATGGTTGTAATTTTTCTTCTAGGCTTCTTTTTAGATTTTATAGAAATAGCTGTTGTGGTAGTTCCGATTATTGCACCAATATTACTTGCAGAAACTGGAGCGAATGTTACAGCAGTATGGCTAGGAGTAATGATAGGTGTAAATCTACAGACATCATTCTTAACCCCTCCATTTGGGTTTGCTTTATTTTATTTAAAAGGAGTAGCTCCAAAAATAATTCAGACATTGGATATATGGAAAGGTGTTGTGCCTTTCATAATGCTACAGCTAATTGGCCTTGGTATTGTAGGTTTTTATCCAAGTCTTGTTAATTATCTGCCTAACAGAGTTTATTTAACCTCTAATGTTGCCCCACCTCCAATGAACCCTAAACTTCAATACTGTTTGCAAGAGTACAAATTTGCAAACTTTGAAACTAACGGAGATCAAATTAAAACTAGTATTAATGAATTTGATGATATCATTTTAGCAAATTTACCCGCAGATAAATTAAGTTACTTCCAACGTCATGTTGATAATTCTAAATACTCTTTTGAATTGGTAGATGAAGTTAAGAGTGCTCAGTCAATCTATGATGACTATGCGGTTGATTATAGAGATTTACATTTTAAAACAAGAAAAAAACAGAAGAAAATTATAAAATTAAATAAAAAGATAGATAAGTTTAAAGCTGAAATAAGAAATCTAGATGATGAGGATGTATCAGATAAAAATAAAATTTTGCAAAAAATTGAAAATGTCAAGCTAGAGATAGAAGAAATTCAAAATACAATCCCTCAGGAGTGGAAAGCTAAAAATGATGAGTTTAATAAAATTAATAAAGCAAAAAATTTAGCTGTAAAAAAATATAAAAAGACTGTGGATAATGCATATGAAGATTTATTATTAATTAAGGAATTTATAAATGATGGTGAAAAATTTGAAGAATTAAGTCAAGATATGAAACTTCTTAAGTCAAAAATAGATAATAGAGGTTATATTGATGCAATAGAATTTATTGATAATATTTTTGAAAAAGTTGGAGAAATTTCAGGATCAGATGAATTTGCTGATAAGCTAGATTATTTAATTACCCTTATGGATGAAGATGAAGTTGATTTTGAAAAACTTCAAAGTTCAGCAAATGATACTTATGATTTATTCCAGCAAGAGATTGACTGGAGAAAAAATTTTAAGAAAAAACACATGGATAAAATAACTGCTCATGATAAAGTTATTAGTGAAACTATTGGATTACGTCTGCAATCAAAACTTACAAAAGAGCAAGCGATTTATGTCTCAAGATGTAATTCAATACATAGAGACATTTCTCTAAACTTTTAATTAATTCGTAATCTGATCAATTATTTTCGATCTTTTATATAATCCTAAGCCTTCAGCTTTTTGTTTTAACTTGTTATATTCAGACTTTAAGTTTTCAGTATTTACATTAATTTTATTTCCAATTTCAATTATTGATCCAATAATTGGATCAATTTCTAAGGGACGTTTTGCATATAAATCTTGAGTAGTTGATGGTTTATGGCCTTTTATTGAAATTGCTGCCTTAATTCTATGATCTATCGAAACATTAAATTTAACTCCAATTTTTTCTCCAACTGACTGACATTCTTCCATCAATTTTTTCACTATATTCAATAGTTCTGGGTCGTTACCAATTTCATCTAAAGATTTATCGTGTAGTGCACTTATAATATTAAACGAGCAATTACCCCAGAGCTTTATCCATATTTCATCTCTTAGATTACTTTTTTGTGGAGCTTTTAAACCGCCTGCAATTAATAAGTCTGCAATAATTTTAAGTCTTTCTGATTTTGACCCATCTGGTTCGCCTAATGTAAATCTTTCACCTCCATTGTGTTTAATAACACCAGGTTCAGTAATTTCAGCTGCTGGATAAACCACACATCCAAGAGCTCTTGAAGGCCTCAAAGAATTCCAAATTTTACCATCGGGATCAACACTTTCTATGTGTTTCTCATCTAAGTTTGTCCCCGTGTTAGCTTTATGAAAATACCACCATGGTAAACCATTCACAGCTGATATTATAGTTGTATTTTCTCCAATTAAGCTTTGAAGAGACTCAACTATATTAGAAATTGCATGAGCTTTTACTGAAATAAAAATATAATCTTGAATTCCAAGTTCTTTGGGATCATCTGTTACTTTTAATTTAAAGTTTTCTGTTTTATCTTTTTTAATTAATGTTAAACCATTTTCCTCAATAGCTTTTTTGTGTGGACCTCTAGCTATAAGTGATAAATCAATATTATTTTTACTTAAACATGCAGCTAAATATCCACCAATTGATCCTGCACCAAATATACAAACTTTTATCATTAATTATTTAAACCAAATTTTTTTGCTAAAACATTTCTTTGTAATTTTCCTGTTGCTCCTTTTGGAATTTCTTCAACAAAAAAAATTTTTTTTGGTATTTTAAACTTAGCAAGTTTTTCTTTTGCATATTCTAAAACATCATTTTCTGAACATATCTCACCACTTTTTATTATAATTGCACTAGCAATATTTTCTCCAAGCATTTTGTCTTCATACCCAAAACAAACTGCTTGATCTATTAATGGATGGTCCATTAATACATTATCAACTTCTAATGGAGATATTTTTTCTCCACCTTTATTAATTATTTCTTTCAATCTTCCTGAAATCTTTAAATAACCCTCATTATCGAAATAACCTTGATCGCCAGTTCTAAACCAACCATTGGTAAAACTTGTTTTGTTTGCTTCTTCATTATTATCGTATCCAAGAGTTACATTTTCACCTTTTATACACACTTCTCCTTCATCACCTTGTTTTAGCACTTCACCATTTTCATTCATAACACATACCTCTGGACCTGCTGGAAGGCCTACAAATCCTGCTTTTTGTTGCTTAGGTGGTAATGGATTAGAAGTCATTTGATGTGTGGCTTCTGTCATACCGTATGCTTCAATTACTGGACAACTAAAAACATCATTTAAATCATTAAATACTGCTGGTGGTAAAGATGCAGATGATGACCTAATTAATCTTAGTTCTAACCCCTTAGCAATTTCTAAATTTTTATGTGCTCTTAACAAAATAGTTTGATGCATTGTGGGTACTCCAGAGTACCAAGTTATTTTTTCTGATTTAGCTATATCTAAAAACTTGATAGCATTAAAACCATTTGATGCACATACAGATGCACCAGCTTTCATAGATGAAGCTAAAATAGCTATTAGACCATGTATATGAAAAAGTGGCATAATATTAAGACAATGGTCATTTTCTGAAAGATTTAAACTTTTAGAAATATTTTCTGCTGAAGAAAAAATATTTTTATTTGTTAAAGGAACAATCTTTGGTCTGGATGTAGTACCAGAAGTGTGTAGCACTAATGCTTCATCATTTTCATTGGGTAAAGAATATTCACTTTCTTTTTCGTAAATATTAAATATTCCTGAAGGTCCATCCTTTTCAGGATTAATTTCACATAATTCTATTTTTAATTTTTTTGCTACATCTACAACTGGATTCTCAGAATTTTTCTCAACCAAAACAATTTTTGGATTTAAATCTTTTAAATAAAATTCATACTCCTCAGATTTATATGATGGATTTAAAGGGGCAGCAGACATATAGCTTGAAATAGCCAAAAAACTCGAAGCCATGTACGGTCCATTTGGTAAAACTATCGCTGCTCTATCTTTGTTTGATAATCCATTTCCAGCCAGTTGTTTAGATATTTTATTAATAAATAATTTTAAATCTTTGTAACTTAGTTTTGTACTGATTTCAGAGGTTAGAGCAATATTTTCATCATTCACATTTTCAAAAATGTTTCTAACAATTCTTTTTGACATTATTTAGTACCCTTTTGCGTAACCGTCTTTTCTAGGGTCAGATCCTCCTAAAAGGTCCCCTTCTGATCGATTTATTTTAATAGCTTGACCTCCACCATGAGTACCATCAATATACTCAACATTATGACCGATTTCTCTCAATTCACTAAAAATTTGATTATCGACTGATTTTTCAAGCTTATAAATATTGTTAAAATGAAAAGCTCTAGGAAAACTTAAAGCCTTTTGAGGACCCATACCGTAATCAATCATATTATTTAAAACATGCACCTGTCCTACTGGTTGATATTGTCCTCCCATAACTCCATAACTCAAAGTTGTGTTGTTATCTTTGTCAATGACCATACCTGGAATAATAGTGTGTAATGGTCTTTTTAAGCCCTCAATACAGTTTGGATGTCCATGCTCTACTCTGAAATTTGTACCCCTATTATGTAAAAGTATTCCACTTTTATTTGTAGTAATACCTGATCCAAATACATAACAAACTGAATTAATGATGGACACACTATTTAAGTCTTTATCTACAACTGTTAGATAAATAGTTTCTGGATGAGCTGGAATATTTAAGTCACCAACATCACTGCATGAATTGAGATTAATTTTATTAAAAATATTCTCAATATTTTTATCACTTAAAATTTCATCTAAATCAAAATTTACAAAATTTGGATCGCCTAAACTTGTTTCTTTAACTTTATAAGCTTGTTTTGTAACTTCGGCTTCAAGATGAAATCTTTCTGTACTGTTGAATTTATAGTTTTGAATATTTAGTTTTTCCAACAATTTCATCATAATCAAAACAGTTACGCCAGGTCCATTTGGAGGACATTGATGAATAAAATCACCCTTATAAATAGATTTTATTGTTTCTGATCTTATTGTGTTCTGTTTAGAAAAATCCTCAAAAGTATGCACACCTCCTAATTCATTTAAACTATCAATTATATCTTTTGCAGTTTCACCTTCATAAAATTCTTTACTTCCATTTTTACTAATTGCCTCTAATGTTTCTCCTAATGGAATATTCTTCATTAGTTCATTTTCTTGATAAGTACGACCTTCTTTCAAAAAAATTTTTTTAGAATTTTCATTTCCATTAATTTTATTTATACTATTAAGCCAAGCATTTGACACTACTTTAGAAATCTTGTGACCGTTTTTTGCAATCTCTATTGCGCCTGTAAATAATTGTTCAAAATCTAATTTTCCAAATTCTTTATGAATGGTTTCCCAAGCATGAACTGCACCAGGAATCGTTACTGAATGAGGACTTGTTAATCCAATTTTATCTATATTTTTTTCCTTGAAGAAATCATAACTTAATTTCTCTGGTGCTAACCCAGATCCATTAAAAGATACTGCATCCTTATTATTCATTTTGACAATTGCAAAACAGTCTCCACCAATACTTGTTGCATTAGGCTCAACTACAGATAAAACAATTGAAGCTGCTATAGAAGCATCTACTGCATTTCCACCCATTTTTAGTATTTTTAAGGCCTCTTCGGTCGCTAATGGATGAGAAGTTGCAGCCATAGCATTTGATGAGCGTGCATCTTTATCTTTTGTTGATTGATTATTCATAGTACAGATTAAATCTCAAAAATTTATAAATGATTACTAAAGTAAATAAAAGCATTATCATATTCTGTATTTTTGCCTTTGGTTTTTTATTATCAAATCTTGTTAGATCTATTACTGCAACATTAACGCCAGTCCTGACATATGAATTCGATTTAACAGCAGGGAATTTAGGACTGTTAGCAGGAGGCTATTTTATTGGCTTTTCAATTATGCAAGTCCCAATAGGACTACTACTTGATAAATTCGGACCAAAAAAGGTTGTTGGGTATTTTTTGATAATTGCATTGGTAGGAACCGTATCATTTGCATTAGCAAAAAGTTTTTCTGGGTTGCTTATTTCAAGAATATTTATTGGGATCGGCGTGAGCGCTTGTATGATGGGACCTCTAACAGGATACAGAGTTTGGTTTGCTGAAAAATATCAACAGCGCGCTAATTCATGGATGTTAATGGTGGCAAATATAGGTTTTGTATCATCTACTTTACCAGTACAGATTTTATTACCATATATAGGATGGAGATGGATTTTCATTTTAATAGCTATACTTATTTTAATAAGTATTATTTTAATTTTCTTATTCACTCCAAATTGGGAACAGAAAGAAAACTTCACTATAGATGAGGAAAAAAAAGGTTTAGCTCAAATTTGGAAGAATAAGTTCTTTATCAGCATGGTACCATTAGCATTTATTAATTATGGTGGTATACAGGCAATCCAAACGCTTTGGGCCGGTCCTTGGATGCTAAATGTTACAGGTTATTCTCCATTTCAAAGTGCTACAGGCTTGTTTTGGATCAATGTAACTATGTTAGCATCATACTTTTTATGGGGATATATTCTCCCCAAACTCTCAGATTATGGAATAAGTAGTGTTAAACTTATTAAATTTGGACTTCCAATTAGTTACTTTGTTTTTTTTCTAATAATCTTCTTTGGTCCTAAAGCTGGAGCTTTTTTATTTGCAATATACATTATGACTTCAATTGTAATTTCTCTAACTCAACCAGCAATAGCTTTAAACTTTTCACAAAATTTAGCAGGCAAGTCACTTACTTCATATAATGTATTCATTCATTCAGGAACATTCTTTATGCAATGGGGTATTGGATTATTTATAGACTTATTTAATTTTAAAGGATTTGATATTTTAAGTAGTTATAGAATTTCTTTTTCAATTTTTTTAATTCTTTGTATATTAAGTTATATTTTTTTCATTTATCTAAACAGAAATAATGATTAATAAAAAAATGATACTAACAAATATATTATTATTAATATTAATAATTTATACGTTTATTTGTATTTTTATTTTTTTTTATCAAAGAAATCTTCTGTACCATCCAAGTGAAAATAATTATTTAGACGAAGGACCTTTAAATCATAAAATTGAAAAGGTACTTATTAACTCTGAAAGTAGTTTGGTTGGATGGTACTTTCAAAAAAAGGAAAATTATAAGACTATATTACTTTTTCATGGCAATGCTGGAAAACTTGATAACCGTATTTATAAGTTAAATGAATTCTCAAAAATGAATGTTAACTATTTGATATTTGCTTACAGGGGGTTTAGTGGAAATGATGGAAAACCATCAGAAATAGGCCTTTATGAAGATGCTTTGGCAGCAAAGAAATGGCTAAATTCTAAGAAAATTGAAGATAAAAATATAATCTTGTACGGAGAGTCTTTGGGTACAGCAATTGCATTAAATCTAGCACAAGATTATTCTTTTAGTGGTGTGATATTAGAGTCACCGTTCACATCTATGGAAACACTAGCAAAAATTTCTTATCCATATTTACCAGTTAAATATTTGTTAAAAGATAAATACAATTCGATTAGCAAATTGAATAAAAATACATCTCCAATTCTTGTAATGCATGGGATGAAAGATAAAATTGTGCCATTTAAAATGGGAAAAGAAATTTATGATAAATTTAATGGAAAAAAATCAAGTTTTTTTGTTGAAAATGATGATCATATGATGGATTTTAACGAAAATCTCATAAACTCAATTGAGTTATTTATTACAGAATTAAATTAAGACACAATTCAAACAAATATTAAGCAACTTTATATTTTTAAAGTCATATATGGTAAGAATTTTATCTATTTTAATTGTAATTTTTTTTTCAAATTTTTCTTATGCTGAAATTAGCAACGAAACTAGGAATAAATATTTTTATGTTGGTAAAATGAAATCATATAATAGTCAATTTACATTATATTTCAAAACAAGAGACAAAGCCATTTTAGCTAGAGGAGAAGATGCAAACTATATTAATGATTATCCACAAGATCTATATATTTATAATCATAATTCAAAAGAGGATTTTCCTTTACTAACATATGAATGGTTTCCTAAAAAAGTTAAAAAACTTGTAAAAAATTATACCTATCCAGTTTTTCCTGAGGACTTTGCATATTATTTAATGAAAGATAATAATACTTTAATTTTAGTAAGTGGTAAAAAAAATTTTCATCAAAATCTAGAATATAATATTCAGTCTAAAAAATTAAAAAATTTCGAGAATGACGGGAAACTAAATTTCATTATTTCAAGTTATGCAAAAGTTTGTGGATATGAAACAAATAAGAATAATTTTGAATGTTCTATTGAAAAACCTTTAATTTCTAAAAATCTAATTAATTAAATTGAGTAAATGCATCTGCAAATTGTTCAGCATTGAAAATTTGTAAATCGTCTTCTTTTTCTCCAAGTCCAAGGCCTAAAATTGGAACCTTATATTTTTTTGAAATTGCAATTAGCACTCCTCCTTTTGCTGTCCCATCAAGTTTTGTCATAATTAAACCGGTAATTTTTATAATTTTATCAAATTCTTCAAGTTGATTTATTATATTTTGCCCGGAGGTTGCATCTAGAACTAAAACAACATCATGAGGTGCACTTTCATCTGTTTTTTTTATAACATTTGCAATTTTTTTGAATTCATCCATTAAATTTTTCTTATTTTGCAATCTGCCAGCGGTATCAATTAGTACCCGTTTAATATTGTTGTTTTTTGCATGTTCTATCGCTTTGTAAGCTACTGAAGCAGGGTCAGACCCTGGATTTGATTTGATAATTGACGCTCCAATCTTATCAGACCAAGACTCTAATTGCTCTATTGCTGCTGCCCTAAAGGTATCACAAGCAGAAAATATAACTTCTGAGCCGTTATCTTTAAATATTTTACCAATTTTACCGATAGTGGTCGTCTTACCTACCCCATTTACACCAGAAATTAATGTTACGTTTAAATTTTCTTTATTTTCAAAAAAATCTTTTTTTTCTAAGGGTACCATTAACTCTAAAATATATTCTTTTAAAATAGCATTTATTTCCTCAACCGCATTTTTCTTAGGATCAATTTTTTTTTGAGAGATAATATTTTTTATTTCAGCTGAAGCGTCAATGCCAACGTCAGAACTAATCAAAAATTCCTCTATTTTGTTTAATGTCTCATCATCAATTTCTTTTTTTACTATTATATCTCTAAGTCCTGAGGAAATACTATCAGCACTTTTTTTAAAGCCCAATTTAAACTTTTCGAAAATACCCATTAAATATTTATATCTATTTCTTTGATACTAGATACAGGTCCTTTCATATGAATTTGTTGACTTTCATCAATAGAAATTATTAATTTTCCTAAACTGAATTCAATTTCAGTTCTAGAATTTTCTAATTTTTCTAAATTTGCAGCTACTGCTGTTGCACATGCAGCAGTTCCACATGCTTTTGTTAAACCTGCACCTCTTTCCCAAACTTTAATTTTATAATGATTTTCATTTAATTTTTGAGCAAGGGTGAAATTACATTTTTCCGGAAAAAATTCATGATTTTCGATCTCAGGTCCAATTTTTTCTAAATTGAAATTTTCTACATCATTTACAAAAAAAATAGCATGAGGATTACCTACGTTAATAGCTATACCGCCACTCACTGCTTGGTTATTGTTATCTTCTATAATTATTCCTAAATTTTTAGTGTCTAGTTTTTTAGATAAAGGAATTTCATTCCAATTAGTTTTTGGTATACCAATTGTTGTTTCAACTTGACCATCATCAAGTAACTTTGAATTTAACTGTTTTGATGCTACTTGAACGCTTATATTTTTTGTATTTTTTTCTTTTGATAATAAAAAGGCTACACATCTTGTACCGTTTCCACATGCGTCAGCTGCCGAACCATCAGAATTATAAAACTCTAGATCAGCATCAGCATTATCACTGTTGTTAATATAGACTAGTTGGTCACAACCAATAAAGTTTCGATCACAAATTTTAATAATTTGATCCTTGTTTAATTCGACAGTATTTGACCTATTATCAATAATTACAAAATCATTTCCAAGACCATCCATTTTAAAAGCTTTAAATTCCATATACTTCAGTATTTAACTTATTTATTGACATTTTGAACCTCTATTATAGTTTATCGCCGTTTCCGCAAAATACAGCAATTTGCGGTGTCTTTGGTAACAAAGAGATCGACACCAGTCAGCGAGAGTTCGCCCACTGGTGCGATACTTGCTGGATGTGATTATGTTTGAAAATTTAACAAATAAATTTGAAGAAATATTTTCTTCTTTAAAAAAGGCGCCTTCGCTTGATGAAAAGCAAGTAGATGAGGGTTTAAGAGAGATTAGGCTTGCTCTTTTAGAAGCGGATGTATCTTTAGAAGTTGTAAAAGAATTTATAAATAGAGTGAAACCCAAAGCTCTTGGTCAAGAGATCATTAGGTCTACTTCACCAGGACAGATGGTAGTTAAAGTTGTTAACGATGAGTTAATTTCTTTCTTAGGGGATAAAAATTCTGATATTGAATTAAATGCAGTACCTCCTGTTCCAGTGATGTTAGTTGGGTTACAGGGTTCAGGAAAGACTACAACTACAGCTAAGTTAGCAAGATTTTTAGAGGCTAACAAAAAGAAAAAAGTTATGATGGCTAGTCTAGACGTTTACAGACCTGCTGCACAAGAGCAACTAAGACTTTTGGGTGAGCAAAATAATATAATAACGCTTCCAGTTATCAAAGATCAACTTCCTGCAGATATTTGTAGAAGAGCGATTAGTGCTGCTAATCTTAATGGAGCAGATGTAATTCTATTTGATACAGCCGGAAGAACTCAGATTGATTTACAAATGATGAGTGAGATTAAACAAATTGAAAGTATTATAAATCCGTCAGAGACAATTCTTGTCGCAGATTCTTTGACTGGCCAAGTAGCAGCTAATGTAGCTAAAGAATTTAAAAGTACTGTTAATCTGACAGGTATTATTCTTACAAGATCAGATGGTGATGGAAGAGGTGGAGCAGCATTAAGTATGAAATATGTTGCAGATGTTCCAATTAAATTTTTAGGAGTTGGTGAAAAGATAGAAAATTTTGAAGTTTTTCACCCAGACAGAATTGCCAATAGAATTTTAGGTATGGGAGATATTGTTTCCCTTGTTGAAAAGGCTGCAGAAGATCTAGATGAAGAAAAATTAAAAAAAACAGAGGAAAAATTAAAAAAAGGTCAGTTCTCGTTAGAGGATTATCTTACTCAGCTAAGACAAATGAAAAAAATGGGTGGTATTGAAGGTATAATGTCTTTTTTGCCTGGTGTTTCAAAAGTTAAATCTCAAATGGATCAAGCTGGAGTGGATGAAAAAATAATTACTCAAAACGAGGCGGTAATATTATCTATGACTAAAAAAGAGCGTGAAAACCCTAAGATTATAGATGGTTCTAGAAAAAAAAGAATTGCTAATGGCTCAGGAACAGACGTAGCCACTATCAATAAATTGCTTAAGCAATTTAAGATGATGTCAGAAATGATGAAAAAAATGTCTAAAGGAAATACAAAAGGGATGATGGATAAAGGCATACCACCAGAACTTTTTAATCAATTAAAATAAATAGGAGAACAAATGTTAAAGATGCGTTTATCAATGGGAGGAACTAAGAAGAGACCAGTTTATAAGATAGTGGTTGCAGATAGTAGATTTCCAAGGGATGGAAGGTTTATAGAAAAATTAGGTTTTTTTAATCCTCTAATTCCAAGAGAAAAAAAAGAAAGAATGGGATTAGATGTTGAGAGAGTTAAGTATTGGCTGGGTCAAGGGGCACAACCAACAACTAGAGTTGCAAGGTTATTAGGAGAAAATGAGATTATGCCTATGCCAGCAAAAGGTAATAATCCTCAAAAAGCAATTCCAAAAAAAGATAGAAAAAAAACTGATGAGGGTGGCGAAGCTAAAGCAGATGCTCCTAAAACAGAAGCTCCAAAAGAGGAAGCTAAAACAGAAGCTCCAAAAGAGGAAGCTAAAACAGAAGCTCCGAAGGAAGAAGCTAAATAGAATAATGTTTTTGTCTAGAGTATTTACGTTGTATCCTGAATATTTTCCTGGTTATTTGAGTAAAGGCCTTTTTGGAAAGTCAAAAGGAAAAGAATGGGATTTAGAAACAGTAAACATAAGAGATTATGCTTTAGATAAACATAAAACTGTTGACGACACTCCTTATGGTGGAGGAAATGGAATGATTATGAAAGCAGATGTTTTGGCAAATTCATTAGATGCAAATATTAAGGCTAAAGAAAA
Organism: Pelagibacteraceae bacterium AG-359-O02; assembly: GCA_003280485.1. GTDB lineage: Bacteria > Pseudomonadota > Alphaproteobacteria > Pelagibacterales > Pelagibacteraceae > Pelagibacter. The sequence goes on from QCEU01000002.1 coordinate 25,685, forward strand.
AACCCTCTATTTAAGTCCAAGAGGAAAAGTATTTAATTCCAAACTTGCAAGAGAATTTTCGAATGAAAAAACAATCAATTTAATTTGTGGACACTTCGAAGGAGTAGATGAGAGAATACTAGAAAGTAGAGATATTGAAGAGATTAGCATTGGTGACTTTATACTGTCAGGGGGTGAAGTTGCTGCATTTGTTGTAACAGACTCTATTTTAAGATTTATTCCAGGAATTCTGGGTAATATTAATTCCTCAAAAGACGAGAGTTTTGAGAATGGCCTTCTTGAATATCCGCAATTCACAAAACCTCAAGTTTGGGAGGAAAAAAAGGTCCCAAATGTGCTAATTTCAGGTGATCACGCCAAAATTAAAGACTGGCGTTTATCTCAATCTGAGGCTATAACACGCGACCGAAGACCAGACTTGTGGCAAAAATATAAGAAAAATTAAAATGAAAAATATTGAAGAAATAAACAGATCAAATTTAAACAAGATTATTTCTGAGAGAAAACATCCTGATTTTTTCCCCGGAGACATCGTTAAAGTTGGGGTTAGGATAACAGAGGGTAAAAGAGACAGAATTCAATATTTTGAAGGTGTATGTATCGCAAAAAAGAGTAGAGACATCAATTCATCTTTTACTGTTAGAAAAATTTCTTTTGGTGAGGGAGTAGAAAGAACTTTTGCATTATACAGCCCAATTGTAGATACAATAAAAGTTGTAAGATCAGGAAAAGTAAGAAGAGCAAAATTATACTATCTAAGAGATAGAACTGGTAAATCTGCTAGAATAGCTGAAAAAATTAAGAAGACGATTGGTATTGATTTAGAAACTAAAATTAATGAAGTTACTGAGGAAAACGTAATGCCTTCAACTGATCCTCAAACAGAAGCTTCAAAAGAAGAAGTTAAAGCAGAAGCTCCAAAAGAAGAAGTTAAAGCTGAAGCTACAAAAGAAGAAGTTAAAGTAGAGCCTGTAAAAACAGAAGAACCGAAAGAAAATCAAGAACAGAAAAAATAATTTTTTTCTAAATGCCTTTTACAACTTACGATAAAATTTGGAACGATCATCTAGTTGATGAACAACCTGATGGTACATCACTTTTGTTTGTAGATAGACATTTGATTCATGAAGTTACAAGCCCTCAAGCATTTGAAGGCTTAAGAAATTCAAACAGAAAAGTAAGACACCCTAAACTAACTCTTGCTGTTGCAGATCACAACGTTCCAACAACTGACAGGTCAAAAGGTATCGCAGATGAAGACTCGAGAATTCAAGTTGAAACTTTGAACAAAAACTGTAAGGAATTTGGAGTAGAGATTTTTGGAATGGATGATAAAAGACAAGGCATTGTCCATATCATAGGGCCTGAACAAGGTTTTACACAGCCTGGAAATATTATTGTTTGTGGTGATAGTCATACCGCAACTCATGGAGCATTTGGAGCTTTAGCTTTTGGTATTGGAACTTCAGAAGTAGAACACGTTTTAGCAACACAAACTTTAGTTCAAAAAAAATCAAAAAACTTTAGAATTAGCGTAAATGGTTCATTACCTATTGGCGTAACATCAAAGGATGTCATCTTGCAGATAATTGGAAAAATAGGAACAGCTGGTGGTACTGGTTATGTGATTGAGTATGCCGGTAACCTTATATCTAATCTAAGTGTTGAACAAAGAATGACGATTTGCAACATGACGATTGAAGGTGGGGCAAGAGCAGGATTAATTCAACCAGATGAAAAGATTTTCCAATATTTAAAAGGTAAACCAATGTCACCAAAAGGAGAAAACTGGGAAAAAGCTTTAGAATATTGGCATACATTAAAATCTGATAAGGATGCAAACTTTGATAAAGAATTAACGTTAGATGGATCTCAAATTAAGCCAATGGTAACTTGGGGAACATCTCCCCAGGATGTGGTTGAAATAGACGGTAAAGTTCCCAATCCTGAAAGTGAAACTGACCCAGATAGAAAAAATTCAATTAACAGATCATTAAATTATATGGGATTAAAACCAAATACGAATATTCAAGATATTAAGATTGATAAAGTTTTTATAGGAAGCTGCACTAACGGGAGAATAGAAGATATAAGAGAGGCAGCTAAAATATTAAAAGATAAAAAAGTTGCATCACATGTACATGCAATGATTGTTCCAGGTTCTGGTTTAGTTAAAGAACAAGCAGAGCAAGAGGGTCTGGATAAAATATTTTTAGAATCAGGCTTTGAATGGAGAGAGCCAGGCTGTTCAATGTGTCTAGCAATGAATGCGGATAAGCTTAAACCTGAAGAAAGATGTGCATCTACCTCTAATAGAAATTTTGAGGGTAGACAGGGAAGAGGTGGTAGAACACATTTAGTTAGTCCAGCAATGGCTGCAGCAGCTGCAATTTCTGGAAACTTAGATGATGTTAGAAAATACCAAAATTAAATGAATAAATTTATCTCAATAAAAAGTATTCCAGCTTATCTACCTATCGTCAATATAGATACAGACATGATAATTCCTAAACAGTTTTTAAAAACCATAAAAAGAACTGGACTTGGAAAAAATTTATTTTTTGAAATGAGATATGATCAAAGTGGTAAAGAGATAGATGACTTTATTTTAAATAATAGTCCGTATAATAATTCTAAAATTTTAATTGCAGGAAAGAATTTTGGATGTGGCTCTTCTAGAGAACATGCTCCTTGGGCTTTAATGGATTTTGGAATAACTTGTGTAATTAGTTCAAGTTATGCAGATATATTTTATAATAACTGTTTTAAGAATGGGATTCTCCCAATTACAATTTCAGAGAATCAAATCAAAGAAATTTCAGAGTACTCGAATAGAAAAGAGGAAATTTCTGTAAATTTGCCTGAGCAAACAATAAGTTTTGGTAATAAAGAAATAAAATTTGAAATAGATCAATTTAAGAAAAAATGTCTAATAGAGGGATTAGATGATATTGCGTTATCTCTAGAAAAATCTGAAAAAATAGTTTCATACGAAAATAAAATTAAAGAGGCAAAACCTTGGATATTTAATGATTAAAATTAAAAAAAGAAAAATTTTATTATTACCAGGAGATGGTATCGGACCAGAGGTAATTGCTGAGGTCAAAAAAATAATCGAATGGTTTAACTCAAATAAATCCTTGGATTTTGAAATTGACCAAGATTTGGTTGGTGGTGCTGCTTATGACAAACATGGAACCCCAATAACTGATGAAGCATTTTATAAGGCACAAGAAAGTGCTGCAGTAATACAGGTGCTGTTGGTGGACCAAAATGGGATAATATTGATTTTTCAAAAAAACCAGAGAGAGCTCTATTAAAATTAAGAAAAGAATTAAAATTATTTGCAAATTTGAGACCTGCAATTTGTTTTAAACAACTCGTTGATGCCTCAAGTTTAAAGCCTGAATTTGTTTCTAATTTAGATATTCTTTTTGTTAGGGAATTAACGGGTGGGATTTACTTTGGTGAACCTAGAGGGATAAAACCAATTGATAATGGTGAAAGAAAAGGAATTAATACTCATGTCTATACTACTAGTGAAATCGAGAGAGTAGCCCGTGTTGCATTTGATCTAGCCAGAAAAAGGAATAATAAAGTTACTTCCTGTGAAAAGTCGAATGTCATGGAGGCAGGTCAATTATGGAAAGAAGAAGTGCAAGCAATTCATGAAAAAGAATATAGTGTTGTAGAATTAAAACATATGCTAGCAGATAACTGTGCAATGCAGTTAGTTAGAAATCCTAAACAATTTGATGTGATAGTAACAGATAATCTTTTTGGCGACATGTTATCAGATGAAGCTGCAATGTTGACTGGTTCTCTAGGGCTCTTGCCATCTGCGTCCCTTGGAGCCAAAGATAAAAACGGTAATATGAGATCTTTATATGAGCCAGTTCATGGATCAGCACCCGATATAGCAGGTCAAGGTATTGCTAATCCAATAGCAACAATACTGAGTTTTGCAATGGCTTTAAGATATTCTTTAGATCTAGATAAAGAGGCAGATAGTTTAGAAAAAGCTGTTCAAGGTGTGCTTGATGAGGGTCTTAGAACTAAAGACATTATTTCTAAGGGAATGAAAGAAGTATCAACATCAGTGATGGGAGATGCGATAATTTCAAAATTGCAATAATTAAACATTTATTCTAAAGTATACTTATGCCAACTTACAACGCACCAGTAGATGATATGATGTTTCTCTTTGATAAATTGAGGAACAATAAAAAATATAATGAAATTGAAAAATATAAAGAAGTTAATACAGAATTAGTTAAAGATATTTTAGAAGAAGCAGCAAAAATTACTCAAAACTTAATCTTACCTCTTGCAAAAAGTGGAGATGAAACTCCAGCTGTTTTAGAAAATGGCGTGGTTAGAACACCGCCAGGATATAAGGAAGCTTATCAAAAATTTATAGAAGATGGATGGATTTCCTTATCTTGTGATCCGAAATATGGTGGTCAGGGAATGCCTAAAACAGTAAGCACTTTCTTTGATGAGATGTTATCATCTGCAAGTTTATCTTTTAAACTTTACAGTGAATTGACTATAGGAGCATATAACTGTTTGTTAAGGCATGCTGATGATGAAATAAAAAATACTTATTTACCTAAAATGGTTGAGGGTAAATGGAGCGGCACAATGTGTTTAACAGAACCAGTATGCGGAACAGACTTAGGTCTTCTAAAAACTAAAGCAGTAGATCAAAATGATGGAACTTACAAAATTAGTGGTCAAAAAATTTTTATTACTTCAGGTGATCAAGATTTAACAGAAAATATTATTCATTTAGTATTAGCTCGATCAACAGACTCACCAGCAGGAACAAAAGGTATCAGTTTATTTTTAGTTCCAAAATTCGTTTTAAATAAAGATGGATCAGTTGGGCCAAGAAACGGAGTTTCAACAGGATCAATAGAAAACAAAATGGGCATTAAGGGATCTGCAACATGTGTATTAAATTTTGATGATGCTGTTGGTTATATGATTGGACCAAAAAACAAAGGCCTTAACTCTATGTTCACAATGATGAATTTGGAGAGAATTATTGTTGGGATTCAAGGGTTAGGTATTTCTGAAATTGCATACCAAAATTCCCTTACTTACGCCAAAGAAAGAAAACAAGGTAAGGCATTTAATTCAAAATCAAATAATGGTGCAGATTTTATTATTGATCACGTTGATATTAGACGGTCACTTTTGAGTATGAAGTCTATGATAGAGGGACAAAGAGCCTTGAGTTTCTGGCTGTCTCAACAAATTGAAGTTAGCTTAAATCATTCTGATGAAAAAATAAAACAAGAAGCATCAGATCTTGTTTCATTAATGACTCCAGTTGTTAAATCGCTTTTCACAGATAATGCAATGGAAATAACAAGTGAAGCAATGCAAATTCATGGAGGATACGGATTTACTAAAGATCAAGGTATTGAACAATTCTACAGAGACAATAGAATTACACCTATTTATGAGGGAACAAATTCAGTTCAGGCTGCTGACTTAGTCTTCAGAAAATTAATCAATAAAAATGGTGATATTATTGAAAACTATCTAAATTTGGTTAAAGACGAGATTAAAATTACTGACAAAAGAGCCGAGCCTTTTGTAAAACAACTTAACTATCATCTTGATATTTTGTCAAAATTTACTGATTGGATGAAGGAAAAAATAAAAAATTCTCCAGAAGATGCAAGTGGAGCATGTAACGATTATTTAAAAGTTCTTGGTTTAGTTGCAACCGGACATGCTTGGTTAAAAGTTCTAGAAGTTTCCTTCAAAGAATATGAGAGTAATAAAGATTTTTATGATGACAAAATCCAAACTGCCAACTTTTTCTTTAATAGAGTACTTCCTAGGATAGAAAGCAGTTATATTACTGCAACTACTGGAAGTAATTATATTATGAATTACAAATTTAATTAGAATGAACCCTTATGAAACAAATTTGGATAAAAACGAAGCCAATTATGTTCCATTAACCCCTTTATCATTTCTAGAAAGAGCAAAAGATATTTATCCAAACTACGAAGCAGTAGTTTATGAAAGTAGGAAATACACTTGGAGTGAAGTTTACAAAAGATGTATTAAGTTTGCTAGTGCATTAGATAAATTGGGAATTAAAACAGGTGATACGGTATCTGTCTTGGCTTTTAACACACCTGAAATATTTGAAGCGCATTATTCCATTCCTATGGTTGGAGCAGTTATAAATGCCATTAATACAAGACTAGACTCAAAAACAATTAGTTATATTTTAAATCACAGTGATGCGAAGGTGCTAATTGTAGATAGACAATTTCATGATGTAGTAAAAAAAGCTTTAGAAGAAGTTAATTCAAAAATTACTATAATTGATATAGATGATAAAGATGCAAAGCTAACCGACTCAAAAAATATAGGATCTTTGGAATATGAGGAGTTTTTAAATTCTGGAGATGAAAATTTTAAATGGAAAATGCCAAAAGATGAGTGGCAAGCTATAGCATTAGGTTATACTTCTGGAACAACTGGTAATCCAAAAGGAGTTGTTTATCATCATAGAGGATCATATTTAATGGCAACAGGAAGTGCAGTTGCATGGAATATGCCTAATCAGTTAAATTTTTTATACACAGTACCAATGTTTCATTGTAATGGCTGGTGTTATCCTTGGACAATGTCAATGATTCATGGTCGAGTAATTTGTCTGAGAAATATTGATGTAAAAAAGATATTTGAATTAATTGATAAATATGAAGTTACTCATTTTGGTGGAGCACCAATAGTTTTAAACATGTTAGCTAATGCACCTGAGGATCAGCAAAAGGAATTAAAAAGGAAGGTATATGTATTAACAGCAGGTGCTCCTCCTCCTAGTATAATTTTTGAAAAAATGCAAAAATTAGGCTTTGAAGTAATGCATGTATATGGTCTTACAGAAACCTATGGTCATATTTTGCAGTGTGCATGGAATCAAGAATGGGATGAATTAGATCAAAATAACCAAAACGAAATAAGAGCAAGACAAGGCGTAAGGTATCCCAATACAGAAGGCGTCATTGTAATGGACCCTGAAACCATGAAGCCAGTTCCTCATGATGGAAAAACAATGGGTGAAATTATGATTAGAGGAAATGTGGTGATGAAGGGTTATTTTAAAGATAAAGAAGCGACAGAAAAATCAATGGATGGAGGATGGTTTCATTCTGGCGACTTAGCTGTAACTCATCCAAGTGGTTACATAAAAATACAAGACCGATCAAAAGATATTATAATTTCAGGAGGAGAAAATATTTCATCTATCGAAATTGAAAATACGATTTCAAAACATCCTGCTGTATCACTGGCAGCTGTTGTAGCAAAACCAGATGAAAAATGGGGTGAAACACCTTGTGCTTTTGTTGAATTAATCGAAGGAAAATCAAGTTCAGAGGAAGAAATTATTAAATTTTGTCGAGAAACTCTTGCTGGATTTAAACTTCCTAAGAAGGTTGTGTTTACTCCGCTACCAAAGACATCCACTGGAAAGATTCAAAAGTTTGAACTGAGAAAACAAGCTAAGGAATTAAACTAATATAGTTTCTTTACAAAAATCAAATAAGATGGCAGTAATGCTCAAAAAAAAATGAAAACTTTTTTAATAGCAAAATCAAGAAGGCTTAGAGGTACACCGTACACCTCTAGAATTGAAAAACAAGGTGTAACTGCTTATACTATATATAATCATATGTTGCTGCCAGCAGCATTTGGTTCTGTAGAAGATGCTTATCATCACTTGAAAGAGCATGTTCAGATTTGGGATGTTGCCGCTGAAAGACAAGTTGAAATTTCTGGAAAAGACTCAGCAAAATTGGTTCAATTGATGACTTGCAGAGATTTATCAAAATCCAAAGATGGAAGATGTTATTACTGCCCAATCATTGATGACAATGCAGGTTTAATTAATGATCCTGTAGTTCTAAGATTAAATGAAAATAGGTGGTGGGTCTCTTTAGCTGACTCAGATGTAATTCTATTTGCCAAAGGATTAGCGATTGGAAACAAATTTGATGTAAAAATTTCTGAACCTGATGTTGATATAATGGCAGTTCAAGGACCAAAATCATTTCAATTAATGGAAAAAGTTTTTGGAGAAAAAATTGTAAATTTAAAATTTTTTGGTTTTGATTATTTTGAATTTGGTGGCGATAAACACCTTATTGCAAAGTCTGGATGGTCTAAACAAGGTGGCTATGAAATTTATATGGAACACAACGAGTCAGGTTTAAAACTATACGATCATCTTTTTGAAATTGGAAAGGAATTCAATATTAGACCAGGTGGACCAAACCTTATCGAACGTATTGAGAGTGGTTTACTTTCCCATGGTAACGATATGGACAATGGAGATAATCCATATGAGTGTGGTTTTGACAAGTATGTAAATATAGATAGTGATGTTGATTTCTTAGGTAAAGAAAAACTAAAAAAAATTAAAGCTGAAGGAATTAAAAAAAAACTTATGGGAGTAAAAATTGATGCCAAGGAAATAAGTGTTAATGGCTCAATGGATCTAGTAGATGAAGATAATAATGTAATTGGAGAATTAAGATCTGGTTGTTACAATCCAACTTTTAAACAAGTCATTGGGATTGCAATGATTAACAAACCACACTTTCAGACTTCGAAATCCTTTAAAATCAATATAAATGGCTCTGATTTTCATGGAAAAGTTTGTGATTTACCTTTCATTTAGTATAAAACTTTAAAATATCATGAATATAGCAATAGTAGGAGCGACAGGAAACGTAGGTCGAAAATTAATAGAAGTTTTGGAAAAAAAAAACTTTCCAATAACAGAGGCGTACTTAGTTGCGTCTCCAAATAGTGAAGGAAAAAAAATTAATTTTTTAGGAAAAGAGCATACTGTTAGTAATTTAGAACAATTTGATTTCTCAAAAGTAAAAATTGCTTTTTTTGCAGCTGGTTCTTCAATTGCTGAAAAATGGGCACCGATCGCAGCAGAAAAAACAATTGTAATAGATAATTCAAAATTCTTTAGAAAAGATCCAGAAATTCCTTTAATTGTTCCAGAGGTAAATTCCAAAGAATTACCTAAATTTAAAAATAAGAATATTATAGCAAATGCCAATTGTTCAGTAATACCAATAGTTGTAGCTCTCAAACCATTACATGATTTGTATAATGTAAAAAGAATAGTTGCATCAACTTATCAATCTGTATCAGGAGCAGGCAAGGCAGGAATGGATGAACTTATATCCCAAACTAAAGAAGTCTTGGAAAATAAAGATGTTGAGTCAAAAAATTTTACTAAGCAAATTGCTTTTAATGCTATACCACATATCGATAGTTTTCTTGAAAATGGAAGCACAAAAGAAGAGCAAAAAAATCATGATGAGGTAAAAAAAATTTTAGATAGTAAAATTAATATAACATCTACTTGTGTAAGAATCCCTGTTCTTGTTTCTCACTCCATAAGTGTGAATGTTGAATTTAACAAAAAACATGACTTAGAAGAAATAAGAAATGTCTTATCATCATCACCAGGATGCAAGGTAGTTGATGAGCAAAAAGATGGAGGATACATTACGCCTGTTGAAGCTGAAGACAAATTTGAAACATTCATATCAAGAATTCGTGAGGACTCTTCTCAACCAAATTCAATTAATTTGTGGGTTGTGTCTGATAACTTATTAAAAGGTGCTGCACTTAATGCAGTTGAAATTGCTGAGGCTTTAGTAGAAAAAGATTTTTATGGAAAATAAAAATCCAATATCGCCACATATACAAATTTATAATTGGCACATTTCCTCACTGGTTTCAATTTCACACAGAATAACTGGTATAATAAACTTTTTCACTATAACTTTAATAGGTATATGGATAGCCTCTTTATTATTGGGTGAACAGAGTTATCAGAATATTAATTTGTTCTTATCATCTTTTTTAGGCAAATTTTTTTGTCTTGGAATTATTTGGTCTTTTTCATTTCAAATGCTTAGTGAAATAAGACATTTGTTTATGGATTTAGGTTATGGTTTTGAGCAAAAAACTACAAAAATAACAGGATTAATTGTGCTAATCGGATCATTTCCACTTACTGTAATAATCTTTATTATTGGAAGAGTTTTAATTTAATGGGATCAGTTACAAAAAAATGGTTGTTCTTAAAAGTAAGTTCAGCAATATTAGTGCCATTAATGCTATGGTTTGCGATTAATCTAGCTTCTATTTACGACAAAGGCTTTGAACAGGTATTACTGTTTGTGTCTTCTCAACCTTCAAAGTTTTTGTTAAGTCTTTTTTTGATTTTTGCATATTTTTTCTCTGCACTAAGTATTAGTGAGGTTTTTGAGGACTATATCGAAGATCAAAAAATCAAAAATGCCGCAAATAAATCTTTAAATATCTTTGCTATAGTATTTCCATTATTAATCATTATCTTAATATTTAGTTTATAGTTATGAGTGCATACAAAATTATTGATCATGAATATGATGTTGTTGTTCTAGGTGCAGGTGGTTCTGGGCTAAGAGCAGCTGTAGGATTAAGTGAAGCGGGATTAAAAACTGCATGTGTCTCTAAAGTGTTCCCAACCAGAAGCCACACCTCCGCAGCACAAGGTGGTATTTCAGCAGCACTTGGAAATATGGGTGAAGATGATTGGAGATGGCATATGTACGACACTGTTAAAGGTGCTGATTGGTTAGGAGACCAGGACTCTATAGAATATTTATGTAAGGAAGCGCCAGCTGCTGTTCTAGAATTAGAAAAGTATGGAGTTCCATTTAGCAGAACAGATGATGGCAAAATTTATCAAAGACCTTTTGGTGGCATGACAAAAAACTATGGAAATGAGACTGTGCAAAGAACTTGTGCAGCAGCAGATAGAACTGGACATGCAATACTTCACACATTGTATGGACAAGCTTTAAAACATAATACCGAATTTTTTATAGAATACTTCGCACTAGATTTAATAATGAAAGATGGAGCATGCAAAGGTATAATTGCTTGGAACCTTAATGACGGAACAATTCACAGATTTAAGTCCCATACAACAATTATAGCAACAGGTGGTTATGGAAAAGTGTATTACTCAGCTACTTCAGCTCATACGTGCACTGGAGATGGAAATGCTATGGCTTTAAGAGCTGGATTACCATTACAAGATATGGAATTTGTACAATTTCATCCAACAGGTATTTATGGTCATGGAACATTAATTTCAGAGGGTGTAAGAGGAGAAGGTGGTTATCTAGTAAATTCAAAAGGAGAAAGATTTATGGAGCGTTATGCTCCTAAAGCAAAAGATTTAGCATCTAGAGATGTCGTGAGTAGATCAATTGCAGTAGAAATTAATGAAGGCAGAGGTATAGGAAAAGAACAAGATCACGTTCATCTTCATATTGATCATTTGGACCCAAAAGTTATAGATGAGAGGCTTCCAGGAATATCAGAAGCATCTAAATTATTTGCAAACGTTGATGTAACCAAGGAGCCTATACCAGTAGTACCCACAGTGCATTATAATATGGGTGGAATACCAACAAATTATAAAGCAGAGGTTCTTACATTAAATGGATCTGAAAAAACTGTACCCGGGTTAATGGCTATTGGCGAAGCAGCATGTGTTTCTGTTCACGGTGCAAATAGATTAGGTTCAAATTCATTAATAGATTTAGTAGTTTTTGGAAGAGCTGCAGCGAAAAGAGCAGCAGAGTTAGTAAAACCCGGAATGAAGCATGAAGAAATTGATAAAAATGAAACGGATAGATGTTTAGATAGATTTGATAAATTAAGAAACTCAGAAGGTTCAAATCCAACATCTGAACTAAGACTTTCAATGCAAAAAACGATGCAATCAAAATGTGCTGTATTTAGAACTGAGAAAACATTAAAGGAGGGCGTTGATGAAATTAGAAAACCTTATGATGGAATGGACTCTCTTTCTGTAAAAGATAAGTCATTAATCTTTAATACAGATTTAGTTGAAACACTAGAATTTGACAACTTAATAAGACAAGCAATAACTACAATGGACTCTGCTTATCATAGAAAAGAAAGCAGAGGAGCTCATGCAAGAGAAGATTTTCCAAAGAGAGATGACGAAAATTATATGCAACACACTCTGTCTTGGTGTAATGGTTCAAAAACTAAAATTAATTACAGACCTGTTCATAGATCTACACTTACAAATGATGTACAATATTTTCCTCCACAGGAAAGAGTATATTAATGGTTCAATTAAATTTACCTGCAAACTCAAAGGTAGAAAAAGGGCAATATTATAAAGATAAAACAGGTTCAAAAAATATTAGAAAAATAAATATTTATAGATGGGATCCATCTAAAAATGAAAATCCAAGACTTGATACCTATGAAGTTGATATGGATAATTGTTCATCTAAAGTCCTTGATGTTTTAAACAAAATAAAAAATGAAATAGATCCCTCTATAGCTTACAGAAGATCTTGTGCCCATGGAGTTTGTGGATCTTGTGCAATGAATATGAATGGAAAAAATGGTTTAGCATGCACGAAGTCCCATACTGAACTGGATGGAGATATTGATATTTATCCTTTACCACATCTAAAAGTCTTAAAAGATTTAATCGGTGATTTAAGTACATTGTATAAACAATATGAGTCCGTTGAACCTTGGTTAAAAACATCAAAGGTAAATGATAAAGAAAATATTCAATCTAAAGATGACAGAGCAAAATTAGATGGATTGTATGAATGTATAATGTGTGCATGTTGTTCAACATCTTGCCCAAGTTATTGGTGGAACGGTGAAAAATATTTAGGTCCTGCAGTTTTACTTCAAGCTTACAGATGGATAATTGATAGTAGAGACGAGGACAGAAAAGAAAGACTAAAAAAGGTTGCTGACGAACTTAAGCTTTATAGATGTCATACTATCTTGAATTGTACAAATGCTTGTCCCAAGGGCTTAAATCCTGCAAAAGCTATTGCGGAGATAAAGAAAATGCTTGCAACAGCTTAATTACTTAATTAAATAATTTCAATCATGAATTTAATCAAACATTTTGTTGGGGGAAAAGTAATATCGGGTAATTCAAAGAGAAAAGGAAAAATCTTTAACCCTGCTACTGGGGAACAAGACTCTGAGGTTATTTTAGCCTCAAAAGCAGATTTAGATGGTGTAGTAGAAATTGCACAAAAAGCTTTTCAGACTTGGTCATTAAATCCTCCACTCCAAAGAGCAAGAATAATGTTTAAATTTAAAGAGCTCATAGAAAAAAATTTTGATGAACTGGCAAAACTAATAGTCTCAGAGCATGGAAAAGTTTATGAGGATGCTAAGGGATCATTAATAAGAGGATTAGAAGTTGTTGAGTTTGCATGTGGAATTCCACACTTACTTAAAGGAGAGTTTTCTGAAAATGTTGGAACAAACGTTGATAGTTATTCAATGCGACAGCCTTTGGGAGTTGCAGCTGGTATAACCCCATTTAATTTTCCAGCAATGGTACCGATGTGGATGTTTCCATTAGCTATAGCATGTGGTAATAGTTTTATTTTAAAACCATCAGAAAAAGATCCCTCATGCCCGATGAAATTGGCAGAACTGCTTCATGAAGCTGGCCTTCCTGATGGAGTTTTTAATGTTGTAAACGGTGATAAAGAGGTTGTTGATGCGATATTAACAAACCAAAATATTAAAGCTGTAAGTTTTGTTGGATCAACTCCTATTGCTAAGTACATTTATGAAAATGCAGCTAAAAATGAAAAAAGAGTCCAGGCATTAGGTGGAGCAAAAAATCATTTAGTTGTAATGCCAGATTGTGATTTAGATGGTGCCGTAAATGGTTTGATGGGTGCTGCATATGGTTCAGCTGGAGAAAGATGTATGGCGCAGTCTGTAGCAGTAGCGGTTGGTGATGTAGGTGATGAGTTAGTCTCAAGATTATCAAAAAAAGCTGAAGCGTTAAAAATTGGACCTGGTATGGATAAATCATCGGAGATGGGCCCTTTAGTAACCAAAGAACACTTGGAAAAAGTAAAAGGCTATGTAGATCTAGGAGTTAAAGAAGGAGCAAAACTTGTTCTTGATGGAAGAAATTTGAAATTGCAGGGATATGAAAATGGTTTTTACATTGGTGGGTGTCTTTTTGATCATGTGACTACTGATATGAGAATCTATAAAGAGGAAATATTTGGACCAGTTTTATCTGTTGTTAGGGCAAAAACATTTGAAGAGGCTACAAAAATGATTAATGAGCACGAATACGGAAATGGAGTTAGCATTTACACTAGAGATGGAGATGCAGGTAGAACATTTGCAAGTAAAATTCAAGTTGGAATGGTAGGGATAAATGTTCCAATACCAGTTCCAATGGCTTTCCATAGTTTTGGAGGATGGAAAAGGTCGTTATTTGGAGATAGTGGAACGCATGGTATGGAAGGTGTAAAATTTTATACTAAATTAAAAACTATTACTTCTAGATGGCCATCAGGAATTAGATCTAATCCTGAATTTATTATGCCAACAATGAAATAAAATGAGTAAAATTTCTTTAATAGGAGCAGGTCAAATTGGGGGAACTTTAGCTCATTTAATTGGTTTAAAAGAACTGGTGGATGAAGTTGTTTTATTTGATGTTGCAAGTGGAGTAGCAAAGGGAAAAGGTTTAGATATAGCCCAATCTTCCTCTGTAGATGGATTTAATGTAAAATTTTCAGGAACAGATAAGTATGAAAATATAAAAGGATCAGATGTTATTATAATTACAGCAGGTGTTCCTAGAAAACCTGGAATGAGTAGAGACGATCTATTAGGAATTAATTTAAAAATTATTAAACAAGTTGCAGAAGGAATAAAAAATAATGCGCCTAATGCCTTTGTAATTTGTATTACAAATCCATTGGATGTAATGGTAATGGCATTTCAAAAATATTCAGGACTCCCCGTTCATAAGGTTGTAGGGATGGCAGGTATATTGGATAGTTCAAGATTTAAGCTATTTTTATCTGAAGAATTAAATGTGCCTGTAAAAGAAATCGATGCTATGGTAATGGGTGGACATGGAGATACAATGGTACCTCTTCCACGATTTACCAAAGTCTCTGGTCAACCATTAATGGAGTTAGTGAAAGAGGGAAAGATTTCTGAGGAAAAATTAGAGAGTATTAATCAGCGAACTAGAGATGGTGGTGCAGAAATTGTAAAATATTTAGAAAAAGGATCAGCATTTTATGCACCTGCAGCATCTGGAATTGAGATGGCTGAAGCATTTTTAAAAAATCAAAAAAAACTTTTACCATGTGCAGCATATTTACATGGAGAGTATGGAATTAATAATGTATATGCAGGCGTTCCTGTTATCATTGGAAATGAAGGTGTTGAAAAAATTGAGGAAATCGACCTTAATGAAAATGAAAAAACAGAGTTTAATAATTCAGTAGAAGCAGTAATAAAATTATGGGATGCAGCATCTAAAATAGACCCTGACTTAAACAAAGATTAAATGAATATCCACGAGCACCAGGCAAAAGAAATACTTAAAAAGTATGGCGCGGTTGTACCCGAAGGCGTTTATGCTCTTAATGTAAATGAATTAATTGAAAAAGTAAAAAATCTCAACGCCGATAAGTATGTATTAAAGGCTCAAATTCATGCAGGAGGTAGAGGAAAGGCTGGAGGAGTAAAAATTGTTGATAATATTTCTCTTTTGGAAGAGGAAGCGAAAAAATTGTTTGGTAAAACATTAGTTACTCATCAAACTGGACCCTCAGGAAGAGAAGTGAAAAGATTGTATGTTGAAAATGCATCAGAAATAGAAAAAGAATTCTATCTGTCTTGTCTTGTTGACAGAGCATCAGCGAAAATTGCATTTATTTCCAGTGATCAGGGTGGAATGAATATTGAGGAAGTTGCTGTAAAATCACCAGAGAAAATAATCACTACTAAAGTAGATTTTAATGAAAGTATTTCAGAGGAAGACTGTAACAAAATTATTAAAATTTTTGATTTAGATAAAGATGCAAGTAAACAAGCAATCAATTTAATAAAATCAATTTATAAAATGTTCATTGATACAGATGCAAATTTAGTAGAGATAAATCCTCTCATTTTAACCAAAAAAAACAAAATTGTATGTTTGGATGCAAAGATGACTTTTGATGAAAATGCATTATTTAAACATCCAGAAATTCAAAAACTTAGAGACTTTAATGAAGAAGAAGAAACTGAAATTGAAGCAAGCAAATATGATCTTGCATACATTAAATTGGACGGAAATATAGGATGTATGGTAAATGGTGCTGGATTAGCAATGGCTACTATGGATATTATTAAATTATATGGAGAAGAGCCTGCAAATTTTTTAGATGTAGGTGGTGGTGCCTCTAAAGAAAAAGTTTCAGCAGCATTTAAAATTATCTTATCTGACAAAAATGTAAAAGGAATACTAATAAATATTTTTGGAGGAATAATGCGATGTGACGTACTCGCACAAGGTGTTGTAGATGCAGCAAAAGAAATTAAAATTAAAGTTCCTTTAGTAGTGAGACTAGCAGGTACAAATTTCAAAGAGGGAAAAGAAATTTTAGATAATTCAGGATTAGAGATTATTTCTGCAAATGATTTATCCGATGCAGCAAAAAAAATTGTTGAGGCAATTAAATAATGTCAGTTTTAATTAACAAGGACACAAAAGTAATTTGTCAAGGTTTCACTGGCGCTCATGGAACTTTTCATTCTGAACAATCTATTAAGTACGGAACTAACTTGGTTGGTGGAGTTACTCCTAAAAAAGGAGGTCAAATTCATTTGGAAAGACCAGTATTTAATACTGTTAAAGAAGCTAAAGATCAGACAGGTGCAAATGCAACAATGATTTATGTTCCTGCAAAGTTTGCAGCTTCAGCAATTATAGAGGCAATAGATTCATCTATAGAATTGATTGTATGTATAAGTGAGGGAATTCCAGTTTTAGACATGCTTAAAGTAAAAAAAAGACTTTTTAACTCTAAATCGAGACTTATTGGTCCCAACTGTCCAGGTATAATAACTCCTGATGAATGTAAAATTGGAATAATGCCTGGAAATATTCATAAAAAAGGAACAGTAGGAATTGTTTCTAGGTCAGGAACATTAACTTACGAGGCTGTAGCCCAAACCTCAGAAAATGGCCTCGGTCAATCTACATGTATAGGAATAGGTGGAGATCCAATACATGGTACAAATTTTATTGATTGTCTAGATCTGTTTTTAAATGATGAAAAAACTGAGTCTATAGTAATGATTGGTGAGATCGGAGGGACTGCTGAAGAAGAAGCTGCTGAATTTATAAAAAATCATAAGATAAAAAAACCAATGGTTGGATTTGTAGCTGGAATTACAGCACCACCTGGCAGACGAATGGGTCATGCTGGTGCAATAATATCAGGGGGAAAAGGTAACGCTGATGAAAAAATTAAAATTATGGAAAAATCTGGTATTACAATGGCAAAATCACCATCTGAAATTGGAATAACTCTATTGAATAAATTGTCTAATTGATAACACCTTATTCGTGTATAGTTATATTTAAAAATGTCATCATCTAAAAATTTAGAATACAAAAAAACTTCATTCCTTAATAAATCAAATAGTGCATTTATAGAACAAATGTATGTGAAGTATGTAAATAATGATCCAAATTTACCTGAGAGTTGGAAAAAATATTTTATAGATATTGGTGATGATATTAATTCAATTGTTAAAGAGGTTAATGGACCATCTTGGAGTCCAAGTAAAAATAAAATTGATGAGAGTAAAATACTTGAAAATGAAATTGAGATTCTAGAAAGTCAAAATAAAGAAATAGATCAAAACGATATAGTTGCAAGTAACAGTAATTCTATTAAAGCAGTCTCTTTGATTAGAGCTTATAGACAGCGTGGTCATTTATTATCTAAAGTTGATCCATTAGAAATGAGAGAAAGTGAGTATCTTGACGAACTACATCCTGAAAATTATGGATTTAAAAAAGATGATTATAGTAAAAAAATTTACTTAGATGGTGTCTTAAATAAAGAATATTCTAACATAAAAGAAATTCTCTCCGTATTAAGAAAAATTTATTGTGGAAATATTGGTTACGAATATATGCATATTTCAAATCCAACAGAGAGAAAATGGTTTCGTGATAGAGTTGAAAAAGATGAAAATGCATTGAAATTTACAGAAAATGGTAAAAGTGCAATTTTAAACAAATTAATACAAGCTGAGGGATTTGAGAAATTTTTGCATACTAAATATGTGGGATCAAAAAGATTTGGTCTTGATGGTGGTGAAAGTTTGATACCTGCGTTAGAGCAAATAATAAAAATTGGCGGTCAGTCAAATATTAAAGAAGTTAAAATTGGAATGTCTCACAGAGGAAGACTAAATGTTTTAGCTAACGTTTTGCAAAAATCTTATAAAAGAATATTTAATGAATTTGCTGGTGAATTAAATAATACTGATGAAGACAGTGCTGGCGATGTGAAATATCATTTGGGAGCTTCATCTGATAGAGAATTTGACGGAAATTCTGTTCATGTAAGTCTAACAGATAATCCTTCGCATTTGGAAGCAGTTAATCCAGTAGTATTGGGTCAGACTAGAGCCAAACAATTTTTTCATAAAGATACTGAGAGAAACAAAGTAATTCCGATTTTAATTCATGGTGATGCTGCTTTTGCAGGACAAGGTGTTGTTGCTGAATGTTTTGCAATGTCGGGTTTACCTGGACACAATACAGGTGGAACTATTCATATAATAGTTAATAATCAAATAGGATTTACAACAAGTCCAAGGTTTGCAAGATCTTCACCTCACCCATCAGATATTGCAAAAATGGTTGATGCCCCTATCATCCATGTTAATGGAGATGACCCAGAAGCTGTTGTTTATGGCTCAAGAATTGCAACTGAATTTAGATTAAAGTTTAATAGAGATGTAGTCATCGACTTAGTTTGTTACAGACGATTTGGACATAATGAGGGAGATGAGCCATCATTCACTCAACCATTGATGTATAAAAAAATTAGATCACATCAATCAACAGCAAATATATATGGATCTAAGCTTATTAATGAAAATTTAATATCTAAAGAAGGTTTAAATGATCAAATAAAAAAATTTAAAGATCTTTTAAATGATCAATTTAAGACAGCTAAAGATTATAATCCTAAAATTGAATGGTTTGAGGGAGCATGGTCCAGCTATAAACCTAAAAAGGGGAAAGATAAAAGAGGAATTACTGGAGCAGATGAAAAAATACTTAAAAATATTTCAAATAAAATAAATGTCGTTCCATCCGAAATAAGTATTCACAAAACTATTAGCAAAATCTTGCAAACTAGAAAAAAATCTGTCGATGATGGTTTAAATATTGACTGGTCTACTGCTGAATCATTAGCTTTTGGTTCATTATTAGATGAAGGTTTTCCAGTTCGATTTGTAGGACAGGACTCTGGTAGAGGTACTTTTAGTCAGAGACATTCAGTTTTAAGAGATCAGATGGATAACTCTAGATATATTCCGTTAAATAATATTTCAAAAAACCAAAAAAAATTTGAAATAGTAGATAGTTTTTTATCTGAACTTGCAGTTTTAGGATTTGAATATGGGTATAGTTTAGTAGAACCAAATACTCTTACTATTTGGGAAGCTCAATTTGGTGATTTTGCCAATGGTGCACAAGTTATAATTGATCAATTTATCTCTTCAGGTGAAAGAAAATGGCAAAGAGCTTCAGGTTTAGTCATGTTATTACCTCACGGCTATGAAGGTCAAGGACCAGAACATTCATCAGCTAGACTTGAAAGATTTCTACAATTGTGTGCAAATGATAATCTTCAAGTTATGAATTGTACAACGCCAGCAAATTATTTTCACGCTTTACGTAGACAAATACATCGTGATTTTAGAAAACCACTTGTAATTATGACACCTAAATCTTTGTTAAGAAATAAGTTTTGTATATCAACCATTGATGATTTTGGTAAGCAAACATCATTTCACAGAATAATGTGGGATCATGCATTAAGTGATCAATCAAAAAATTTTATTAAATTAAAAAAATCTAGTGAAATTAAAAAAGTTATAATCTGTTCAGGAAAAGTATACTTCGATCTTTTAAATGCTAGAGAAAAGCTAAAAAGAGATGATGTGGTAATGTTTAGAATAGAACAACTTTATCCTTTTCCAGTTAAAAGTTTAGTAAAAGAACTTAAACCATACGCTAAAAATGCTAATTTCTATTGGTGTCAAGAAGAGCCAAAAAATATGGGTGCATGGTTTTCAGTGAGAGATTATATACAATGGACATTGGATACCATTAAAGCTAAAAATAACAAAGTTTCTTATATTGGAAGAAGTCCTGATGCATCACCAGCCACTGGATATGCTAAAAGGCATCAACTTGAGCAACAAGAAATTATAAATGAAGTATTTAATTAATGAGTGAAAAAATTTTAGTACCTACTTTAGGTGAAAGTATTACAGAAGCAACAGTTTCTAAATGGTTGAAAAAAGAAGGTGAAACAGTTCAGGCGGATGAAGCAATAGTTGAACTGGAAACTGATAAAGTAAATTTAGAAGTTCCTTCCCCTATTAGTGGGACATTATCAGAGATTAGTTTTAGAGATGGAGATACAGTTGAAGTTGGAGCTGTTTTGGGCTCAATTTCTGAGGGGAATGTTGATATTAAAAATGAACCCGAAAGCAAAAAACAACTTGAGGATAATGAAGAGAAAGAATTTAAAGATCAGAAAAGCAATGTAATTAATTTAGATATAGAAAAAAAACCTCAAACTAAGTTAGAAGAACCATTAGTATTAACTGAAGATAAATCAATGGAGCTATTAGAGGAAGAGCCTTTACTTTTAACTGAAGAAGTAGAAACAGAGGAAACCTCACAACAACCAATTATTCTTTCACCTGCAGTTAGAAAAATGGTTGCAGAAAAAAACATCAACCTAGATAATGTAAAGGGAACAGGTAAAGCAGGAAGAATTTTAAAAGGTGATCTAATTACTATGATGGGAGCCAACCCACAACCCAACCAAAGAAGAATTCAATACGGTGAAGAAGAAAGAATTAAAATGACCCGTTTAAGACAAACAATTGCAAAAAGATTAAAACAAGCTCAAGAAAATGCAGCAATGTTAACTACTTTTAACGAGGTAGATATGTCTGGGATTATGGCAATGAGAAAAGATAACCAAGAAGATTTCAAAAGCAGATACGGAATAAAGCTCGGTCTAATGTCATTTTTTATTAAAGCTTGTGTCGTTGGACTAAAATTATTTCCAGCAATTAACGCTGAGATTGAAGATCAAGACATAATTTATAAGAATTATTATAATATTAGTTTCGCTGTTGGAACTGAAAGGGGTTTAGTAGTTCCAGTGCTTAGAAATGCAGATGAGATGTCATTTGCTGAAATAGAAAAAGAAATAAAAAAATTATCTGAAAAAGCAAATACAGGTAGTTTAACAATTGAGGACTTGCAAGGAGGTACATTTACAATTAGCAATGGAGGTGTATATGGTTCCATGCTTTCAACACCAATATTGAACCCTCCTCAATCAGGTGTATTAGGTATGCATAACATTGTTGAAAGACCAGTAAATGATAATGGTGATATAAAAATAAAACCAATAATGTACTTGGCCTTGTCATATGATCATAGAATTATTGATGGAAAGGAATCCGTGTCGTTCTTAAAAACTGTTAAAGAAAATTTAGAAGACCCTAGAAGATTATTTTTAAATATTTAATGGCTGAAAAATTTGATGTCACTGTAATTGGAGGAGGACCTGCAGGATATGTATGTGCAATTAGATTATCTCAATTAGGCTTAAAAACTGCATGTATAGAGTCTAGAGGATCTTTGGGAGGCACTTGCCTTAATATAGGGTGTATTCCTTCTAAAAGTCTTTTAAATATGTCAGAAAGTTTTCATAGAGCAAAGAACTTCTCAAATATTGGTATTGAAACTGGAGAAATTAAGCTAAATCTTGAAAAAATGATGAGTAATAAAGACAGCTCGGTTGCAACACTTACAAAAGGAGTGGAGTTCTTATTTAAAAAAAATAAGGTCACTTATATTAAAGGGTTTGGATCTTTTAACGAAAAAAACGAAATTTTAGTCAAAAATGGTAAATCAGAAATAAAAATTAAAACTGATAAAACCATAATAAGTACTGGATCAGAGCCTTTATCTCTTCCAGGAATAGATTTTGATGAAAAAATAATTCTTTCATCAACAGGAGCTCTTAACATTTCAAAACTTCCAAAAAAAATGGTTGTTGTTGGAGGTGGGTATATTGGATTAGAGATGGGTTCTGTGTGGTCAAGACTAGGAACTGAGGTTCATGTTATAGAATATTTAGACCACATAACACCAGGACTTGATAAAGAAATTTCAAATGAATTTATGAAAATATTAAAAAAACAGGGTATTCAATTTGAATTAAATACTAAAGTTGAAAAAATTGCTAAAAATGATCAAGGAGTAATAATAGAAACCTCTAATAAAGATGCAAAAAATAAAATTGAAGCTGATGTAGTTTTAATTTCTGTTGGAAGAAAACCTTACACTGATAAATTAAATTTAGAAAAAATTGGTGTAAATCTCGATAAAAAAGGAAAAATTATAGTTAATAAAAATTTTGAGACTAATGTTAAAAATGTTTATGCGATAGGAGATGTCATAGATGGTCCAATGTTGGCTCATAAAGCTGAGGAGGAAGGAATAGCAGTAGCAGAGTTAATTGCTGGACAGTCTGGTCATGTAAATTATGATATTATACCTGGAGTAATTTATACTTCACCCGAGGTAGCCTATGTTGGTAAAAATGAGGAAGAATTAAAAGAAAAAAAAGTAAACTACAAAGTAGGTAAATTTCCATTTATGGCAAACTCAAGAGCTAAAGCAATAAATGAGCCAGAGGGATTCGTTAAAATATTAGCTGAAAGTAAAACAGACAGAGTGTTGGGAGTACATATAATCGGACCTCATGCTGGAGAAATGATTGCAGAAATGTCCGTAGCAATGGAATTTGGCGCTAGTTCCGAAGATATTGCAAGAACATGTCATGCTCATCCTACTTTTTCAGAAGCGATAAAAGAAGCTGCTTTATCTGTAGATAAAAGACAAATTCACTCTTAATATATTTCATAATTTATTTATGAAATATCCTGTCCTAATACCTAATATATTTAACTTCCCTTTTACATATGAAAGTGACTTGGATCTTAAAGTTGGAGATTATGTTTATGTTCCCTTTGGAAAATCAAAAATAACAGGAGTTGTATGGAATGAATTTGAAAAAAAAAATAAAAAAAATAAAAAAAATTTCCAGATAAAAAAAATTCTTAAAAAAATAGAAATTGAACCACTTAAAAAAGAAATTATTACTTTTTTGAATTGGTTTTCGGAATACAACTTAGTGCCAAAAGGAATGTGTTTAAAACTACATTTACTTAGTGGAGAAGCAATCACTAATTATGAAGACGAAAATTATCTACCCTATAATAGCCAAAAGTTTGTAAATAAGTTTACCCTGTCTTCAGATCAAAGAGAAATATTTGAGGAAATGTCAAAAAAAAATAATAAATTTAGAGTCCATCTTTTACAAGGGACTACAGGTTCAGGAAAAACAATTGTTTATTTTAAGCATATAAAACAATTTTTAGAAAAAGGGCATCAAGCGATGATTTTACTACCTGAAATTGGTTTAACTGCAGAATTTGAAAATAAATTTAAAGAATTTTTCGGTTTCAGTGCTGCAGTATGGCACTCTGGAATAACACCTAAAAAAAAGAAAATTATTTGGAGTGGAGTATCATCAGGAAAAATTAATGTAATTATTGGTGCTCGTTCCTCATTATTTTTACCATTTAAAAATCTTGGAATTATAATTGTAGACGAAGAGCACGATCAATCATTCAAACAAGATGAAGGAGTAATTTACAATGCAAGAGACATGGCAATTGCGAGGGCTAATTTTGAAAATATCCCTATCAATCTTGTTACTGCTGTACCCTCAATAGAAACATATGCAAATATTAAGAAAAAAAAATATTCTGTATCACGTTTAACTAAAAGATATAAAGATGCAAATTTACCTTCATATGAAATAATAGACTTAAATAAAAATAAGTTAGATAAACAATTATGGATTGCCAATGAAACTTTGGAAAAGGTAAATAATCACTTAAAAAAAAATGACCAAGTATTATTTTTTATTAATAGAAGAGGTTTTGCTCCATATGCTCTTTGTAAAAGATGTTTAAATGTTTACTCTTGTCCAAATTGTTCAATAAATTTAGTATATCACAAACATAAAAATAAATTACTTTGTCATTATTGTGGTTTTCAATCTCAGTTAAGTAGAAATTGCAATAAAGGTGAGGTATGTGATTTTGTTTTTAGTGGTCCTGGAGTTGAGCGAATTTCTGAAGAGGTTAAACTTAAATTCCCAAATAAAAAAATATCAATTTTTTCAAGTGATACCATGAATAAAAAATCTTCTAAAAAAAAACTAGAAGATATAGTTAAAGGAAAAATTGATATACTTATTGGAACACAATTAATTTCTAAAGGTTTTCATTTTCCAAAATTAAACTGCATTGTTATTTTAGATATTGATCTTAATTCAAATGGACACGATTTAAGAACTGCAGAAAAAAACCTACAACTCTATCACCAATTATCTGGACGTGCTGGAAGAACTGGTAAACCAGCTAAAGTATATTTTCAAACATATAACTCAAACCAAAGTATTATAAATCAAATAACAAATCCTGATCCTTTTATTTTTTTAGAAAATGAATTGAAATTAAGAGAGAAAAATAATCTACCACCTTATGAAAGATTTGTTTCATTAATACTCACCTCTTCAAATGAAAGAAGTTTAGAAAAAGAATCAATGCACATAAAAAAAATGTTATCAGAATCCTTAAACGACAAAATTTTGGGACCTGTTAATGCACCTATATATCGAGTTAGACGAAAGTATAGGCAGAGACTTTTGATAAGATCTAAAAAGGGTTCTAATATTCAAAAAAGATTGAGTGAAATCTTAATTACATACAAATTACCTAAAGAAATAAAACTAACAGTTGATGTTGACCCAATAACCTTTAATTAATTGACAAATTTTGTACTATTTAGTCAATCTGTTACTTGAAGACACCAAACTCATATGCTACTTAATCCAAAAAAAATCTTCTAAAATAAAGAGTTAAAATTGAGCAAAAATAACAGTTTTTCAGCAACTACAGCAAGCAGGTATTCTTTAGCACTATATGAACTGGCTAATGAAAATAATTCAATAGATGAGGTTGAAAAACAATCAATATCTTTTTTAAGATTAATAGATGAAAGCAAAGATTTTAGTTCATTAATAAAAGATCCAACTAACTCTGTAAATGAACTTCAGGATGTAATTAACAAAATTGCCGAAAATTATAAATTAAACTCTTTAATGTCAAAATTTTTAGGTTTTCTAATATCTAAAAGAAGATTTTTTTATGTAAGAACAATTCTTCAAGATTTTATAGACACTTGTTCGAAAAAAAGAGGAGAAGTAAAAGCTGAACTAATTTCCTCTAAAGAATTATCAGGAGAACAAGTAAATAAAATAAAAGACGAACTATCTCAAAATTTTAACGCAAAAATAAAATTAGACTATAAATATGACAAAAGTTTAATTGGAGGTTTAGTAATACAAGTTGGCAGTATTATGGTAGACACCTCTATTAAAAATAAATTACAACAAATCGAAAATACAATGATAGAGGCTTAAATGGAAATAAATCCTTCAGAAGTAACACAAATATTAAAAGAACAAATTAAAAAGTTTGGAGATAAAGCTGAGGTTACAGAGGTTGGTCAAGTTTTATCAGTAGGTGATGGTATAGCAAGAATATATGGATTAGATAATGTTCAAGCTGGAGAAATGGTAGAATTTTCTGACGGCTCGAAAGGAATGGCATTAAACCTAGAGAGTGAAAATGTAGGTGTAGTAATTTTTGGTGATGATAGAGCAGTAAAAGAAGGTGATACTGTAAAAAGAACTGGTGCAATTGTTGATACACCAGTTGGGAAAGAATTGCTTGGTAGAGTAGTTGATGGTTTAGGAAACCCAATTGATGGAAAAGGTGCGTTAGATAAAAGTTTAAAAAGAAGTAGGGTTGAGGTTAAAGCTCCTGGTATAATTCCACGTAAATCTGTAAGTGAACCAATGCAGACTGGTCTTAAATCAATTGATAGTCTAGTTCCAATTGGAAGAGGACAAAGAGAATTAATTATTGGTGACAGACAAACAGGCAAAACAGCAGTTGCAATTGATGCTATAATAAACCAGAAAAAAATTAACGAGTCAGGTGATGAGAAGAAAAAATTATATTGTATTTATGTGGCCGTAGGTCAAAAGAGATCTACAGTTAGACAGATTGAAAAAACACTAGAAGAAGCTGGTGCGATGGAATATACAACAATAGTTGCAGCAACTGCATCAGATGCAGCACCTTTACAATTTTTAGCCCCTTATACTGGATGCACTATGGGTGAGTATTTTAGAGATAATGGGATGCATGCCTTGATTATATATGATGATTTATCAAAACAAGCTGTAGCATATAGACAAATGTCACTTCTATTAAGAAGACCTCCCGGAAGAGAAGCATATCCTGGAGATGTGTTTTACTTACATAGTAGATTACTTGAAAGAGCTGCAAAATTAAGTGATGAGCATGGTGGAGGATCATTAACCGCTCTTCCAATAATCGAAACCCAAGGTGGTGATGTCTCTGCATTTATACCAACAAATGTTATTTCAATTACTGATGGTCAAATATTTCTTGAAACAGAACTTTTTAACCAAGGTATAAGACCTGCCATAAATGTTGGATTATCCGTATCAAGAGTTGGATCATCTGCTCAAACTAAAGCGATGAAGAAAGTTTCAGGGTCCATGAAATTGGAGCTCGCGCAATATCGTGAAATGGCTGCGTTTGCACAATTTGGTTCAGACCTTGATGCGTCTACTCAGAAATTACTTAACAGAGGATCAAAGTTAACTGAACTTTTAAAGCAAAATCAATATTCTCCCATGACAGTTGCAGAACAAGTCATTTCTGTATTTTGTGGAGTTAGAGGGCATCTTGATGATATTGAACAAAAGGATATTTCAAGTTTTGAGAGTAAAATTATTGAAAAATGTAAATCTGAAAAGCCAGACATTATTGAGTCAATAACAGCTTCAGGAAAACTTGAAGATGATAAAGAAAAAGAATTGAATGAAATTATTTTACAACTTAAGAAAGATTTTAACTCATAAAAAATAATGGCTAGTTTAGACGATCTAAAAAAAAGAATATCAAGTGTTAAGTCTACGCAGAAAATTACTAAGGCAATGAAAATGGTCGCTGCTGCAAAATTGCGAAGAGCCCAGGAGAGTGCTGAGAAAGGCAGACCTTACTCTGATAAAATGAATAATATTATTTTAAATTTATCAAATGGTATATCTGACATTGATAACGCTCCGAAACTTTTATCTGGTACTGGAGAAGATAAAGTGCATCTATGTGTAGTAATGACATCAGATAGAGGTCTTTGTGGAGGTTTTAATACAAATATTATTAAAAAAGCTAAACTATATTTTCAAAAAATTTTAGATGAAGGAAAAACTTTAAAAATTATTACAGTGGGAACTAAAGGTTATGACCAACTAAAACGTCTATACGGTGATAATATTATCGAAAGAATATCTTTCAAAGAGTCAAAAAATATTAATTATTTTGATGCTGATAAAGTCGGCAAGATAGTTATTGAAAAATTTGAAAAAAAAGAATTTGATGTATGTGCAATTTTTTATAACCAATTTAAGAATGTAATTACTCAAATTCCACAAGAACAACAAATTATTCCTTTAAAAACATCTGAAAAAGATGAAAATTCATCAGAAGATAACTATGAATTTGAACCCGAAGAAGATGAGATATTGAGCAACTTGTTACCTAAAAATATTTCAACTCAGATTTTTAAAGCGATGTTAGAGAATTCAGCTAGCGAGCAAGGTTCAAGAATGAGTGCAATGGATAATGCAACCAGAAACGCAGGTGAAATGGTTGACAAACTTACTATTGAGTATAATAGAAGTCGTCAGGCAGCAATTACTAAAGAGTTAATAGAAATAATTTCAGGAGCAGAAAGTTTATAATTATGAGAAAAGGACAAATAACACAGATTATTGGGGCGGTAGTAGACGTAAAATTTGATGGAGAACTACCAGAAATTTTAACTGCACTAGAGTGCGATAATGGTGGAAATAGATTAGTTTTAGAAGTTGCACAACACTTAGGGGAGTCAAGTGTTAGAACAATTGCAATGGATGCAACAGAGGGTCTTAAAAGAGGAGACGAGGTAACAGATACAGCTGCTCCAATTAAAGTTCCAGTAGGTCCCGAGACTCTCGGAAGAATTATAAATGTAATAGGTGAGCCTATAGATGAAAGAGGAGAAGTAAAAAGTTCAGATAACTGGCCAATTCACAGAGCTGCACCAGAATTTAATGATCAATCAACAGAAACTGAAATACTTGTTACAGGAATAAAGGTTATTGATCTTTTAGCACCCTATGCAAAAGGTGGTAAAATTGGTTTATTTGGTGGAGCTGGAGTTGGTAAAACTGTTTTAATTATGGAATTGATTAACAACGTTGCAAAAGCTCATGGTGGGTTTTCAGTTTTTGCAGGAGTAGGAGAAAGAACTAGAGAGGGAAATGACCTCTACCATGAAATGATAGATTCTGGTGTTATTAAAACTGATGGAGAAGGTTCTAAAGCAGCACTAGTTTATGGACAAATGAACGAGCCTCCAGGTGCAAGAGCACGAGTTGCTTTAACTGGATTAACTGTTGCTGAATATTTTAGAGATCAAGAAGGTCAAGATGTACTATTCTTTGTTGATAACATTTTTTAGATTTACACAAGCAGGATCTGAAGTCTCTGCATTACTTGGCAGAATACCTTCAGCTGTAGGATATCAACCAACATTAGCAACTGATATGGGTAACTTGCAGGAAAGAATTACAACAACGAATAAAGGTTCAATTACATCCGTTCAAGCAATTTATGTTCCTGCAGACGACTTAACTGACCCTGCGCCTGCAACTTCATTTGCTCACTTAGATGCAACAACGGTACTTTCTAGACAGATCGCTGAAATTGGAATTTACCCAGCGGTAGATCCATTGGATTCAACGTCTAGAATTTTAGATCCTAGAATAGTTGGTGACGAACACTATAGAGTTGCTAGAGAAGTACAAAAAGTTCTGCAAACTTATAAATCTTTACAAGATATTATCGCAATTTTAGGTATGGATGAATTGTCAGAAGAAGATAAATTAGTTGTTGCTAGAGCTAGAAAAATACAAAGATTTCTATCTCAACCTTTCTTTGTAGCTGAAGTATTTACTGGCTCGCCAGGTAAGCTTGTAGATTTAGAGTCAACTATCAAAGGCTTTGATGCTATTTGCAAAGGTGAATATGATCACTTACCAGAAGCTGCATTTTATATGGTTGGCACTATTGAAGAAGCTATTCAAAAAGCTGAGAGTTTAGCTAACGAAGCTGCTGCATAATGAGTGAAGAATATTCTGTAGAAATAGTAAACCCTGAAAAATCATTTTTATCAAAAAATGATGTCACCGAGGTAGTTGTCCCTGCATTTGAAGGTGAGATAGGGATTTTAAAAGACCATATTTCTATTATTTCTTTTTTAAAACCAGGAATAATTAAAATATTTTCAAAGTCTGGCGAGGAAAGTTTTTATGTAAATGATGGAATAATTGAATTTAAAGATAATAATCTTTCTATACTTACAAGTCTTATTTTAAATTTAAAAGACATTGATAAAGAAAAAATTTCAGAAATTCAGAAATCTGCAGAGGAAGAACTTAATAAGTCTGATATAAATGATCAGGAAAAATATTTGCTTGATCAAAAACTTGAAGTATTAAAATCAATTAACTAAAATTTTTTTTACTTCTTCTTGAATTTTTTCGTATACATGTAGTTTAAATTCTACCACAAGTTCAGTAATTTTATCTGGATCTACCCATCTCCATTCAAGAAATTCTGGATGTTTTGTATTAATATTAATTTCTTTTTCTTCACCATTAAATCTCATTATATACCATTGTTGTTTTTTGACCTTTAAACTTACCTTTCCAAATAATTCCTAATAATTCATTTGGTAAGTGGTAGGTAAGTAAGCCATCAATTTTTTTAATTAAACTTACTGATTTAATACTAGTTTCTTCTTTTAATTCTCTAATTGCAGCCTCATAAAAGTCTTCACCCTTATCAACCCCACCTTGCGGCATTTGCCAAAAGTTTTTTTTATTATCTATTCTTTTTTGCAACAAAAATTTTATTTTCTTTATTTAAAACAACTATCCCAACACCACTTCTAAGTGGTAAATTTTTATATTTCTCTTTCATTTTAGCCGTTTAAAAGCTCTAGAGCGAATTGAAGTTGATTGTCTGTATCAGTATTAAACCTAAAGTCATCAGATCCTTCAGCTACCTCAATATCAGGCGAGACACCTATTTCTGATATAGATTTTCCTGATGGAAGATAATATTTAGATACAGTCAATCTTATTGCACCTTTATTTTTTAGAGGAATGATTGATTGTACAGAGCCTTTACCATAGCTATTTTCTCCAATTATTATTGCTCTTTTGTGATCCTTTAGCGCCCCTGCTACAATTTCAGATGCAGATGCTGAACCATAATTTATTAGTACAACAATTGTATCTCCATCTAATATATCACCTTTTCTTGCAAAGAATTTTCTACTTTCATATTTTCTTTTACTTTTTGTTGAAACAATTTCTCCACTATCTATAAAAAAATCTGTAATTTTAATTGCCTGAGAAAGTAGTCCACCAGGATTATTTCTTAAATCTAAAATATAATTTTTAACATTTTCATTTTTTTTAAACTCTTTAATTTTGTCCCTAATTTGACCACTGCTGTTTTCATTAAAAGAAGTAAGTCTTAAGTAACCAGTTTGATTACCTAATATCTCAGATTTTACTGATGAAACTTTAATTTTTTCTCTAGTAATATTAAAAACTAATGCCTTTCGTTCACCCCTTCTTCTAACAGTTATTTCAATATCTGATCCAACAGGACCCCTCATTATGTCAACTGCTTCACTTAAAGATTTACCTTGAACCTGAATATCATTAATTCTTACTATATAATCACCAGCTTTAACTCCTGCTTCAGCCGCAGGTGAATCGTCCATAGGTGTTATTACCTTTATTACTCCAGCTTCCATACTTACTTCAATTCCTAGTCCTCCAAATTCTCCACTAGTTTCTGTTTGCATACTTTGATAAGAGTCTGGTGACATATAAGCAGAATAAGGATCTAAGGATTGAAGAACACCATTGATTGCAGCATCCATTGCATCACTTTGGTTTACCTCATCAACAAATTCTTTATTAATTTTATCTAAGACTTCTGAAAAAACATCTATTTTTTTATAAATATCATTCTCTTCTGATACGGCAACAATACTAGTTACAAAAAAATAAATAAATAATGATAAAAAATATGTTTTAAGTTTTTTCATCATATAATTACTTTTTCTTTAGGAATCAATTCAGACCATATTTTTTCTAATTCATAAAATTTTCTTTTTTCAGGATTGAAAATATGAATAATAAGATCAATTCCATCTACAAGTTTCCAATCACTACTTTCTCTTCCTTCAATTTTACAATTGCTAACACCATTTTTTTTTAAGTATTCATATACTTGCTCTGATAAAGCTTGGATATGTCTTGAAGACGTCCCGCTAGCGATTATCATTTGATCCGCTATTGATGATTTTCCATCTAAATCTATTGAAACAATATCTAGGGCTTTATTTGCATCTAAGAGATTGACCACATCTTTGTGAAGAGTAGAGATTTTGTCCATTAATTATTAAAAGAGTATCAAATTTTTCTTAATTTAGAAGATGAAATATTGACCTTATTAAATTTTATAAATTTTAAGCTTTTCTTACTATATTTTTTAAAGCTTCTAGAAGTTAATGATTTAGCCTTATATCTGTCTCTATCAAATACTAGAATGTTACAAATAGATGAAATTAAATCAGAGTTTTTCCATTTATGAAAATTAATCAAACTATCTGCTCCCATTATAAAATAAATATCAGTGTTTTTATTATTTTTTTTTATATGCTTTATAAGGTCAATTGTTCTATTTGATTTAATTTTATCCTCAAAATATTTTACTTTTATAAATAGATTTTTTTTAGAAATTTTTTTTGCAAAATTAATTCTTTTATTTAAACTTAAACTACTTTTTCCTTTAAATGGATTTTTTTTGGTTACTGCCCAAATAATTTTATCAATATCAAATCTTTTTTTTGCCTCTTTAGAGATACTTAAATGTCCTTTATGTGCTGGATCAAAAGTGCCTCCAAGAATACCAATTTTTTTTTTATTTCCTTGTTTGTCCAGATCCATATATCTCATATTTATAACTAACTAGCTGGTTTAGTCCAACAGGACCTCTTGGTGGAAGTTTATTTGTTGAAATTCCAACCTCACCACCAAAACCAAATTCTCCTCCATCAGCATACTGTGTTGAAGAATTATGAATAGCGATCGAACTTTTAATATTTTTTATAAAAAATTTTGCAGAAATTTTATTATTTGTAATTATCGCATCAGTATGCATTGTTCCGTATTTATTAATATGATTTACTGCATCATTAATATTGTTTACTAATTTTACAGATATTTTTGCAGATAAATGTTCCTTCGACCATGTTTTATTATTTGCTAATTTTGAATTCCCATTAAACAATTTAGAAATTTTTCTATCAGCATAAATATAGCAACCTCTTTCAGTGAGTTCATTTAATATCTCATTTACATTTTTAGATTTATTTTTATGTATTAAGAGTGTCTCAGTAGCTCCACAAATGCTAGTATTGCGCAACTTAGCATTGATTAATATTTTTTTTGCCATTGAAAGATTAGCATCTTTATCAATATATGTATGACACATACCTTCAAGGTGACCAATTACAGGAACAGAGGATAAATCTTGAACTTTTTTTACAAGATTTTTTCCACCCCTTGGA
The DNA here is from genome assembly GCA_003280485.1 of Pelagibacteraceae bacterium AG-359-O02. GTDB lineage: Bacteria > Pseudomonadota > Alphaproteobacteria > Pelagibacterales > Pelagibacteraceae > Pelagibacter. Next base: position 58,854 of record QCEU01000002.1, read on the forward strand.
ATAATAACATCTATATATTTTGACATTTTTGACAGCATATAGTCGACTAGTTTTCTATTTTTATTCTCTATAAACTGAACAAAATTCTTATTTATTTTATTTTTTTCTAAAGATTTTCTAAAAAGATCAGCTAAAATTTTATTACTAAAGTAAGCCTCTGACCCTCCTCTTAATATTACGCAGTTCCCAGATTTAAAACAAAGTGTGGACACATCCGAAGTAACATTTGGTCTACTTTCATAAATTACACCAATAATACCAATTGGAATTGATACTTTCTTAAGTTTTAAGCCGTTTGGTCTTTTCCAGGTTTCTATATCAACATCTACTGGATCCTTAAATTTTGAAATAGTTTTAATTGACTTAATAATTGAGCTTATTTTGTCATTATTAAGAGCCAGTCTTTTAATTAAATTCTCTTTAAGTTTTTTAGATTTGGCAATTTTAATATCTTTTGCGTTTTCGACCAAAATTTTGTTTTGGTTTTTTAAAATAAGTTGAATGTAATAATTTAATACTTTATTTTTTCTTTTATTACTTATTTTGTTTTGAAAAGCAATTTTTGCATTTAAACCAATTTTTTCTAAAGTTTTACTCATTTGATTAATACCATATCATCTTTATGAATAACTTCTGATTTTGAAACATAACCTAAAATATCATTTATTTTATTAGAATGTTTACCTTTAATTTTTAAAATTTCTTCTGAAGAAAAGCTACTTAATCCTCTAGCAAATTCGGTCATATTATTGTTTAGGATTTTGATATGATCACCTTTGCTAAAACTACCTTGAACATCCCTAATCCCAGCAGCTAATAAACTTTTCCCATTATTTAAAGCTGATAATGCACCTTCATCAATAACTATTTTTCCCTTTGGAGAAACTGAACTTATAATCCATTTTTTTCTCGCATCTAATTTTGAGATTTTAGGCAAAAACCAAGTACATATATTTTTTAGTTAAAATTTTTTGAATTGGTCTATTTATTAAGCCATTAGCAATCGCCATATGACACCCTGAGAATTGACAAATTTTAGCAGCATCAATCTTCGTTTTCATTCCACCTGATCCAAATTCTCCAGTTTTATTTGTTGCTAACTTTTCTACATTTTGATCAATATTTTTTATTTCACGAATTAATTTAGCTTTTTTATCTAATTTTGGATCTTTAGAGTAAAGACCACTAACGTCAGATAATAAAATTAAACAATCTGCACTTGATATTTGTGCAACCCTAGAAGCTAGTCTGTCATTATCACCATACTTAATCTCAGAAGTAGCTATGCTATCATTTTCATTTACTATTGGAATAAAACCAAGACTAAATAAATTCTCAAAAGTTCTTTTTGCATTAATAGCCCTTCTTCTTTTTTCTGTATCCTCAAGTGTTAGCAAAATTTGAGAAAGATTGATTTTTGACTTATTAAAAGTTTTTTTAAAAAGATTCATTAACTCAATTTGGCCAATTGATGCTACTGCCTGACTTTTATCAAGTTTCAGTTTTTTTTTACTTAATTTTAATTTTTTACATCCTAAAGCAATCGCTCCTGAACTAACCAAAATTATATTTTTTTTTATTTTTTTTAGATAGTGAATATCTTTTGCAAATTCTGACAACCATTTTTCTCTGATAATTTTTTTGTCATTAATCAATAAAGATGATCCAATTTTTATAACGACAGTCTTTGAATCTTTAAGATACATAATTAAGCAATGTTGATTTAATATCAGATACTGATTTTTTATCGAGTGTTGATGTTGTAAAAGTGGATTTCTTGATAATTTTTTTAAAATCTTTTATTTTTTCTTTTATTTCGTTCTCATCAATTAGGTCTATTTTGTTAAACACTATTATTTCCTGCTTTTTTAATAGCTCTGAACTATATTTACCCATTTCATCCCTCACTTGAAGATATGAGTTAATTAAATCATTTTCTGATATATCAATTAGATGCAAAAGCGCTTTGCATCTTTCAATATGTTTTAAAAATTTAATCCCTAATCCTGTTCCTTGATGTGCTCCTTCAATTAATCCTGGAATATCTGCTAAAGTTATCTCTTTATCGTCATACATTGCGACACCTAGATTTGGATTTAAAGTTGTAAATTTATAATTTGCAATTTTAGGAGTAGCACTTGTTAATGATGCTAATAAGCTAGATTTTCCTGCATTGGGTAATCCAATGATACCAATATCAGCAATTGTCTTAAGTTGTAAATAAATCCAGAATTCTTCTCCAATTGTACCTTTTGTAAATTTCTTTGGAGCTCTATTAGTTGATGATTTAAACCTTGTGTTACCAAAACCTCCATTACCACCTATAGCTGCAACAAATTTTTCATTTTCCTTCTTGAAATCAAAAATCAGGGTTTTATTGTCTTCCTCAAATACTTGTGTCCCAACCGGTACTTTTAAATATAAATCTTCTCCTCCTCTTCCTGTTTTATTTTTACCACTTCCATCTCTACCTCTCTCAGCTTTAAAATGCTGTTGATATCTAAAATCAATTAGTGTGTTTAAATTTCTCTCTGACACAAGAATAATAGAACCACCTTTTCCTCCATCGCCTCCGTCAGGTCCTCCAAATTCTATAAATTTTTCTCTTCTAAAACTAGGAGAACCAGATCCACCGTCTCCAGCTTTTATAAATATCTTAACTTGATCTAAAAATTTCATGATTTTACAGAATTAATTAGCTGTCTACTAATTAGGCTTTACTGATACGTAAGTTCTGTCTGATTTGCTTTTTTTAAAAACAACTTTTCCTTTAACAACAGAAAAAATTGAATGGTCTTTACCCATCCCAACATTTTCTCCAGGAAAAATTTTAGTGCCTCTTTGTCTTACAATAATATTTCCAGGTATTACTAATTCACCACCATATTTTTTTACACCTAGTCTACGGCCTGCACTATCCCTTCCGTTTCTCGACGATCCACCTGCTTTTTTTGTTGCCATAAATTACCTATTTATTTTGAAGCCTCAGTTTTTTCTTTTTTAGCTTCTTTAACTACAACTTCCTTTTTTTTCATCTTTTCAGCCTCTGATAAAACTTTACCATCTTTTGAAAAAATTTTGTTAATTCTTATTAGTGAATACTGTTGTCTGTGTCCGTTTTTACGTCTTGAATTTTTTCTTCTTCTTTTTTTAAAAATTAGAACAGTTCTTTCTTTGCCATTTTTTAATAGTTCAGCTTCAACTTTCGCACCATCTACAGTTGGTGCACCTAATTCAATGCTCTTATCATCTCCATAAGCTAAAATTTCATTAAATTCCACTTTAGTGGCTGGATTTGACTCAGCTAATTTTTCTATTTTAATTATTTCACCAGCTGAGACTTTGTACTGTTTTCCACCTGTTTGTATAACTGCGTATGACATTAACGACCCTAATTTTTAATTATCAGCAATATAGTCAGGGCCTTATTTTAGTCAAGCTGAATAACCTAGAAATTATCCTTTAAATCTCTCAATTTTGAGAAGTTTTCAACATTTTTTGATCTTAAAAAAATATTAGTTTGTAGCTCTTCTTCAAGTGTCGATGGAATAGTTGGCTGGCCTTTGGCCAGACGATTTTTTATAAACTCAATTTTCGAAATTAAAGCTTTATTTTCTGGATCGTGTTTTAGGCAAAAATCTGAATTTTTTAATGTATATTCATGTCCACAATAAATTTCTGTCTCAATTGGTAAATTCTTTAACAACTGCAAAGAATTAAACATCTGTTCATGAGTGCCCTCAAACACTCTTCCACAACCTAATGAAAATAATGTATCTCCAGAAAATAATGCATTTTCATTAAAAAAATAGAAACATATATGGCCTGAAGTATGCCCTGGAATATGAAAAACTTTTGCTTCAAATATACCGTCTTTCCAAGTTTCATCATTTTTTAAAGATATATCTATTTCAGGTATTCTATGTTTATCCTTATTAAAACCTATAACCTTAGCATTATATAATTGCTTGAGCTCTTTATTGCCTCCAACGTGATCATAATGATGGTGAGTATTCATTATGAATCTTAATTTTAGATTAAGACTTTCAATCTTATTTATAATAGGCTCTGCTTCACTAGGATCAATTACAATGGTAGACTTTGTTAACTCATCAATTAATAAATATGAAAAATTATCTTCTAAACATTTTACAATTTCTATTTTCATTTTACTTTTCTAACAAAAAAATACCTAATTCAGATATTAGGTTTTTATATTTTAAATTTGAAGTTGTAATATTTGAAATTTTCTCTCCATTTAAAGAAATTGATTTATAAATATTGACTCTTTTGTTGTTACAAAAATTAAAAAAGTCTTGAATTGTACACATATGAAGGTTGGGAGTATTATACCATTGATAAGGTAAATATTTTGTAACTGGCATTTCTCCTTTTAATAGCAAATCTAATCTAACTTTCCAATGTCCAAAATTTGGAATTGTAACAATTACCTTTTTTCCTACTCGTAATAAATTTTCAATAACATTTTCTGGGCTCATAAATGCTTGAAGAGTTTGACTTAATATTACGTAATCAAATGATAAATCTGGAAATTGCTTTAAATCATTCTCTGCGTTACCTTCAATAACAGCTAAACCTTTAGATAAACATTTTTTTACTTTTTCTTTAGAAATTTCAAGTCCTCTAACATCTACCACTTTATTTTTTGATAGATATTCCATCAAAATTCCATCACCACATCCAACGTCCAAGACTCTTGATTTTTCCTCAATAAACTTAGAAATAACTTTAAATTCTTCTTTCATTAATATTAGAATAAGTTGTATTTAAATAATTTTTAATAGTGCTTAAAAAATCTGGTACGTCTAACAAAAAGGAATCGTGACCTTTGTCAGTTTTAATTTCTACAAAACCAACATCAGCACCAATTGCATTAAGCGCTATTACAATATCTTTATTCTCAGAGGTTGGGTATAACCAATCAGAAGTAAAGGAAATGACGAAAAATTTTGTTTTGGTATCTTTAAATGCTTTGGAAAGGTTTCCTCCAAATTGTTTAGTTAAATCAAAATAATCCATCGCTCTGGTGATATACAAATAACTATTTGCATCGAATCTATCTACAAATACAGAACCTTGATATCTCAGATAACTCTCAATTTGAAAGTCAGCATCAAATCCAAATTTTAAATCAGATCTTTCTTGAAGATTTCTTCCAAACTTTTCTTGTAAACCTTGTTTTGATAAATACGTGATATGAGCAGCCATCCTAGCAACAGCTAAACCTTTTTCTGGATTTGTTGATTTTTCATCATACAATCCCTCATTCCAATTGCTATCAGACATTATTGCTTGTCTTCCAAGTTCATTAAAAGCAATATTTTGAGCTGAATGACTAGCCGTACAAGCAATTGGTAAAGCTACTCTAGCCTTATTCGGAAAGTTCGATACGAATTGTAAAACTTGCATTCCACCCATGGAGCCGCCAGCAACTGCAAATAATTTTTCTATTTTTTAAGTAATCTAATAGATTGTATTGAGCATTAACCATGTCGTTAATTGTAATGACAGGAAAATTTGTACCTATAGGTTTATTGGTCAAAGGATCAATAATTCCTGGTCCGTAGGATCCCATACATCCACCAATAACATTCGCACAGATAACAAAAAATTTATCAGTATCGAATGCCTTACCTGGACCAACTGCATAGTTCCACCAACCCTCTTTTTTTGTAATTGGATTGATGCCTGAAGCATACTGGTCGCCAGTTAGAGCATGAAAAATTAATATAGCATTATCTTTCTTCTCATTAAGATTTCCATAGGTCTCATAAGCTAATGGAAAGTTAGAAATTTCTTTGCCACAATCAAGCTTGAGAGTTTCCTCAATAATTATATTTTTCATTTTATTTAAATTGCTCATAAAAATTTTGCTGAAATGAATTGTGAGAAAAAAAACTTATTTAGCAGGTTTTTTAAAGCGCTCGCAATTCAGTTAAATCAGCGCAAAAAGCTTTTATAAGATAGCTTTTTAGATGTCAATTTTTTTAGAATTATTGATTGTATTATCTAATTATCTGACTATTTATTAGTAAAACTAAGCAGCATGAATACTCCATTATTTAGAAAATTAAACCTAGAAGCCTATAAGCCTGGAAGATCATTCTTAAATAAAAAAAAAAGCATAATAAAACTATCAGCTAATGAGTCAGCTTTAGGAATGAGCAAAAATGCTAATAAAGCAATAATAAAATCCAAAAATAATATATCAAAGTATCCAGATGGGAAATTTAAGAGATTAACATCCACGATTTCAAAAAAATATAATTGCAAGCAAAATCAAATTATCTGTGGTTCTGGATCTGATGAAATTATTCAAATGTTATGCCAGTTATTTTTGAACAAAGGAGACGAAGTTGTTGTGCCAGAGTACAGTTTTTTAATGTACAGAATTTATGCAAAAATAGTAGGAGCAAAAGTTATATTTTCTAAAGAAAAAAATTTTAAAGTATCAAATGATGAAATTATAAAAAAAATAACTAAAAGAACTAAGATTGTATTTATAGCTAATCCAAATAATCCAACAGGCACATATATTTCTAAAAAACAACTGTTAGATCTTAGGAAGCGATTAAATAAAAAAATATTATTGGTGGTCGATGATGCTTATTTTGAATATATGTTAAATAAGGATTATAGATCAGGTTTAGAGCTTTTTAAAAATAAAAATAATGTATTTATATTAAGAACTTTTTCAAAGATTTATGGTCTTGCATCTTTAAGAGTGGGATGGGGTTATGGAAGTAAAAAAATTATTGACGCATTATATAAAATTAAACCACCATTTAATGTTAATAAGATAGCACAGGAATGTGCAGTTGAATCTCTTAAAGATAAAAGTTTTATAAAAAAATCTGTAAAACATAATTTAGATTGGGCTAAAAAAATAAAAAAAATAATGAATTCTTATAATATTCTAACAAATGAAATTGGACCAAATTTTTTTCTTTTAGATTTTAAAAAATGTAAATTAACTGCAGGCTTTGTAGAGAGAAATCTTGAGAAATCAGGAATTATTCTTAGAGAGATGAATTCGTATGGTATTAAAAATTGTTTAAGACTTACAATTGGAAATGTGAGAGAAAATATACTTTTAATTAAGCAGATGAAAAAAATTTTTAAAAATGTTTAAAAATATATTGATCGTTGGTTGTGGATTAATTGGGTCTTCAATTTTAAGAGCATCCATAAATAAAAAAACTTCTAAAAACTTTTTTGTTTATGAAAAATCAAAAAAAAATATCGTAGAAATTAAAAAAATAGATAAAAAAATAATTATTTTAAAAAAACTAGATAATAAAATTTCTGATATGGATTTTGTTATAATTGCTACTCCGATGAGTCAGTATAAAAGAATTATTCCTCATTTAAATAAGCATTTAAGTAAAAAATCTTTAATTACAGATGTAGGTTCTACAAAGGAAAATATTAGCAAATTAAAAAATAATAGCCTGTCAAAGTCACTTCACTGGATTATGAGTCATCCAATATCTGGATCCGAGGTAAGTGGACCAAAGTATGGAAGTAAAAGTCTGTTTATTAATAAATGGTGCATAGTTTTTAGTGACAAAAATAAAATAAAACAGAAAAAATTGGTTAATTTTTGGAAAAAAATTGGTTCAAAAGTAATAATTATGGATGAAAAAATACATGATAAGATATTTTCAATTACAAGTCATTTGCCCCATTTAATTGCTTACAATTTAATAAAGACTGCTCAAGATTTTCAAAAAACTCAAAAAAAAGATGTGATTAAATTCAGCGCAGGAGGATTAAGAGATTTTTCTAGGATTGCCGCATCAAATGAAATCATGTGGAGAGATATTTTTTTTAATAACAGAAAAAATGTTGTTAGTGCAATAAACTTATTTATCAAAAAACTTAAAATCTTTTAAAAAAAATATTGAAAATCTAGATGACAAAACTTTGAGAAAAAAATTGGTTAATTCAAAAAAAGTTAGACAGCAAATATTGAATTTAAAACAAGACATAGCAAAACCAGATTTTGGAAGAGATCAAAACTAAATTGATATAATTTTAATTACTTTTAAATTTGCAGTTTTTTCAATTAATTTAATGGTTTCTATTATTGGCATTATTATTACTTTTTTTCTTGGACCATATGCATGAATTAATTTTTTTGTATTTAAACAAATGGCAACATGTCCTTTCCAAAAAATAATATCTCCTTTCTTAAAAACTCTTTTATTCCTAACACCCTTTTTGATTCTAATTTGATCTTTTGTATCTCTAGGGAAGTATTTATGGTTATATTTATAAAAAATTTGGAGTAATGCTGAACAATCAATACCATCGAAAGTTTTACCACCCCATTTATATTTAATATTTGAAAAAAGTTTTAATATTTTACTAAAATTATAATTTTTTTTATTTATAGTTTGTAATTCATTTAATTTTATCCATTTATTTTTTTCAAACATTCCAAAATTATTTTTCTTAGTAACAATCTCAATTTCAGATGAAAATGGAAGGTATTTTTTTGTTAAAAATTTAATATTATTTTTTGGTTGATTGAAAATTTTCGATTTTAATATACTGACTTTGTGTGTTTTGTTTAAAACTTTATTAAATTTCTTGACCTTTATAAAGCCCAAGTAATTATCAAAATCAGCTTTAATCTTAAAAAAATCTTTTTTTTTTTCTATTATACTAAATTTTTCACCATATATTAATTGAGTACTTATATTTGATTTTTTTGAGGCCAACTCATAAACATTTAAATAGGAACTCTTACAAAAATAGCTATTTTGCACCAATTTTTACTTTATTCCTTATAAACCATAGACAAATTAATGATGGAATAACCATTACAGTTGTTATTATAAAAAATGTACCCCAGTCCCCATTTAGCCAATCTACTAACGCACCCGACGAAGATGCAAGAGTAGTTCTTCCAGCAGTTCCTATAGATGCTAATAATGCATATTGAGTTGCAGTATAAGTCCTATCTACTAATAAAGAGATAAACGCAACAAATGCTACTGTTGCAAATGCAGCTGTTATATCATCAGCTATTACTGCTATAGCGAATAATAATTCTGATTTACCCGTCCAGGCTAATAAAGCAAAAAGTAAATTAGTTACTGCCATCAAACCTCCAGCAAAAAACATGGTTTTAACTGTCCCAGCTCTCATAGCCATCACACCACCTATTAAAGTGAAAACTACAGTTGTAATCCATCCTAATCCCTTAGAGTAAATTGCTATTTGTCCTTTCGAAAAACCAATTTCCTTGTAAAAAACAATCGACATACGCCCGAGAAATGCTTCACCAATTTTAAACAGGAATACAAATCCCAATATTCCTGCTGCAATAGCAAATCCATTTTTTTTGAAAAAACTTATTATTGGTCCTCCAATAGTACCTGTAATATAGGCAATAAAGTTTGTTAAAATATTATTTGATCCAAGCTTATCTCTAATTATTTGATCTGTTGCTTTTTGATTATTAACTCTATTCATATCAATTGTTTCGTGAACAAACATCAAACCTATATTCATCAAAATAATCAAGATACCCAAAACTAAAAAAGTAGCCTGCCAATAATCTGCTACGCCCATGTTTTCAAAAAATTCTGCAGTAAATAATGCTACCACACCCCCTAATTTATATCCTGTCCACCATCCAACAACTGCCATAGCAGCTCCTGCAGCCATAGATTTTCCCTCATTTGAATTAATCTGTTCTATTCTTAGTGCATCAACAGTAATATCTTGAGTAGCAGAAGCAATAGCAATTACTAATCCAACACTGATTAAGAGTGCTAAGTTTTGAGTAGGATTTATAAAACTCCAAACTACTAAGCTTAGTAAAATAATTAATTGCATTAATACAATCCATCCACGTCTATGCCCTAATTTTTTTGTTAAAAAAGGAATTTGTACTCTGTCAATTATAGGAGCCCATAAATAATTAAAGGCATACACTCCAAATATTAATCCTGCCCAACCAATTGTTGATCTACTTAATCCCTCTTCCTTAAGCCAAAGACTTAAGCTACTTGCGATTAATACCCATGGAAAACCACTTATTGCTCCTAGAAGCAATATTCTTAACATCCTTATATCTCTATAAACTAATAATGAGTCAACCCAGCTTTGCTTTGTTTCAGACATTAATATTTTCTCCAAAATGATGGAATAAACAATACTAATACAGCAAACAACTCTAATCTACCTAAAATCATCGCCAAACTTAAAATCCATTTTGAAAAATCAGATAAATTGGAAAAATTACCATTTGGACCAATTATATCACCTAAACCTGGCCCCACATTTGATATCGATGTTGCAGCAGCAGATATTGAAGTTGTCAAATCTAAACCACTAGTTGATAAAAGAGCAGTTATAATAAAAAAAATTACAATATATAAAAATATAAAGGAAATAATTGATGCTAAAAACTTTTCATCAATATTACTATTTTCATATTTTATTTTAAATATACCTCTTGGATAAATTATTTTCTTTAATTGTACAGAAATAAACTGGAATAAAATTTGTACCCTAAATATTTTAATCCCACAAGCTGTTGAGCCTGCACATCCACCGATAAACATAAGAATAAGAAAATAGATTAATGGGAATTGACCCCAATCACTAAAATTTTGAGTTACATAACCAGTTCCAGTTAAAATTGATATTACATTAAATGCAACTGACCTAATACTGATATCAAAAAAACTTTGATTTTTTATAAGCAGATATAGATACATTAAAAGAATTGAAAAAAGGACAATCTTTATAAAAGTTTTTATTTGTGTATCGTTGAAAAATATTTTTTTGTCTCCATTTAAGTATTTGATATAGGCAATAAATGGAAGACTTCCTAAAATTATAAATATAATTGAAGTAAATTCAATAAGTGAACTATCAAAATATCCAATAGACTCATTATAATTTGAGAAACCCCCTGTTGCAATTGTTGTCATTGAGTGAACTATGCTATCAAAAAAGTTCATTCCAAATATTTTATAAAATAATGCACATATAAAAGTTAATCCTGAGTATACCAAGATCAGTCTCAATGCTATTTCTTTTGATCTAGGTAAAATTTTTTCTGGAGTATCGCTTGTAGATATAATGAACAGCTGCATTCCACCAATATTCATAAGCGGCATTAAAGTAATTGCCATAATGATAATACCAATTCCACCTAACCACTGTAGCATTCCCCTCCATAGCAATATGCCTTTGGGGGTCTCATTTAAATTGGTGATTATAGTTGATCCAGTTGTAGTAATACCCGACATACTCTCAAAAAAAGCGTCTGTAGCACTTAAATTTATTTCAGAAAATATAAATGGAAGTGAACCAAAAATAGCAATACTCAACCAAGATAACGCTGTTAAAAGAAAAGCCTGAGGTAAGCTAATATTTTTATCATGATCTAAATTTGATAATAAAAAGAGAATTCCAAATATAACAGTTATTATTCCAGAACTAATAAAACTAGAATCAAATTCATCATAAAAAAACTGCGTTAAAACTGGCGCAATCATCGATAAACCTAAAATAATTTGTAAAATTCCTAGTGTAAAAAAAACTGTTTTATAATTGGACATTTTGATTGGACATTATTTTATGGTAAATAAATTTCAACTCTATAAGAATTATTAAAAACGTTATTTTATAGGCTGTTTAATTAAAAGTGATAGATAAAACCAACATTGATAAAACAAACGCTTGGCCCTTTGTTGAAGCTAAAAAGCTTCTCAGAGAAAGAAAAAAAAATATTGAAAACAAAGGAAAGATTATTCTGCAAACAGGATATGGTCCTAGTGGTTTACCACACATTGGTACTTTTGGTGAAGTGGCAAGAACCTCAATGATAGTTAATGCCTTAAATCATTTAACTGATCTTCCTAAAGAAATAATTACTTTTTCCGACGATATGGATGGACTAAGGAAAGTGCCTGAAAATATTCCTAATTCTGAAAAACTAATACAAAATCTTCATAAACCTTTAACTCAAGTTCCAGATCCTTTTGGAAAATTTAATAGTTTTGGAGAACACAACAATGAAATGTTAAAAAACTTTCTAAATAAATTTAATTTTAAATATAATTTTAAAAGTTCAACTCTTTTATATAAATCTGGTTTTTTTAATGACACATTAAAATTAATTTTAGAAAATTATGAAGGAATAATGAATATAGTTATTCCCACGCTTGGTAAAGAAAGACAAAAAACCTATTCTCCATTTTTACCAATATGTCCAGATACAGGGGTTGTATTAGAGATACCAGTATTAGAATTAGATACTAAAAATTCGCAAATAATTTTTGATAATAAAGGTAAAAAATTAGAACAAAGTATTTTAGATGGTAATTGTAAATTACAATGGAAAGTAGATTGGGCTATGAGATGGTATGCCCTTGATGTAGATTTTGAAATGTATGGTAAAGATTTAATTGAGAGTGCAATCTTATCTACAAAAATCATAAAATTAATAGGTAAATCAAATCCATCTGGCTTTGCATATGAGTTATTTTTAGATGAAAAGGGTGAAAAAATATCTAAGTCAAAAGGAAATGGTATTACCATCGATCAATGGTTAGAGTATGCGTCACCTGAAAGTCTCTCTTTGTATATGTACCAGAATCCAAAAAGAGCAAAAAAACTTTACAGAGAGGTTGTACCAAAGGCCGTCGATGAATATCTTGATTTTATTGAAAAAAGTAAAACTCAAAACGAACTTCAAAAACTAATGAACCCTGTTTGGCATGTTCATAATTCAGAAATACCAAAGGAAAATTCAATTATGTCCTTCTCAATGTTATTAAATTTAGTTGAGACCAGCAATGCTGATAATAAAGAATTACTTTGGAAGTTTGTTAAGAAATATAAGAAAGATATTAATGAGGATACGCATCCAATTTTTGACAATTTAATATCTTATGCAATTAAATATTTTAATGACGTTATAAAATCTAAAAAGATTTATAAAAAACCAAATGAAAGTGAAAAAATTGCTTTAGAAGCTTTAGTAAACTCTTTAGATAGCTGCTATGACACAATGAAACCGGAGGACATTCAGACCACAATTTATACAGTCGGCAAAGAAAATGGCTATAAAGAAAATTTGCGTGATTGGTTTAAGTTAATATATGAGGTAGTTTTTGGGGTAGAAAATGGACCACGATTTGGTTTTTTTATAAGCTTTTTTGGGGTTCAAGAAACCAAAGAATTAATAAAAAGTAAATTAGAAAATGTTTAATATTTTAAGACCATTAATTTTTAAATTTAGCCCTGAAGTAGCTCACTCTTTAGCAATAAAAGCACTAAAGTTAAATAATATTCCTTACTCAAAACCTAAAGATAATCATATTTTAGAAACAACTTTTTGTGAAAAAAAATTATCTTCACCAATTGGTGTTGCTGCTGGGTTTGATAAAAATGCTGAAGTATATAATCCACTGTTTAATCTTGGATTTGGTTTTGTTGAAGTGGGTACAATTACTCCAAAGCCTCAATTTGGTAACCCTAAACCCAGAGTTTTTAGACTTGAGGAAGATGAAGCTCTTATAAATAGATTAGGTTTTAACAATTCTGGTTCAGAACAAATTAGCCAGACAATTAAGGAAAATAATAAAAAGGGTTTTTTAGGAATAAATATTGGACCAAATAAAGACTCTACTAATAGAATCGATGATTATTTAATTTGTTTTCGTAAATTCTATAATTTAGCTGATTATATAACTATAAACATTTCCTCACCAAATACAGAAAATTTAAGAGACTTTCATAACCAGGATGAATTAAATTCATTGATTGATAAACTAAAAAATGAAAAAAAAGAATTGAATTCAAATATTCCATTAGCAATAAAAGTTTCACCTGATCTTAGTGACGATCAAATTAATAAAATATCTAAGATCATTATGGAACAAGAAATAGAAATTATTATTGTTTCCAATACCACAGATAAGAATAGAGAAAATTTAAAAAATATAAATAAATTAGAAAAGGGTGGACTGTCAGGCAAACCAATTGAAAAGATTACAAACGAGGCAATTTCTAAATTTTATAAAATTCTAAAAGATAAAACAAAAATAATAGGAGTGGGTGGTGTTAGTAATGGACAAGATGCATTTGAAAAAATTATTTCTGGCGCAACACTCGTTCAATTATATACTGGAATGGTTTATAGAGGTCCTCGTATAGCTTCAAAAATAAGTACAGAATTAATTGATTTATTAAAAAATAAGGGGTTTAAAAATGTTTCAGAGGCCGTTGGAACTAAAAATTAATCTTGACGCGATAAGATTCAGATCCTATACAGGCTCATAATTTATGTCTAAAAAATGTGAACTTACTGGAAAAATCCCACTTAAGGGTCATAACGTTAGTCATGCTAACAATAAAACTAAAAGAAGATTTCTGCCAAATCTTAAAAAAGTTAAGTTTAAAAGTGATCTTCTTAAGAGAAGTTTAAGATTAACTGTATCAAATGCCGGGGTTAGATCAGTAGATAAAAAAGGTAGTTTTGATCAATTTCTTATTTCAGCCAAGTCTAGAGATTTATCATTAAGACTAAAAAAATTAAAAAAATCCTTAGTAAGTAAATCTGCATAATGAATAAAGTATTTTTAACACTCTCATTTTTAATGGGATTGGTTGTTTTAGCGTCTAATTATTTAGTCCAATTTCCGATTAAATATTATGGTCTTCAAGAAATTCTTACATATGGAGCATTCAGTTATCCAATAGCTTTTTTAATAACTGATCTAGCAAATAGATCTTTTGGTAAATTAGTTGCTAGAAAAATTGTATATATAGGATTTACAATAGGTATTTTGTTTACACTAATTTTCTCAACAAATTTTGCCGATTTAATCTCAGTAAGAATAGCAATTGGTTCAGGAACAGCATTCATTATTGCTCAATTACTGGATGTACAAATATTTGATCAATTAAGACAAAAAAAATGGTTTATTGCGCCCCTTGCGTCTTCATTAATTGGTTCTACTGTTGATACATTTTTATTCTTTTCGATTTCATTTTATGGAACAGGAATACCTTGGGTAACACTGTCTTTAGGAGATTTAGCAGTAAAGATTTTTGTAGCTTTAGTAATGTTGATACCTTTTAGATTATTATTAGGCACTTTAAAAGCTGCTTAACTCAAATTTTTGGCTCTTGTTGTGTCATGCAATGAATAGCTCCAAAACCCCAAATCAAATCACTACAATCAACAGCAATAACTTTTCTGTTTGTAAAAAATTTTCTAAAAATTTTTAATACCTTTTTGTCTTCTTTTACATTAAATACTGGAACCAAGACTGTTTTATTACTTATGAAAAAATTTAAATAACTTGCTGGCACACGAGTTTTGTCTATGACAACTGGGCTTGGCATAGGAATCTTAATAATTTTTAATTTTTTTCCATTTTCATCGTAACTTTTACTCAATATTTTTAAATTTTCTTTAAGAGCTTTATAATTTTTATCTGATCTATTATTTTCTACAGCTATCATAATTGTACTTTTAGAAACAAATCTTGCAATATCATCAATATGACCGTGAGTGTCATCTCCAACAATTCCTTTATTAAGCCAAATAAAATTATTTGCATTTAAATATTTTGAAAACAGATTTTCGTAGTCAATTTTTTTGAATCCTTTATTTCGCTCTTGTTTACTGCTTAATAAGCATTCTTTTGTTAATAATATAGATCCAGATCCATTATTATCAAACGCACCTCCCTCCATTACTACTCTTTGAAATTTTTTTGAATTTACTTTTTTTGGTAAAATACTTTTAATATTTAAATATTTACTAATATGGCTATTGATTTTGTTATCATTTCTGAAATTTTTATATTTAGACCAGGCATTAAATTTAAAATCAAGCATACATTTTTTTCTATTTTTTTTGTTGACTAAAAATATCGGCCCAGAATCTCTTAACCAAAGTCTGTCTGTTTTAAGTTTATGAAATTTAATGTTGGATAAATTACACCCTATCTTTTTTAAATATATTCTTGTGGTATCAATACTTCTAGCATTATTGACTAATAAATTTATTCTTTGATGTTTTGTTAAATATTTTATTATTTTTCCAACTACATTTGGAATCTTTTCAAATAATCCAGGCCAATCATTTTTATTATGAGGCCAAGACATCCAAACTGATTTTTGAGGCTCCCATTCTGCTGGCATTCTAAATTCATCTAATTTTTTACTCATCTTTAGGATTTTTGAGAATATCTCTATAAAATTCAGTTCTTCGGTCTCTTAAAAAAGGCCAGTGCTGTCTAGCAGTATCTATTTTTTTATAATCTACTTCACAAATTAAAATATCTTCTTTTTTATTTCCTGCTTTTGCAATTATTTTACCATTAGGATCTATCATCATTGAATTACCCCAAAATTCAATTTTTTTTTTTCCTTTTTTTTCAACACCAACTCTATTTATAGCAGCCACATAAGTTCCATTAGCAATAGCATGAGATTTTTGCATTGTTATCCAAGATTCTAATTGAGATTTTCCAAATTTCTTTTTTTCTTTTGGGTGCCAACCAATAGCAGTAGGATAAAAAATAATTTGAGCCCCTTTTAAAGCTGTTAATCTTGCTGCTTCGGGGAACCATTGATCCCAACATATAAGAGGACCTACCTTACCAAATTTAGTTTTCACACTTTTAAATCCAAGGTCTCCAGGACTAAAATAAAATTTTTCATAATAACCGGGATCATCAGGTATATGCATTTTACGATATTTAGATAAAATATTTCCATTTTCATTAATAATGATACTAGTGTTATGATAGAACCCAGATGTTTTTTTTTCAAACATCGTAATATTCAATACAACACCAAGTTCCCTTGCTAAATCACAAAATATTCTAGAGGATGGTCCTGGAATTTTTTCAGCTAATTTAAAGTTTGAATGACTTTCAGTTTGGCAAAAATAATTAGACAAAAACAGCTCTGGAAGACATATTATCTTTGCCTTTTTTTTTGCAGCTTTTTTAATATTTTTTATAGCTAAATCAATATTAGATTGAATTGTACCTAAAGATTTACTTTGTATTAAACCAATTTTGATTTTTTTGATCATTAATCAAAATATCTTGGAAAAATTTTTTCTCTTTCTATTTTTCCATTCACCTTTATGATAGGCATCACTTGCTATTAAGGGTAGCACACTTGTTGCTTCTGCAAAAACCATTTGCTCTTTGGCAATATCTACTTTGCCCCATGAGCTTGCCTCTTTTAATGTTGAGCTACTGCATGCTCCATCTCTGGAATCAGCGACTGTTATTTGAATAGCATATTTATGCATATCTACATCTTTACCTAAAAGTTCAGCACATATAACAGTATCTTGAATAAAATTTTTTGGCACACCTCCTCCAATCATAAAAAGACCTGATCCTTTAGATTTAATTTTAATTTCAGTTAATTCTCTAAACTCTCGAATTGAGTCGATTGTGATGTGATTTTTTGGATTTCTTTCTTGATGCATTACAAGCCCAAATCCTGCGCTTGAGTCTGTAAACGCTGGACAGAAAATTGGAACGTCGTTGTCATAGGCAACCTCTATCAATGAATCTTTCTTCTTTGAGTTAGTTTTAAGATATTTACCAATTTCTTTTATAAATTCTCTTGATGTATAACTTTTGGGCTCTAATTGATCTGCAATTTCTCCAATAGTTTTATCACACATCTGAAGCTCTTCTTCATCAATGTAAGTATCATATATTCTATCAACGTAGTTATTTCTTAACTCTGTATCATCTTGATATTGGGATCCCTGATAATGTTTAAAACCAAGTGCCTCAAAGAAATCCATATCAATTATTGAAGCCCCAGTTGCCACTATTGCATCTACCATGTTATACTTAACTAAATCTCTATAAATATGCATACATCCTGCAGCAGATGTTGATCCTGCGAGTGTTAAAAATATTGTACAATCTTTATCTTTTATCATCTCATTATAAATATTTGCAGCATTTGCAGTCTCTCTTGAAACAAAAGACATTTTTTCCATTGAAGAAACTATTTTTCTAGCATCGAAAGAAGTAATATCAATATGCTCTACTTCTTTACTAAGTAAATCACTTTTTCTATTATTTGATTGGTTTTTATTATCTGACATTAAGCAACAAGAAACTCTTTATTTGCTTCTTTGTCATACATCGTCATGATTGGACTATCTTCAACTTCATAAATTTCATCAGAGTAAAATCCATTAAAATTAGTTCTAAAAGTTAATCCATATGCTCCAAGCTGTCCTAATTCTATATAATCATTTTCTTTTATATTATTTGGTAAAATAAAAGGACCCTTCATATAATCCATGCTATCACAAGTTGGGCCATAGAAATCGAAAGACGTTAATTTCTTGGAGATTACTCTTCCATCAGTTATCATTTTTGATGGGTAAACAATATTGGGAACACCTGCGTCAAATAAAGTACCATATGTTCCATCATTTATATAAAGTTTCTGTTTTTTTCTTAAATCAACTCTTACAATTGTTGAGCCACTTTCTGCAACAATCGCTCTTCCAGGTTCGCATATAATTTCTGGAAGCTTATCCAATTTTAAATTACTTAAACCTTTTTTTATTTCTTTAAAGTAAGCATCTAAAGATTGAGGAATAAGATCAGGGTAAATGGTAGGAAAGCCTCCTCCCACATTAATTACATCAGGTATAATTTTGGTTTTTTTAATTATATTACTGATTTCAAATATTCCTTTTGAATAAGATATAGGGTGCATACATTGTGAACCAACATGAAAACTAAGTCCAATTTTTTTAGAATACTGTTTTGTTAACCTGAGAAGTCCAGCTGCTTCGTTATTGATAGCTCCAAATTTTTTAGATAAATCAATCTCCGCATGTTCATTAGACACAGAAACTCTAACAAATAATTCTAAGTTTTTTGCGTAATTTGTACTTTCTAAAATTTTGATTAATTCATCTTTAGTATCTAAAGAAAAGGCCTTAACATTATATTTAAAATATGCCTCCTTAATACTTTCTCTACTTTTAACTGTATGCATATAAGAACAATTTGCATCTGGACTTATTTTTCTTATAGCCTCTATTTCTTTAATAGATGCTACGTCAAAACGATTAATACCGCTTTCAACAATAGTTTTAAGAACTACTGGATGAGGGTTGGTTTTTAACGCATAAAGTATTTTTCCTGGGAAATTTTTTTGAAAATATTTAGAAGCCAATTTAATTGACTCTTTTCTAATACAATAAACAGGTCCTGTTGGTCTCAGTTGATTAACTAATTCTTCAACTGACTTAAATTTTTGCATATCTGCACCTCTAAAAAAAATTTACAAAAAAAACCTGCATATCACGTATGCAAGTTTCATAATTGCTGCATTTATGGGGAAAAAATTAATAATGTAAAGTAAATAATGCTATTGAAATATTAAAATTTACTTCCATATAAGGGCTATGATCAACCAACCAACACTTCAAAAACTAAGTGATTTCGAGGATAAATCACTTTTGATAGTAGACGATGACAATCCATTTAGACAAAGATTGGCAAGAGCTATGGAAAAAAAAGGTTTTACAGTTACACAAGCTGAGAGTGTAAAGATTGGTATTGAGACTGTAAAATCCCAAAGCCCTGCATTTGCTGTTGTTGATCTTAGATTGAATGACGGGAATGGACTAGAGGTAGTAAAAGAAATTCAAAAGGGAAACCTTAAAAGTAGAATTATTATGTTAACTGGATATGGTAATATTCCAACAGCAGTTGCTGCAATTAAAGAGGGAGCAATTGACTACATTGCTAAGCCAGCAGATGCAGATGATGTTGAAAAAGCACTTTTAGCTGATCCAAATCAAAAACCAGCCCCACCTGAAAACCCAATGTCAGCGGATAGAGTAAAATGGGAGCACATACACAGAGTTTTTGAGTTATGTAACAGAAATGTCTCTGAAACTGCAAGAAGACTAAAAATGCATAGAAGAACTCTTCAAAGGATACTGTCTAAAAGATCTCCTAGATAATTTAGTTTTTTGTAAGTCTTAAAAATACATCTTCAAGATCGCCGTCATCAGTTGAAATATCTTGTATTCTTATATCTTGTTTTTTAATTTCTGAGATTATTGAATCTATGCTTAGTTTACTCTTCTCATATGATAAAACTAACTTGTTTTCGTCATTTGATATAACTTTTAATGATTCAAAAGTGTTATCTTGAATATTAGTTTTTTTATCTGTGGTGACATACACAATTTTTGTCTGAATTTTTTTTAAGAGATTTTTAGTTGTATCTAAAGCAACTAATTTTCCTCCACTTAGAATACCAATCCTATCACACATTTTTTCCGCCTCCTCAAGGTAATGAGTTGTTAGTATTGTTGTTACCCCTTGTTTGTTCAAAGATTTCACATTTTCCCACAATGTATTTCTCAGCTCCACATCAACTCCTGCGGTAGGCTCGTCCAAAATTATAATTGGAGGTTGATGCACCATCGCTTTTGCTACAAGTAATCTTCTCTTCATACCACCAGATAAGGCTCTAGCATAACTGTCAGCTTGTTCCTCTAATGATACCAACTTCAATATTGTATCTGTAATTCTATCTTTTTCTTTAATTCCGTATAGTCCTGCTTGAAGTTCTAAGAGTTTTCTAGGACTAAAAAATGGATCAAAGTTCACTTCTTGTGGAACAATTCCAATAGAGGCTCTAACTTGTCTAGGATTTTTATCTAAGTTAAACCCCCAAACATTTACTTCACCACCAGTTTTTACAACTGATCCACCTAATATGTTTATAAATGTGCTCTTTCCAGCGCCATTTGGTCCTAATAGACCAAAAATTTCACCTTCTTGCACTTCTAAGTTTAAATTATTAAGCGCATGTATTTGTTTAGAACCGTTTTTTGAATAAACTTTATTCAAGTTTTTAACAGTTAAGACGTTTTTTTTATTCATATGAGGGCATACATTTATTACATTTATAAAAATTAAGATATCATTACATTATGGAGAAAATTAAAAAAAGTGATCATTTTTACTTAATAGATGGTTCGGGATACATTTTTAGAGCATATTATGCACTTCCTCCTTTAACTAGAAAAAGTGATGGATTGCCAGTAGGTGCTGTTAGCGGTTTTTGTAATATGCTTTTTAAATTATTAGAAGACTCTAAATCAGATGATAATTTAGAAAAACCGACACACTTTGCTGTAATATTTGATTCAGCACGAAAAAATTTTAGAAATGAAATATATTCAGAGTATAAAGGAAATAGATCTGATGCACCTGACGATCTAATTCCTCAATTTGAATACATCAGGCAATCTGTAAAAGCGTTTAATTTACCTTCAATTGAGTTAATCAATTATGAGGCAGATGATTTAATTGCAACTTATGTTGAGAAAATTTTAGACTTAGGTGCAAAAGTAACAATTGTTTCCTCTGATAAAGATCTAATGCAGCTTTATAAAAAAGGAGTGAGAATTTATGATCCAATGAAGAACAAATTTATAAGTCAAGACGATGTCTACAATAAATTTGGAGTTACTCCAGAAAAAGTAATAGATGTTCAATCTTTAGCAGGTGATAGCACAGATAATGTACCTGGTGTACCTGGTATAGGAGTTAAAACTGCCGCTGAATTGATAAATCAATATGGAACTTTAGAAAATTTATTAAAAAATGCATCAAAAATAAAACAAAATAAAAGAAGAGAAACATTAATAGATAACAAGGACGATGCAATCATCAGTAAAAAACTAGTTACATTAAAAAAAGATGTACCTGTAAAAAATAAAATCGAGGAATTCATATTGAAAAGTATTGATAAAGACAAGCTTTATTCTTTTCTAAGAGAAATGGAATTCAATAGGTTATTGAGTTCTGCCATCTCAAAATATGGGGGCACAAATAATCTTGGAACTAAAGATATTGAGAAAAATTTAGAAAAAACATCAGAAATTAAGAAAAAAAATTATCAATTAATTAATAATGA
Organism: Pelagibacteraceae bacterium AG-359-O02; assembly: GCA_003280485.1. Classification (GTDB taxonomy): domain Bacteria; phylum Pseudomonadota; class Alphaproteobacteria; order Pelagibacterales; family Pelagibacteraceae; genus Pelagibacter. The sequence continues at coordinate 80,862 of QCEU01000002.1, forward strand.
GATGGAAATTAAAGATTGGATGAAAAAATCTGAGGAAATAGGCGAATTTGCAATAGATACTGAAACAACATCATTAGACCCTCATACAGCAAAGTTAGTAGGTATTTCAATTTCTAACAGAATTGGAAATGCATGTTACATTCCATTAAATCACCTTAGCGGAAATAATCTTAACGAAAAAAAAGTCCTAAGCATTTTAAAGAATTATTTAGAAGATGAGAGCATTAAAAAAGTAGGACAAAATATTAAATTTGATTTCATTGTCTTTTATCACCGCGGAATAACTTTGAATTCTATGGAAGATACTATGCTTATGTCTTACACACTAGATGCTGGTAAAAATAGGCATAATATGGATACTCTTTCAGAGATCCATCTAGGTCATAAAACTATTAAATTTAAAGATTTAGTTGGGACTGGAAAAAAACAACTTAATTTTTCTGAAGTTAATATATCTGAAGCTAAAGATTATGCCGCTGAAGATGCAGATATTACATATAGATTGTACAAAATTTTTTTAAAATCATTAAAAGCAGAAAAATTATTAAACATTTATGAGTTATTTGAAAAACCATTAATTAAAATACTAGCACAGATGGAGATAAAAGGTATTAAACTTGATAAATCTTCACTCAACAAACTTTCTTCAAAATTTTCAAATAAAATCGAAAAATTAGAAAAATCTATTTTTAAGATTTCCAAGAAAACATTTAACATTGGATCAACTAAGCAACTTGGTGAAATAATGTATAACGATTTAAAAATAGCAGCTTTAAAAAAAACAAAAAAAGGAAGTTTTGCTACTAGTGCTTCAGTTTTAGAAGACCTAGCTTTTAAAGGTTATGAATTTCCAAAACTCATTCTGGAATGGAGGCAAATAAGTAAACTTAAAAATACTTATTCAGATGCATTACCGGAACATATAAATCAAAATACTAAAAGGGTTCATACATCTTTTTTGTTAGCAGCTACTTCAACAGGTAGACTTGCATCTAGTGATCCAAATTTACAAAATATACCAATAAAATCAGATGATGGTAAGGATATAAGAAAAGCCTTTGTTTCTGAAAAAAATAATAAATTGATTTCAGCAGACTACAACCAAGTTGAAATGAGAATTTTGGCAGACCTAGCAGATGTAAAACAGTTGAAAAAGGCGTTTTTAAATAATGAGGATATTCATACTTTGACAGCTAGTCAGGTTTTTGGAAAAGAAATTAATAAAATTGATTCAGAAACAAGAAGAAAAGCAAAAGCAATCAACTTTGGAATTATTTATGGCATATCACAATATGGTTTAGCTAAACAAATCAATGTTTCAAATAATGAAGCAGAAGAATTTTTAAATTCTTATTTTAAAAAATTTCCAGAAATTAAAGATTATATGAAAACAACTGTGAATTTTTGCAGAAAAAGTGGCTATGTAAGTAATATATTTGGAAGAAAAACACATCTCACTGGAATTAACGATAAGAATTTTAATGTAAGAAATTTTCAAGAGAGGGCAGCGATAAATGCTCCAATTCAAGGGTCTGCATCAGAGATAATGAGATTAGCAATGATCAGGATAAATAAAGAAATTTCTAATAATAAAAATAATAGTTTAAAAATGTTGTTACAGATACACGATGAGTTAATTTTCGAGGAAAACTCAAAAGAAACAAAAAAAAGTACTAAGTTAATTAAGGATTTGATGTTGAGCGTGAAAGATAGTGAACTTCATTCATTTTCAATACCTCTTTTAGTCGATGTGAATATTGGAGAAAATTGGGGTGAACTTCATTGAAAACAAACAATTGCCCTAATATGAACAATTTAGTATTTTTATTTTAATTTATGTCACAAACAATTGCGTTAGTAGATGATGATAGAAATTTATTAACATCTGTCCAGATGGCTTTAGAAAAAGAAGGTTTTAAGGTTCAAACTTATATTGATGGTGAAAATGCTCTTGTTGGATTATCAAGAACACCACCTGATCTTGCTGTGATTGATATTAAAATGCCACGAATGGACGGCGAAGAACTTCTAAGAAAACTTAGAAAAAAAACTTCTATGCCAGTTATTTTTTTAACTTCCAAAGATGAAGTTACTGATGAGGTAAGTGGTTTAAAACTCGGTGCAGATGACTTTGTTGGTAAAACTGGGGGATTTTCAACCAAAGTTTTAGTTGAAAGAATTAAAGTACAATTAAGGAAAAAAGACAAGGATATTAATATCGAAGAAAATAAAAATGTAATTTCTCATGGTAAGTTAAAATTAGATCCTTCCCAACTTGAATGTGAGTGGGATGGCAAACAATTGCCCGATAAACTGACTACAACGGAATTTAAAATTGTTGAGGAGCTAGCAAAAAGACCAGGAATGATTAAAGAGAGAGCTTTACTGATGGATGTAGCTTATCGAGAAGATACAGATATAGAAGATAGGACTATTGATAGTCATGTTAAAAGAATAAGAAAAAAATTTAAAAAGGTAGATACTGATTTTTCAGCAATTGAAACAAGATATGGAAGTGGATATAGATGGAATGTTAAATAATAATTATGGGAAAAATACTAAAAAATCTCTCTATATTACAGAAATTCCTTTTTATAAATCTAGTAGTCTTCATATTTATAATAATAATCACTTTCTTTTACTTAAGTGCTATTCAAAAAAATTTGATAAATGAAAAAAAAAAAAATCATACAGATATAATTTCTCAAACAATATTAAATCTTGAAAAATCAAATATAAAATTAAATGAATATGGAATAAGCGAATTTTTATTTTCCAAAAAATCCCGATTTCCTTATTTTGAAAAACTAGATAGAGTAATATTTTTTGACGATAAATTGAATTGGATAGGAGATACAAGATCTATTCCATCATCATTATTACTAATTGAAGAATTAACTGAACAATCGAGTGAGAATAATTTTAGTAATCAAGAAAATAAAAATGAAACAGTTTTTGACGAAGATCTTAATAAATATTATTTATCAGGATCTGAAAAATCTTTAACTTATTTAAAACAAATCCAAGAACAGTTTTTTGTTTTTAGTATTAAGAGTATTAATTATTTGAATAATAATGGCTATATTCTTATATCTGAAAATGCTGATAACATAATCGCACAAATCGAAGAGAGAGAGAACTTTATTATTAGAACAGCTCTTGTGGTACTTTTGGTTATTATTATTTTTTCATATGTCTTAAACAGATATTTTTTAAAACCCATTAAAAATTTGGTTACTTATACAAAAATCATAAAAGATAAAAGTAACGAAAAAACAGATATAGAAAGGGTTAAGACAAGAAATGATGAATTAGGAATATTATCAAAATCTCTTGATGAAATGACTAGTGAATTAAATAAAAGAATTGCAACCGCTGAAAATTATTCAACAGATCTACTTCATGAAATTAGAAATCCTCTTGCTTCATTGAAAAGTGCATCTGAGATAATTTCAGAAACAGAGGATAAAACTAAAAGAGAAAAGCTAATTAATATCGTGTCTCATGATGTTGAGAGAATAGAAAGATTAATTACTGATTATTCTCAAATGCTGAAAGATGAGGCGGTAATTTCCACAGAAACAATGCAAAAAATTGATATAAAGGATATTGCAAAATCTGTAGTTGATGACTTTAATAATATTTATAATTCAAAGAGAAAAATACAAATAAGATTAAAGTCAAATGGATCTGAGAATTATTTTATACTTGGTATCAACAATAGGATAGAGCAAATTATTGCAAATTTACTTGAAAATTCAATTTCTTTTAGTGATGAGAATCAAGAAATTATAGTAGAGGTCAGTAAAGATAAAGAAGGCAAACCAAAACTTGTCGTAATTGACGAGGGGACCGGTTTTAGTGAGAAGGATACCACTAAAATTTTCAATAGATTTTACAGCAATAGACCTCAAAATTTTGGAGAACATTCAGGCTTGGGCCTAAATATAGTGAAAAACTTAGTTGAATTGCATAATGGACAAATTAAAGCTGAAAATAATAAAGATAAGGGTGCAAAAGTTGAAATAATTTTCCCGGCGACTCAATGAAAAGTTGATTAATATAAATAAAGTTGCTACAAGCCGTACCTTATGACAGATTATAAAGTAAAAGACATTAACGAAGCAGAATTTGGAAGAAAAGAAATCTCTCTAGCAGAGACTGAAATGCCAGGATTAATGGCAGTAAGAGCCGAATATAAAGGCAAAAATCCACTTAAAGGTGCAAGAATTTTAGGTTGTCTTCATATGACAATTCAAACAGCAGTTTTGATTGAAACTCTAGTTGATTTAGGTGCAGAATGTAGATGGTCTTCATGCAATATATTTTCAACACAAGATCATGCAGCAGCAGCAATTGCAAAAGCTGGTATCCCAGTATTTGCTTGGAAGGGTGAGACAGAGGAAGAATACTGGTGGTGTGTAAAACAAACAATTGAGGGTAAAAAAGATTGGATACCTAACATGATTTTAGATGATGGTGGAGATCTCACTGCACTTATGCATAAAGATTATAAAGATTTATTAAAAGGCGTAAAAGGATTAAGTGAAGAAACGACAACAGGGGTTCTAGCACTTAAAAAAATGGAAGAACAAGGTCAATTGTTAGTGCCAGCAATTAACGTAAACGACTCAGTCACAAAATCAAAATTTGATAACTTATATGGATGTAGGGAGAGTTTAGTTGATGGAATTAAAAGAGCTACTGATGTAATGATGTCAGGAAAAGTTGCAATCGTTGCAGGCTTTGGTGATGTTGGAAAAGGTAGTGCAGCATCTTTAAGACAAAGTGGAGCAAGAGTATTAGTTACTGAAACTGATCCTATTTGTGCATTGCAAGCTGCTATGGAAGGTTACGAAGTAGTTTTAATGGATGAAATGATCGGTCAAGCAGATATTGTCGTAACTGCAACTGGAAATAAAGATGTGGTAACGGCAGATCATATGAGAGCTATGAAAGATAGATCTATTCTATGTAATATCGGTCACTTTGATAATGAAATACAAGTTGAGGCTCTGAAAAACTATAAATGGGATGAAGTAAAACCCCAAGTTCACGAAATAACATTCCCAGATGACAAAAGATTAATTTTGTTAGCTGAAGGAAGACTTGTAAATTTAGGTTGTGGAACTGGTCACCCAAGTTTTGTAATGAGTGCATCATTTACTAACCAGGTAATTGCTCAAATTGAGCTTTGGAATAATTCAGATAACTATGAAAATAAAGTTTATGTGCTTCCTAAACACTTAGATGAAAAGGTTGCAAGGCTTCACTTAGATAAAGTTGGTGCAAAATTAACACCATTATCTAAAGAGCAAGCTGATTATATAAGTGTAACACCAGAGGGACCATACAAGCCTCATGCTTATCGCTACTAGAAGTGGTAAAATAAATATTTCTAAAGAAAAAGATACTAAACTTGTAGCTGAACGCCTTTGTAAGTTCATTAAATTAGGAGATTTCATACTTTTAACTGGCAATCTAGGCGTAGGGAAAACTACTTTCATTAAATACATTATTAATTCTCTACAAAGAAAAAATAGAAAGGAAATATCGGAAGTTCCTAGTCCTACTTTTAATATTACTAATGAGTATCAGATAAAAAAAATTTTAATAAAGCATTTCGATTTATACAGAATTAAAAATAAAAAAGACCTTAATAACTTAGGTATCCAAGAAAATTTAAAAAAACAAATAACCTTAATTGAGTGGCCAGAAATTATAAAAAAACTAAAAATAAAAAATAGTATTAGCTTAATCTTTAAATATAATGAAAGCTATACTGAGCGTTATCTTACAATAATTTCTAAAAACAAAAAAATAATTAATGAATTTAAATAAGTTAAAAAAACTAAAAGGAGATGCGTCATTTAGAAATTTTTATAGAGGAAAAAAAAATATTCTTGTTCATTGTGTAAAAAACAAAAAAAGTAATTTGTTAGAATACGATGCTATTAATAAAATATTAATTAAAAAAAATATTTTAGCCCCAAGATTAATATCCCAGAATTATAAAAATAATTATATTGAGATTGAAGATTTTGGTGATTTAACGGTTTTTAAAAAATTTCAAAAAAAAACAGTAAATAAAAAAATTTATTATAAAAAAATTTTAAATTTATTAATTAGTATCAAAAATATAAAAACCAAATATCAAAAAACATTTTTGAAAACTAACTATAAAGTGCCAGACTATTCATTAAAAAAATTATTAGATGAGTCTAATTTATTTTTAGACTGGTATTTACCAAAATATGTTAAAAGAGGAAAAAGTAGAATTTTAAAAATTAAATTTAATAAGATATTTAAAAAATTACTAAACAATATCTATTATAAAAATAAAGTTTTTGTACATCGAGATTTTCATATATCTAATTTAATGATAACTAAAAAAGGTTTAGGGCTGATAGATAGTCAAGATGCTGTCTATGGTAATATTGCATATGATTTAGCTTCTCTTATCGATGATGTCAGGTTTAAAACAGACATTAAGACTAAAAAATATATTTTTGATGAATTCATAAAAAAAAATAAACAATTAAATCTTAAAAAGTTCAAAAATGACTTTGAGATCTTATCTGTATTAAGGAATTTAAAAATAATTGGCATATTTACTAGATTATCTGTAAGAGATAAAAAAAATAAATATCTTAAACTTATACCTCATGCATGGGAGTTAATAGATTACAGAACTCTGAATAATCCAATATTCAAAGACTTAAATTACCTTTTAAGTAAAAACTTTGATAGAAAAATTAGAAAATCTTATGAAAATTAAAACTGCCCTAATACTCTGTGCTGGATTTGGCAAGAGAGTACAACCGATAACAGACAGTTTACCTAAGCCATTAATAGTTTATAAAAATAAAACTTTATTAGAAAATACAATTAATTTTCTTATAAAAATAAAAATCGAAAAAATTAAAATTAATGTTTTTTATTTAAAAGAAAAGATCATAGATTTTATTGATAGTAAAAATTTCCCATTAAATATTGAAATTGTAGATGATGGTGAGACAATCTTAGGAACAGGAGGTGGTACTCTAAATCTTATAAATAAATCTAATGAGAATGATGTTCTGGTAATCAATCCAGATACAATTTGGGATGACAGTTATATCAACTCAATTGATACAATGCAGAAAATTTACTTTGAAAGAAAAATGAAAAACATTTTATTAATTGTAAATAACTCGACATGTTTTGATAAAAGATTTAATGGAGATTTTGAGATAAAAAATAATGTCCTTCTAAAGGAAAAAATAAATAATTTTAAATATACTGGATGTCAAATATTTAATAAGGAATTAATATTACATAAAAAATTAAATTATTTTCCCATGTCTGAAATATGGGATGCACTTTTGAGAGAAAGTAAACTTTATGGTTATGAACATAAAGGTGAATTTAAGCATTTAACTGATTTTGAAATATACGAAAAATTATTTATTTAGAAAACTAAAAGATCTTTTGCTCTATCTTTATCTAAATATCTTGCGTTTTTAATCTTTCCTTTTTCAGTTTCAATCAATAAAGGATTACCAGTTGGTATTTCTAAGCTTGATATCTTTTCATTATCTAAATTAAATAAGTATTTACATAATGATCTAATTGAATTTCCATGAGCTGATACAATAATATTTTCATCTAATTTAGGTTCAATGTTTTTTTTATAAAAAGGTATTACTCTTTCATAAGTATTTTTTAATGACTCTGTATCTGGAATTTTATCTTTTGGAATATTTTTATATATATCAATATTCAAAGGATGATAGGGGCTTGTTTTTTTTAGAGGCTCAGGTGGGTTATCCCAAGATCTTCTAAAAGTATGAATTTTTTCTTCTCCATAAAGTTTTTTCATTTCATCTTTATTTAAACCAGTTAACGCTCCGTAGTGCCTCTCATTTAGTTCCCAAGCATTAATAACATTTTGATCTTTAATTCTCATAGTATTGAGGATTAAATTTAGTGTTTCGATCGATCTTGTCTGTAATGATGTATAAAAATAAGATAATTCAAGGTTTAATTCCTTAATTAATTCACCTGCCTTACAAGCTTCAAGTTTACCCTTGGCTGCTAAACCTACATCTACCCACCCAGTAAAACGGTTTTCTAGGTTCCATACGCTTTGTCCGTGTCTAACAAGTATTAAATTATTCATAAATTTAACATAAATATAAATTAAATTAGATTGACATAAAGCTAAATCTTTTTAATTTGTTAAAATGAGTTCATTTGAAGATAGAAAAAAAAGTTTTGAAAAGAAATTTGCTCACGACCAAGAGCTTCAATTCAAAGTTAGCGCTAGAAGAAACAAATATTTAGGAGAATGGGTTTCTCAGATGCTAAATTTTAATCCAGATCAACAAAAGGAATATATTCAATCTGTCATAAAAGCAGATTTTGCTGAAGCAGGGGATCAAGACGTTTTTCGAAAAATTAAAGAGGATTTGAAAGAAAAAAATGTGTCAGATGAAGATTTACGAAAAAAAATGGATGAACTAAATGAAAAAGCAAAAACTGATTTTAATTAGTTTTTTTTTCCTCTTATTTAATATTAATCACTTATTATCTTCAGACCAAAATTATTTATTAATTTCAGGTAAACCAAAAATTACAGATGGTGACACAATTAAGATTAATAATAAAAAAATTCGCTTTAGTGGAATTGATGCTCCAGAAAGTTTTTTTTTTGGAAAAAAACAATCATGTTTTTTAAATAATGTTGAAATTCTATGTGGGAAGTTATCTAAAGATAAGCTCATTGAAAAAATTGGAAATCAGGTTGTTAATTGCAAAATAGAAAAAAATAAAGATCAATATAGCAGGTTAATAGGTGAATGTTTTTTAAAAAATGAAAGCCTATCAGTTTTTATGGTCAAAAATGGTTATGCATTTGATTATCCTAAATACTCAAAGGGTAAATTTAGAAAATACCAGACTTTTGCAAAAAAATTTTCATTGGGTTTATGGCAAATGCAATTTGAATATCCTTGGATATGGAGAAAAAAAAATAGATAATAATGAAAATGATTCGAAACAAAATTATATATTTATTTTTAATTTCTATTTTATTTTATGGTTGCTCCTCAATTCCTAACAATACTGCAGATGGCTGTTCAATTTTTTCCGAAAGATATCTTTGGTACAAACATGCAAAAAAAACTGAACAAAAATGGGGAACTCCTATTAATTTGCAACTTGCTATAATTAAAATGGAATCAGATTTCGATTGGTTGGCAAAACCACCTAGACAAAAATTATTTAAAGTTATTCCATATAAAAGACCATCAAGTTCTTTTGGTTATTCTCAAGCAGTCAGAGGAACCTGGAAGCAATACAAAGAGGAAACAGGAAACAAGTATGCAACTAGGACAAGATTTAAAGATAGTGTAGATTTTATTGGTTGGTATACAAACAAAACAGAAAAGATCCTAAAAATCCCAAAAAATGATGCTTTTAAACAATATGTTGCTTATCATGAGGGCTGGGGAAATTACAAAAATTATAAAAAAAATCAAAAAATTATTCTTTTAGCGAAAAAAGTTGAAAATCAATCTAAGAAATACAGGACACAGCTGAATAATTGTCGAAAGTCACTTACTACTAAAAAATATATTATATTTTAGTTTAATTGTTTTTTAAGCTCTATATCAACTGCATCAATTCTCTTCGTATTTTTCGCTAAAGTTAAATACATCGTCGGAGTTACATATAAAGTGAAGAATGTAGAAATTATCATTCCACCAAGTATAGTTGCACCTACAGCAAGTCTCGAACCTTCTCCAGCACCTGGTCCAATATTTCCAATAACCAAAGGCAACATCGCAATCATTGTACTTAGGGATGTCATTATAATTGGTCTAAATCTTAGACTGCAGGCTTCTTTTACGGCTTTTTCAATATCTTTACCTTTTGTTCTCAATTGATTAGCATAATCAACTATAAGAATACTATTTTTTGTTGAAATTCCTATGAGTATTACTAAGGCTATTTGTGAAAATATATTTATTGATGAATTTAAGAATAAAATAAATACTAATCCTCCAAACACTGCAAGTGGAACAGTTAATATAATTATAAATGGGTGGATAAACGAATTAAAAGTAGCTGACATTACAAGATAAGCAGTCAATAATGCTAAAGCAAATATAATATAAAGTTCATTACTGGTTTCTTTTAATTCTTCAGACTTTCCTTTCCAAGTAATTTGTTTATCAGGAGCAACATTTGTCATCGTTTCTTCTAAATACTTAATCGCTTCAGCTAAAGTATAACCTTCACTTATATTAGCTGATATTGTAACAGCACGTTGTCTATTATATCTTGATAACTTACTAGCTGTTCCTTTTTCTTTAAACTCAACAAGATTGGAGAGTGAAACTAAATTACCAGTTTTTTCTGATCGAACAAATATTTTACTCAAACTCTCTTTATTTTTTCTATCTTCTAAATATTGTTGTAAAATGATTGGGTATTCTTTTCCAAGTTTATTAAATTTTGTGACCGTTTTACCTCCATACAAAGTTTCTAAGGTTTGACCAATTGCTTCAGTTGATATCCCTAGGTCTTTTGCTTTATTTTTATTAATTTTTATATTTACTTCAGGTTTATTTCTTGTGTAGTCAGACTCAAGTCTTGACAAATTTCTGTTCTTTCTTAACATTCTTATAACTTGAGACTGTACTTGTTCCAGTTCTTCATAAGTATTTCCGTAAATAACCATTTGAACAGGCTTATTGTAACTAGAAACTCTTATAGACTGAGGAGAAATTGGAAAAGCTAGTGTTTGAGGTACTGTAACTATTTTTCCAATTGCTTGCCTCATTATTGTTTGAGAATTCTGTTTTCTATTTTTCCAGTTATCTAAAAGTGAGATAATTAAGAAGCTATTTTCAGAGCCAAAACCAGGAACTATCATTAAAAATCTATTGTATGGACTATTATCGCCATCAAGCAGAGGAATAAGTCTTTTTTCAACATCCTCCGCCCTTTTTTGAGTATATTGGAATGAACTTCCCTCATCAGTAAATCCTATAACTAAGTAAACTCCACGATCTTCTAATGGTAACAATTCTTTTTTTGTATAGTTATACAAACCCCCAGAGGCAACTATGATAAAAATTATGAATGTTATTATTGTTTTCTTCTTGTTCATCCAAAATCCTAATGTCTCTGAGTAAAATTTTAAAAAACCTTGAAAAAATTTATCAAATCCTCTTGTTAAGAAATTAGACTTTTTCTTTTTATCAAGAAATTTACTACCTAGCATTGGCGAAAGTGTTAGAGCAACAAATGATGACACTACTATTGCAAATGATAGTGCTATTGCAGTTTCTTTAAATAAAGTTCCGGCAATACCCTCAATAAAAATTAAAGGCAAAAATACTGCAACCAAAATAAGAGTTGTTGCAATAATTGCAAATGTAATTTGTTTTGAGCCTTTATATGCTGCTACCAGCGGTGTCTCACCATTTTCAATTCTTCTATATATTGCATCGGTCATAATGACTGAGTCATCGGTAATTATTCCAATTGCTAATATAAAACTTAATAAAACAAATATATTAATAGATAAATCAAATATATATAAACCCAAGAATGTAGCAATTAGACTTACAGGTAAAGCTATTGCAGGAACAATGACTGCTTTTAAATTTCCTAAAAATAAATAAATTATTATTACAACAAGTATAAAGGCTATAGCTAAAGTTTTATAAACCTCATTTATTGCCTCGCCAATATAAGTAGCTCTATTAAAAGCTATTTCCAAATTTAAATCACCAGGTAAAGTTTTTCTAATTTCTTTGATTTTTTTTTCAACATCTTTTGATAATTCAACAGTTGAAGCTCCACTTCTTGCATAAATTCCTATACCCATGGTTTTTAAATTTAGTGCTCCTTTACTTTGTGCTCTAAATAAAACTTTCTCTGTGACAGGACCTAATTCTAAATTAGCAATATCAGATAGTCTTACAATGTTATCTTTAGCTTTCTTAATTGGGAGTTCTTTAAGTTTATCTAAGTCATTATATGATTTATCGATATTGATAGTTAAATCTATATTTTCAGCCTCAAGTGTACCTGCCGGTAATCGAACATTTTCATTTCTTAAAGATCTTTCTACTTCTTGAATAGTTAAGTTATTTGCAGCTAATTTGATTGGATCTATCCATACTCTTATACTCTGTTCTCTAAGGCCGCCTGTTCTTATTCGGCCAACATTTTTAATGCTAGAAAACTGATCAACTAAATATCGTTCTGCATAATCTCCAAGCTCAAGATCACTCCAGGTTTCTGAAGATAAAGCAAGCCACATTGTAGTTGTAAAACCCGCAGATTGTTTAAGTATTCTAGGGGCCTCAGACTCAGCGGGTAATCTTCCGACAATTCTTGCAACTCTCTCTCTTACATCGTTTGCGGCATTATCAAGGTCAATATCAGTGTCAAATTCGATATTTATAGTACTTTTTCCATTTTCTGATTTAGCGTCTATATTTTTTATTCCCTCTGCACCACCTATAACTTCCTCTATTACTTGTGTTACCTCTTCATCAACAATAGGAGCTGACGCTGAGGCATATTCCACTTGAACTTGAACCACAGGGGGTTGCAGACCAGATGGGAGTTCTCTCACAGGTAACTTTGAAAAAACAAAAGTTCCGAAGACGACCAATATCAAGGATAGTACCCACGACAATGCAGGTCTCCTAATACTAACATCAGTTAAATACATTTAATTATTTACTCTTATTTTCTTTTTTTTCCCAACTAGACTTACTTTTTTTTTCGCCATCTTTAATAGGTTTAATTTTTCCATTGGGTCTTACTTTTTTTAATCCTTCAGCAACAACTATGTCACCCTCGTTTAAACCAGACTCTACTTCAAGATAACCTTTGTTTCTGTTACCAACAGTGACCTCAACTCTTTTAGTTACATTCTCATTGTCTACTTTATAAATATAAACCTTGTTACCTTCTAAAATTACACTTGTATCTGGTATTCCTAACGAAACTCTCTCATTATATTTTATTGTGACTTCCATTAAAGCACCAGGTAAAATCTCAGAATTTGAATTTTGCATTTTAACTCTAAGTCTTAAAGATCTGTTGCTTACATCAATTTTGCTAGCTAAAGAGTCTACTATTCCGTTATAAGTTTTATTTTTATTACCAGAAAATTTTACATCAACACCAAGTCCTTTTTTTACGAACGGTGCGAATACTTCTGGAACATCAACATCAATGAATAAAGAAGATGCATCCTCTATATCAATTACAACAGAACTTTCCGAAACATTAATATCATCAGAAAAGTTTCTTTTACCAATTACTCCATCGAAAGGTGCTACTAAAGTTCTATTTTTTAATTTTGCGATAACATCACCAGACTTAACTTTAGTATTATATTTGATTTCTTCAAGAATTTCGTATTTTTCAATATTGTATGACTGTGTTTTAATTGGAACCGCTGTTCCAAAAGTTTCAATGATATTTTGAAATTTTCTTTGCTCAACTGTTTTAACTATAATGCCCGGTGGTGGTCTTTTGCTAAATTTCTTTTTAAAGTGGTTTCCAATCATTGTACGGGCAATGATCACACCTGCAATAATTAGAAAAAAAATTACTATTATTGATGTTATTTTAGTAGATCTTTTCATTTTTATATTCTTCCATATTCAGCCCATGAACCATCATAAACTGTAGGAGAATATGTATTATTTACTAGGGAATATGCAAGACCTAAAACACATGCTGTTATACCAGATCCACATGAAAAAACTCTTTTATCATCATTTAAATCAATAATTTCGCTGAACTTTTTTGAGATCTCACTTACCCCTTTAAAAGTATTGTCTGAGCTATTTATAATTTCTTTAAATGGAAGACATAAAGAGTTTGGAATAGATCCACTCCTCACATTCTTCCTGGGATCTGGAACACTTCCATTAAATCTTTCCATACTTCTAGCGTCGATTACAGTAAAATTTTTTTTTTCAATATTTTCATTTATTTCAAAAATACTTTTAACCATATTTTTATTTTCTTTTGCTCTGTAGGTTGAATTATTTAAAATTGTCTTTTCACTTGTCGTTTTCCTATATTCAATTAACCATTTTTTTAAACCACCATCTAAAACACTTACTAAGTGTTTATCATGACCAAAATAAATAAAGTTGTACCAACCTCTACATGAACTTAGAACATCAGAGTTATCATAAATTACAATTCTATCGGTATTTGATATGCCCATTGAAGATACTATCTCTTCCCATTTTTCTTTTGTAGGAAGCATGTGGGGTAAATCTGTATCTTGATTTGAATTCTTGTCTAAGTCAAAAAAAATTGCTCCAGGAATATGATTTTTCATGTATTCCTCTTCAGGATTTCTATCAATTCCTGGCATATGCCACGAACAGTCAATTATTTTTACTGCACTTAGATTCTTTTCCAACCAATCTGATGATACAAGTGACATTCTATCTTTTTTCTAAATACTTTTGATGATACTCTTCAGCAGTACAGTAATTTTTCAACTCAGATAGCTTAGTTACAACTTTTCCAGATAACTTTAAATTTTCTTCGTCTATTACTTTTTGAGCAATATTTTTTTGTTCTTCATTAAGGTAGAAGATTTCACTTCTGTATTGTGTTCCAAAATCGGGACCTTGAGAGTTTAGTGTAGTTGGATCATGAAATTCAAAAAATCTCTTAATTATTTGCTCGTATGTAATGACTTTAGGATCAAATTCTAATTTTACAGCTTCCGCATGATTAGTTGTTCCTGTACAAACTTCTCTATAGTTTGTGTTAGGACTGTTTCCTCCACAATATCCAACCTCTGTTCTGTAGATGCCATCTAATTGTCCATATTTTTTTTCTGGACCCCAGAAACATCCCAAAGCTAAAACTGCTATTTCCATAGATTAATGTTATAATAATAATATAATCTAATCCATGTTATCTAGAAATCAATTAGGCTTTTTGTACATGTTTCTGTCTGTGTGTGCATTTTCAATGATGGATTTACTTGTTAAGTGGTCTGAAAATTATCCTGTTGGTGAAGTTCTTTTTTTTAGAGGAATTTGCGGACTAATACCTATATTTTTTTTAATACCAAAAGAAAACTACACAAATTTTTATAAAACAGATCGACCTAAATTACATTTCTTTAGATGTACTGCAGGATTAATGGCAATAGTATCAGTATTTATTGCACTAAGAAATTTACCTTTGGCAACGGTTGTGGGTATCTCATTTGCTGCACCAATTTTTGCAACAATTTTATCAATTTATTTTTTGTCAGAAAAAATTGGTAAATATCGTTGGTTAGCAGTTTTGATCGGTTTCATAGGTGTAATAATTATTACTCAACCAGGTATTTCGAATTTAAATTTTTATTATATTTACCCAATAATTTTTTGTTTAGGAATGTCATATGTTGCAATTGCTATCAGGCAGTTATCTTCATCCGAACCAGTTTGGCTTATTTCTTTTTATTTTTCAGTAGCGATATCTATTTTAGGTTTGTTTACAATTCCATTTGGATGGGTAATGCCTTCATTAATAGATTTTATTCTTTTGTGTATGATTGGTTTGCTTGGAGGTATTGCTAATTTACTACTTGGACAATCTTATAAACTTTCAGAAGTTTCTTTAGTTACTCCACTTAAGTATTTAAGCTTAGTATTTGCAATTATATTTGGTTATTTTATTTGGAATGAAATACCATCTTATAAAACTTTATTGGGTTCATTACTTGTAGTGTTATCTTCATTAATTATATTTAGAAGAGAAATCTATTTGAAAAAACCAAACTTAATTTTTAAAAATGAGTAAACCCCCAATTTATTGGTCAAAGGCAGTAAAGCATCTTTCTAAGGATAAGATAATGAATAAACTTATTTCTAAATACAAAGATAAAACATTAACAACAAGAAAAGATATTTTTTTATCTCTATGTAAAAGTATAATAGGACAACAGATAAGTGTCGCTGCAGCAAATTCTGTATTTTTAAAGTTTAAAAAAGAATGTAGAGGAAAGATAAATCCAAAAGTAGTTAATGCTATTACCTCGGTTCGATTGAAAAAATGTGGTTTAAGCAGACAAAAAGTTAGAGGAATTAAAGAGTTGTCAAAAAAATTTGTAAATAAAACATTTAATCCAAGAGTTATAAAAAAAATGGGAGACGAAGAGGCAATTCTTTATTTATCTGAGTTAAGACAAATAGGTAGATGGTCTGCAGAGATGATATTACTATTTACTTACAATAGATCCAACATATGGCCCGTTCAAGATATTGGTTTACTTAGAGCTATTTCAAACAATTATAGGAAAAGCTATTTACCACCCATGAGTTATGTAAATCGATTGAAAAAGAGGTTTTCTCCTTATTGTTCCGTAGCTACTTGGTATTTATGGCGTTCCATAGATGATGAGCCTATACAATATTAAGTGCCTTCAACTATTTGATGATGTCTTACAGCATGGCCTTTAATAACGTCTAGTGCTTCCTGGTATTCTGGGGAATCATAAAATTCTATTGCTGTATTGTAATCTCGAAATTCAACTACAGTTGTTCTAGGAGAGTTTATTCCTTCATTTGTTCTATTTTTTCCACCTCTAATTATAAATATCCCTGAGTATTTATCTGCAGCTATCTTGGCTTTTAGTGCATATTCCTTTAGTTTTTCCTCACTATTAATTTTTTCCCAAACACAAACTACGTAACCTTTCATAATTTTTCTTTATTTATCATTATATTATCAATTTTTACTTTATCAAATTTATTGATGTTCTACTCCTTCAACAATAAACATTATTCTCTTAGTTGTATCCTCTGCATGAGTCCAAGCAGATTTATATTCATTTGACTCGTGGCATGACATAGCATCATTGTAAGTCGGAAACTCCCATATTACAGTACGCAAAACGTTTGGGCCGCTAAATGACTTTAATTTTCCACCTCTAACTACTGGTTTTCCCCCATAACTTTTTATTATATGAACAGCCTTTTCTCCATATTTTTTTAAGTTATCCTGGCTTGAGATTTCTAAGTATAAACTTATCCAATAAGTTTTCATATTTATCCTTTTTTAATATTTTTATTTATGATACCAAATTTTTATGGCTGATAAATTAATAATTTCATATGAGGAATATAAAAAGGTCGTCGAAAAACTTGCTTTAGAAATTGAAAAAAAATATAAGCCAACAGTATTAGTTGGTATCATGAGAGGTGCAGCTCCAATTATAGATATTTTATCTAGAATTTTTAAATTACCTACTGCTTATGTTGTAATTCAAAGTTATTCCGGTGATACGGTTCAAGATAAACAAGGGGAGCTAATATTTGCAAGAGATATAAGTGCAATTGCAACTAACGAAGATTTTAAAAAAGTACTGTTAGTAGATGATCTATCAGACACCGGACTTACCTTAAATAAAAGTATAGAGTGGCTTAAAGAATATGATCCTGTTAAGGACTACATAAGTGAAATAAAAACAGCGTGTCTTTGGAAAAAAAAATCTTCCACTTTTACACCTGATTTCTGTCCAATTTTATTAGATAATGATCCATGGATTGTTCAACCATCAGAGTATTATGATGAAATTGATATAGATGGTTTGAAAAAAAAGTATTCTAAATAAAAAAAGGCCAGACTAAGCTGGCCTTTAATTTTAATCTTTTGATAAATTTTCTTATTTTGGAATGTCTCCTTCTACTCCTTTAACGTAAACATTCATTCCGGCTAGCATTCCATCGTCTGCTACAGCACCTTCGGCTACAAGAATATTTCCTTTTTGATCATAAATTGGACCAGTAAATGAGTGAACTTTTCCTGAAGCTAAGTCTTTTTGAAGTTGTTCCACTTCTTTTACTAAGTCACTTCCCATGGCAGAATTATATGGTGCCATTGCTACCATTCCTTCTTTTAATCCATGCCAAGTATCTTGTTGTTTCCAAGTGCCATCTCTTGCTGCAATTGATCTTTCTACATAGTAAGGCGCCCAATCGTCTATAATTGACGTTAATATGGATTTTGGAGCGAATCTTTGCATATCACTTGCTTGACCAAAAGACCAAACTCCTGCTTTTTCTGCAACTTGTACCGGAGCAGTACTGTCAGTATGTTGCATAATTATATCTGCACCTTGATCAATCAAAGCTTGAGCTGCTTCAGATTCTTTTCCGGGATCGTACCAAGTGAAAACCCAAACAATTTTTGTTTTAATATCAGGATTTACTTTTTGAGCGGCTAATGTCATTGCATTAATTCCTCTTATAACCTCAGGAATTGGAAAAGAAGCAATGTATCCGATAGTATTTGTCTTTGTCATCTTTCCAGCCATATGCCCTAATAAAGTTCTACCTTCATAAAACCTTGCAGAATATGTAGAAACATTTGAATGCTCTCTTTTGTAACCAGTTGCATGTTCAAATTTTACATTTGGAAAATCTTTAGCAACCTTGTTTGTTGGATCCATATATCCAAAACTAGTCGTAAAGATTAGGTCGTGACCAGATTGTGCTAATTGTCTTATAACTCTTTCTGCATCAGCACCCTCAGGGACACTTTCTACATAAGTAGTTTTTATTCCCAAAGCTTCCACTGCATTTCTTCCTTCATGATGTTGGTATGTCCATCCATGGTCTCCAGTTGGACCAACATAAACAAAACCAACTTTAAATTCTGCATTTGCATTTAAGCTAAAGCCAAGCAAAAATAATACAGAAATTAAACTTCTTAAAAATAGTTTATACATTTGATTTCCCCTTTAAATTTAATTTTGTGATACTACAAACTAATCAATATTCTAATAAAAAAAAATATTTATTTTGGAATAGCTAACATCACTTTTCCTTATAGAAGATTTGTCCTAGCGAAGTTGGTGTATTCAGTTTTATTTTTCTACTATCACGAGAAATTACAACTAAAACTATTATTGTCATGATGTAAGGTAATGCACTTAATAATTGAACTGGAATTCTTAAGCCCACTGCCTGCATATGCAATTGTAAAATTGTAATTCCACCAAATATTAATGCACCTATAAGAACTTTAATTGGACTCCATGTTGCAAAAACTACTAAAGCTAGTGCAATCCATCCTCGTCCACCTGTCATATTCTCAATCCATTGAGGAGTGTATATTAATGACAGATATGCTCCTGCCAATCCACACATTGCACCTCCATAAAGAATGCAACTATATCTTACTAAAGTAACATTAATTCCTTGATTTGAAGCTGAAACTGGCGAATCACCAACGGCTCTTACTATCAAACCTAATTTCGTTCTTTTTAAAAAATAATTTGTCAAAAAAGGTAATCCAAATGCAAAATATAATATAATTGAGTGACCAAAGAATACTGGACCTAAAAACGGAATACTTTCTTTTAAATTAACGAATAATAACGGAAATTCCTTTCCTGGAATTCCGACGAAATTCTTACCTATCATTGCTGACATTCCAATACCAAAGATAGTTAGCGCAAGACCTGTTGCTACGTGATTTGTAAGGAGTGATTGTGTAAGAAATCCAAAAATAAGAGATATAATTAAACCTGACATCATAGAGCCTACTACTGCAAAAAATAAATTATCAGTCACTACCATTAAAGCAAATCCAGAGATTGCTCCAACGATCATCATTCCTTCTACCCCAAGATTTAAAACACCAGATCTCTCCGTAATTAATTCGCCAGATGCAGCAAGTATCAAAGGAACGGATGATGCCATTATGGCACCAATTAAAATACCTATAAAATTTAAGTCAAAGCTCATTTTTTTTTAAACCTAAAAATTTTATTTTAAAAAATAATAAATAATCAGACCCAAGAAGAAAAAATAAAATCATTCCTTGAAAAACTTGACCTGTATATTTTGGTACTTGCAAAAATATCTGAGCTGTTTCTGCTCCTAAATAAGTTAGAGCAACAATTAGAGATGCAAAAATTATTCCAATTGGATTTAGTCTTCCTAAAAAAGCAACAATTATTGCCGTGAAGCCATAATCAGGGGAAATATTTCTATGTAATTGTCCTATTGGCCCTGTTATCTCTCCTACACCCGCAAGACCAGCGCATGCTCCACTAATCATAAAAACAATAATAATCATTGTCTTACCTTTGAACCCTGCATATTTTGCAGTTTTTAAACTTAAGCCTGAAACTTTTATTTGAAAACCTAAATAAGTTTTGTACAAAATAAGCCAACTTAAGAATACAGTGATTAGAGTAATAAATATTCCAGCATGAATTCTTAAACCGTCAAATAAAATTGGCATTCTTGCAGAATCACTAAATTGTCTTGTCTCTGGAAAATTAAAACCTTCAGGATTGCTCCAAGGACCAACCACTAAATAATCTAATAATAATTTTGCAACATAGACAAGCATTAAACTGACTAAAATTTCATTAGTATTAAAATAGGTTTTTAAAATTGCTGGTATCATTGCAAACAGCATCCCACCAATTGCTCCAGACAAAATAATTAATGGTAAAACATAAAATCCATCATGATTATAAAATAACAAAGCAACTCCGCCGCCGACTATTCCACCAAAAATCAGCTGACCCTCTGCACCAATATTCCAATTATTACTTTTAAAACAATAAGATAAACCTATCGCTATTAAACAAAGCGGTGTAGCTTTTACCAAAAGTTCACTTAATCCGTATAAATCTGAAATTGGGGTAATAAAAAAAAATTTTAAAGCCTCAATAGGATTAAAACCTAAAATAAAAAAAATAATTCCACCACCAAATAATGTGAGAAAAATCGCTAAAACCGGTGTTAAAAAGTAAATTGATCGAGATACATCGTTACGCTTTTCAATTTTAATCAATTAAACCTCCTCCCATCAAAATTCCTAATTTTTCAGCCGTAACAGTATCTGCATTCATTATTTTAGATAGTTTACCTTTATAAATTACACAAATACGGTCACTTAATTTTAATAGTTCATCGTTATCAGTAGAAATTAATATTGATGATTTTCCTTGTTCATTAATTTGAATTAATGTTTCATGAATATAGTTGATCGCACCAACATCAAGACCCCATGTGGGGTTAAAACATACCAACAATTCAGGCGAAGTAATTAATTCTCTTCCAATAATTAATTTTTGAAGATTTCCGCCAGATAAAAATTGACTTTTTAATTCAACATTGTCTGTATTAACAGAAAAATTAGAAAGTATTTTCTGTGTGTGTTCTTTTATTTTCTTCTCATTCACTAAACCTTTTTCAAAAAAGTTTGATGACTTAAAATTATTTAATGCAACATTTTCATATATCTTTAACTCAGGGACTGCAGCTTGAGAGATGCGATCTTCAGGTGAAAAAGCCATAAGGTATTCTCTTCTTTCTCTAGGATTCAACTTACCAATTTCTTTATTTCTAAACATTATAGAAGTACCTTCGGTAATTATTTCTCCACTCAGTATTTGGAATAATTCATTTTGTCCATTTCCTGAAATCCCAGCTATACCTAAACACTCTCCTTTTTTTAAAGAAAGGTTTAAATTATTTAAATTTGTTTCATATGGGTCGTCACTTTTAAAATTTAAATTTGAGATTTTTAAAATTTCCTCGCTATTTTTAAAATTATTAATTTTTTTTTTAATAGTATTTAAATTTTCACCTACCATTTTATTTGCTAAACTCTCAATTTTTTCATCAATTGTATTACTAACCGAAACAACTTTGCCTTTTCTCATTACGGCTACCTCATCACAAAGTGACAAAACTTCTTTTAATTTGTGAGTAATATAAATAATTAAAATTCCATCTTTAGAAAATTGTTTTAAAGAAATAAATAAATCATCAGTTTCTTGTTCAGTTAAAACTGATGTAGGTTCATCCATAATCAATACTTTTGGATTTCTAATTAAACACCTTATAATTTCTACTTTTTGTTTTTGACCTGCTGATAAATTTAGAACTGGAATATCTAGATCAATTTTAAAATTGTACTTTTCTAATATATCGTTGACTAAAACTCTTAGATCTTCATCTTTTTTGTCACTATCGATGCTTAAATTTTCAAATACTGATAAAGTCTCAAAGAGGTTGAAATGTTGAAAAACCATTCCAATATTATTTTTTTTGGCATCCAGGGGAGAGTTAAGTTTAATTCTTTCATTATTTAAAAAAACTTCGCCCTCATCAGGTTTTACTACTCCAGACAAGATTTTAACTAGCGTAGACTTGCCAGCTCCATTTTCTCCCAATAATGCATATATTTTCCCACTTCCAAATTCCAATGATACTTTATCGTTTGCAATACATCCTGGATAAATTTTTGAAATTTCTGATACTTTAAGTTTTGTGTTCATTAGAATCGGTTTGATAGTAATAAAAATAAAGAATTAAGTAATATAAATACATTATATTTATCCAATTTTGATGGAAAACTTATTTTTTTTTCAACTTTTAAGTTAATCTTTTGTCACATTTCAGTATTATAAATAAATTATGAAAATTAGATTTGTGATTACATTAATATCAATACTTTTTTTAACTGTAGGCTGCCAAACTATTCAGAATAAAACTGACGAAGTTGTAGAAAAAGAAAATAAAAAATATGGTTTATTTGTTGGTGGAGATGTTAATAAAATGAAGTTAGAATTAGGGGCTCCCAACGAAGATATGGTCAATGATACTGGCAATGAAGTTTTAATTTATAAAACAAAAAAATATGGTGTACCCTGTGAAAGAAGATTTGAAGTCAATGCCGGTGGAACTATTATTGCTTTCAGTTCAAGTGGATGTTTTTAAACTTGTGGGGCGAACCCCACAAGCAAGGTTAGTCCTTATTACTTAATATCAATAAGTCTTTTTTTCTTGTGATCTGGTAAAATTCTTTCACAAGCAATTGTTAAAAGACCATCCTTAAGTTCAGCTCCGTTTACTTTTACATCATCTGCAATAGTAAAAGATCTCGCGAATTGTCTTTGTGATATTCCTTTGTGAATTATTTCACCATCTACATTTTGATCATCAGATTTATTAAGCTGTTTAGTTCTAACTGTTAATATATTATCTTCAAACTCAACCTCGACATCTTTTTTATTAAAACCAGCTAAAGCAACTTCTATTGAATAATGGTCTTTACCAGTTTTTCTTATGTTATATGGTGGATAATTTGATTGCATTGTCATGCCACCATTACCAAGCATACTTTCGAATTGGTCGAACATATCGTCAAAACCAATAGAAAATGGTCTTAGTGAGTTAAAGATAGATAGATCCTTACTTGTCATATTTACTCCTTTTTTTAAGCAAGTTAATTTATGTAAGCCCCATTAGGCGACTTACTTTTTATATATGGTGATTAAATATAAAATTTCAATACAAGATTATTTAAATCTTTTCTGCAATTTTTAAAGCAAAAGCATAATCAACAGCTATTTCCTCAATTGCACCATCTCTGCCAGATTTTCCTCCATGACCAGCGTTCATCTCAGTTTTTAATAATAGTAAATTATTATCTGTTTTATAGTCTCTTAGTTTTGCAGTAAATTTTGCTGGTTCATCAAACAGAACTCTATTGTCACTAAGACTAGTAGTGATTAAAATATTTGGATAATCCATTTTTTTAATATTGTTATAAGGAGCGTATGAATAAATATAGTCAAAATGATCCTTGTTATCTTTAGCATTTCCAAATTCATCAAATTCTCCAATTGTTAACGGTAGAGAATGGTCAAGATTAGTAGTCAAGGAGTCTACAAACGGCACAGCCATTATTAACCCTAAAAATAGCTCAGGTGCTTCATTTACAACTGCCCCCATCAACAACCCTCCTGCCGAACCACCCATGCCTATAATTTTTCCTTTAGAAGTATATTTTTTTTCAATTAAGAATTTTCCAACAGCGATATAATCTTCAAATGTATTTTTTTTGTTTAAAAGTTTTCCCTCCTTCCACCATTTCATTCCTCTTTCCATTCCTCCCCTAATATGTGCCGTAACCCAAATTATATTTCTATCAATGAGGCTTAGTCGTGTAGATGAAAAACCAGGAGACATCGAATTTCCATAAGAACCATAGCCATATAGTAGAAGGTTTGATGATCCATCCAGAATTGTATCCTTATGTCTTGTTATAGTTATTGGTACCATTCTTCCATCATGAGATGGGCATTCAATACGTTCAACCACATAATCATTTGAATTATGTCCAGAAGGAATTTCTTGTTCCTTAACAAGTTTTTTTTCTTTTGATTTTAAATTATATAAATATGTTCTTCCTGGTGTTTTAGGGGAAGAATATGATAAATATACATTGTCGGTATTTTTATCTTTTTGTATCAAAGATATACTTGGCACAATTACTTTTTCGTCACTAAAAATTATCTCTTCTTCTTTATTTGTCTTCGGATCACGTAAAATTATTTTTCCAAGTGCATTAGATGTTTCAGATCTAATTATCCAATTATTTAAAAATACTAAACCTCCTATCAATACTTCATTTTTTGCAGGAACAAATGTCTCCCATTTTTGTTCAACTAAATCAGTACACCTAACAATTTTAAAATCTTCGGCATTTTCATTTGTATGTTTATAAAAATAGTTATCCCAAGAATTTACTGAGTAAATTATACCTCTTTTTCTCTTTTGGATTAATTTAGGATTTGGAATATTTTCATCAACTCTAAAGTAATATTGTTCCGAGGTGTTATGATCAGAACTTGTAATCATAAAATATTTTTCATCTGAACTTAAGCCAATTCCAACGGTAAATGCTTCACTTTTTTCTTCAAAGATCAATAAATCATCTTTTGTTGCTGTTCCAATTTCATGTCGATAAATAGTTCTAGGCCTGTGATGTTCGTCTAACTTAGAGTAAAAAATATATTTATCATCCAAACTAAATTCGATGCTACCACTCGTCTCTGCAATTTCTTCGGTGACTAAATTTCCAGATTTTATATTTCTTATATAAATTGTGTAATACTCAGATCCTTTTAAATCTAAAGAATATCCAAGAAACTCATCGTTGAAGCTTACCTCTAAGTCTCCTAAACCAAAATACTCTGTTTTAAGCTTATCCTTCTCTTTATCGCCATTCCATATTTCCTCAACTTTTTCCTCACCAATTTTTCTTCTTAATTTAATAGAATAATTTCCTTTTGTAGTAGTTTTAGTCCAATACTCATAATTTTTATCTTTGTAAGGAAGTGACTCATCATCCAGTTTGATTCTTGCTTTAATTTCATCAAAAAGTTTTTTTTGAATATCTTTAGTATCTTTCATTTGATCAGAAAAAAACTCATTTTCATCTTCTAAATATTTTCTTACTTCAGGCAAAAGTTTGGAGCTATCCCTTAAAACCTCTAGAATATTCGGTTGATGGATCCAACTATAATCATCTGTCCAAGTCTTGTTGTGACAAGATTTTATTTCAGGTTTCTTTTCAAGCTGTGGTAATTTCATTTTGAATTGAATTAATATATGAATATTTTTTTTATAACACTGATTATTTTTGTCATTGTATATGTTCTTCTGACTTGGTTTGCTAGGACCTCAGCAAAAAAAATTTCAAAATTTATAAGAATATTAATTATTTTTTCTGCGATAGTATTGGCCATTATAATGGCCTATGCTGGAAGATATATATTTTCATTACCCTTTGTACTCGCAATCTTACCACTGATAAAAACTAAAGCTGGAATATCTTTATTTCAACTTCTCAGATTATGGGGTCTTTTTAGAGTTTTAAGAAATTCGGGAAGATTTAATTTTAATAATTTTAATCAATCAGTTAATAAACAAAGCTTATCCGTAGATGAGGCTTACAAGATACTAAATTTAAAATCTGATATAAAATATACCAAAACCCAAGTAATGCAGTCATATAAATCTATCATGAAAAAAATTCATCCAGATGTAAGCCCTGAGTTAGCTAGGCTAGCCTCAATAGTGAATGAAGCAAAAGAAATTGTTATAAAAAATATTAGTTAATAATTGATTTAAATTTTTCATAAATTTTCTCTGGATTAATTTTCTCTTTACCCATTGAATTATGGGAAACACTCTCCATTCCGTCAGGAATTATTGGATACATATTTGGGCTGTAATTACCATACAGTAACGGGGTATCACACATCAAAACTATTGTAGGAATATTTAAAGCAGAAGAGAGGTGACTAAAACTCGAGTCATTACAAATTGATATTTTGCAAGTTTTGATAATTGGTAATATTTCTGAAATTGAATAATTATCTAGAGGGATACAATACTTTTTATAGGAAGATAGTATATCGTTAAGAATGATTTGTTCTTCTTCATTCTTACCTGTTGCTAAATAAAAAATACATTCATAATTTTTAATAGCTCGACTTATAAATTTTTTAAATTTTTCAGCTGGTATTCTTTTTGTGGGGCCAGACCCACCAATTCCTAATAAAATTTTAATTTTTTTTTTTGAAATTGAAATATTTTGATTAGAGAATTTGATTGTACTCTCATCTATTTTTATTTGAGGATTACTCTCAACATTTAAATTAACCTTGTTCAATAATCTTTGCGCAGCCTTTATTACATGCTGCTCTTTTTTTTCAAAAAGTGGGTACTGATAAATACTTTTAATACCTGCAATTTTACAAATCATTCTATACCTTAGCGATGAATTAAATATAAATACTTTTTCAAATAACCTTTTCTTTATTTCTTTTTTAAGTCTAAAGAAGCCTAAAATACCGTTATGTTGATTATTTTTGTTATCCCTTTTTAAATAAATTATTTCTTTTATATATTTTAAATTATCTGTGTATTCTTTTGCTTTTGTACTTTCTTTTATTAAAAGTGTAACAGGTGTATTATATTTTTTAGAGATAGCTTCTATAAAGGGTAAGAAAATTACCATGTCTCCAATACCCATTCGGTTTTGTATAACAAGAATATTCATACGTTTTTATAACCTTTACTAATTTGAATTTTTATATAAATTTTAGCTATGGAACAAATTAAAGGTGTATATGCTGCAGGGTTATCAGTGTTAGATGAAAATCTTGCATTAGATGTTAAAAATACCATTAAACACGCAGAAAATGTTATTAATTTAGGTTGCCATGGAGTCGTTTTCTTTGGCAGCACTGGTCAGTCTCAACTGATATCTTTAAGTGAAAAAATTCAATTAATAAATGAGCTCCCTAAAAGTAAGTACAAAAATAAATTTATAATTGGAACTGGTCTAAATTCTTTAATTGATACTATCAATTTAATGAAAATTTCGAAATCAATGGGTTTTAATAATTTTTTAATTATGCCTCCCGCTTATTATAAATACGGTGACGAAGAGGTAATTAATTTTTATTCAAAAATAATAAATGAAATCAATGATTGTAAGATTATTTTATATAATTTCGAAAAGCTTTGTGGTTACAAGTTTAGTATTCAATCTGTTGAAAATTTAGTTAAAAAATTTCCTAACCAAATCGTTGGTGTGAAAGATAGCAGTTATAATTTATTTGAAACTTTAAAAATAAAAAATTTTTCAATCTTTCCGGGATCTGAGGCAAAATTATTAAAAGGATTAGAGCTTGGATGTGATGGGATAATTACAGCAACTACAAATGTTACGGGGCACCTAGCTAGAGAAATTTACGATAACTTTTATAATAACTTATCACTGGAAGCAAATCAAAATTTGTGTGATGTAAGAATGTCATTTGATAAATATAACTTAATTTCAGGACTACATACTCTAATGGCACAAAAAAATTCAGTTTATAAAAATCTTTTGCCTCCATTAAAATTATTAGATGAAACAGAGAAAAATAATCTTCTAGCAAATTTAAAGAAACTTAATTTTAATATGGAGATACTAAAAGCAGCATAAAATGAAGTTAGTAAGTTTTTTAAACAATTTATTTAAACACGACGGTTTCGAACTTATTGATTCAAATTCAAAAAAATATGTAATTGGAAAACCTATAAAGGAAAAACCAATAGTACTTAAATTACTTGATCAAAAATTAATGCAAAAATTACTTTTATATCCTGACTTATATTTTGGTGAAGCTTATATGAATGGATCTCTAGTTATTCAGAATGGAACAATTACAGAATTTTTAGATTTAGCATTTAAAAATATTGGTAGAGGAAACATAAATTCTTATGGAGCGGTAATAAAAAAATTGAGAGGTACTTATAAATATCTCACAAGCTTAAACAAAATATCAAAATCTAGAGAAAACGTAGCTCATCATTATGATATATCTGAAAAACTTTATGATTTATTTTTAGATGAGAATAGACAATATTCGTGTGCGTATTTTAAAAATGATAATGATACTCTAGAGCAAGCTCAAAATAATAAGATTCATCACATAATCAAAAAATTAAATATTCAGCCAGATCAGAAGGTTTTAGATATTGGTTCGGGATGGGGAACTTTAGCTTTAGCAATAGCAAAGGAAACGAAAGCTAGCGTTACAGGCATAACATTGTCAGAAAATCAATTTGAATATAGTAAGAATAAAGCAGAAGAAATGAACCTTTCTAACCAGGTCGAGTTCAAACTTATTGATTATCGACAACTAAACGAAAAATTTGACAGAGTTGTAAGTGTTGGAATGTTTGAGCATGTAGGAAGAAAATTTTATAAAACATATTTTAATAAAGTCTTTAAACTCTTGAACGATAAAGGAATAGCACTGATTCATACAATTGGTTCATCTATGCCGCCACGAGATCCACAACCATGGATACAAAAGTACATTTTTCCAGGGGGCTATACTCCTAGTTTAAGTGAAGTTGCAAACCCTATTGAAAACTCAGGTTTAATCGTGTCAGATATTGAAGTTCTCAGAATGCACTATGCACATACCCTTAGAAATTGGAAAGAAAGATTTTTATCAAAAAAAGACATAGTTTTAGACATGTTTGATGAAAAATTTTTTAGAATGTGGGAATTTTACTTAGCTAGTTGTGAAATGGCATTTAAATGGGGGGATCAGGTTGTATTTCAGCTCCAATTATCAAAAGATAATACCTCAGTTCCTAATACTCGGGACTATATTTATTAAAATATTACTGATAAATAATTAACAGTAATAATGAAAAAAAATAAAAAAAAAAAAGTTAAGAAAAAAAAAAAAGTTACAAAAGCTCCATCAAAAATTAAAAAAAAAGTAAAAAAGAAAAAAATCCTAAAGGCAAAAAGAAAAAAAAATATTCAGAAAAAAAGAATCCTAAAAAAAAAAATAAAAAATAATTTAATTACAAAATCTGTAAGAGTAGAAGAAAATTTAAAATCAAAATTAAACGTCAAAGTCAAATTTGATATTTTTGCAATTGATAGACGTCTATCTAAATTTTTTAATTCAATAGACGAAAAAATTAATGAATTTAAATCTCAAAGAAAAGATGAAAAAAGGAGATTAAAATTAATAGAAATTGAAAAAAAGGATAAAGAAAAAGAAAAAATTAAGAAACTAAAAATCCTAGATGAAGAAAAACAATTAAAACTAAAGGAGCAACAACTAAAGGATGAAGAAAGAATAGAAAAATTAAGAGCAAAAGACTTAAAATTATTTTTAAGAAAAGAACAAGCTCTCCTAAGAAAAGAGCAATCTGAGAGACAAAAGAAATTTTTACAGGAATTAAGAATAAAAAAACAGATTGAGAGATTTAGAATTAGAGAAGTAAAAGAATTAGAAAAACTTGAGAAAATTTCCTTAAAAGAAAAAAGGGAAGACTATGGAGAATTACAACAAAGAATAGAGAATTTAAAAAATAAGTACAGACTTATAAGAGACCAAAAAATTAGAGAGAGAGTTGAGGCTCTTGGTGTAAAGACAGATGAGGCTGATGATAGATCGGCTCTCCTTCAAAAAGAGAGGGAATATAATTTAGCAAGACAGAAAATTGAGTTTGCTTTAGAAAGTTTTTATAGAAGTGCTAACAGTTTAGTTTTTCAATTAAATAAAAGGTATATCACAAGACACATGTCTATTTTTAGATGTATAGACAAAAGGTTTGAGACAGGAGAAATATTTATTAAATGGGACGAGTCATCAGATGATGAGTGGTTAATTTTAATATATATAAAGGATAATTCACCTGATAAAGAAATAATAATTGAAGATAAGACAAATGAGGAAAAAAATATGTCTTATGAATTTAAAGCTAATGAAATATTTAAAGCCTCAGACTTGATGGTAGACTCTCTTACTCAGCTTATTTCAAAGAAAAGGCAAAAACAGCAGTAAGCTATTTTTTAATCATTTACGTAAACTGAAACACCTCTAGAATTAATGTCTACATCAAATTTTTTATGAAGAGGGGGGAAAGCTCTTTGTGAACAATCAAGTCTATCACATGTTCTGCATGATACACCAATAGGTAATTCCGATTTTTTGTCACTAAGATCTAAATTTTCAGTGTATACAAATTCTTTTGCATATTTTGCTTCACAACCAAGACCTATTGATAACATACTTTTTTTTTGTCCATATCTTCCAACACCCTTTTCTACAGTTTTTGCTATGCAAACATATTTCTCTCCATTAGTCATTTTACTAACTGCTGCTTGAATAACACCTGGTCTTGAAAACGCTGAGTAGACATTCCATCTTGGACAAGCTCCCCCATATCTTGGTATCTCTATACCTGATAATGAAAATCTTTTTGAAATATTTCCAGCAACATCTACTCTTAAAAAATGAAAAGGTATTCCAGGAAGTTTTGGATCCTGTAAACATGTTACTCTATGAGCTACCTGCTCAAAAGAGGTTGCAAATGTATTTTGCAAAAGTTCTAAATCATATTTTAATTCTTTACATTCTTTATGAAAAAGAGCGTATGGCATCAATATTGCAGCACCACAATAATTTAAAAGTGCAACTCTTGTTAATTTTTTAGACTCTTCAGTTGGAAAATTAAATGTAGTAAGATATTCATCAATTTCTTTTGATGCACCTTCTTGTGAAATTTGTGCTGCAGCAAAAAGTTTTTTTGTTTCAAGTGAAAGATAATCAGATAATAGCAATTCTTTATCTTTTACTTTATATATTTTTGAAAATGGTTTTCCTTCTTTAGGTATTACATCTTTTACAGTTATACCATATTCATCTTTTAAAAACTGACATAAGGCAATATATCTTGTTCTATTATTTTGTTTTACTTTATCAAATATTTGATTTGCAAATTCTTCTAATTTTGGAAAAAAATTTTTATTTTCTTGTAAAAAATCTGAAATTACTTCTCCAGGAAATGCGTTTTTTCTCCCATCAATAATTTTGCCTGAAATATTTTCTAATTTGTTAAAAATTTCATGATCTTTTTGTTTAAAGTTATCACCTAATTTAATTAAAGCTTTAGCAATTTTTGGATTTGTATTAACTAAATCTTTTACTTCTGGTCCAAGGATATCAAGATCCTCAAAAAGCTCATCACCCAATAACTCAGAAATATTATTCTCAAGATTTATGTCAGTTTTACTCGTAAGGTCTGAAAGCTCTATTTTAAGTTTATCACAAACCCTTAAAAGTAAGTCTCCATCAATTTTTCTTTTCCCACTCTCTATTAGATTTAAATAGCTGGGTGAAATAGACATTTCTTCTGCTAGTTTGTTAGCTTGAATTCCTAATTGCCTCCTAAAAGCTTTGATTTTTGGACCAATTTTTGTATCTATTTGACTCATTTTACTTTTTGTAAATTTTGTAAATTTAAATTTACACAAAATTATTCAATTTTACAAGCAAAATCAATTTAATTGTAGATTTTGTAAATATTGTAAATTATAAAGTCTTTATGGAAAAAAACAAAATTAACAACATCGAAAATAACTACCAAATTACTAATAAAGAAGAGCATTCTGAGCATAAGTCAAAAGGTATTTACATTAGAGACGATCATTGCGATTGGGGATCTAGTGGAATGAATGAATTTACTGAAGAATATAGCTCAAAATAGTCATTAGTCATTTCTAGTCATTTAATCAAAAGAGAGGGGTTTAAGTGTCAGCTGAGAATATTTCATACGATTTACAAAGATTTGCAGGTATTAAAAGAGATTATACTCCTGAAGAAGTTGAAAGATTAAGAGGTTCAATCAAAATTGAGTATTCTATGTGTAAAATGCAGTCCCAAAAGCTTTGGAAACTGCTTAATACAGAGGCTTATGTAAACACCCTTGGGTCACTTTCAGGAAATCATGCAGTACAACATGCAAAAGCTGGTTTAAAGGCAATTTATTTAAGTGGTTGGCAAGTTGCAGCTGATGCTAACAGTGCTGGTGAAATGTATCCTGATCAATCTTTATATCCATATGATAGTGCACCAAAATTAGTTGAGACAATGAATAATTCCTTAATAAGAGCTGATCAAATTCAACATATGGAAATGATAGATGGTGATATGGATAAAAGTAAGAGAACTGATTACATGTTGCCAATTATAGCTGATGGTGAAGCAGGATTTGGTGGACCACTAAATGTATTTGAATTAACTAAAAAATTTATTCGAGCTGGTGCTGCTGGGGTTCACTTTGAAGACCAATTAGCTAGTGAGAAAAAATGTGGTCATATGGGTGGAAAAGTTCTTGTACCAACTGGAACAATGGTAAGAAATTTAAAGGCTGCAAGACTTGCTGCTGATATTGCAGATGTACCATTAATAATTTTAGCAAGAACAGATGCAAATGCTGCAAAATTAATCACTAATGATTTTGATGAAAATGATAAACCATTTTTAACTGGCGAAAGATCACCTGAGGGTTTCTTTTATGTTAAAGATGGAATAGAGCAAGCAATTTCTAGAGGTCTTGCTTATGCACCATATGCAGATTTAATTTGGTGTGAAACCGCTACTCCAAATTTAGAGGAAGCAAAGAAATTTGCTGATGCTATACATGAAAAATTTCCTGGTAAAATGTTAGCTTATAACTGTTCTCCATCATTCAATTGGAAGAAACATTTATCCGATGAGGAAATTGGGTCATTTCAAAGAAAGATTGGAGAAATGGGATATAAATTTCAATTCATTACATTAGCAGGTTTCCACACTCAAAACATCGCAATATTTGAATTAGCAGAAAAATATAAATCAGAAGGCATGACTGCTTACTCAAAAATTCAACAGCACGAGTTTGCTAGAGAAAAAGATGGATACACAAGTGTTAAGCATCAAAGAGAAGTAGGTACATCTTATTTTGATGCAGTTTCAAATACAATAAGCTCAGGTAAAAGCTCAACAACGGCAATGGAAGGCTCAACTGAGTCAGAACAGTTTTAGATGATAGATTAATGTTTACCAGTGGTCTTCTATTAATAGTAAGCTATCTTTTATTTAAATACACAGTTCAATGGATTCAATATTATAATCAAACCGATCCTAGGATGCCTGACTCAATATGGCGTTATACCTGTGATTATAAAGTTATTGGCATAAGAGATATCTGTGACTTGGATGATAAGCCATTTGTAAGACAAAGAAGGAAAAGAGATAAAATTGTTACAATAATGTATTTTATTGTCGTCCTTGCTTTTGTATTTTCTATGTATTTTATGGCGAGTTTATTAGGGCTAATTCTTTAATTTTTGAATCTGATCCCATGCTGAATTAACTGCTCTCATTTTAGCTTTGCTCTCATCTATTACTTCTTGAGGAACGCCTTTACTTAATAAAAGATCAGGATGATGCTCTTTGCTAAGTTTAATATACCTTTTTCTTATTACTTCGAGTGAGTCATCTGGTTTGCTCTCTAAAACAATATAAGGATTAAGTTTGTCTGATGACTTTCTGCTTTCTTTAATTCCGTTAATTTGAGTCTGATTTAATCCAAAAATTCTCGCTATATCCTCTATCATGATCAATTCATTATCACTTATGTGTCCATCAGCTTCAGCAATATAAAAAAGAGTGTTAATTACTTCCTCTAATACATTCATATTTCCTCTATAAACCTCTGCAATTTGTTTTGCATATGGTTCATACCCAGTACTTTCCTCTTTAGCTTTATTGAAAATTTTACCAACCTGATCTAATTCACTTTCAGGTATTTTTAATTTATCTTTAACTGCAATTAATTCTTCACGACTAACTTGTCCATCTGCTTTACTTAGCTTAGCTGATAAAACAATCAAAGAGAGTGCAAATATTTGTTGTGGCTGTGCAAAAGATCTAAATCCAGCACTTGATCTTGCTCTTGACATTTTTCCACCGATTAAGGATCCTAAAAGCATACCAAAAGGTCCACCAATTGAAAAACCTAGCATTCCACCAATTATGCTTCCCCATATTGCCATTATTCAAAACTCCTTAATCTATATTCCCAATTACCCATTTTATTATAAGTTACTTTTAATATTAAATTATTTTCTGGATTATACCAAACATCAAATTCAAATTTTTTTTCATCGGAAAGATTTTCATCATTTGATTTAATATTAAAGTGTTCAGTTAAATATTCTTTACCATTAATAGTAATGTTTTCATTTCCTATCAAATCCACAGTCTGCTTTTTTATACTTCCAGATAAAGGACTGATTTGTTTGTCAGCTTTAAAAATTTTGTGATTCCACCAATTCCCAATTGTACAATCTAAACTAGCTTCACCTTTATAAGATGATCCGTCTATAACGAATTTATTTATAGATTTATCATAATTTAAATTTACATATTTCTCCTTATCATTTTGAAAAGTATTTGATTTAAAGAAAATTAATTTTTCATCTTTATATTTTTCTATTGTTTCACTTAATATTGAGAAAACTGTTACGCCAAATAACTCAACTTTGAAATTAGTATAATTTTTTACTACAAATAAATCCTCATCAAATTCAAAGAAGTAGTTGGTGCTACCAATAACTTCATTATTTCTTAGAACATCCATCTCAATTTTTTTAAGACCCTCATAATGACTGCTATGTGCCATCACTTTAGAGGCGAACATAAGAATTATTGATACGATTATAAAATGTTTCATTTTCATGGATTTTAGTTAAAGAAAGTATAAATAATAGCTTAAAATATGTTCCTTACTATCAAAAATATTCCAAAAGTCTCATGGAGTTCTCACGAGACTTTTAATTTAAAGCCAAAATTATCTACCTTATTCTTCCTTTGTTTTGGGCTTATATTATTTGGTTTTGGAGAAGCCTTAGTCGTTATTTCATTTATTGGCAATTCTCCATGGACTGTAATGGCACAAGGAATTTCAATTAATTCAGGATTATCCATCGGAATTGTCACCTTTTTAGTAAGTGTTGTAGTTTTATGTTCATGGTTTTTTTTAAAACAAAAACCTGGTCTAGGTACCATATTCAATATCGTAATTATTGCAGCAATGTTAGATATTACAATTGCATTAATACCAACCCCTGAAACTTACATTATGAAATTATTAATGGCTGCAGTAGGCGTTATGATTGTTGGAGTGGGGAGTGGAATCTATTTAATAGCTAATCTAGGTCCAGGACCTAGGGATGGTTTAATGACTGGTTTACAAAAAAAAACTAATCTACCGATTGCTGCTGTGAGAGCCTTTATAGAAATTTCTGTAGCTTCAGTCGGGTGGTACTTAGGTGGAACAATTGGTGTTGGAACTTTGATGTTTGCTTTTGGAATTGGTCCTTGTATTGCTTTTAGTTTGTACTTTATTGATAAAATAATGAACTAAGTAGCAGTATTTTGTTTTTCGCTTCTTTTTCTTTCGTTTGGGTCCAGAATCGCTTTTCTGAGTCTACAAGATTTAGGTGTAATTTCTAACGCTTCATCAGTATTAAGTATACTTAACTGTTCTGCAATCGACATTTGTCTTACAGGTGTAAGAACAATATTTTCATCAGTACCTTGTGTTCTCATATTTGTAAGTTTTTTTCCTTTCATAACATTAATTATCATATCACCTGGTTTAGGAGCTAAGCCGACAATCATTCCTGTATAAACCGGATCATTGTGAGTGACAAACATTTCTCCTCTAGCCTGTAAATTAAAAATTGA
Organism: Pelagibacteraceae bacterium AG-359-O02; assembly: GCA_003280485.1. GTDB lineage: Bacteria > Pseudomonadota > Alphaproteobacteria > Pelagibacterales > Pelagibacteraceae > Pelagibacter. The sequence continues at coordinate 116,824 of QCEU01000002.1, forward strand.
AAATGCAACAGCTTTACCCTGGTCCATAGAAATTAAAGCACCATTTCTTCTACCCTCCATGTCTCCCTCAAAATCTCCGTAAGATTGAAAAATTCTGTTAATAACACCTGTTCCTTTTGTTAAAGTTAAAAATCTACTTGTGTATCCCATTAAACCTCTTGTTGGCGCATGAAAAATTAGTCTTTTTTTATTCTTTCCAGTATCTTTTAATTCAATTAATTTACCCTTTCTTCTATTCATAGAGTCGATAATCCTTGATGAATATTCTTCATCTAAATCCATGGTAATTTCTTCAATGGGTTCTAACTTTTTTGAATTTTCATCAGTTTTAAATAAAACTTTAGGAGGGCTTACAGTCATCTCAAAACCCTCACGTCTCATTTGTGTTAGTAATATTTCGAGCATTAATTCTCCTCTTCCACTTATCTCAAATGCATCTTTATTTGCGTTTTCTGAAAAAGAAATTCCAACATTGTTTTGAGCTTCTAAAATTAGACGATCTCTAATCTGGGTACTTGTTAATTTTTTACCCTCAGTTCCTGCTAATGGTGAGCTATTTACTGTTATTTTTATCGACATTGTTGGTGGATCGATTGGTGTTGCCTCAATTGGTTCATTTACCTCTAAATCACAAATAGTATCTGCTACATTTGCTTTTTCTAATCCAGCTATAACTACGATATCTCCAGCTTCTCCAACTTCAATGGGCACTTTTTTTGTGCCCTCATATCTAAAGATCTTTGTAAGTCTGCCTTCATCTATTTTTTCACCTTTTAAATTTATTGCTTTAATTTGTTGATTTGCTTTTGCCGTCCCTTGTGAAATTCTTCCAACTAAACTTCTGCCCAAAAAGTTATCAGCGTAAAGTAGCGTCGATAGCATTGCAAATGGTTTTGATCTATCAAATTCTGAGGGCTTTACATGATGTAAAACTAAGTCTAATAGTGGGTTAAGATTTTCTCTTGGTCCGTCAATATCTTTAGATGCCCAACCAGATCTTCCACTTGCATATAACACAGGAAAATCTAATTGTTCCTCATTTGCGTCTAAACTAACAAATAAATCAAAAGTCTCGTTTAAAACCTCATCTGCTCTTTGATCGCTTTTATCTAATTTATTTATAACAACAATTGGTCTCAATCCCTGTTTTAATGCTTTGCTTAATACAAATTTTGTTTGAGGCATGACGCCTTCTGCAGAGTCTACTAATAATAATGCACCATCTGCTAAACTTAAAACTCTTTCAACCTCTGCTGCAAAATCTCTGTGACCAGGAGTATCAATAATATTTATTCTAGTATCTTTCCAATTAATCGAAGTAGGCTTAGCAAGAATTGTAATTCCTCTTTCTTTTTCTAGCTCTCCAGAATCCATTAATCTTTCATCAACTACTTCGTTGTCTCTAAAAGAACCACTCTGTTTCATCAAATTATCAATCAGTGTTGTTTTTCCATGATCAACGTGAGCAATTATAGTGATGTTTCGAATATTATTATTCATAATTGAGGTTCTTATACATTTATACATTTAATTGAAAACAAAAAAAAAGGGCAGAGTAATCTGCCCTTTTTAAATTTTTTAGTTAGACTATTTGGGTTACATACCCATGCCGCCCATGCCGCCCATGCCGCCCATTCCTCCTGGAGGCATTCCTCCAGCAGCAGCATCCTTCTCCTCAGGTTTATCAGCAACCATTGCTTCAGTAGTTACTAATAATCCAGAAATTGAAGCTGCATCTTGTAAAGCTGTTCTTACAACTTTAACAGGATCAATAATTCCTTCTTTGAACATGTCAACATATTGTTCAGTTTGAGCGTCATAACCTTGAGAAGATTTGTTAGCTTCTAAAAGTTTGCCTACTATAACTGAACCGTCAACACCAGCATTTGTTGTAATTTGTCTTATAGGTGCTTCTAATGCACTTTTAACAATTTCAACACCCGCTTTTTGATCAGACCCTTTTACTTTTAACTTGTCTAGATCTTGAGAAGCATAAAGAAGAGCACAACCACCACCAACAACTATTCCTTCTTCAACAGCAGCTCTTGTAGCATTTAAAGCGTCTTCAACTCTGTCTTTTTTCTCTTTAACTTCTACCTCTGTTGCACCACCAACTTTAATTACTGCAACACCGCCTGCTAATTTAGCAAGTCTTTCTTGAAGTTTTTCTCTATCATAATCTGATGAAGTTTCCTCAACTTGTTGTTTAATTTGATCACATCTTGCTTCAATGTCTGATTTTTTTCCAGTACCACTTACGATCGTGCTATTTTCTTTATCAACTTTTACTCTTTTAGCAGATCCAAGATCAGTGATTTTTACATTTTCCAATTTTATACCAAGATCTTCAGATATAACTTGTCCACCAGTCAAAATTGCGATGTCTTCAAGCATAGCTTTTCTTCTATCTCCGAAGCCAGGAGCTTTAACTGCAACAACTTTAAGTCCACCTCTAAGTTTGTTTACAACTAAAGTTGCCAAAGCTTCACCTTCTACATCTTCTGAAATAATCATTAAAGGTCTGCCTGCTTGAACAACTGCTTCAAGTAGCGGAACCATAGGTTGAAGATTAGTTAATTTCTTTTCGTGTAAAAGAATTAATGGATTTTCCAACTCTGTTGTCATTTTTTCAGCATTTGTAACAAAGTATGGTGATAAATATCCTCTATCAAACTGCATACCTTCAACAACATCAAGTTCTGTTTCAATACTTTTTGCTTCTTCAACAGTGATAACACCCTCGTTACCAACTTTTTGCATAGCTTTAGCAATCATATTTCCAATTTCTTTATCTCCATTAGAAGAAATAGTTCCAACTTGAGCAATCTCATCACTATCTTTTACTTTTTTAGCTGATGATATAAGAGCATTTCTTACATGCTCTACAGCGGCATCAATTCCTCTTTTAACATCCATAGGATTCATACCAGCTGTAACATACTTACAACCTTCTTTTACAATAGCTTGAGCTAAAATAGTTGCGGTTGTAGTACCATCACCTGCTTCATCATTTGTTTTGCTCGCAACCTCTTTTACCATTTGCGCACCCATGTTTTCAAATTTATCGTCTAGGTCGATTTCTTTAGCAACTGATACTCCATCTTTCGTTGTTCTTGGTGCACCATATGCTTTGTCTATAACAACATTTCTACCTTTTGGGCCAAGAGTAACTTTAACTGTGTTTGCAAGTATATCTACTCCCTTCAGCATTGCTGATCTAGCATCTGAATCGAATTTTACTATTTTTGCCATTATTAAACTCTCCTTTTTTTAATTTTTATTTAGAAGTAGAAATACCCATAATGTCTGACTCTTTCATTATGCTGTATTCTTTACCATCAATTTTAACTTCAGTTCCTGACCATTTTCCAAAAAGAACTTTATCACCAACCTTAACATCCATCGGTATAATTTTTCCATCCTCAGTTTTTGATCCACCACCAACAGCAACTACCTTGCCTTCTTGTGGTTTCTCTTGTGCAGAATCAGGGATGATAATTCCACCAGCAGTTTTTTCGCTGCTATCTAAAACTTCGATTAATACTCTATCGTGTAACGGTTTAAACTTCATATTTACTCCTTTAAATTAGAATTCATATAGATGCATGTGACTATTATTTCAAGATCCGGTCTCAAATATATAGATGAGAAAATTCAAGAATTTATTAGATTTTTAAGCTATATCTGGAATATGAGTAAAAATTTAGATGAATCAGGCTTAAAATCGATAGTCAGTGAATATGACTTATTTTTCATAGATATCTGGGGAGTAGTCCATAACGGAATAAAATTATATGAGAAAGCTATTAAAGTCTTAAAAGAATTATCTAATAATGAAAAAAAATTCATACTATTGACAAATGCTCCAAGACCAAACCTAACAGTTATTAATACTTTAAAAAAAATGGGGTTAAATAATTTTTCTGATACAGTTTTTACGTCTGGCGAAGCATCAAAAAGATATCTTTTAGAAAATTACAATAATAAAAAATTTTTTCACTTAGGACCACCAAGAGATTTTGATTTATTTAAAACTTTTAAAGATAATAAAGTGCTTAATATAGATGACTCAGATTATTTATTATGTTCAGGTCTTTTTGAAGAACATGAAGATGACCTAGAATATTACAAAAATCTTTTATCAAAACATATTTCTAAAAAAATGATATGCACTAACCCTGATTTAATAGTTGATCGAGGTGACAAAAGAGAATATTGCGCAGGCTCTATTGCAAAATCATTTGAAGAAATTGATGGCAAAGTTATTTATTTTGGAAAACCATATCCACCTGTTTATGAAATCGCGGCAGATGTAAAGAACAAAAAAATATTATGTATTGGTGATAATTTAAATACAGATATAAAAGGTGCCAACATACAAAATTTTGATTCATTGCTTATTACAGATGGTATACATAGAGAAGAAATTTCAAAATTATCAATTGAAAATGTACTTAAAAATTATGAAGCAAAAATTGACTATTTTCAGAAAGAATTAAAATGGTGAAAAAATTAAAGATTTTTAAAAATTTTAATATTCCAAATAAATTTAAAAAATCAATTATCTTAATTGGAAACTTTGATGGCTTACATTCAGGGCATCAAAAATTATTTGAGTTAGCTAAAAAATATAAAATAAAATATAAATCTAAAGTAGGCGTAGTTACTTTTGATCCTATTCCAAAAATGTTTTTTAATACAAAGATTAAAAACTATAGAATATCAAATTTTAATCAAAAAGTTATTTATTTAAAAAAATTTGGTGTTGATTTTGTAATTAATAAAAAATTTGACAAAAATTTTTCCAAAATTGTCTACTATAATTTCATAAAGGATATTTTATCCAAAAAACTTAGATCAAAGTTCATATTTGTCAGCAACAACTTTAGATTTGGCCATAAAAGAGAAGGAGATGTAGCACAGCTTAAAAAATATGAGAGTGATTTTGGTTATAATTTAATAAATCCAACACCTTTGATGAAAAGTAAAAAAATAATATCATCAACAATGATTAGAAAGCTGCTTGAAGAGGGAAAGCTATCTAAAGCAAATACTTTTTTAAAAAGAAACTGGGAAATTGAGGGAAAAGTTAAAAGAGGTAGAATGATGGGTCAAAAAATTGGATTTCCAACCTGTAATATAGATATTGAAAATTATGTTATAGCAAAACCTGGTGTTTATGCTGTAAAAATAAGAATTAATGATAGAAGAAAATTCTATAAAGGAATTGCTAATTTAGGTTATAGACCCACATTTAATCAAAAAAAAATACTTTTAGAGGTAAATATTTTTAATTTTTCAGGAAATCTTTATAATAAAAAATTATCTGTAGAATTTTTAAAATTTATAAGAGGAGAAAAAAAATTCAAAGGTATCAGTGAGTTAAAAAATCAAATAAAAAAAGATATTTTAAAAGCTAAAAAAACACAATGAGCAAGGAACATTTAAACTTACCTAAAACTGCTTTTTCTATGAAAGCAAATTTACCAAATAAAGAACCAGAGTATTTGAAATTTTGGGATAAGATTAATCTATATGAAAAATTAAGGTCACAAAGTAAAGGCAAAGAAAAATTTGTCTTACATGATGGACCTCCATATGCAAACGGAAATATTCATATGGGTACTGCATTAAATAAAATTCTAAAAGATATAATAATTAAATTCCATCAAATGGATGGTAAAGACTCAGTTTATGTACCTGGATGGGATTGTCATGGATTACCAATTGAATGGAAAATTGAAGAACAATACAAAAAAAATAAAAAAAATAAAAATGATGTACCTATTATTGAGTTTAGAAAAGAATGTAGAGATTTTGCAAGTAAATGGATTAATATTCATAAAGATCAATTTAAAAGATTAGGAGTAATTGGAGATTGGGAAAACTACTACTCTACTATGAGTTTCGATGCAGAAGCTCAAATTGTAAGAGAACTTGGAAAATTTTTAAAAGAGGGTAGTTTGTACAAGGGTTATAAACCTGTTTTATGGTCAACAGTAGAAAAAACAGCTTTGGCAGATGCAGAAGTTGAATATCAAGATCATGTATCTGATACAATCTATGCAGCCTTCCCAGTTAAAAAATCCAATATTAATGAATTAATTGGTTCGAATGTTATAATTTGGACAACAACACCATGGACAATACCAGCTAACAAAGCATTAGCTTATAACCAAAGTTTGGATTATATTTTATGTGAAATCGATAACAAAGATATAATACATAACGATAAGATAGTTATTGCAAAAGAACTTTTGCCGTCTGTTGTAAAAGACACTCAATACAATATTAAGATATTAAAAGAATTTAAAGGAAAAGAATTTGATGGAACTATTTGTAGTCATCCATTTCATAAAATTGGCTATGACTATGATGTTCCAATGCTCGAGGCAAGATTTGTAACAACTGAACAAGGAACTGGAGTTGTTCATTGTGCACCAAGTCATGGACCTGATGATTTTAATCTATGTATCAATAATGGAATAAAAGCAATTGAAACAGTTGATGATGATGGAAGGTACACGAAACACATACCTATGTTTGAAGGAACTCATATTTTTAAAGCAAATGATCTTGTTATTGAAAAGTTAAGAGAACTTAAAGGTCTTTTAAATAATGGCAAACTAACCCATTCTTACCCACATTCTTGGAGGTCTAAAGCTCCTTTAGTTCATAGAGCAACACCTCAATGGTTTATTTCAATGGAAAGTCATAAGCTAAGAGATAAAGCCCTTAAAGCAATAAATGATACTACTTTCTATCCTGGTAAAGGAAAAGAAAGAATTAAAGCAATGATCGAGACCAGACCAGATTGGTGTGTCTCTAGGCAGAGAGTTTGGGGAGTTCCTCTTCCAATATTTATCTCAAAAAAAAATGGAGAAATTCTTATCGATGCGGATGTTTTTGAGAATATTGCGAAAATTTATGAAAAAGAAGGCTCTGACTGTTGGTTTGAAGATAATTTTCAGAGACTTCTTGGAGATAAATATAAAGCAGAAGATTTTGAAAAGACCAGTGATATTGTAGAAGTATGGTTTGATAGTGGATCAACTCATTCTTTTGTTTTAGAAAAAAGAGAAGATTTAAAATGGCCCGCATCAATGTATCTAGAGGGTTCGGATCAGCATAGAGGATGGTTTCACTCTTCATTGTTAGAGTCTTGTGGAACAAGAGGTAGAGCTCCGTTTGAAAGTATTTTATCTCATGGGTTTGTTGTTGATGGAAAAGGGTTAAAAATGTCTAAGTCGACTGGAAATGTAATAGCTCCAGAAGATATTTTAAAAAAATATGGTGCTGATATACTAAGAATTTGGGTTGCCTCATCAAATTATGCTGAAGATTTAAGAATAGATTATTCAATTTTAGACCAGCACTCTGAGTCTTATAGAAAAATAAGAAATACATTCAGATATCTCTTAGGAAATATACAAGATGAATATTCAAAAGTAGAGTTTGATAAAATTGATTTAAATAATATTCCTGAATTAGAAAAGTATATGTTACATAGATTGTATGTAATCGATAAAAGTTTTAATGAATACTTTAAGTCATATAATTTTCATAATTTATATAAAGAGTTATTAAATTTTTGTACAGTAGAACTCTCAGCATTTTATTTTGATATTAGAAAAGATCTTCTTTATTGTGATCCAAAAGACTCCAAGAAGCGTTCTGATTGTATTTTGATACTTAAAGTAATTTTAGAATGCTTATTAAAATGGTTTGCGCCAATCTTATCATTTACTACTGAAGAAATTTATCATTTAATTCATAAGGAAGATAATAATGGAAGTATCCATTTACAAAAATTTGTTAAAATTCCAAATCAATGGAAAAATGATGAATTAAATAGTAAATGGGATAAACTTAAATTAATCAGAGATGAAGCAAATATTAGTATTGAAAGCAAAAGGGCTGATAAAATTATTGGTTCAAGTTTAGAGGCAAATATTGAGATAAAAATTAAAGATAAAGACATGTATAGTTTAGCTCAGAATCATGATTTCTCAGAAATTTGCATTACATCCTCTGCATCAATTTCGAATGATAACAATTTAGAAAAAGAAATTGAGATTACTAGTTCAAAAGCTGTTGGAAATAAGTGCCCAGTTTGTTGGAAAATTAGAGAAAATATTTGTGAAAGAGATGGTAACTGTCATCTTTCATGAAAAGTGAAAATATAAAAAAAATAGTAATAAGTTTTTTCATTTTATTATCAATTTTCTTTTTAGACAGAATATCAAAAATACTTATTCTAAATATATTAGAGGAAACCGGACGAGTAGATATTAATATAAACTCATTTTTAAATTTTTATTTAGTTTGGAATAAAGGAATAGGTTTTGGTTTATTATCTTCGGATCGAGATTATTTTTATAATGTAGTCACTATTTTAATTGTCTTAATTAATCTTATTATAATTTATCTATTGTTTAAGGAAAAAGGATTAAAGTATTATTTTCTACTTGTTATTTTAGGTGGCTCATTAGGTAATTTATTTGATAGAATATATTATAGAGCTGTCCCAGACTTTTTTGATTTAAATTATAATGGATATCATTGGTTTATTTTCAATGTTGCTGATATATTTATAACAATTGGAATTATTTTACTTATTCTGGTCGAATTAATAAGTTATAAAAAAGTAAATGAATAAATTCTTTAAAATTTCTAATTTATTAATTCTCTTATTATTTATATATTCATGTGGTTCGGTAGGAGAAGCTTTACAAGGTAAAAAAAGATCAGACCAGGGTGACGAATTTTTAATCGATAAAAAAAATCCACTGGTTATGCCTCCAGATTTCGATAAATTGCCAAATCCAGGCGAGGCAAATGCAAAATCTACTAAAGATATTGAAAATGACCAATCAAACATAAAAGATTTACTTAAGAAGAGTGATATTGAAGAAGATGATTCTTCTTTAGAACAATCTACATCTATTGAAAGCTCAATATTAAAAAAAATTAAGTAAGTAAATGTTTTCAAAAAATATTATTTTTAAAAATTTCCTTCAAAAGAAAAATATAAATGTAAAAAAAAAAATAAATAATATTTTAAAAAAAGAATTAATTAAAAGTAATGCATTATTAAATTCGTTAAATAAAAATTATAAATATAGCTATAAAAAAAAAATTACAAATAAATATAAAAACTTCACCACCATCAATCTAATTGGTATGGGTGGTTCTATTTTAGGTACAGAGGCAATATATGATTTCTTAAAGTTTAAGATTAAAAAAAAAATAAATTTTTATAACGATCTTGACGGGAATATTAATTTTAAAAATAAGAGAAAAACTTTAAACTTAATTGTATCGAAATCTGGGAACACACTTGAAACTATATCAAACTTCAACGTAATTCTTAATTCTCAAAAAAAAAATAAAAATATTGTAATTACTGAGAAAAAATCTAGTTTTCTCACAGAACTTGGAAATAAATTAAAGGCAGATATTATTGAACATAAAAATTATATTGGAGGGAGATATTCAGTTTTATCTGAAGTTGGGATGTTGCCAGCAGAATTGCTAGGATTAAATGAGAGAAAATTTAAAAGGCTTAATTACTTAATAAAAAATAAATATTTTCTAAATCAATTGATTTATAATGTTAATTTCATATTCAACTGTTTTTCAAAAGGTAAAAAAAATTCAGTAATTCTTAACTATGATGAAAGTTCTAATAATCTCTTCAAATGGTACCAACAACTTACAGCAGAAAGTTTAGGAAAAGATAATAAAGGTATTTTTCCTATTATTTCATCTATGCCTAAGGATAATCATAGCTTACTTCAACTTTATTTAGATGGACCAAAAAATAATTTTTTTACATTTTTTGGAATTTTAAATGAAAAAACAGTTAGATTATCAAATAAAAATTTATTTGAAAAATATTCAATTTTAAAAAACAAAAGTTTAAATCAAATCATCAAAGCACAAAGACAGGCAACTCAAACGGTTTTTAAAAGAAAAAAAATACCTTTTAGAAGTTTTGAAATTTTGAGTAAAAATGAAGAAACTGTTGGAGAATTATTTACTTTTTTTGTTCTAGAGACAATTTTGTTAGGAAGGCTAATGAAAGTCAATCCTTTTGATCAACCTTCAGTTGAGTTAATTAAAACTGAAACGTCAAAATTACTTATTTAAATTAATTTACAGAATAAAATTTTAGATAAACCATAATTCTTTTCATCCAAAACATTTAAAAACATAGAAATATTATCCACCGATTTTTTATTTCGATGTATAATTATTATTGTGTTGATATCAGCAATCTTTAATATTTTTATTTGATTTATTAAAATATTTATTTCTTTGTCCTTAAAAGGTGGATCTAGAAAAATTACGTCAAAAATTTCATTCTTTAAATTCGCTTCTTTTAAATTATATGCATTAATCTCATATACTTTAGTTTTGTTCTCTAATTTTAAATTAAATATATTATTTTTTAAAACTTTTGTCGAATTTGAATAATTCTCAAAGAAAATTACCTCTTTAGCTCCTCTAGATAAACACTCTATTCCAAATGAACCAGTACCAGAAAATAAATCCAACACTTTAGAGTTATTCATATCTTTGGACACTTTACTTGAATGATCCAAAATATTGAAAATCGATTCTCTCACCATATCTCTTAATGGTCTGGTAGATTTATCCAGAGGAATTAATAATTTTTTTCCTTTAAAACTTCCTCCTATGATTCTCATTTGTCTATAATTTTATATCCAATATCTCTACGATAAAAACCGTTGTTCCAATTTAGATTTTCAATTTCTTTGATTACTTTGTCTCTTGAGGACTTAAAATTATTAGAGATACTAACAAAATTCAGTACCCTCCCTCCATTAGCATATACTTTGTTATCCTTTTTTTCTGTGCCCGCATGGTAAATAAAAAATGAATCATCATTCATTACATTTTCAATATTTGGTATTTCGACATTTTTTTTGTAATTATCTGGATATCCATTAGAACAAAGGACGACACAAATACTTTTTCTCTCTTCCCAGACAATATCTTGGCTTTCTAAAGTTTCATCACAACAAGATAAAATTAGATCTAATAAATCAGTAGCTAAAAGCGGCAAAATTGTTTGACATTCTGGATCTCCCATTCTCACATTATATTCAATAAGATAAGGATTATTGTCTTTAATCATTAGACCAACATATAAAAATCCTTTGTAATTTTCTCCCATGTCTTTAATAGCCTGAAAAGTAGGATTAACAATTTCTGTAATTATTTTTTTGTCTAGTTCTGCATTTATAAGTCCAGAGGGTGAATATGCACCCATCCCTCCTGTATTCTTTCCGCTATCTCCCTCACCAACTCTCTTATGGTCTTGAGCAGTATTAAATCTTTTATATGTTGTTCCATCTGAAATTACAAAATAACTCATTTCATCTCCTTGCAAAAATTCTTCAATAAGAACTTGTTCTGCTAAACCAAATTTTCCATTAAATATTTCTTGCACAGCTTTATTTGAACTTTCTAAATCCTCACAAATATAAACACCTTTACCTGCAGCTAATCCATCTGCTTTAACCACTATAGGCATATTTGCATTTTCCAAATATTTAGATGCTTCATTAGCAGTTCTAAATACACCAAATTGTGCAGTAGGAATATTGTATTTTTCACATATTTTCTTAGTAAATATTTTTGATCCTTCTAATTGTGAAACTTTTTGGTTTGGACCAAAAACTTTAATATTTTCTTTTGAAAGAATATCAACAACACCATTAACTAGAGGTTTTTCAGGTCCTACAATTACCAAATCAATTTTATTTTCTTTTAAAAATTGCAATAAACTTTCAAAATTATAAAAATCCAGTTCTACATTATCTGCTATTGAGTCAGTGCCAGCATTACCTGGTATACAATATAATTTTTCAAGTTTAGGGGATTTTGAGATTTCTGTTGCTATTGCATGTTCTCTACCACCATTTCCAAGAATTGCAATTTTCATATATTCAAATATATATCCTATAAATCATGAACAAGTTAGCAAAATTAAAATATCTACCAAATAATTTTGATATTATAGAGGAAGGTGACCATGTTATTTGTGCAGTTTCAGGAAAGAAAATTGCTTTGCAGAATTTGAATTATTGGAATGTTGATGAACAAGAGGCTTACTTTTCTTATGCTGAGGCTTCAATTAAAAAAGAAAAAAATATCTAATAAATATTATTTTTTCCACCTATTGTGTGTCCAAATCCACTGATCAGGATTTTTTAGTATCATTTTCTCTAAGATTTTATTTAAATGTTCAGAAATTTCCTCTCGGGATTTTTCCGAATTGATTGCTATTGGCTGAGACACATACATTTTAAAGTTATATTTATCCGATCTTTCAATATAAATTGGAACCAAATCACATTCATATTTTTTTATAATTTGAGCTGGTATTGTGGTGGTTGATGCTAAGTTTCCAAAGAAATCAATTTTTATACCTTCGGTAACTCTTTGATCAATCATCAAGGCTATTGAGTTGCCTTTTTTTAAATTTTTCAAAATTTGTCTAGTTCCCGATCTTCCTTTCCTAATTTGATTTCTACAAATATATTTAGTTCGTATCCTTTCCATTGTTTTATTTAAAAAAATATTATTAAGCGGTCTATATATTGCTGCTAAGTTTATTCCATGCTTCTCGATTTGCATGGCCATTAATTCAAAATTATTAAAATGTCCTGAAATAAAAACAACAGGCCTCTTGTTATTCTTAATTTTTTCTAAATTTTCGAAACCATCTATTTTAATAAACTTATCTAACTTGTTACTTCTAAAGTCTTTTAAAAAAGGGTATTCTGCTAAAATCCTTCCATAGTTTCCTAAAATGTTATTAACAAATTGGTTTTCAGGAATATTTATTGCAATTTTAGACTTAAGTAAATTTTCAATTATAGACTTTTTTTTTCTAAAAAAATTTCCAAAATTTTTTCCAATAAAAAACCCTAAATCAGATGCTGATTTATATCCTATAACTTTGCAAATAATAAATAACAATTCTACAAATAGAAATTCAATAAAATATATTATTTTTTTCATATCTTTTCTTTTAAAAAATTTGAAAACTTTTTATAATTTTCTACTTGTAACTCTACTTTTAAGTATTTAATTTTTTTTTTATTATTTTTAGTTAGTCTTTTATAATCTTTTTCTGTAGTAATGATTTCTAATTTATCATTTAAAGCAATTTTTTTTAATTTCTTTAAATCCTCATTTGTATAATTATGATGATCAGGAAATACAAATTTTTTTGATATTTTAAACTTATACCTATAAAGTGTATTTTCAAACTCCTCTGGATTTCCAATACCACAAAAATATAAGTACCTTTTTTTTCTATTGAAACTTTTTATATTGAGTGGAACATATTTGGAATAAAATATTTTATTGTTAAACTTTTTTAATGTTGATGAAAGTTTCGTATTTTTTTTTTCACCAACTAAAAAAATTGCGCTATATTTTTTTAATATTTCTAGTTTTTCCCTTAAAGGCCCCGCTGGAAGTAAATATCCATTACCGATACCATAAGTTGAATTAAAGCAAGCAATTGATATGTCATAATCTATTTTTTTGTCCTGTAAACCGTCATCTAAAATAGCTAAATTGAATTTTTTTGTTTCTGCTTTATCTAAACTAATACCTCTATTTTCATCACTAATTAGCTTTCCATGAGCCTGTAACATTTTTCTCTCATCCAATTGATCTAAATATCTCTTTTTAATGAATACAGTTTTAAATTTATTTTTTAAAATTTTATTTATTTCTATGCATAGAGATGTTTTTCCAGTTCCACCGATGTATATATTTCCGACACAAATAGTTTTGATCTTATATTTTTTTTTTATTAAAAAATTTTTAATAAAATTAATTAATATAGTAAAAATTGTGAAGGGAGTTAATAAATAAGAAATCAAATTTTTATCATTTAAATATAATGGTTTTATAATTTTCATTTAGATAAATTTTTTAATCTCAAATAAATTTTTATTTAGTATTTTATCTCCTATGTATTTTAGCTTTTTATTTACTTTATTTCCTTGTAAAAAGTTAATTTTTTGATGAACGACATATTTCATTTTTTTTATGGAATTTACTCTTGTTGTAATTTTTAATTTCTCTAACATTTCGTAAACTTCTTTAAAGTTCTCTACATGTGGACCATATAAAATATAGTTACCTTCTCTAGCAGATTCTAGAGGGTTCTGTCCTCCATGAGGTACAAGTGATCCTCCCAAAAACGTTAATTTAGATAGTGAATAAAATTTTGAAGACTCTCCATAAGTATCTACTATGTATATATCTGTGTCTATATTTAATTTTTTCTGCGAGGTATGTAATTGAGATTTTAGACCAATATTGTTTAGTTCATCTATTATTTCTTTTTTTCTGTTTATATGCCTAGGGATTATTATTGTTATCAGGTTTTTAATTTCTGACTTTAGTTCTTTATGTACTCTTCCAATAAATAATTCTTCTGATCTATGAGTGCTTGCTGCACAAAAAATAATTCTTTTTGAAAATTTTTTTTTTAGAATTAAATTTTTCAAATTGTTTTTTTGTGTTTTTCCAAAAATCTTTAAATTACCTATAAATTTAACATTTTTTGTCCCTAACAATTTTAAATATTTTTTAGTCTCCATATTTTGTGGTAAAGCAATAGTAATTTTTTCAAAAATTTTTTTTGAAAATTTAGGGAATAATTTCCATCTATTAAAAGATTTTTTCGTAATCCTTGCATTAAGAAGGATAAGTGGAATTTTTTTTTTATATAAATTATTAAACATATTTGGCCAAATTTCTGAGTCTACAAATATTGCTAATTTTGGTTTCCAATGATTAATGAAATATTTAGTTAAAAAATTTAAGTCAAAGGGTAAAAATTGATGAATAGTTTTTTTAAACTTAAATTTAGATAAAATATGTGATGAACTGGTAGTTGATGAGGTAATTAAAATTCTTTTAATTTTTCTATCATTTTCAAATTTACTAACTATTGGTATTATACTTAATATTTCACCTACACTTGCACCATGTATCCAAACCGTTTCATTGTGTTTATTGTTTTTTCCAAGAAATCCATATTTTTCCTTAAATCTATATTGATCCTCTTTTCCTAAAAATATTCTAATCAATACAATAATTGGTGAAAATAAGAGTAATAGAAATAAAAAGAAATTATAAATAACAAACATCAACTTTTGTTTATTTGTTTATTATAATAGTTTTTATAAGTAACAGATTTTGTTAAGAGTTCTTCATGATTACCTGAATCAATTACCATACCCTTATCCATAACGTAAATTTTATCAGAATTTAGAATAGTTGAAAGTCTATGTGCAATTACTATCGTTGTCTTATTTAAAGTTAATTTATCTAAAGCTATCTGTATTTTTTCTTCAGTTTCAGAGTCTAAAGATGAAGTGGCCTCATCTAAGAGAATAATTTTACTTTTTTTTAAAAATGCTCTTGCAATTGAAAGTCGTTGCTTTTCTCCTCCCGAAAGTCTAACACCATTTTCTCCAATTACTGTTTCATATTTATCTTTAAGTTTGTTAATAAATTCAGAACACATTGAAAGTTCAGCAGCTTCATATATTTCCTCATTACTTGAATTTGGTTTTGCATATTTAATATTATTAAGAATAGTATCATCAAATAATGTAACGTTTTGATCAACAATTGAAATTTCTTTGCGTAAAGAAACTAATTTCACTTCTTTGATATCTTGACCATCAATTTCTATAACTCCTGATTTGGGATCGTATATTCTTGGAATTAAACTAAGCAGTGTTGATTTCCCCGAACCACTTTGTCCAACTAATGCAGTCATTTTACCACCATTAATCCTTAAATTTATATCTTTTAAAACTTTATTTTCAGAATTTAAGGAATAATTAAAACTTACATTTTTTAAATCTAAATCTCCTGATTTTATTTCTAAATTCATTTTATCTTTATTTTCATTAATTAAATTTATCTTATCAATAATTGGAAGTATTCTTTTACCTGCTGATAAGCCTTGCCCTACACCTACGTTAATTGTGGCAAGTGATTTAACAGGCTGATAAGCTAACATCATAGCTGCTAAGAAAGAGAAAAAATTGTTTAAGCTCAATTGATCATTCATTATTAATTTACCAGAGTAAAAAATTAGTATAGCAATCATGATTCCTGTTAAAATTTCCATAACGGGTGTGGCTCTGATAAAGACAGAAGATATTTTTATTGTTTTTTCTTTTAAATCATTAACAAATTTTTCTGATCTTTCATTTTCGTACTTTTCTCTTTGAAAAATTTTTATAATTTTATGATTTTTAAATATATCAACTAAATATTTGTTTAAATCACCTGACTTTTCTTGAGCTTCAGTAACAACCTTACTCATTCGTTTACCTAATTTTTTTGCAATAAATGATGCAAATGGAATCATAATAATTGCAATTAGAGAGAGCCTCCAATTTTGGAAAAACATTACAGTGAGTAGTCCAATTAAAGTTAATCCATCTTTGAAAAATGCAAGAAATGAAGTACTAAGCATTGCAGTTATTTGGTTAACATCAAAATTAAGATTGGAAATATATTTTCCAGTATGCTTGTTTTCTATATTTTCGGTATCAGCCTTAATAAATGATGAAAGCATGTTAACTTGTATTGCTTTTTTAACCTCTTCTGCGACTTTAATCATTGTAACTCTTGCTAAATAGAGAGAAATTCCTTTAGTCGCAAAGGCTAGAATTATTAATAATGGGATTATCAAAAGTAGGCTCTGATCTTTATTAATAAAAATTTTATCAATTGCTGGATCTAATAACCATGCAGTTGCTGATGTACTGCCTGCAACTAACATAGAAAAAAAGACTGCTAGAAAAATTTTATTTAAATATTTTTTAGTATAGTCTTTGTAGAGTCTTTTTAATATTTCAAGGTTAGACATTTAAAGTATTTTTCCAATTAAAATATTTATAAATACAATTAGACCTAATAAATTATTGCTTTTAAATTTTTCTAGACACATATTAGGATTTGATACTTCAAGATTTTTTATTTGATACAAGCCTAAATGAAAAAAAGTGATTATAAGAGAAATAAAATATAAGTTTTTAAAGTTCATAATAAAGCCAACCAAAATCAATGAAATAAAAAAAAATAGATAACATAAAGAAATAAATTTTTTTGGGTTATTTTTAAATTTTATCGAGGTAGATTTAACTCCTATAATCTCATCATCTTTAATATCTTGATATCCATAAATTGTGTCGTAACCCAGTGTCCAAAATATGGCTCCAAAATAAAAAATTATTGGTACCAAATTTATGCTGTTATTTATTGAAATCCAAGCAAGAACTAGTCCATAATTAAAGGTGATTCCTAAAAACAGTTGTGGCCAATAGGTAAATCTTTTCATTAATGGATATGTAAATGCTAGCGGCATAGACAATAGAGCCATTAAAATTGTAAACTTATTAAAATTGATCAAGACTAAGAATGCCAATGCACATAAAACAAATGAATAAAAAACTGCAAGTTTTACAGAAACTTTTCCTGATGCGATTGGTCTCTTTTTTGTTCTCTCAACTTTTTTGTCAAAATTTTTATCTACAATGTCATTTACAATACAACCAGCAGATCTCATTAATATTGACCCAAGCAAAAATAGCAAAGTATAAAAATAAAATTTTGTTAATTCAGAATTAAAATCATAAGCAATAGTGATACCCCATAGACAAGGCCAAAATAAAAGCATGTAACCAATTGGTCTATTTAATCTTGTAAGTTCAATGAACAATTTGATATTTTGCATAACAATTTACTTGTAAATAGCAAAGCAGAGTCTCATAATCAAATTGATTCGAATGAATATAGATTACACTGTAACTGCATTAATGTTTCCAGCAATACCGCTTATAATGAGCGTATATAGTAATCGATTTCACACCTTGAGTGGATTAATTAGAAAAATTCATGATGAATATGTTTTTGAAAAACATACTCCTCCAGAATGGAAAGACCAACTCTTAAACCTAAATAGCAGAATTGGAGTATTAAAATTTGCAATTATGTCAGCAGCATTTGGCTTTTTATTTAATATGCTCACTGTATTTGCTCTTTATTTAGAAAGTTTAATTGTAGCTAGAGTAATTTTTGGAACGTGCTGTTTATCTATGATGATTTCAATTATATTTTTTATTAGAGAAATACAAATATCCACCAAAGCTTTAAAACTTCATCTTTCTGATATGGATGTTCAGTTTAAGGAATAATTACTGCCGGACCTGTAATTTTTCTTCCTTCTAAATCTTTATGTGCTTGAACTGCATCTTTTAATTTATATTTTTTAAAAATTTCTATTTTTACATTTCCTGATGAAATTTGTTTAAATAACATGTTAGCTGCCTCTAGTATTTCTTCACTATTTGTAAAGTATTGATTCATTGCAGGTCTAACAAAATAAATACCCTTTGGTTGCAAAGATTTTGAAACAATAATTGGGTTAAGGGGACCCGATGCATTCCCAAATGAAACCATTGTCCCTCTTAATTTTAAACATTCAATGGATTTATCATATGTTGTTTTTCCCACACCATCATAAACAACTGAAACACCTTTACTATTTGTGAGTTCCAACACTTTTTTTGCAAAGTCTTCCTTAGAATAATTTATAACTTCATCGCAACCATATTTTTTTGCTATTTCAACTTTTTCATCACTACCAACTGTTCCAATAACTTTAAGTCCTAAACTTTTTGCCCACTGACAAAAGAATTGTCCCACGCCACCAGCTGCTGCATGAAATAACACTGTTTCACCCTTTTTTGGAATATATGTTTTGTGTAATAAATAAAATGTTGTCATTCCTTTTGTCATTGCACTTGAAACTTGCTCCAAATCAATATCATCAGGAACTTTTACTATATTTTTTGATGTGTAATTTCTATGAGTTGAGTAGGCACCCAATGGAGCTGCAGCGTATGCAATTTTATCCCCAACCGAAAAATTAGAAACATTTGAACCAACTTCTTTAATTATGCCTGCTGCTTCCATTCCAATACCAGTTGGTAACTGAAGAGGATATAAGCCTGATCTATGATAAGTATCTATATAATTCAAACCAATTGAAACATGTTCGATTTGAACTTCATCTGCTCCTGGTTTTTCTAAAGATATATCTTCTAGTTTTAGAACTTCTGGGCCACCTGTATTTGTTACTTTAATAGATTTCATTTTACAAATGTACCTTTATGATAATCCTCGACTGCTTGCAAGATTTCTTGTTTAGTGTTCATAACAAATGGGCCACCTCTAGCAATTTGTTCGCCTATTGGTTTTCCAGCAATTAGAAGAAACTTAGCATTAGTTGAGCCATAAACCTTAAGTTTATCTCCCTTTTCTAAAATAATTAGTTTTGAATTTTCAACTTTTTGATGTTGGTGATTTCCAATTTTTATCTCACCTTCAATTAAATAAATAAATGAATTGTGAGTTGATGGTAAATCAAAATTGAACTCTTTGCCTTTATTTAATTCTACATCAAAATAAATAGGCTCAACATTATGTTTTTTTACAGGTCCCTCAGCTTGTTCAAATTTACCAGCTATGACTTTTACAATTTTTTCCTTATCTTTGTATGATTGCATCTGATCCGCATCTATGTAGATATAATTAGGTTTGCTCATTTTAAGTTTAGCTGGCATGTTGATCCATAATTGAAATCCATGTAGCTTACCTTCTTTCATTGCTGGCATTTCAGAGTGAATTATTCCACTTCCAGTTTTCATCCACTGAACATCTCCTGCCGTCATTCTTCCTTCGCCACCTGTACTATCTTTGTGTTGAAAATCTCCAGCTAACATATAGGTTACTGTTTCTATTCCTCGATGAGGATGAGGTGGAAAACCTGCTATATAATCTTCACTATTTTCTGATCCAAATTCATCAAGCATTAAAAATGGATCAAAGTAATTTGGCTCAACACCAATACTTCTTTTTAATTTAACTCCAGCCCCGTCAGATGCTGGCGTAGGCTCAATAATTTTTTTTACTTCTATGTCAGACATATTATTTATTTAAAATTTCTTATCTAAACTAAAATTTTTAGTTCCATTTACGAATATAAATAGAAACCCACCTGCTAATGCTACATTTTTCAAAAAAGATCCTAATTGCATCTGATCCGAAAAATCGTTGTGAAAAATTACTGCTGTAGCAATACAAAATAGACTTAATAAACCTGCTGCAATTTTTGCTTTATAGCCTAATATTATTAAGATAGGTCCCACTATCTCCAAAATTATTGCCGGTATAATTAAAATACCTGGTATTCCAAACCCCTCCATCCAGCCAACTGTTCCATCATAATTACTAATTTTAAAAAAACCATTAAGAAGAAATAAAGCTGAAATTAAAATTCTTGCAACAAAATCTATAATGTTTGTCATGATTTTAAAATAATGACTTGTTTAAATAATATCAAGTAAGTGTTTAAGATTATTAATCTGATTTTCAGGAGAGTAATCTAGATTATCAAAAATAATATTATTTCTATTCACCCAAATAGCATTAAAACCATAATTACCACCACCAGAAACATCCCATGTATTTGCGCTTAAAAAGGCGACTTCACGTTTTTCAATCTTATATTTTTTAACTGGAATATCGTATACTTTTGAGTCTGGCTTAAAAATACCTACTTCTTCTACGGAAAAAATATCATCAAAAACTTTAAGATTATTACTAGAGACCAATTCATTGAGAAGGGAAGGAGTTCCATTTGAAAGTATTGATAGTTTGTAATTTTTTTCTTTTAATAATAGTAGAGTTTCTTTTACTTCTGGATAAGGGGAAAGAATTTTATAAAGATCAAGTAATTCACTTTTCATATTAGGATTAATATTAAAAACTTTCATTGATTTATCTAAACTATCCTCAGTTATTTCCCAAAAATCTTTATGTCTTTTCATTAGACTTCTAAGCCAAGTATATTCTAGCTGAGTTGTTCGCCAATAATTTGAAAAACTTTCCCATTTGCTGCCAATTTTATCTTTACATTTTTCTGCCGCAGAATTGACATCAAATAAAGTTCCATACGCATCGAAAATTATTGCTTTAATATTTTTCATAAATTACTTTCTTGATATGAGTAATATTAGAATATTTTTTCCTGAAAGTTTATCTCTTAATTTTAATTCTTGGCTTGAAAAACCACAATCACACTATTTAACAAAAGTAATGAGACTTAAAATTGGTGAAAATTTTTCATTATTTAATAAAAATGGAGAGTGGTTAGCTAAAATTAATAATATCAGTAGTGACAAAGTTGAATTTAGTATTCAAGAAAAATTAAGAAATAAAGAAAACCCGGTAGAAATTTGGTTGGCATTTTCGCCAATTAAATCAAATTATTCTAATTTCATGATACAGAAGGCCACTGAATTGGGTGTAACTAAATTTATTCCAATTATTTTTGATAGAACAATTGTAAGAAAGATTAATTCTAAAAGATTAGAAAAAATAATTATAGAGGCAACAGAGCAGTCAAATAGAATAAATCTTCCTTCTTTAGAAAAACCTCAAAACTTGAAAAGTTTCTTAAAAAAAAATGAAAATAAAATAGATTTAATTTTTACCGACCTTAATACTAAAAATAAAAAAATTGAGTTAAATAAAGACAGAAGTAAATCATTGTGTATTATAATTGGACCTGAGGGTGATTTTTCAGAGCAAGAAAGGAATAATATTTTAAATTTTAAAAGTGTAAAATCATTTAAAATAAATGAAAATATTCTCAGATCAGAGACAGCAGTAATTTCGTCGATATCAATAATTAGTTATATTTTGAATTTATAAATATTTGTTAATTAATTTGATTGATTTTTTAATATCGTCTCTGTGAGAAATTTTAGCAATATATTTTCCATCTTTTAGTAGAATCACGGGTGAGCTATGATCAACATTGTAATCACCATTTTCAAGAAAAATCTTTTGACTGATTATTCCCCATGATTGTGATAATAAAAAAATTTCACCTGGATCTCCAGTGATTCCAACAAACTCGTTATCAAAATTTCTTAGATAATCTTTAATAACTTCTGGAGTATCTCTTTTAGGATCAACGCTAATAAAAAAAACTTTTAAATCTTTTTTTTTATTTTTCTTTATTCTATTCAATGCGATATCCATTTTATTTAAAGTCATTGGGCAAATATCAGGACAATTTGTAAAACCAAAAAAAATTGCAGTTAAAGGTCCATCAAAAGATTCTTGAGTTATAATATTATTGTTCATATCTTTAAGCACAAAATTTGAGCCCTTAAATGCTGCGACTGATTGGTCTTTTTGTTCTTTCATAGAAAGAAATACGGGAAGCATCAAAAAAAAGAATATTGTTAAGCATCCAGTTAATACTGCAATTGAGGTTTTTATTTTCATTATTGTAAAATTATATATAGGAACTATATAAACAATATGTCTCTATTAAAGAAAATATTTGGCACATTAACTGAAAAACCTTGGGAACAAGATCAAGCGGTAATTGATAGTGGCCATTCTGGAAAAACATTTGAAATTTCAAATCAAATGTCGGCTGTTATTATTATTTTTGGAGTAAGTACAACTTTATTTAGTTTAATTTTTACTGGCTACCTTTACTCACTACCCCCTGAACAAGATACAACTTTTATACTTAAGACAAATTTACTTTGGATAAATACATTGGTCTTAATTCTAGTAACAATATTTTTTAATAGAATAAGTAAAGATTTAAAAAATGGAATTACAAACACAATAAAAAAAAATCTAATTTATGTAGGTGCTTTAAGTTATATATTTTTATTTCTACAATTAGCTTTATGGTACCAGCTTATGAAAAGTGGGAATTTTGTTTCAACTAATACATATTTTTCATCTTATTATT
Source organism: Pelagibacteraceae bacterium AG-359-O02 (assembly GCA_003280485.1). Lineage (GTDB taxonomy): Bacteria > Pseudomonadota > Alphaproteobacteria > Pelagibacterales > Pelagibacteraceae > Pelagibacter. The sequence continues at coordinate 139,751 of QCEU01000002.1, forward strand.
TCTTTACCGCATTACATGGTATTCATCTTTTAGGAGGTCTCTATTTTTGGGGCAAAGTAAGCTCAAAAATTTTTAAATTAGATGAGAAAGATTACAACAAAGAAGAAAAAAGTATTAATGCTCTTTCATTGTACTGGTTATTTCTATTTATAGTTTGGCTAGTTTTCTTTACAATAATGTTTGCATACAATGATACTGTTATAGAATTCTGCAAATCTTTGATTGCATAATTTATATAAATAAAACTAACACTGATCCAAACACTGCGATTATAATTAAAAGTATATTAACTGATCTTAGATATCTTTTAGTTTCAGGTTTTGTCTCTCCTTTTGAGAATCTTCCTGCACCTAAAGAAATTACAAAATAGAATGCCAAAACCAAAGTAAGAATTGTTATCAAAATACCTAATTTACCGAGCATAAATATATTGATTATATTAGTATAATTAATATGTTTTATGACATTTTGTCATAGGTATTTATAGGATTATTCTTCTATATAAGCACTATGCATGCAGGAATAATTTTTTTATTAGTAATCATCGGATCTGTCTTATTTCATGTTTTTACCCCTTGGTATTGGACCGATATAGCATCAAATTGGGGTGGAATGGACGATACTATAACTCTTACTTTTTGGGTAGGCGGAGGAGTATTCGTAGCTGTTTGCCTATTTATGATTTACTGTGTTTTTAGATATTCACATAAAGAAGATAGAAGAGCAGAATATAAACCTGAAGATAAAAAATTAGAAAAAATTTTAACATGGGCTACTACCTTAGGAGTTGCCGCTTTACTAGCACCTGGTCTTATTATTTGGAATCAATATGTAAATGTTCCAAAGAATGCAATTGAAGTTGATGTGATGGCATGGCAATGGGGATGGCAATATAGACTTCCTGGAGCAGATGGAAAATTAGGAACTACACAAGTAAGAAACATTGCTGACAATAATCCATTTGGTATCAACCCAGATGATCCATTTGGAAGAGATGACATAATGGTTGAGAGTGATGTTATAAATTTAGAAAACAATAGACCTGTAAAAATTTTACTAAGATCAGTAGACGTGCTTCATAATTGGTATGTTCCACAATTTAGAGCAAAAATGGATGCAGTTCCAGGAACTGTTACTTTCTATTGGTTTGAACCTAACAAAGTAGGTGAATACGAAGTTTTATGTGCAGAGTATTGTGGTGTTGGACACTATGCAATGAGAGGTGGTGTAGAGGTCCAAGATAAAGCCGATTATGAAGTTTGGTTAAGCGAACAAGAAACTTTTGAGGAATTATCTGCAAGATATGAAAAATTAAACGTGGATGGGAACAAATTGGCCAAAAAATAACAATTTATTAATTTAAAAAAAAATATATATAGAGGATAAAATTATGTCAGACGAATACGATAACAATAAATCATATCAAGCCCAGTCATCAGAAGTAATGGATGGTTCAACTGGCTCTGTGAATCCAGATATAGATTATGTAAGACCAGCAGAAGTTGGTGAGCAAGATTTATATCATGGACATAGTTTTATCGAAAAATGGGTTTTTTGCCAGGATGCAAAAGTTATCGGAGTACAATATTTCTTAACTGCAGTATTTACTGGAATTGTAGGTTTAATTTTATCTTGGTTAATGAGACTTCAATTAGGTTTTCCAGAATTAGCAGGTTTCATGACAGCAGAACATTATTATCAATTTGTAACTATGCATGGAATGATCATGGTAGTTTACTTTTTAACTGCACTATTTCTTGGAGGCTTTGGAAATTATCTAATTCCACTCATGGTAGGAGCAAGAGATATGGTTTTCCCATATGTCAATATGCTTAGCTTCTGGATGTTCTTTGTTGCAGTTGCAGTTTTAATGGCAAGTTTCTTTGTTCCGGGTGGACCAACAGGAGCGGGGTGGACCTTGTATCCTCCACAAACTATTTTGGAGGGAACCCCTGGATCAGGTATGGGAATACTTCTTATGCTTATATCTTTATCATTGTTTGTAATTGGTTTCACAATGGGTGGACTGAATTATATGATTACAATTCTACAAGCTAGAACTAGAGGAATGACCTTAATGAGAATGCCTTTAACAGTTTGGGGTATTTTCACAGCAACTGTACTAGCAATGTTAGCATTTCCAGCACTACTAGTTAGTGCAATAATGATGACATTAGATAAGGTTCTACAAACAAGTTTCTTTATGCCAACAATATTGAAGGCTGGTGAGGTTCTTGAATATGGTGGTGGAAGCCCAATACTTTTCCAACACTTATTTTGGTTCTTTGGACACCCTGAAGTTTACATAGTTGCATTGCCTGCATTTGGAATAGTTTCAGACTTGATATCAGTTCATGCAAGAAAAAACATATTTGGTTACAGAATGATGGTTTGGGCAATTGTTGGTATTGGAGGTTTAAGTTTCTTTGTGTGGGCTCACCACATGTACGTTAGTGGAATGAACCCATGGTTTGGATTTTTCTTTGCAACAACAACATTAATTATTGCCGTTCCAACAGCCATGAAAGTTTATAACTGGATACTTACTTTATGGAGAGGAAATATTAGAATTAATACTGTAATGTTATGGTGTCTAGGATTTATAGTAACATTTGTAAATGGTGGAATTACTGGAATATTTTTAGGAAATGTTTCAGTTGATGTTCCGCTATCTGATACATATTTTGTAATAGCCCACTTCCATATGGTCATGGGTATTGCACCATTAATGGTTATTATGGGAGCGGTTTATCATTGGTTCCCATTAGTAGCTGGAAAAATGTTACACGAGGGTCTAGGAAAATGGCACTTCTGGATTACTTTTTTAGGAGCATATTCAATTTATTTCCCAATGCATTACTTAGGTTTTATTGGAGTTCCAAGAAGATATTTTGAAATGTATGATAGTCCGTACATGACGTCTGCAGTTGGCATGAACGAATTTATAAGTATTGCAGCATTTATAGTTGGTGCAGCACAGTTTATTTTAGTTTTCAATATCATTAAAACATTAAAAACAGGTAAAAAAGCTGAACAAAACCCTTGGAAAGCAAATTCACTTGAATGGTATACATCTACTGTTCCGCCAGAGCATGGTAACTTTGGGGAAAGACTTCCAGTTGTTCATAGATGGCCATATGATTTTAGTGTTCCAGGAGCAAAGGATGACTTTATTCCACAAACAACTGCACCTAGTGAAGTCATACACACAGAAGTAGAGAAAACTTAAGAGAAAAACAATGTCTGAACAAAAAATAGACGGCTTCGAACTTAAACCTGGGTTTAAGGGCATGGCGTCTGACACTGGTTCAGACCAAACGATGTTTAAAGGTGTTCATTGGGGCAAAGCCATGATGTGGATCTTTTTATTGAGTGATACTTTTGTATTTAGCTGTTTTTTAATTTCTTATATGAAAGGTAGAGGATCGACCATTGTTGATTGGCCTAATACGAGTGAGGTTTTTTCTTTATATGTAGGAGGTGTACCTGTCCCACTTCTACTGATTGCGATAATGACTTTTGTGTTGATCACAAGTAGTGGAACAATGGCTTTAGCAGTTAAATATGGTTACGAAAAAAATCGTAAAATGTGTGGTTGGCTAATTCTAGCTACTGCTGTAGGTGGTCTTACTTTTGTAGGAATGCAAGTGTTTGAGTGGTCTAAATTAATTCATGAAGGTGTTAGACCTTGGGGAAATCCTTTTGGTGCATCACAGTTTGGTTCTTTCTTTTTTATGATAACAGGTTTTCATGGTTTCCATGTCTCTATTGGGGTAATTTTCTTATTTATTTACACTTACAAAGTTTTTGCCGGTCATTATGAGAGCAAAAAAAGAGGCTGGTTTACTAAAATGAAAGGGGATTATGTTGAAATTGAAATATTAGGTCTTTATTGGCACTTTGTAGATCTAGTTTGGGTTTTCATTTTCGCATTTTTCTATTTGTGGTAAAATAAAATATGGAAGAGACTAACAAAATGGAAGAAACAACAAAAAAAGACGAGCAAACAGGTACTCAAAAGATAGGGATTTATCTTTGGATTTGGTTGTTATTATTTGTTCTAAGTTTTTTTTCGTACATGGTTGACTGGTACCAATTTCAAGGAATGTTAAGATGGTCATTAATATTATTCTTTATGTTTTTAAAGGCTGGGTTAATTATGGCTTTTTTCATGCACTTATTTTGGGAAAGATACGCTTTAGTAAATGTTCTGTTATGGCCAATGACAGCAATTGCCTGTTTTATATTTTTAATGACTGCAGAATTTAAATATACACTGTTTTCAAGATTTTTTTATTTTGTAGTAGGGGGAGCTTAATATGGACGCCTACGGATACTTAGCTTTTTTCTTAATTTTATTTGTTTTTTTTATTTATATTGTTTGGTTTGGTTATTCGGTAAAAGTTGAAAACCAAAAAGAACAAGGTGATAAAGTCACAATAAATCCTTACGATCAAATACCTTTAAGTAGAAGATTAATTGATAAAAAAAACAGTAAAGTAGGTATATTCGATCTTGGGAATCATATTTTAATAGCAGGCGTTATATTACTTGTAATATTTGTTTCACTGAATGTCGAGTAACAGTGACTACAAATACAATTAAAAAAAAATCAGTTTATATTAGCCCTATTTCTTATTCAAAATATTTATTATTATTGATGAAACCAAGGGTAATGTCTTTGGTCATCTTTACTTGTGCTGTTGGATTATTAACAGCCCCAGTTTCAGTTTCATTTCTTAATTCAATAGTTGCAATATTTTTTGTGGCAATGGGTGCGGGTGCAGCTGGTGCATTAAATATGTGGTACGAAGCAGACCTTGATAAATTAATGACAAGAACATGTTTAAGACCAATTCCTACTGGAAAGGTGAACAGGGAGCACGCTTTATTATTTGGAACTGTATTATCGATGGTATCTGTAGTTGGTCTTTATTATTTTTCAAATTTAACATCAGCTATTTTATTATCAATAACGATCGCCTTTTACGTTTTTGTTTATACAATTTGGCTAAAAAGAAAAACTCCTCAAAACATAGTTATAGGAGGCGCATCAGGGGCATTACCGCCAGTTATAGGTTGGACTATAGCTACCAACTCATTAACATTAGAACCGGTTACATTTTTCTTAATTATATTCTTTTGGACCCCGTCTCATTTTTGGGCACTCAGCCTTTATAAAGCAGAGGATTATCAGAAAGCTAAAATTCCTATGCTACCCATTACTAATGGTATTGAAGAAACGAAGAAAAATATATTTGTTTATTCTTTAATAATGCTGCCAGTAGTAATATTACCATATTATATTGGTTTTGCAGGCGAAACATTCTTAATAGTTTCATTATTACTTACCTTTTATTACAACTATGTATGTTATGATCTTCTTAAGTTCAAAAAAAACAAATTTGAAATAAAAAAGGCTAAAAAGGTATTTTCTTACTCAATTTTTTACTTATTTTTGCTTTTTGTCTTATTTTTGGTAGACCAGATTATAAGATAAATAATTCTATTTATTTTATAAGAAAATGGTAAAAAAAATTCATGAGATACGTAAGCACAAGAGATAATTCAAAAGAATACAGTTTTAAAGATGTTTTCGTCAAAGGTTTAGCTGATGATGGTGGACTTTATGTGCCTACATCATTGAAAAAATTTAGTTCAAATGAATTATCACAGCTTAAAAATCTTAATTACAACGATTTATCTACTGAAATAATAAATCAATTTTCATCAGATTTTATATCTAAAAATGATCTTTCATCATTAATTAAAAAATCTTATTCAACTTTTAGAGAAAAAGAAGTCGTTAAAATTTCAAATATTGGTGATTTGAAGTTATTAGAGTTATTTCATGGTCCAACATTAGCATTTAAAGATATTGCAATGCAGTTTATTGGAAACTTATATGAGTATTATCTAACTAAGAATAATAAAAGAATTAATATTGTTGTGGCTACATCAGGCGACACAGGAGCTGCTGCTATAGATGCAATTAAAGGCAAATCAAACTTAAATATTTTTGTCTTACACCCTAATAACAGAATTTCACCAGTACAAAGAAAATTAATGACAACTGTTGAAGATGAAAACGTTTTTAATATTGCAATTGAAGGAAATTTCGATGATTGCCAAAATATTGTAAAACAGATGTTTTCAGATCTTGATTTTTCAAAATCTATAAATATGTCTGGAGTAAATTCAATTAATTGGGCAAGAATAATTGCCCAAGCAGTTTATTATTTTTATACTTATTTTAAACTTAATGAAGATAAGCCTATTTCATTTTCAGTTCCTACAGGAAACTTTGGAGACGTTTTTGCAGGTTACCTTGCAAAAGAAATGGGATTACCAATAGATAAACTTATCGTTGCAACTAACGAAAACGATATTTTGCATAGAGCAATCTCTAATGGTGACTATGTTTCAAAAAAGGTAAAAGAAACACTTTCACCAAGTATGGATATTCAATTAGCAAGTAATTTTGAAAGATTAATTTATTATGTGAATAATTCTAACTCTAAAATTACATCAGATATAATGAAAAAAATTAAACAAAATAAATACCAAATTAACAAATCAAACTTAGAAATCATTCAAAAAGATTTTGTTTCAGAATGTTGTGACGAAAACGAAACTTTAGAAATAATTAGAGAAAATTTTGTGAAAAATGATATCATTTTAGATCCACATACTGCAGTTGGATTAGGTGCCGCACATAAACTATCATTTAATGACTGTGTAGTTTTATCGACAGCACATCCTTGTAAATTTCCAGCCGCAACAGATAATGCGATAAATAGACATAAGGAATTACCAAGTGAGCTTCAATATGTTTATGGAAAAGAGGAAAATTTTCAATTATTAAAAAATAGTACTGATGAAGTAAAAAATTTTGTTAGAAGTAAGTTATGAAGTTAAAAATTAAAGACCAAATCCCAGATGTAAAAATCTTCCATTTAGTTGATGGTGAACCCAAAGAACAAAATATATCTGAAGTACTTGGGTCAAAAAAAATAATATTATTTGGATTACCAGGTGCATTTACAGCGACGTGCTCTAAATTTCATTTACCAGGATATGTCAAAAACTCTCAACAAATCTTAGAAAAAGGTATTGATAAAATATTTTGTTTAGCTGTAAATGATCCATATGTAATGAATGCTTGGGGCGAAGCAAACAATATAGGAGATAATATAATCATGTTAGCCGATCCTTATTTGTCATTTACAAAATTAATTGGAGCTGCAGTTGACAGAAATTCTAAAGGAATGGGGATTAGATCCAGTCGATATGCTATGATAATAAACAACTTACAGGTGCAAAATATTCAAGAGGAGGAAGAAACTAAAAATTGTAGCATTTCCTCAGCTAGCCACGTCTACAGCCTAATTTAAGCTTATTGAAATTTAATAAATAATTAGTAAGATATTTTTGTGAAGAAAATTTTCATACTTTTTAGTTTTATTATCTTAACAGCATGTTCAGGGGCTAAACAAGCAAGTGAGGTAAACAAAGTCTACGTTTCATCATCTAAATATAAAAGCTTTACTTGTAAAGAGTTAGTAAATGAGTCTGAAATTATAAGATCAAGGGAGCCTGCCTTAGCCGCCAAAGTTGATAAACATTATAAAAGCCAAAAAAATACTGAAGCAGTGACTTGGTTATTGTTTTGGCCAGCAGCTTTTTGGTTAGACGATGGAGCGGCTGATTCTAACGAATTAGCTCAAGTAAGAGGTGAGCTAGATGCAATAAGGCAAGCAATGCTCTCAAAAGATTGTTAAAATTAGAAATAAGAGCAATGACTTTTTTACTTAGATTTTAATTAATGCTGCTTCTCTAGCTATCAAATCTACTTCGTTATTCAATTCATCACTTGAATGACCTTTTACCCAACTCCATTTTATTTCAAATTCACTAGTCATAAGATCTAATTCAGTCCAGAGGTTTTTATTTTTTACAGGTTTTTTATTTGCAGTTTTCCAACCATTTTTTTTCCAATTGTGTATCCACTCTGTAATACCAGACTTGACATACCTGGAGTCTGTAAAAATTTGAACACTACTACCTTTAGGAATTTTTTTAAGCGCTTTTATTGGAGCAAGTAATTCCATTTGATTATTTGTAGTATCTTTTTTGCTACCTTTTATATGAGTTTTCTTTTCACCTTCTATAATGATAGCAGCCCAACCACCATTCCCAGGATTACCTAGGCAAGATCCATCAGTATAGATCTTTATCATTAAGAATAATCCTTAAAAGAATTTAACCTTCTATGAAAATTTAGTTTATCTAAATATTCTTTCGGATCTTTAATTTTAATTAATGCTTTTTTAGGAGTATTTAAATAATCATATGATCTTGTAAGAAGATATCTTAAAGCTGAACCTCTACATAGAGTATTAAAATTATTCTTTTCTTTTATACTCAATTTACGAACTGATTGATAACCCCTTAATAATTGAGCAGATTTATTTTTGTCTAAAACATAAATTTTTTTTTTTTTTTTAAAACATAGTGCATTAACACATGTTGCTAATTCATAAGCTAAGAAATCATTTGCAGAAAAATAAAAGTCAATAAATCCATAATATTTTTTTTTATAGAAAAAAATATTATCTATAAAAAGGTCATTATGAATTATTCCATTAGCCATATTACTCGGCCATTTTTTTTTGATATCTAATAAATCATTCTTCATAATATTTATTAAGTTACCTGAAAGTTTATTAATTCTTTTGTCTATTCTTTTAAGCAACGGCCCCCAAGAATTAATTGATAAAGAATTTTTTCTGTATAACCTTAATTTTTTGGCAGATATATGTAATAATGCAGCATTTTTTCCCACAGCGTAGCAATCTTTATTTGTTAAATTGATTTTATCCTTTCCTTTAAGAAAGCTGACCAAACATGCAGTTTTATTCTTAATCTTAAATATATATTTACCTCTTTTATTTTTAATAGGCTCTGGACATTTAATTTTTTGTCTAGATAAGCCAAACATAAGATCTATAAAAAAAGGTAAATCTTTTTTTTGAACTCTTTTTTCAAAAATAGTGAGTATTATTTTTTTATTTTTTGTTCTTATTAAGTAGTTAGTGTTTTCAATACCTTTTTTTATTCCTGAAAATGATAGAATTTTTCCAATTTTAAAGGTTTTTTCTATTAAGTTTAAATCATCCTCATTAATTCTAGTATATACAGCCATTAATTTAATTTTCCTGGGATTTTAAATGTTACGTCTTCTTTTACTATTTCTACTTCTTCAATTTGTACAGTAAATTTTTTTTTAATATTATCTATAAATTCTTTAACCAAAACTTCAGGAGCTGATGCTCCTGATGAAATGCCTATAGTTTTGCACCTAGAAATTTTCTCAATAGGAAAAATGCTTTCTGAATGAATCAATTCGGCATCACTGCAACCATTATTTTTAGCAACTTCAACTAATCTTACTGAATTAGATGAATTTCTACTACCTATAACAAAAAAATTATCACAATCTTTAGCTATTTTTTTTACAGCTGCTTGTCTATTTGTTGTTGCATAACAAATATCATCCTTCTTAGGTTCATAAATATCTGGAAATCTTTTTTTTAAAACATTTATGATATCTTTTGTATCATCAACAGATAAAGTTGTTTGAGTTATATAAGCAAGTTTTTCATTTCCCCCTTTTTCAAACTTTTGCGCATCTTTAATTGTCTCAATTAAATCAATTTTCCCCTTTGGAAGTTGACCCATAGTCCCAATAACTTCTGGATGATTTCTGTGACCAATAAGTAAAATGTGAATATCTCTCTTATTGAGATTTTCTGCCTCTCTGTGAACTTTCGAAACTAAAGGGCATGTAGCATCAATGAAAATCATATTTAAATTTGTTGCTTCCTCTGGAACTGATTTTGGAACTCCATGAGCGGAAAAAATTACTGGCCTTGTTTTATCACTAATCTCCTTAATTTCTTCAACAAAAATAGCTCCAATCTTTTTTAGACTATCAACCACGTGTTTATTGTGAACTATTTCATGGCGCACATAAACTGGTGCACCATATTTTTCTATACTTTTTTTAACGATCTCAATAGCTCTATCAACCCCTGCACAAAAACCTCTTGGGGCAGCTAACATAATTTTTAAATGCTTATTTTTCATTTTCTTCTTTTCTAAAAAAAGGAATTAAAAAAATAATACAAGCAATAAGAAAAAAAAGACTACCAAACATTGCCCAAAAACTTCCTATACTTGATATAATAAAACCTAACGCTGAAATAATAAATAAAATCCATCCAATGAAATTAATTTTTCTATTGCTCATTTTTTTCAATTAAATATTCGAGCAATATATGTGGAAAAGTTAATGACGCCAATCCAATAAAAATAACTTGATATATGGTCTCGTCAAGCTCGTTATAATTATTAAGAACTAATATAGACAAAATATAACCAATAATTGTTAAAATTGTTAATGGTAGTGCTTTTTTAATAAAGATAGGCAAACCTTTTTTAAGGTTTTTGTTTATTTCATTTATTAAAGACATGGAGTGTCTAATGGAATGTAAAAAACAAAAATAAATTGTAAAAGCGATAATAGGATTAAGGAAATAGTTTAGTATTAATACTGATAAACAATCCATCAATAAAAGAGATTTTACCTCAATATTTTTTTTTAAAGATAAAAAAATACTAGAAACTAGAGATAAAAGAATAAATATAATTAATATTTCATTAGCTATTATAAAACTATTTGAAATGTTAAAATTTAGAGTTTCAAAAATTTTAAGTGTTTCTCCTTTGTGAAAAAATAAAGGAGCAATAATTATCAATGATCCTTTTAAAAAATAAACGAGTTCAAAATTTTTTTTTTTATCAATAAATTCCGAGTCTTCTTTACCAAAATGAAAGGCAGCAATAATCAAAAACAAAAATAGCAAAAACTTTGGAAATATTAACCAAATAATTATCGTGGTTATACCAACAAAAATATAAGTTAAATAAAAAACACTAATTGATTTATATCCTAGATGTTTAATAAGTTTCTTGCCTTTAATATGATCTAGTGATCCATGTGATATACCAATTGTTAAGATTAAAAATAAAGAAATTATTAAAAAACTACCTTCTTTTAGATACTCTATACCTGCCAATGTTATACATAGATTAAAAAAAATTAAAGAATGATAAAAATTAATTTTTGTCATTTATTTAGAAAAGAGCTTTTATAAAAATCCATTTAGGCATTTTTAATATTACAGAAAAATCTTCCAAAAAATTACTTTTGTTAGATAAAAATTTTATAACTTTGTTAGATTCATTGTTAAACATTCTAAAAAATATATTGGGCATTTTAGATGGATTGTCTTTAAGTACTTTTAAAAAAATTTTGTCTAACAATTGATATTTCCTTTTAATTTTAAATGTTTTTAATTTATCAATACTTTCAATATTTTCTCTTATGAACTTACTTTGTTCTTGAATGTTCAGGAAAGTATAACCAGTGCTTAGTCTTGTCATTCCACCTGCTGTTCCAATATTTATTCTATTTTTAATTTTTTGATTAACAGGATAAAATAGCGGTATTGCACCTTCTTCTTTATAAGTTATCTTATAATCTTTTAAGTTTAAATTGTTTTCAATATATTCTTTAATTTGCTTATCATAATCCATTTGAGAATTATCCTTCATTTCAGATAACCAAGTAGTTTCAATCAATGCTGTTTTTTTCGAGTAGGGTAGAGTATAAAAAAAGTGAACACTTCCTCTTTGTTCACAGTCAAAGTCCATTAAATTCATGATTTCTTCATCAAAAAATTTTTTTTTTGTTTCTATTTCCACACCACAGAAATGTTGCCAGAGGCCATTATTTTGATTGTTTAAATTTGGAACACTATTAAAAACTAATGAATTTTCTAAATTTATACTCTCATCGTTTTTATAAAAATAAATATTCTTATTTTCTTTTAATTTTTTATTTACCTTCTCATAAAATAACCCACTGTCTATAGTTTGATATGGATAATTATCACATTCTAGATGTTTTGTTTTTTGTGGTATATTTATAGAAAAGTGTTTCCAATTTTTTTTAACGCAATCATCAAAATTATGTGAATATGTTTTCCAGAAGGACCAAGTTTTATCTTTTTTGTACTCATTTCTTGGTTCAATAATCGCTAAAGTTTTATTTTTTAATTTATAATTTATTTCTAGCTCATAAGCTAAGGATAACCCTGCGCAACCACCTCCAACTATTACAAAATCAAAATCTTTCATTTAAACTTATTTCTTCATTAATTAATCCATGTTCTTTATCTCTAAGATGATAATGTTTTTTAATCAATGATAGTTTTAGTAAGTCATATATAGATAATAATGTTTGAAATATTTTGCCACTATTACTAACGAAAATTTTGCCCGACTGTTTGTAATTTTGAATTGTTTGCTTTTTAATAATATTTCTACCAATTTGCCTATAAACTCTTCTTGCAACTAAAATCGAAAATCTAAGTCTTAATGGAATATCTTTTATTGAAGAAAAACTACTATCATAAAATAAATCTGCAGTTGCTAATGTTTCTTTTATAGTTTCAAAATCATGTTTTATATAAAATCTTTTATTTTTAGAATCCTCTATTACATCTCTAGAAATATTTGTAAGTTGCATTGCTATACCTAAATCTATAGCTGATTTAAGAGAATTAGAATCTGTAACATTTAGAATTTTCGCCATCATTAATCCAACAGTTCCCGCCACTCTATATGAATAAATTAATAATTCTTTTTTTGAATTTAATTTTACTCTATCTTTGATATCAGACTCTACTCCATCAAATAAGTCATCTACAATCTTTGTAGAAATTTTATATTTGTCCACTAATAACCACATATTTTTAATTATAGGATTCTGAAATTCTTTATTGATAAAATTATTTTTGAAGTTTAAAAATCTTCTTAATTTGATCTCTGTTTCGCCTTGATCATCAGCAATATTGTCTAAAGTTCTGCAAAAATCATATAAATTAGAACATTTTAAGTAAGTTTTTTTAGGAAGGAAAAATCCAGCCCAGTTGAATGATTTTGCGTATATTGATAGATAGTTATTCTTCTCCATTACAGAATTTTGTCTAAGACTTTTGCTGAAGATAACACTCCTGGTACACCTGCTCCTGGATGAGTACCTGCTCCAACAAAATATAAACCATCAAAAATCTCTGATTTATTATGAAATCTAAAATAAGCTGATTGAGTAAATTTTGGTTGAATAGAAAAACCTGAGCCATATTTTGTATTTAACTCTTTCTCAAAATAATCAGGAGTTAAGTAAAAATCCTCAACAATATTTTCACTTAGATTAGGTAGTAAACTTTCCTCCATTTTTTTAATAACTAAGTTTTTCATTTTATCTCCCTCAATAGACCAGTCTATACCAGATTGGTTATTAGGAACTGGTACCAACACATAAAAACAATCATGATTATCAGGCGCCATCGATTTATCTGTAGCTGTCGGTCTATGTAAATAATAACTAATATCGTCATTTAATTTTTTATTGTTAAAAATATCGTCCAAGTGTTCCTTGTACTTATCTCCAAATTTGATTGTATGATGTTCAACATCATCGTAAACTTTTTTGGTTCCAAAATAATAAACAAACAAACCCATTGAATATTCCATTCTTTTCATTTTCCAATTAAAAATAGAATTACTACTATTTGTATTTGCTAATTTTGAGTAAACTGCAGGTGGATCGGCGTTACAAATAACATTATCTGTTTCTATTCTATCTCCATTATTTAGTTCAACCCCAGTTATTTTATTTTTATTTGATATGATTTTATTTACTTCACAACCTTTTAATATTTTTATATTTTCTTCAGTCATTAGTTTTTCCATACCATTTATTATTTGACCAGTACCACCCATTGAATAGTGAATTCCCCATTTTTTTTCTAAATATAAAATTAATCCATATATTGATGTTGTTGTGAAAGGATTACCGCCTACCAATAGAGGATGCATACTAAGTAATCTTCTTAATTTTTCATCTTCTATATATGAGGAAACCAAACCATAAACAGATTTATAACTCTTTAGATTAAATAAAGAGGGTATTTGCTTTAACATAAAAGAGGGTTTATCAAATGGGACATCTGATAGTTCAGTAAAACCTTTATCAAAAATCTTTTTTGTAAAATTAACTAAATTTTTATATCCGTTTACATCTTTTTCGTTAATCTTTTTTATTTGATTAACCATTTCTTCTTCATCACCAGAATAGTCAAACTTAAAACCATCTTCAAAAACAAATTGATACCAAGTTTTTAAAGATTTAATTTCTAAATAATCTTTAGAATTTTTATTAAAAAGCTGAAATAATTCATCAATTAGGTAGGGTGCTGTTATCACGGTTGGACCACCATCAAATGTAAATCCATTTTTTTTAAAAACTCTTGCTCGTCCGCCTAAATCTTCATGTTTTTCAATCAAGGTTACATTATGGCCTTTAGCTTTTAACCTTAATGCTGCAGCCATACCACCAAAACCTGATCCTATTACAATCGAATTCATAATTTGGATTTTATATTATTTTAAGAAAATGTAACGTAATTAAGTTATGAATTAATTTTTTTTAATTCAGTCTTTGCTTCTTCGAGTTTCTTTTCAAAAAGATTATCTAGTTTAGATTTATCAACTGTAGTTGTTATTATTTTTTTTACAGACTTTAGGGCAATTTTAACAGAAGTATCTTTGATTTCTTTAATTGCTGCCTCTTTCATCTGATTAATTTTTGTTTGAGTTAAATACTTCTTTATTTCAGAAGATTTATGAAATTTTTCATTCATGCTTATAACAAGTTGTTCAGACTCATTTTTTGCCTGATTGAGGATCTTTTGAGACTCTCCTTCAACGGAATTCAGCTTAGCCTGAGCTTCATCTAAAAGTTTTTTTGACTCAACTCTTAACTTTTCACTTTCGTCGATTTCTTTTTTAATATCTCCTATCATTTTTGTTAGGAGATTGTTTATATTCTGAGGTATCTTAAAATATACCAATAGACCTATAAAAATAAAAAACGATATTGCTACCCAGAAAGTTGCATCAAACATTTTTTCTCTCTTTATTTATTTTTGATTGGTCTTCAACAATTGCCGCTATGCTGCTACTATTTACTTCTTCACCAATAAGCTCTTTTATTAACTCAGCTGATGTTTCAGCTGCAATTTTGTTTATTTTTTCCCCTGATTTATTCTTAAGATCGGACAATTCCTTTTCTACTTCACTTATTTCTTTATCAAGATCTTTATCTAATGCAGCTCTTTTTTTATTAATATCATCCAAAATTTTTTCTCTAGCCTCATTAAAGTAACTTTTAGCTTCAAGTTTGCTGTCTAAAATAATCTTTTCATATTCGTCAATTTTTTTTTGACTTTCTCCTTTTTGTTTATCAGCTGTTTCAATATTTTCAAGTATTTGAGATTTTCTAGTTTCCAGGTTATCGCTAATCCTAGGCAATATAACTTTGGTCAAAACAATAAAAAGTATTCCAAACGTGATGATAAGCCAGAAGATTTGAGAAATCCAAAACTCAGGATTAAGTTGAGGCATACCACCACTTTCAGCGGCAAATACTGTATTAAAACATGCAAAGCATGTAATGAATAATGAAATAACTATTTTTTTTAACATTAACTAAAATGCAAATAAAATAATCAACGCAACTACTAGTCCAAACAATCCTGTTGCTTCAGCTAAAGCAAATCCTAATAACAAGTTAGGGAATTGTTTTTGAGCTGCAGATGGATTTCTCATAGCACCAGATAAGTAATTACCAAAGATAATTCCTATACCAACTCCTGCACCTGCTAGTGCTATAGCTGCCAAACCTGCTCCTATCATTTTTGCTGCTTCTAATTCCATTTTTCCTCCTTTTTTTTATTAATGGTGTAGATTTAATGCATCATTTAAATAAATGCATGTTAAAATTGCAAATACATATGCTTGAAGAAAAGCAACTAGTATCTCCAAACCAGTAAGTGCAACCGAAAAACTAAGTGGAAGCCATCCACCTACAATTCCTAAGCTTATAACAAAGCCTCCAAATACCTTCATCATCGTGTGACCAGCCATCATATTAGCAAATAATCTTACTGATAAACTAATTGGTCTACTTAAATACGAAATAATTTCAATAACAACTATTAGTGGAAGTAGAACCATTGGAACTCCACTTGGAACAAACAATTTTAAATACCCCAATCCATGTTTCATAAAACCAATTATTGTAACTCCAATGAAAATAAATGCTGCCAACACAAATGTAACTATAATATGGCTAGTCACTGTAAATGCGTAAGGTATCATTCCAAACATGTTACAAAAAAGTACAAACATAAAAAGTGAGAAAATAAATGAAAAGTACGGTTTTGCTTTTGATCCTGCTGTGTCACTAATCATTTTGGCTACAAAGGAATAACTTAATTCTGACAGTAATTGAAGTTTATCAGGTATTAGGGTTTTTTTCTTTGCTCCTAGATTAAAAATTATCAAAATAGCTAAAGAACTAATGACCATAAATAAGCTTGCATTAGTAAAAGAAATGTCAACTGCGCCTAACTTTATTTCCGGACCAATCCGATAAACATTGAACTGGTACATTGGATTTG
>QCEU01000003.1 GCA_003280485.1 Pelagibacteraceae bacterium AG-359-O02
GTTAATTTCTCTTAAGTTGATTTTTCCTGATAAAATTTTTGATAAAGAAATGTATGGAAAAAAATTCTTTTATGTTAAAAAAAAAATCAGTCCTCAAAAACTTAAGCAAGTTCTTCTTTTAGGAGATAAATCCTTTATTCAAGAGGATAGCATAGCAAGAGTTTACCCAAATGGAAACTTATTTAGCCATGTAATTGGTCAAATAGACAATGATAATAATGGTATATCAGGAATCGAAAAAACTTTTGATTATGAGCTAACAACCGCAAAAGAACCTTTAAAATTAACCCTTGATACAGATCTTCAATATTTAATTAAAGAAGAGTTATCAAAATCCAAAGATATATTTCAAAATATTGGAAGTGCTGCAATTTTAATGGATATTAATGATGGTAACATTTTATCTATGGTATCTCTTCCAGACTTTGATCTTAATAAAAGAGAAAAAATAAATGATGTAAAATATATTAATAGAGCAACAAAAGGTGTTTATGAATTTGGATCTGTTTTTAAAACTTTTACTTTGGCTGCAGGTTTACAATATAATGTTGTTGAACCAGAAACAGAATTTAAAGACCTTAAAAAAAAAATTACATGTGCAGGAAATTCTATATCTGAATATGATGATAAAATACCATCAGATTTAACAGCTGAGGAGATTCTTATTAGATCAGGCAATATTGGTTCTGTTAGAATTGCTGAAAAAGTTGGTATTGAAAATTATAATGAGTTTCTTCAAACTATTGGAATTATATCAAATTTAGAATTCGATATACAGGAAGTAGGTACAACTCAATTAGGTAGATGGGGTAAATGCAAACTTGCAACAGTTGCATTTGGTCATGGGATAGCCACAACTTTATTACAACTTTCAAAAGGCTATTCAATTATAAGTAATGGAGGATATGAAATAACACCCACATTATTGAAGAAGGAAAAATTACAAAGACAAAGAATACTTAATGAAAACTTATCAGAAACAATTAATCCTATTCTTAGAAAAATTGTATCAACAAAAGAAGGAACAGCAGGTTTTGCTAATGTAAAGGGTTACGAAATAGGTGGAAAAACTGGCACTGCTGATCAACCCTCAATGGGTGGATATTCTAAAAAGAAAGTTAACACTTTTGCATCAGTTTTTCCAACCTCGGACCCAAAATTTGTATTAGCAGTAATGTTGGATGAACCCAAAGCAAATAGAGAATTTGTGTATCATTATAGAGATGATAGATATCCCTATAAGGGGAATTGGAGAAATACAGCGGGTTGGACTACTGTCTGGGTAGCCGGTCAGATAATAGAAAAGATCGGGCCAATTTTAGCCACAAAATATTAAGAGCGTAAATGATGTTACTCAAAGACTACTTTCCAAATTTACATAAAAAATATCATAAATTAAGTTTTAAAGGGATAACTTTTAATTCTAAAGAAGTCAAAAAAGGATACATTTTTTTTGCATTTAAAGGAAACAATACAGATGGAAATTTCTTTATAAAAGATGCTATTAAAAAAGGATCTAAAATTATTATCACTGACAAATTTAAAATAAATGGTTGGAAAAATAATGTTTTATTTTTAAACGATAAAAATCCCAGAAATTTACTAGCTAAATTTAGCTCTAAAATATTTAACAAAAAACCAAATAACTTAATAGGTGTTACTGGCACAAATGGTAAATCATCGATAGCAAATTTTTATTTTCAAATTCTTACTCTTAACAGAATTAAAGTAGCCTCAATTGGTACTTTGGGGGTTACTGGTTTAAAAGTAAAAAAAAATTTTTCAAATACTACTTTTGATACTATTCAAATAAACAAAATTTTAAAAAAATTAAAAGAAAGAAGAATTGAAAATGTTATTTTGGAGGCTTCGAGTCATGGATTAAATCAAAATAGATTAGATGGATTAGAATTTGATATTGGTATATTTACCAACTTCACAAGAGATCATTTAGATTATCATAAAACATTTAAAAATTATTTAAATTCAAAGTTAATATTATTTAAAAAATTATTGAAAAAAAAGTCTTATGCTATTTATGACAATGATTTAAAAATTTCTTCTAATTTAAATAAAATTACTAGATTAAATAAAATCAAAAAACTTACTTTAGGAAATACTAAATCGAGTTTTTCAATAATAGATCATCAATTTTTGAAGGATGAACAGAAAATAACATTCATATTTGATAAAAAAAAATATTCTTTTTCAACAACATTAATTGGAAGAGTTCAAATTAAAAATTTATTAATGGCAATTATGGCAGCAATGAAAAGTAAAATTTCATTAGAAAAAATTATAAAAATTATACCAAAAATAAAGTCAGTAAATGGAAGATTAGAGAAGTTAGGAAATCTTTATAATTATGGAATAGTTATTCTTGATTATGCCCATACACCAGACGCTTTAATGACCTGCATCAAAAATGTGAAGGAACAATTTAAATTGAGAAAAGTTAACTTAGTATTTGGATGTGGAGGTGAGCGAGACAAGCAAAAAAGAAAAATAATGGGAAATATTGCTGATAAATATTGTAATAAAATATATTTAACAGATGATAATCCAAGAAGTGAAGATCCAATAAAAATAAGAAGAGATATCAAGTCTAATATTTCAAAGAGTAAAGTATTAGAAATACCATCAAGAGAAAGGGCAATAAAATCAGCAATTATGGATATTAGGTCAAACGAGGTAGTTATTATTGCTGGAAAAGGGCATGAAGTTTACCAAGAATATGTCTCTAAAAAATTCTTTTCAGATAAAAAATGTATTGAAAAATTTATTAGGATTAAAAATAAATCTTTAAATAGAAATTGGAAAACAAATATTGTTTCAGAAGTAACTAAAAAGAAAATAGAAAAAAATATTAATATTAATGAGGCTTCAATTGACTCAAGAAAAACAAAAAAAAATAATATTTTCTTTGGTATAAAAGGAAAGAACTTTGATGGGAATAAATTTGTTAATCAAGCTTTAAACAATGGAGCTTCAATTGTAATTAATCAAAATAAACCAGTCAATCAAGTTAAAAATAGAATTCGTGTAAAAAATTCTTTAAAAATTTTTTCTGAAAGTGCTAAACTGATAAGAATATCTTCTAATATTTCATCTATTGCAATTACAGGATCTGCAGGTAAGACTTCTTTAAAAGAGATGTTGGGTCAAATGCTAGGTAAATTATGCCAAACATCTTATTCAAAAAAATCTTTTAATAATAAATATGGCGTACCAATTTCTTTATTCAACATAAATAAGGAAGATAAAATTGGAATTTTTGAAGTTGGGATGGATAAAAAAGGTGAAATTGACTTTTTAACCAAAAAAATAATGCCAGATATTGGTGTTATTACAAATATTTCTTATGCACATATTAAAAATTTTAAAAATTTATGGGGCATAGCTCAAGCCAAATCGGAGATAATAAACAACATTGCTAAGGATGGATATATTATTTTAAATGCTGATGATAATTTTTTTAGTTTTTTTAAATCTAAATCCATAAAAAAAAAATTAAAAATAATTACATTTGGGGTTAAAAAAAAATCAGATGTAAGTCTGATAAATATAAAAAAGAAGAAATCTTTTTCTATTATTTTAATTAATTATAATAAAAAAAAATTGAAATTTATAATTAAAAAAAATTTAGAAAATTATATTTATAATATATTGTCAACTCTTGCAGTAATATCTATATATTTTGATTTGGAAAAATTAGATAAATTTTTCTTTAATGATTATCATTTCCCAGAAGGTAGAGGAGATTTAAACTCAGTTATATTAAATAAAAAAAAAATTAACCTAATTGATGAAAGTTATAATTCTAACCCCTTATCTCTTCAATTTGCATTAAATAAATTAGATAATTTTAAGACAAAATCTAAAAGAAAATTAATTCTATTAGGAGACATGCTGGAACTTGGAAAATATTCTAAAAAACTTCATATAGAAGCTGCTCGGTATATTAATAGTACTAAAATTGATAGAGTATATGTTTATGGCAAGGAAGTTATCGAAACATTTAACAAAATTAGACCACAAAAAAGAGGAAAAATATTAAATTCAAATAAAGATATCATAAATTTTATAAGAAATGATATTAAGGATGGTGAATATCTAATGATAAAAGGTTCAAACTCAACTGGATTATATAAAATAAGCCAAAGCTTAAAAATAGGCAAATTGAATGCTTTTTAGTCTATTTTCTAACTTAGTTGAGATCTTTAGTTTTCTAAACGTTTTTAAATATTTGACTGTAAGAACTGGTCTATCAATGTTTACATCAATGATAGTAGTTTTTTTAGTTGGGGGGCCACTTATCAATTATTTTTCCTCACATCAAATTCATGACCCAATCAGAGAGGATGGACCTAGTGAACATATCGTCAAAAAAATAGGAACTCCCACAATGGGAGGTCTAATGATTTTACTGGGTATTTTCTCAGGTGTTCTTTTGTGGGGTGATTTTTCAAACCCCTTTAATTGGTTTTTACTTTATATAGCTGGATCTTTTGGATTATTAGGAGCATACGATGATTATCAAAAAATAAAAAAAAAAAATTCAAATGGTATAACTCCAAAATTAAAAATCTTAATTCAAATTATTTTAGCATTAGTTGGAATTTTTATTCTTTATTTTTATAGTGGGTCTAATGAGATTGAGAATTTGTATTTTCCATTTTTCAAAAATTTAATAATTAATTTAGGATGGTTCTTTGTTCCATTTTATATATTTGTTATTGTTGGCTCTTCAAATGCAGTTAATTTAACCGATGGATTAGATGGTTTAGCTACAGTACCTGTAATGTTGGTTGCAGCATGTTTTGCCTTTATTAGTTATGTATCAGGAAATGTAGTTTTTTCAGAATATTTACAAATAACATATATCAATGGAGTAGGAGAGGCATCTATTTTTTGTGGAGCAATAATAGGATCTTGTCTAGGTTTCTTATGGTTTAATGCTCCACCAGCAAAGATATTTATGGGAGATACTGGGTCACTAGCATTAGGTGGATCATTAGGAGCAGTTGGCATAATTACTAAACATGAAATTGTTCTTGCAATTACAGGAGGACTGTTTGTCTTAGAAGCTGTTTCAGTAATTGCACAAGTGATATCATTCAAACTTACTGGTAAAAGAATATTTAAAATGGCACCAATACATCATCACTTTGAAAAAAAGGGCTGGCCTGAGTCTACTGTGGTTATTAGATTTTGGATCATATCAATTATTTTAGCAATGATAGGTTTAGCAACATTAAAACTAAGATAATGAATGAAAGACAAATTTATTTTAAAAATAAAAAAATTTTAATTTATGGATTTGGAAAGTCTGGTTATGCTTGTTTTAAATTTCTAAAAAAAAATAATACCTGCGTAATATTTGATGATAACAAAAAAAATATATCAGCTAAGTTTAAAAAAAATTTAATAAATATCCGTAAATTATCATCTATAAACTTTGATTTTATCGTTTTAAGTCCAGGTATAGATATTAATAAATGTAGAATTTCGAGTTATTTAAGAAAACATAGTTCTAAAATTATTTCAGAGCTTGATATATTTGAAATTAGTTATCCAAATACAAATAAAATCACAATTACCGGAACAAATGGCAAATCTACTACTTCAAAATTGCTATACGAAGTTCTAAAAGATAGCAAAAAAGATGTGAGATTAACTGGAAATATTGGATTTCCAATTTTACTGGAAAAAAAAATTAAAAATAATACAATTTTTGTAATCGAAGCGTCTTCTTATCAACTTGATTACAGCAAATATTTCAGATCTAAATATTCAATAATTCTTAATCTAAGCCCAGATCATCTTGAAAGACATGAAACTTTTAAAAATTATGCAGAGGCAAAGTTTAAAATAGTTAAATCTCAAAGTAAAAATGATTATGCCTTTATAGAAAATAAAAATAATTTTCTAAATAAACTATTAAGAAATAATAAAATAAAATCAAAAGTTATAAAAATTAACTTTTTAAAATATAATAAATACTTTAGTCAAATAGATAATATTTACTTTAATAATTCTAGTAACAGAATAAATCTTAGCTTTGTAATAAGTATAGCTAAGATATTAAAAATCAATTTAAAAAAAGTTATAAGTACTGCAAATAAGTTTAAAGGTTTAAATTATCGGCAACAAATAATTTATAAATCAAAAAAATTATTAATTATCAATGATTCAAAATCTACTAGTTTTTCGTCAACAGTCCCATTACTTGAAAGTTATGAAAATATCTATTGGATATTAGGAGGACTTGCTAAAAAGGGAGATAAACTAAAATTAAAAAAAAAGTATTTTTCAAATATTAAAGCATATGTCTACGGAAAAGATAGAAATTTTTTTATTAAATCACTTCCAAATCAAATTTTCTATAAAACTTCGGCAACACTTAAAGGGAGTATGAAAAATCTAATTAAAAATATTAAAAATGATTATAATAAAAAAGTAATTATTTTTAGTCCATGTGCCGCTTCATTTGATCAATTCAAAAATTTTGAAGAAAGGGGTAAATTCTTTAATAATATAATAAGAGTTATGTTAAAAAAAAATGGAATATGAATAAATATTTAGACACTTTTTATGACTGGTGGAAAAACGTAGATAAATTTTTATTATTCTTAATTTTAGGTTTATTTTTATTAGGTCTCTTCTTTTCATTGGTGTCAACTTCACTCATTGCATCAGACAAATTAGATACAAAATCGTATTACTTTTTTTTTAAGCATTTTACTTACATAGCTTTAGCAATAGTAATTTTGATTATATTTTCATTTTTAAATCAAAAAATTTTGACAAAATTTTCACTAATTTTATTTTTAGTTGCATTTTTATGCCTTTTGCTAGTACCTTTTCTCGGAATTGAAGTAAAAGGATCAAAAAGGTGGCTTGATTTGATGTTTTTACCCAGATTTCAGCCTATTGAGATTGTTAAGCCTTTTTTTATAGTAACATTATCATTAATGTTAACTTCTAAAATTAGAAAATTATATTTAAAATATTTCTTAAGCACTTTATTTACTCTTCCAATATTAATGTTGCTAGTTTATCAACCCGACATTGGACAAACACTGTTGTTGTCAATGGTTTGGTTAGCTTTAATTTTTATCTCAGGTATAAGTATTTTTGTTTTTTTTATATTCATTCTCATTGTTGGCTCAACTGTAAGTTATTTAGTGCTATTTATTCCAAAATTTGAATATATAAAAGTAAGACTTTTTGCATTTTTAGACTCAACTTCGAGTAAAAATTATCAAGCGGATAAAGCTAGTGATGCAATTATAAATGGGGGTTTTTTTGGAAAAGGCATTGGAGAAGGTACTTTGAATTCAAGGGTTCCCGAAGCACATACAGATTATATAGTTTCAGTTATATCAGAAGAGTTTGGCGCAATTATAGTAATAGGAATATTATTTTTATATCTAATTTTCTCATATAGAGTAATTCGAAAAATCAATTTTCTGAATGAAGATTTATCAAAACTTATTTTAACTGGATGTGTTTCATTAATTTTGTTACAAACTTTTATTCATGTTGGTGTTAATATAAGAATTCTCCCAACTACTGGAATGACTTTACCATTCTTAAGTTATGGTGGGTCATCTATAGTTAGTACAGCGATTTTATCAGGATTAATTTTGAATTTAACCAAGAGAAAAATAGATTAAACAATGAAAAAAATACTTATTGCAACAGGCGGTTCTGGCGGGCATGTAATCCCATCATTAAGTATATATGATGCTTTAAAAGAAGATTTTGAAGTTAAAATTTCAACAGATTTAAGAGGATCAAAATTCATTAATAGTGACAATTATCATTATTCATTAATTGATGTACCAAATATATTTTCAAATTTATTATTACTTCCATACAATATGATTAAATTTTTTATATCAATAATAAAATCTTACAAATTCTTAAAATCCAATAATTTTAATATTCTAATTAGTACCGGTGGGTACATGTCTTTACCTTTATGTTTGGCTTCAAATTTATTGAATTTAAAAATTTATATTTTTGAACCAAATTCTGTTCTTGGAAGAACAAACAAATTTATGTTAATTTTTGCTAAAAAAATTATTTGTTATGAAAATAATTTAAAAGGTATTTCTAAAAAATTCTCAAATAAGATTTATTTAGTTAAACCATTGCTAAGAAAAGAAATTTATAAATATAAAAAAAATGAAAAGATGATACTTGAAGAAAAAAAAAAAATATTAATTATCGGAGGAAGTCAGGGGGCAAATTTCTTTGATGAATTTATTACTAAAATTATTATAAAACTTTCAAAAACTCTGAAAATCCAAGTTTTACAACAGGTAATTAATACAAATTCGAGAGAGAATATTAAAGATCTGTATATAAAAAACCATATAGAGCACGAGTTATTTCACTTTGATGACAAATTATTAATCAAAGCTATTAATTACGATTTAGCTATTACACGTTCTGGAGCATCCGCAATTTCAGAATTAGGTTATTTAAATATTCCATTTGTGGCAATTCCATACCCATATGCTAAAGATAATCATCAATATTACAATGCAGAATTTTATAAAAAAAATAAATCTTGCTGGCTAATTATGCAAAAAGATATTGATGAAAATAACTTTACAGATCTGATGACAAAAATATTTCAAGATCAAAATGAATATTTTTCTAAAAAAAAAAATTTAATTAAACTAACTAAAGAAAATACCTGGATAAAAAATAAATTTAAACTAATTGAGCTTATTAATGAAAATTGACTTAGGAAAAAATGAACTTATCCATTTTGTTGGTATTGGAGGAATAGGTATGAGTGGTTTAGCATTGATT
This sequence comes from Pelagibacteraceae bacterium AG-359-O02, assembly GCA_003280485.1. Taxonomy (GTDB): domain Bacteria; phylum Pseudomonadota; class Alphaproteobacteria; order Pelagibacterales; family Pelagibacteraceae; genus Pelagibacter. The sequence continues at coordinate 8,830 of QCEU01000003.1, forward strand.
ATGAATGGGTTAGGATACAAAGTTCAAGGTAGTGATATTACTGATAATCGCAATATTGAAAGATTAAATGAAAAAAAAATAAGAATATTTTTAAAACATAAAAAAGAAAATATAAAAAAAACGACTGTGCTAGTAATTTCATCAGCTATAAAAAAAAATAATCCAGAATTAGTTGAGGCTAACAAAAAAAATTTACCAATTTATACAAGAGGAGATATGTTGGGCCATATAGTATCTTTCATGAGAAATGTTGTGGTAACTGGCTCACATGGAAAAACAACAACAACATCATTAGTATCTAGTATTTTTACAACAGCTAATTTAGACCCAACTATAATTAACGGTGGTGTATTAAATTCATTTGGCAATTCTGCAAAATTGGGTAAGAGTAATTGGTGTGTTACTGAGTCTGATGAATCAGATGGGAGCTTTTTAAAGATTCCCTTTACGTATTCTATAGCAACTAATCTAGACTCAGAGCACCTAGATTTTTATAAAAATTTAAATAACCTTAAAAAAAGTTTTCTTAAATTTATCGAAAAAATACCATCCGTAGGTAAAGGGTTTATATGTATTGATGATCAAAATCTTAAAAATGTTCAAAAAAAATCAATAAACAAAAATTTTTACACATATGGTAAAAATAAAAATTCTAATTTTCAAATATTAAACATAAAACAATCATCTAATTTTTCTAGTTTCGATGTCAAAATAAATATTCCGAGTAAAAAAAAAATAATTAAAGGAATTAAAATTCCAATGATAGGAATCCATAATATTCAAAATGCAACTGCTGCAATTTCCTTAGCATTTACAATTGGACTACCTGAAAAATATATTAAAATTGGATTATACAATTTTAAAGGAGTTCAGAGAAGGTTTTCTCACTTATTCAATCATAATAACATAGGTTTTTATGATGATTATGCTCATCATCCAACTGAGATTAGTTCAGTTCTAAATGGTGTTAGAAGTGTCTACAAAAATAAAGAAATTATTTGTGTTTTTCAACCTCATAGAATTTCAAGAGTAATAAATTTGAAAAAAGAGTTTTCAAAATGTTTTAAAATAGCAGATACAGTTTTATTGTGTCCCATTTATAAAGCTAATGAAAAACTAAGACTAAATTTTACATATGACTCATTTGCAAAATTAATAATAAAAAATTCTAATGTTAAATTAATACAAGTTGAAGATGAATTACAATTACAAAGATTTATCAAACAGAATGTATATGGTGAAAAAATTTATATTGGTATGGGAGCAGGATCTATATCAAATTGGATGAAAAATTTAGAAAATATTTTTTAATGGAAATAGATGATATCAAAAAATCAGTATTATTAATAGATGGAGATATTTTTTTTGATCAGAGCATTAAAAATCTTAATTGGTTTAATATTGGGGGAAAAACCAAAATTTTTTTTAAACCTAGTTCTCTTAAAGGATTAATAGACTATCTGAAACTTTATGCTGCAAGAAGTAAAATATTTATTTTAGGGAATGGGTCCAATGTATTATTTGATGATGATACTTATCAAGGGACAGTAATTAAATTAGGCAAAAGTTTCTCGAATATTACACTGCTAGATAACGAGACTATCATTGCTGGGACTGCAGCTTCACAAAAAAAAGTTTCAGAATTTGCAAAAGACAACAACATTTCTGGATTTGAGTTTATGTCATGTATTCCAGGTTCCATAGGCGGGGGTATAAGAATGAACTCTGGATGTTTTAAAAAAGAATTTAAAGATATTCTTATTTCTATTCAATTAGTTGATTTTAAAGGTGTAATAAGCAGTTTACCTGCAAATAAAATTAATTTTAATTACAGATCAATAGAGTTACCTAAAGATTTAATTTTTTTAAGTGCAACTTTTAAAGGAAATGAAAAAAAAAGTGAAGAGATAAGTAATTATATGAATAAATTAAATATAGTAAAAAATAGGGCTCAACCAACTAAAATTAAAACTAGTGGTAGTACATTTAAAAATCCCATTAATCAAACAGACAGAAAGGTATGGGAACTAATTAGATCATGTGTCCCTAATGAAACTAGTTATGGGGACGCATTTATCTCAAAGAAACATGCTAATTTTTTTGTCAATAAAAAAAATGCAAAATCTGAAGATATGAAGTCTTTAATTAATTTTGTTAAAAAGAAAGTAAAAGATCAGACAGGTGTAAAATTAGAATTAGAAATTGTAGTGGTTGAATAATGGATAAAATTTTAATATTAGCAGGGGGATATTCTAATGAGAGAGAGATCAGCTTAATTACAGCTGAAAGTGTAATACACGAGTTGAAAAAAATTAAAAAGTACAAACTTTTATTAATCGAACCAGATGGGAATTTAGTAAAAAAATTAAGAAAATTTAAGCCAAATTTAGTTTTAAACCTGTTACATGGGAGGTACGGGGAGGATGGTTATATTCAGTCGATACTAGAGTCAGAAAAGATAAGATATTCTCATTCTGGTGTCTTATCATCTTCTCTTGCAATCGATAAAGAAATTTCGAAAAAAATTTTTATCAAAAATAATATTCTAACACCTCCATATATTAAATTTTCTTTTAAAAATAATTTTAATATTAAAAGAATAACAAATAAAATTGATAAAAATTTAAAATTTCCTGTAGTTTTAAAGCCTATTAATGAAGGTTCCAGTGTCGGTGTATATATTTGTAATAAAAAAAATTTTAATAGTAATCTAACAAAATTAAAAAAATTTAAAGATATTTTAATTGAGAAATATATACCAGGAAGAGAAATTCAAGCTGCTATTTTAGGTAAAAAAAAACTTGGCATTATCGAACTTAAGCCCAAAAGGAAATTTTATGATTATAAAGCTAAGTATAGTGCTAATGCAAAAACAGAGCACATAATACCAGTCAACTTAAGTTCAAAAAATTTAAATAAAATTAATTCAATAGCTATGAAAGCGCATAAGTTATTAAAATGTAGGGGGGTGTCAAGGTCAGATTTCAGATTTTACAACAACAAATTTTATTTATTAGAACTTAATACTCAGCCAGGTATGACTTCCCTTTCTCTAGTACCTGAAATTGCAAGATATAAAAATATAAGTTTTATAGAGCTAATAGAAGAAATAATTAGAGATGCTTCCATCAACAAGTAAATATAAATTATACCTTTATTTATTTTTTTTAATTTTTTTAAGTTCAATATTTAATTTCAAAATTTTGGAAAATTACCAAGACAAGTTTGTTTTAAAAACTATTAATATAAATGGAGTATCTTATAAAGAAAAAAAAAATATTGAAGAGGAATTAAGTAACTTAAAAAATACAAATATTTTTAAAATAACAGATAATAAAGTTTTAGAAAAATTGACTAAATTCAATTTTATTGAAAGTATAAATGTTAAGAAAATTATACCCTCCTCTTTAAACGTTAGTTTATCAAAAACATTAATCCTTGGAAAAACTTTTATTAATGGAGAAGAGTTCTACATTGGTAAAAATGGAAAATATATAAATTCAAACCAAATCTATGAAAAATATAATATCCCAACAGTATTTGGGGAATTTCAAATAAATGAATTTCTAAATTTTTATAATATTTTAAAAAATCAAGAGTTACAAATAGATACTATAGAACAATATTATTTTTTTAAAAATAGAAGATGGGATTTGGTATTCTCTAATGGGCTAATTTTAAAGTTACCATCTAAAAATATAATAAATTCAATTAGAATTTATAAAAAATTATTAGATGATGATAATTTAAAAAAAACAAAAATTATTGATCTTAGAGTAATTGATCAAATTATAATGACAAACAAAAGTGAGTAATTTAGATACAGTAATAGACTTTGGATCCAAAAATATAAGATTAGGCGTATTTAACCAGTCATCTGAAATAATTTATTCATCCAATATTAAAAATACTGAAGTTTTAAAAAGTGAAAATTTAGATAACTCTTTAAATAAGCTGATAAGAGATGCAGAAAAAAAATTATCAACTCACTTGGTTGATGTGAATGTATTATATGATTCTTCTAAATTAAATTTTGTCGATCTTTCAATAAAAAAATCTTTTGATCAACCTACTTTAATTTCAAAACATTATAAAAGTCTAATTAAAGAAGCAAACTTTATTATTTCTGAAAATAATTTTAAAGACAAGATTTTACACATCATTATAAATAATATGATTGTAGATGATAATAAAAAATTAGAAAATGTGTTAGATAATTTGAAAACAAAATCTTTAATATTAGAATTAAAGTTTATCTGTCTAAAAAAATCTTCAATAAATAATTTATCAAATAAATTTAAAAAAAATAATTTAAATATATTAAATATCTATTGTTCAAGTTATGTTAAATCTAAATTGTATAAAAAATATTTCGAAAATAGAAATAATTTGATATTTTTAGATATAGGTTTTGAAAGATCTAGCGCATTTTTTTTTCATGATCAAAAATTTAAATTTTTTAAATCTATTCCAATCGGTGGAAACAATATTACTAAAGATATTTCAAAAGTTTTAAATCTAGATCTTAACTATTCTGAAGACTTAAAATTGAAATTTAACAAAGATGAGAACGAGATATCTTTTAATAAAAATTCTATAAATGATATTAACATATATAGTGAGTTAATTAAAAAAAATATTTCAATTGATTTATTGAAACAAATTATTGAAGCAAGAATTAATGAAATTATTAAATTAGCAGTTACTCAAAATAATCTTTTTAAAAATAATATTAGTTTTAGTAAACCAATTATAATTTTTATTGGAGGTGGCTCAAAGTTGCTATCAAAGAACTTTAATTTTGATTTTAATAATAATTTCTCCGAATTAATTTTTTTTAAGGAAAATGATTCTGAGATTTGTGAGGCGGCTATGCATTATCACAAAAGTGATGAAAGATTTCTTATCAAAAACTCAAAAAAAACCAAAAAAATAGGACTTTTTGAGAAATTTTTTAATCTATTTTCTAAATAATCGTATTTTCTCGTAATATTACTTGAATACTAAACTTTTCTTAATTTTATATACTTATGAAATGTCAATACTTTCACAGTCAACAATTGCAGACAAAATCTCATTTTCAGGGGTAGGGATACATACAGGTAGGAATGTTAATGTAAATATTTTGCCTGCATCACCAAACTCAGGAATAATTTTCAAGAGAATAGATTTAGAGAAAAATAATGTTGTTATTCCGAATTTTGAAAATGTTAGTGAAGCTACTCTTTGCACAACTGTGTCAAATCAATTTGGGGTGAAAGTTTCAACAATTGAACACCTTATGGCTGCTTTTTTTGGTTTAGGTGTGGATAATGCAGTTGTAGAGCTCAATGGGCAGGAAGTTCCAATTCTTGATGGTTCAGCAAAAGATTTTGTTAAAATTTTGAAAGAAACAGGCTTGAAAACTAGTGATATTCCAATCAAATTAATTAAAATTAATAAACATATTGAAATAGCAGAAGGTAATAAATACATCTCCTTAAATAAATCTAACACAACTTTAGAAATTGAATTTGAAATAAATTATAAAAATCAAATTATTAAACGCCAAAATAATAAAGTTAATGTATTCGAGGACAATTTAGAGGATATATATAACTCTAGAACATTTTGTTTATACGAAGATATTGAAAAGCTTAAAACACTCGGTTTAGGAAAAGGTGGATCTTTAAAAAATGCAATTGTTGTTAAAGAAGATAAAATTCTTAATCCGAATGGACTAAGAAATGAAAAAGAATTTGTAAATCATAAAATCTTAGATTGTATGGGAGACCTTTATCTAGTTGGGTATAGGCTTATAGGATCATTAAAATGTAGACATGGTGGCCATAGTTTAACTAATCAATTATTAAGAAAAGTATTCAGCGATAATAAAAATTATTCCTTATTAGAAATTAAAGGTAAAAATTTACCACATACTTTAATAAATAATCGTCATAATTTAAAATCTATTGCATAATAATTAGAATTTAAAATAAATTCTGTTAAAATTTTTAAATGAGAATTGAAAAAATTATATTTTGCTGTTTCTTTTTATTTATTTTAGTTTCTTGTTCACAAAAAGAGGAAAAAGTTTCATTGGTAAAAGAAAAGAATTTAGAAATGCAGATGATAGAGGCTTATAATGAGGGATTAAAAGAACTTAATAGAGGTGATATTTTTTTTGCAGCGAAAAAATTTAATGAAGTTGAACTTTTATATCCTCAATCTGTTTGGGCACCAAGATCAACTTTGATGGCTGCATATTCATATTATTCTCAATTATATTATAATGATGCAATATTTGAGTTAGAGAGATTTCTTAATAAATACAAGAATCATCCAGACACTGACTATGCTTATTACTTATTGGGTGTGTGTCATTACAATCAAATAATTGACGAAAAAAAAGATTTAGGAGAAATAATTAAGGCAAAAGAATATTTTACTTTATTAAGAAATAGTTATCCAAATACTGACTTTTCTGAAGATGCAAAATTTAAACTTGAATTAATTGAAGAAATACTTGCTTCTAAAGAGTTATATTTAGCTAATTATTATCTTGAGAGAGAAAAATGGATACCAGCAATGAATAGATATAAAAAAATTGTAAATAAATATGATACCACAATCTTTGTAGAGGAAGCTTTGTATAGACTGGTTGAATTAAATTATAAATTAGGGCTTGAGAATGAGTCAAAAAAATATGCAATAATGTTAGGATATAATTACCAATCAAGTGACTGGTATGAAATGTCATATAAAATATTAAATAAAGAATCTAAAAAGATAGAGATCAAAAATGATCTGAACAAACAAAAAACTATACTTAAAAGATTTAAAGATTTATTTCAATAAAAAAATGTAATGAAAGAAATTGAAATAAAAAAGTACTATCAAAAAAAAATAAATGAACTAAAAAAACATAATAAATTTTATTTTGAAGAAAGTTCTCCGAAAATTTCAGATAAGCAATATGATGAAATAAAAAAAGAAATAATTAATTTAGAAAAAAATTATACCTTTTTAAAAAGTACATTTTCTCCCTCAAATGTATTGGGTTTTGCGCCATCAAAGAATTTTATAAAATCTAGGCATAGAGTAAAAATGCTATCTCTATCAAACGCTTTTGATAAAGAGGATTTGATAAATTTTGAAAAAAAAATATTTAATTACCTCAATAAAAAAATTGATATTGAATACAGTGTTGAACCAAAAATAGATGGAATTTCAGCTTCATTAACTTACAAAAATGGATTATTAGTGATGGGTACTTCAAGAGGGGATGGTAATACAGGTGAAGTAATTACTGAAAATTTAAAAACCATTAATGATATACCTCAGAAAATATTGAATAAAGATTTTCCAAAAGATATAGATATTAGAGGTGAGGTTTTCATAGAAAAAGACAATTTTAATAAGTTAAAAAATGATTTTGCTAATCCTAGAAATGCTGCATCGGGATCTCTAAGACAAAAAAATCCATTAGAAACTAAAAAAATTCCACTTAACTTTGTAGCTTATACTTATGGTTACTTTGAAAGTGATAAAATAAAAAAACAGTCTGATTTTTTAAATTCATTGAAAAAATGGGGCTTTAAAACAAATGAGCATAATAAAGTTTTAAAAACTATTAAAGATTTAGAAAGCTTTCACAAAAAATTTGAGAATGATAGATTTGATTTAAAGTATGATGTTGATGGCCTTGTTTATAAAGTAAACAGTCTCGAAATTCAAAAAAGATTAGGTTTCACTGCAAATTCCCCAAGATGGGCGATAGCTCATAAATTTTCGGCAGATAGTGGGTATTCTCAAATAACAGACATCAATATCCAGGTAGGTAGAACGGGAGCTTTAACACCAGTAGCAAGAATAAAACCAGTAAATATTGGAGGTGTGGTAGTTTCAAATGCAACACTTCATAATGAAGACGAAATAATTAGAAAAGACATAAGACTTGGCGATACTGTAAAAGTAGAGAGAGCAGGTGACGTTATTCCTCATGTTGTTTTCGTTGATCTTAAAAAAAGAAAGAAAAGTTCAAAAAAATTTGTTTTTCCAAAAAAATGTCCTTGTGGCTTTGATACAATAAAAGAATTTAATAAAATAACAAAAAAATATGATGCAGTAAGAAGATGTCCAGATAGAGGATTTGAGTGTGAAAAAATAGCAGTAGAAAAAATCAAACATTTCATTTCAAAAGAAGCTCTAAATATTGATGGATTAGGAAAAAAAGTTGTAGAAAAATTTTGGGATCTAAATCTAATACGATATCCACAGGATATTTTTCTTCTAGATTATGATAAAATTTCCAAATTAGAGGGTTGGGGTGATCTTTCAGTCTCAAATTTAAAATATTCAATAGATCAATCTAAAAAAGTTTCTTTAGATAGATTTATTTATTCTATAGGTATTAGACATATTGGGGTCGAAAATGCTAAACTTTTAGCAGAATATACAAAGTCGATAGCAAACTTTATAAATTTTATAAAAAATAAAGATTTTAAAGAATTTTTAAACATAGATGGAATTGGGGAAACTCAAATTAATTCTTTAAAAAGATTTTTTGAAAATAAATCAAATTATAGCATAATAGAAAAATTGTCTTCACTATTAAATATTTCTGATATAAAAAAAAATAAAGATGGTAAGCTATTGAATGTTACATTTATGATTACTGGAAAGTTAGTAGATATGAGTAGAGCTGAAGCAAAATCTTTAATTGAAGAAAATTCAGGATCTGTTGTGAGCTCAATTAATAAAAAATTAAAATACTTAATTATTGGAGATAAACCAACAATACGAAAAGTTCAACAAGCTAAAGAATTAGGAATAAAAATATTATCTCAAAAAGAATGGATTAGTTTATTAGATTAGGCTAGCTAACCACTTTTTTTCATTTTTATTTAAAAATGGTGAAATATTATTGTAAACTTCAAAGTGATATTTAAATAAATAATCCTTTTCCTTTTTATTAAGCATTTTAAAATTAATTAGATCAGTATCGATTGGCGCCATTGTTAAATTTTTAAAAAAAAGTTTAGATTTAACCCTTTTTATGAAAACTAAATTTTCAATTCTTATTCCAAAATCATTTTTTTTGTAAAAACCAGGTTCATTGCTTAAAACCATTCCCTCTTTAAGCTGTACATAATTATTTTTTGATATTCCTTGTGGTCCTTCATGTACATTAAGAAATGCTCCAACTCCATGACCGGTTCCGTGACGATAATCAAGTCCAATAGAATTGAGACTTTTTCTTGCTATTTTATCAATATTATGGCCATTCTTCTCTTTTTTTATATTTGATAAAACAACCGCAATATGACCTTTCAAAACTCTTGTAAATATTTCTTTTACTTTATTTGAGACATTAGAAAAACATACAGTTCTTGTTACATCTGTAGTTCCCCATTTATATTGACCACCGGAATCTAGTAATAGTAAATCGTCTTTTTTTAATTTTCTGTTTGAAAGTTTATCAGATCTATAATGAATTACTGCTCCATTTGGTCCAGATCCAGCAATTGTATCAAAGCTTGGGTATAAATAATTTTTACTACTTTTTCTAAAATTCTCTATTTTCTTCTCAATTTTTTTCTCTGTGAGGTTATTAATATTAAGATTTTTAATCCAATATAAAAATTTAGTTAAAGCAACCCCATCCTCAATATGTGCATTTACCATATTTTTAATTTCAGTTTTATTTTTTAAAGATTTTAAAGCATAAAGAGAATCCTCTTTATCAACAATTTTAAATTTATAGCTAATTAGGCTTTCTTCAAATACTGAACAAGTTTTACTATCAATACAAAAGTTTCCATTCTTGAGTCCTATTAAGCATTTTAAAATATTATCTTCATTTAAAAAATGCATTTTTAATTTTTTATGACTTATTTTTATTTTTTTTATCTTATCTTTACTTGAAAAAAAATAAATTTTTCTATCTTTTGTTAATATCATTTTACAATTTGCAATTGGAGAATTCGGGAGATCTTTTCCTCTTATATTAAGAAGCCAACAAATATTTTCACCTGAGCTTATGAAATTGTAATCAATATTCTTTTTTTTCATTATTTTAATTAATCGATTTATTTTACTTGTTACACTTTCACCTGCTATAGCTGTTTTGAGACTAAAGAAAGGATAAGTATTTTTTTTATTAATTTTTTTTTGAAATTTTATGTTTAAAGGAACTAATGAGTATTCAATTCCAAAATATTTATTTAGAGTTTCCCAAGTAAAAAGATCTGGATCAAAACCAATTTTAATTTTTTTCTCCAAAATATCTTTTGGCCACACATAAGGAATTTCACAAATTTTATAATTTTTCCCAACCTCTTTTTCTGCTTGAATAGTATATCTTCCATCAACAAATAAATATTTTTTATTTTTTAAGAAAATAGCAAAACCCGCAGATCCAGAAAAATTTGTAATTGATTTAAGATTATTTATTTTAGAATATTCGGTGAAATAGTTATCATTTTTTGGTAAAATATATCCATCTAAATTATTAGATAAAATAATATTGTTTATTCCTACACTCATTTTAATTTTTTCTGATATCGGATCCAACCAGGACTTCTAATTTCACTATCAGTATCAAAATCTACATCTTGGTTGAATTCGAAATCTTCCTCTTTTTCGTCTATATAATTATTATTTTTTTTAATATATTCATCTGGCAATTCATCTACAAACCTTGAAGCCATGCTGTCGATCCAATCTCCTTGATAGAACCTGTTCATAGAAAATGATATTTTTGCTAGTTTTTTTGCTCTAGTAATTGCAACATAAGCTAATCTTCTTTCTTCCTCTAACCCGCTTTCACCTTTTTCCTCAATACTTTTCTGATGGGGAAATAAACCTTCCTCCCAGCCTGGTAAGAATACGACATCAAATTCCAGTCCTTTAGAAGCGTGTATTGTCATTAAATTAACTTTTTCACTCTGCCAATCTTGATCAAGTGATGTTGCAAGAGCAACATGCTCTAAAAAACTTTCCAAATTATCAAATTCTTTCATTGCACTTAACAATTCTTTTATATTTTCTAATCTATTTTCATTTTCTAAGTCTTTCTTATTTTTAAGCATTTCACTATATCCAGACTCATCAAGGATTGTTTGTAATAATTTATTATGATTCATTTTATTCTTTAAATCATTTCTCCATTTGGCTAAAAGATTTAGCAGAGAATTTAAACCTAATTTTGTTTTAGGTTTAATTTTGTTCTGTTCAATTAAATGTTTTGAAGCAACTTCTAATGAGCATTTATTTAATTTGGCAAAATTATTAATAGCTTTCACCGTTGTATCCCCTATAGATCTTTTTGGTACATTTAAAATTCTCTCAAAAGCTAAGTCGTCTTGAGGTTGAAAAATTGTTTTTAAGTATGCAACACAATCTTTTACTTCTGATCTTTCATAAAATTTAATTCCGCCAATAATTCTATATGGAACACCAATTTTTAAAAACCTTTCTTCAAATTCTCTAGTCTGAAAAATAGCTCTCACAAGAATTGCAACTTCATTTAAAGAAAATCTATTTTTGAAATCTTCAATATTAGAACCTATTTCAGTCGCTTCATCTTTTACATTTCTAAAACAGTTTAATGTAACAAGCTCCCCATCTTCTTGATCTGTAAAAAGTTTTTTTCCAACTCTATTTTGATTATTTTCAATAATATTGGATGCAACATTTAAAATATTTTGAGTTGATCTATAATTTTTTTCTAATCTTATTATTTTGGTATTTTCGTAAACATTTTCAAATTGAAGAAAATTCTTAATTTCTGCTCCTCTCCAACTATAGATTGACTGATCATCATCTCCAACACAGCAAATATTCTGATTATATTCTGCTAAGTATTTTAGCCATTCACTTTGAATAAAGTTTGTATCTTGATATTCATCTACTAAAATATATTTAAATTTTTTAGAATACATTTTTGATATATCACTATGTCTTTCAAAAATTTTAACAGTATGAAGTATTAAGTCACTAAAATCAGCAGCGTTTAAGTCTATTAATTTTTGTTGATAAATTTTGTAGATTCCTAGAAAGTTTCTTTCTAATATGTCTTTACGCTTGAGTACAACTTCATCAGGGTAAAAGCCTTTATTCTTCCATTTATCAATTACTGCCAAAATATATCTTGGAGATATTTTTTTTGTATCTATATTTTCAGATTTACAGATATTTTTTATTAATCTTACTTGGTCATCTTGATCAATAATTGAAAAGTTTGATTTTAACCCAGCCGCTTCTGCATGTTTTCTCAATATTTTTGCACTAATTGAGTGAAATGTCCCTAACCATGGCAGTCCAGTCGCTTCTTTTCTTAAGAATTTAGATACTCTTAATTGCATTTCTTTTGCTGCTTTATTTGTAAATGTCACTGCCAAGACTTGATTAGGAAATGCCTTATGTTGCTTAACAATATGAGCAATTCTAGCTGTAAGAACCCTTGTTTTTCCGGACCCAGCTCCAGCAACAATCAACAGAGGTCCATTTAAATGTAAAACTGCCTCTTCCTGATTTTTATTAAGATTTGTTAAATAATCTAAATTCATCATTTATTTTTTTTTAATTTAGGCGATATTAAATTAATGAATAAAACTAAGAAAATACCAATATTTATTAAAGGGATTTTCTTATTAATAACATTGTTTTTTACTTTCGGCATTTATTTATCAATACCAGTTTTATTTAATTATAAAAGCATAGAAAACATCATTGAAAGTAAGTTTTATTCTGATTTTGATATTAACCTAAATATAAATGGTGACATAAAGTATCAATTACTTCCAAAACCTCATTTATTAATTAGCGATTCATCGTTATTGATAAATGAAAACAATGACAAAGACATGTTGGTAGATATTAAGAATCTTAAGATATTTTTGTTATCTAATAGTTTATATCCAAAATCCAAAATTAATTTTGAAAAATTTGAGATACAAAGTACTAATTTTTTATTAAGACAAAAAGAATATAATATTTTAAGAAATTATTTTCATACTAGTAAAAGTAAACCATTTTATATTAAAAAAAGTAAAGTATTTATCATAGATGATAATGATGAAACCTTAATTATATCTCCAATAGAAAAAATTAATTTTACGACTTCTAAACTAGATAATTTCAAAAAATTAAATATCAAAGGAAATTTGTTTGATTTAAATTTTAAATCGTTATGGAAAAAAAAATATAATTCACAAATGAATTCACAATTAGAAGTAAATTTTGAAGATCCAAATCTTATATTAAAAAATCAATTAAATTATAAAAATAGCACAGACTTAAAAGGATCAGCAAAAATAAATTTCTTAAATCAAAATATTGAAGTAGATTATAAGCTTAAAAATAATTTAATTAGTTTAAATTCACCTGATAATTCTAACAACATTAAAATTGACACGAAAATAGAGCTATCACCGTTTTATCTCAATTCGAATATTACATTGAACAAACAAAATTTAAATTTTTTGGTTGATGAATTAATATTTTCTATTTTGAATTTAAATCCTGATTTATTAGGCAATTTTAGTGGAGATATCAAATTCCTTTTGACTAATATTGAGCATGAACTTATAAGAAATGGCAGTGTAAGTTTAAATATAAGTCAAAAAACTATCAATTTAACGGATGTTTTATTGAATATTGGTGATATTGGCTTAATTAAATCTCAAATAAAATATATTAAGGAAAATGGTGATACAATATTTAGATCATCAAATTCTTTATCAATAAAAAATAAAAATCAGTTTGCTAAAAAATTCCAGGTAAAATTAGATAAAGTTAAGAATATTAATCTGATCAATTTTAAAATTGAAAAAAATATTAACACCGGATTAGTATCAATATTTGATATAAGAATTAATCAAGATGCCAAGTATGGCAAAAAAAATGGTAAATCTAAATATAATATTAGAAATTCACAAGAGCTTAAATCTTTAGTTAAAAATATTATTAATAGCTAGTCTGGTTTTATCATTTTATTAGGATTAACAATTTTATTATATTCTCTATCATTTATTAACCCTGATTTTAGTGCTTCAGCTTTTAGAGTAGTTTTATTTTTTAATGCATTCTTAGCAATCTTTGCAGCATTATCGTAGCCAATCTTTGGAGATAAGGCAGTTACCAGCATTAAAGAGTTATCCAACAAGTGTTTAATTCTATTTTTGTCAGCTTTCAGTCCAGCGATACAATATTTTGCAAAGCTTTTTGTGCTATCTGAGAGAATTTGGATTGATTGAAGTACATTATGAATTATTAAAGGTTTGAAAACATTAAGTTCAAAGTGACCATGTGAACCAGCCATTGTAATTCCATTATGGTTACCAATGACTTTCACACATACCATTGTCACAGCCTCACATTGAGTTGGATTTACCTTACCAGGCATAATTGATGATCCAGGTTCATTCTCTGGCAATATCAACTCTCCATATCCAGCTCTTGGTCCAGAACCTAAAAATCTAATATCGTTTGCTATTTTCATTAAACATACTGCAGTTGTGTTTAATGTACCTGAATAATTTACTATTACATCATGAGCAGCAAGTGCAGCAAACTTATTTTTAGCTGGCTTAAAAGGCAACTTAGTTATTTTTTTTATTTCATTTACTATTTTCTTATCAAAATTCCTTTTGGTATTAATACCTGTGCCTACAGCTGTACCACCTTGTGCTAAATAATAAACTTCATTTAGTGAAACTTTTATTCTTTTAATGCATTCTTCTAGTTGAGATTGGTAGCCAGAAAATTCTTGACCTAATGATAAAGGAGTTGCATCCTGCAAATGTGTTCTCCCTATTTTAATTATTTTTTTAAATTCTCTTACTTTTTTTTTTAATTCCTTATTTAACAATGTTAAGCTTGGTAATAGTTTTTCTCTAGTTTCTATAGCGATAGCAATATGCATTGCTGTAGGAAATACATCATTTGTTGATTGAGATTTATTTACATGATCATTTGGATGAACAGGTTTTTTTGTACCCATTTTCCCTTTAAGCATTTCAATGGCTCTATTTGAAATAACTTCATTCACATTCATATTTGTTTGAGTGCCAGAACCAGTTTGCCAAACTTTAAGAGGGAAATGATTATCTAACTTTCCTGCGATAACTTCATTAGAAGCTCGTACAATTGATTTATAAACTTTTGAGCTAATATCCTTATTTTTATAATTCGTAACAGCTGCTGCTTTTTTTATAATAGCCATACATTTTATTAACTTTGGTTTGACCAATACGTCTCCTATATCAAAGTATTTTTTTGATCTTTGAGTTGATGCTCCCCAATACTTATCCACAGGCACATTAATAGAACCAATGCTGTCATATTCTTTTCTGAATTTCATATTTTAATTTTGAGAGTATATTTATCCACTTATACATTAAAAAATAATAAAATCATATAGGAGTAAAATGACAAATTTTGAAAAGGTTGGAATATTCATGAAAACTTTTAATCAAGATGTAAAAGATTCATCAAGTCTAAGCACAGATAAAATTAATTCGCTTAGAATATCATTGATCAATGAGGAGTTAGAGGAATTAAAGCAGGCAATATTAGAAAAAAATTTAACCGAGGTTGCAGATGCACTTACAGATATTTTGTATGTCACATACGGTGCAGGACATGCTTTTGGTATTAATTTAGATAAGTGTTTTGAGGAAGTTCAAAAATCTAATATGAGTAAATTGGGAAAAGATGGCAAACCAATATATAATGAGTTCGGAAAAGTTATGAAAGGACCAGACTATTTCAAACCAGATTTATCAAAATTTATTAAATAATTTATATCCAATTTGGTTTTAACACTTTTATTTGTGCATCTCCACACTTTAGATTTTTATCAAAATTAAAGCTTTTATTTTCTAGTTTCAGTAAAGCAAATGGATTTTTATTATTGATCAATAACTTTCCAAAATTTTTATTTTCAGAAGTAATTTCTTCACTATTGATCTCTCCATCTAAAACTTTAATTGCGAATAGTCTTTTATTAAGTTTATCTTTAAGTTTTATTCTAGCTGTATTTTCTTGCCCTACATAACATCCTTTTCTGAAGTCAATTCCATTTAGTTCTTCAAAATTGCATTCAATTCCAAAAATTTTATCTTGCAGATTATTTGTATCAATTTGAGCAATTCCTAATTCATGACTATAATTATAATATTCGTTAATATCAGAAACTTTTAATCCCAATTTTTTTATAGAAAGATATAATTTTTCTAAATTAATCACTAATCTAGCTCCTAATTTATCAGTCCTTGGATCTAAAAGAATAGGATCTTCTCTAAATTTTATAGTAAAACCCATTTCATCTTTAGAATTTTCTAACTCTAGAAATTTTTCTTTTGTCAGATTTGCAACAACAAACTCATTACTTAGATTTAAAATTTCTACTTTAGATCTAAGCTTGTATAAATTTAACTGTTTATACAAATTTTCAATAATTTTCTTTTCACAATCCAAAAAATATCCTGATTTATGTTTAATAATTATAAAATCGTAAAGATATTTGCCTTGTGGGGTTAGGAGAGCTGAGAAACAACTTCTATCATCTGATACATTTTCAATATTGTTTGTAATTATATTTTGTAAAAATTCTTTAGCATCATCTCCGTTAATATAAAGAAGACCTCTATCCTCAAGGATATAAATATTATTTCTATTCATATTGTAATATTATAACGAATGATATAAGTAGTTTTTTTAAAAATGTTAGACCTAATAATTAAAAATGGAAAGTGTTATATTGATAAAGATCTTAAAAATGTTGATATAGGCATTAAAAACAGCAAAATTGTAAAAATTGGTAAGTTAGATGAGGATTCAAGTCAATCAATTGATGCAACTGGACTTACTGTTCTTCCTGGTTGTATTGACACTCAGACACATTTTAGAGAACCGGGTTCAACAGACACTGAGGATTTAGCTTCTGGAAGTAGAGCAGCAATTGTTGGAGGTATAACTTCAGTTTTTGAAATGCCAAATACTAACCCTGCAACTACAAACAAAGCAGAATTTCAAAGAAAAATAGATTTAGCAAAAAATAGAATGTATTGTAATCATGCATTTTATTTTGGAGCAACTCCAACTAACCAAAGCGAATTAGCTGATCTTAAAGGTTTAGACGGATGTTGTGGAGTAAAATTATTTGCAGGCTCGTCTACGGGAACTTTATTGGTTCATAAGGAAGAAGACATAGAAAAAGTATTTGAAAGTACATCTAAAATTGTTGCAGTTCACTCAGAAGATGAAGATATTTTAAATTTAAGAAAAAAATTAAGAGAAAAGGGCAATGTTCATTCCCATCCAATTTGGAGAGATGAAGAATGTGCAATTTCATCTACCCGAAAGATTGTCAAAATTGCGAAAAGATTAGGTAAAAAGGCTCATATTTTGCATATTACCACTAAACAGGAGATTGATTTTTTATCTCAGAATAAGGGAGACATAACTTTTGAAATAACTCCACAGCATTTAACAATGTTTGCTCCAGATTGTTACGATAAACTTGGAACATATGCTCAAATGAATCCACCTATCAGAGAAAAAAGTCATTACGATAGACTGTGGTATGCGGTAAGAAATAATTATAATGATACTATTGGTTCGGATCATGCTCCTCATCTAAAGGTAAATAAAGACAAAGAATATCCAGATACACCATCAGGAATGCCTGGAGTTCAGACCTTATTGCCTGTGATGCTGAACCATGTGAATGATGGAAAACTAACTTTAGTTCAGCTTATGAATCTTGTTTGTGAAAATCCGGCAAAAATCTTTGGTATTATAGGTAAGGGATACATAAAGGAAAACTACGATGCAGACTTTACAATTGTTGATATGAATAAAATTATAGAGATCAAAAATGAAAAAATTGAAAGTAAGTGTGGGTGGTCACCTTTCGATGGACATAAGTTTAAAGGAACTCCAGTTTATACAATCATAAATGGAGAGATTAAAATGAAAGATGGAGAAATCCTTGGAGAAGCATCTGGCAAGCCCTTGAAGTTTAATAATTAATCTAATTTATTTGGAAAGAATATTGTTTTCTATTAAACTTTGTGTGATCTCATCTAAAATTGCTGGATCGTCAATTGTTGCTGGCATTTTGTAATCTTCTTTGTCAGCAATTTTTCTAATAGTTCCTCTTAATATTTTTCCTGATCTTGTTTTAGGTAATCTTTTTATAACTATAACAACTTTGAACGCAGCTACTGGTCCAATTTTATTTCTAATCATTTGAATACACTCTTTTGAAATAGTTTCATTATCTTTTTTAACTCCAGATTTTAAAACAACTAAACCAATAGGTAATTGTCCTTTTAGTTTATCTGCAATTCCAAGAACAGCACACTCAGCAACTGATTGATGTTCAGATAAAACTTCCTCAATTGCACCTGTTGATAATCTATGACCAGCAACGTTAATTATATCATCTGTTCGAGACATAATCCAAATATATCCGTCTTCATCAATGTGACCTGCATCATAAGTTTGATAGTAGCCTTTATAATTAGTCATATAATTTTCTTCATATCTATTATCAGCATTCCAAAGTGTAGGAAAAGTACCTGGAGGTAGCGGTAATTTTACAACTATATCACCCATCTCATTAGGTTCTGCGATTGAAAGATCTGGTTTAATTATTTTTACATCATAACCTGGAACTGCTTTACACGCAGAACCATACTTAGTTTTTTGCATTTCTATCCCAGTACAATTTGAACTTATTGCCCAACTTGTTTCAGTTTGCCACCAATGATCTATAACAGGAACATTTAAAAGATTTTCAGCCCATTTTATTGTATCCGGATCAGCTCTTTCGCCAGCTAGAAACAAAGATTCAAAAGAACTTAAATCATATTTAGAAAAAAACTTTCCTCCTGGATCTTCTTTTTTAATAGCTCTAAATGCTGTTGGAGCTGTAAACAAAGATTTAATTTTATACTCTGAAATTATTCTCCAAAATACTCCTGCATCAGGAGTGCCAACTGGTTTCCCCTCAAATAAAACCGTCGTACATCCTTTGAACAATGGAGCGTAAACAATGTATGAGTGTCCTACAATCCAACCAATATCACTTGCTGACCACCAAACATCATTCTCATCAATATTGTAAATATTTTTCATTGTCCATTTAAGAGCAACTATATGACCTCCTATATCTCTAACTATTCCTTTTGGAATACCTGTGGTTCCTGATGTATATAAAATGTAGGCAAACTCATTTGCTCCAATTTCAACACAATCTTTATTTTTGGCATTAACAAGCGCTTCCTCCCAACTAATTTCAAGTGGAGAGTTAAGCTTTACTTCATGGTCTTCCCTTTGAAATAAAATTACTTTTTCAACTTTGTGTTTTGCAAGTTTTAATGCACCATCAACTAAAGGTCTGTATTCAACTGTTCTTCCAGGTTCAAATCCACAAGAAGCAGTAATTAAAATTTTTGCTTTACTATCATCAATTCTACTTGCTAGTTCATTTGATGCAAAACCACCAAACACAACCGAGTGAATTGCACCAATTCTTCCACAAGCAAGCATTGCAATAACTGCCTCAGGTATCATCGGCATGTAGATAATTACTCTGTCACCTTTTTTGACACCTAGATTATCTAGTGCTCCTGCAAATTTTGAAATTTTTTCTCTTAATTCATTGTATGTAAACTTTGCTTTACTATTAGTTATTGGGCTGTCATAGATTAAGGCAGTCTTATCACCATTACCGTTGTCAATATGAACATCAATAGCGTTGTAACAGGTATTTGTAACGCCATCTTCAAACCATTTATAAAATGGTGGGTTAGATTTGTTTAAAATCTTTGTAGGTTTTTTAAACCAGAAGACATCATCAGAAACATTTTTCCAAAAATCCTCAGGATTTTGGATAGACTCTTGATAAATTTTGTTAAAACTATTTTTCATGGTGATTTGTATTTTGATTCACTTTTATAATGATTTTATGCAACAGGTTGTATTTAATTTTATAAAGTAAGTAAAATCAATACTTTTTAGAGGTCAAAAACTCTTCAATAAAGTAAATTTTTTTGCTATCTAACCCTAACTTTGGGCTAATCATTAGATTAGTCTGTAGTTTAAATTTAAACTAATAAAAAAAACTAACTATGAGGGAGTTTTTTATGAAGACAATGAAAATGTTAGCATTAGCAGCAGTGCTTTTCGGAGCAACTACAGCGGCTAACGCGGCAACAGCCTTTTTAGCCACAGACGATTTCGTAGGTATTTCGTTTTGGTTAATATCAATGGGTATGTTAGCAGCTACAGCATTTTTCTTTATGGAACAGGCTAACGTCAGTTCGCAATGGAGAAAATCAGTAAACGTAGCTGGATTAGTAACAGGTATAGCATTTATTCACTATATGTATATGAGAGCAGTTTGGATCGAAACAGGTGATACTCCAACTGTTTACAGATACATTGACTGGTTAATTACTGTACCACTACAGCTAGTAGAATTTTACTTAATTCTTTCAGCAGTAAGAAAAGTTGACACCAACATATTCTGGAGAATCTTAATTGGTTCACTAGTTATGTTAATAGGTGGATATCTTGGAGAAGCTGGATTCATTAACGCTACACTAGGTTTCATAATCGGTATGGCTGGATGGATTTACATTCTTTATGAAATCTTTTCAGGTGAAGCAGGAAAAGTTGCTGCTAAATCTGGAAATAAATCTTTAGTAACTGCATTTGGAGCTTTAAGAATGATTGTTACTGTAGGTTGGGCTATTTACCCATTAGGTTACATTTTTGGTTACCTAACAGGTGGAATAGATGGTAACGCGTTAAACGTTATCTATAACTTAGCAGACTTTGTTAATAAAATCGCATTTGGTTTAATTATCTGGTCTTGTGCAGTTTCTAACTCTACAAGAAGAGCTTAGTAACAATTAGTTACGATATATAAAATAGGGCGAGTTTGATTACTTGCCCTATTTTTTTTTGTGCTTATATAAAAGCAATGGCTAAAATCAAATATATTGAACACAATGGAAAAGAACATGTAGTTGAAGTCCAAAATGGGCTTACAGTTATGGAAGGCGCTGTTCAAAACGATATTCCTGGAATTGATGCAGATTGTGGGGGAAGCATGTCTTGTGCTACATGCCATGTTTATGTCAAAGAGGATTGGCATGATAAATTACCAAAAAAAGAAATGGGCGAAGATGATATGTTAGACCAAGCATATGAACCAAATTCAAGCAGTAGGCTTAGTTGTCAGATTATGATCTCAGATGATTTAGATGGTCTTAGTGTATATATGCCGGAGAAACAGATTTAATGATTAAAACAGATGCTGTTATAGTTGGCGCAGGTCCGACAGGACTATTTTGTGCGCATCAACTTGGTATTATCGGATTGACTTGTGAAATAGTTGATAACCTAGATAAAATTGGCGGTCAATGTATTGAACTTTATCCAGATAAACCTATTTATGATATTCCTGCAGTTCCAGAGTGTACTGGAGAAGAACTTATAAATAATTTAATAGAACAAATTAAACCATTTAAATTTAATTTTCATTTAAATGAAAGAGTTCAAGAACTTACAAATGAAAACGATAATTGGATTGTTATAACAACTAGTGGAAAAAGATTCCAAACACCAAATGTTGTAATTGCTGGAGGTGTTGGATCGTTTGAACCAAGAAAGTTTCCAACAAAAAGTGCAGAAAAGTTTGATGGAACTTCAGTATTGTATTCAATTAAAGACAAAACAATTTTTAAAGATAAATCTGTAGCTATATTTGGTGGTGGAGATAGTGCACTGGACTGGACAATTGAACTATCAAATACTTCTAAAGTTTCACTTATTCATAGAAGAGATGAGTTTAGAGGCGCACCTGCAAGTGTTCAAAAAATAAAAGAATTAAGTGAAAAAAATATAATTAATTTATTCACTAATTACTCAATTAAAGATGTCAAAGGAAATGGATCTTTAAAAGGAGTAGAAATTAAAAGTGAAGAAGGGGAGAGTAAAATATTAAAAGCAGATTATGTGTTGGGTTTTTTTGGTTTGATAATGCAACTTGGACCAATAGCTGATTGGGGTCTTAATTTAGATAAAAAAACAATTCCAGTTAATACTAAAAACTTTGAAACCAATAAGAAAGGTATATTTGCAATTGGAGATATCTGTACCTATCCAGGAAAGCTTAAACTGATACTTTCAGGGTTCCATGAAGGAGCTTTAGCTGCTAGAGGTTGTTTTAAATATGCAAGACCTAATGAAAAATATAGATTCGAATTTACAACAGCATCAAATACTATTAAAGACAGATTGGGTGTAAAGTAATGATTGAGCTATTTACTGCAGATACACCAAATGGTTGGAAAATTAGTATTATGCTCGAGGAAATTAATCTTGAGTATAAAATAACAAAAGTCAACCTAAATGAAGGTGAACAACACAAACCAGAATTTAAAAAAATTAGTCCTTTTAATAAAATTCCAGTAATTATAGATCACGAAAATAATAAATCAGTCTTCGAGTCAGGTGCGATTTTGATGTATTTAGGTGAAAAAAGTAAAATGTTTTACCCTAAGGAGAGTAAGTTAGAGATAAATCAATGGTTAATGGCTCAAATGGGATTGATTGGTCCAATGATAGGGCAACATCATCAGTTTCATTATTATCATCAAGGTAAAAGTGAATGGGGAGAAGAAAGATATTTTAAAATCACAAGAAAACTATACGAGGATTTAGAAGTAAGACTTTCTTCTAGTGATTACTTAGCGGGAAAAGAATATTCCATTGCAGATATTGCAACATGGAGTTGGATTGCAAGACACAAGAGACACGATATTGGATTAAACAGTTTTAAGGGTTTATCAAGATGGTTTGTTGATATCGCCAAACGGCCAGCAGTTATAAAAGGATTTAAAGTATTAAATAAAGATGCTAAAATAGATTACCCCTAGATATCTGCATAAACTTTTTCTTCTCTTTCGTGTTTTTCCTGTGCAGCAATACATAAAGTAGCAACAGGTCTTGCCATTAATCTTTTAAGACCTATAGGTTCAGCAGTTTCTTCGCAAAAACCATAAGTTCCATCTTGTATTTTTTTCAAAGCTGCATCAATTTTAGAAATTAATTTTATTTGTCTATTAATTGCTCTCATTTCAACATTTTTTTCTGTATACGAACTTGCTTGATCAACTATATCGGCTGATGCACTATTGTCATCCATTGAAGCATTAAATATTGCTTCATTGTTACTTCTCTTTAATTCTTTTTTCCAATCCATTAATTTTTGCTTAAAGTATGCAAGATGTTTTGCACACATATATTTTTCAGTTTCTTTTGGAATATATTTTTTAGAGATCTTTACCATGTCTAAATTTATGAATTTGGTGAATATATTCATCATTTATTGAGTGTCAAGAATGGATTAATTGTATAAATTAATGAAAATGGCTATTTATAAAAAGAATATAGGTAATTTATTTTTTATTTTTGTTTCAGGTCACCTATTCATATGGACATTGGTTCCAAGTTTAACAAATAACAATTTACCACTTGATACAATCGAGGCTTTAGCATGGGGCAGTAACCTAGATTGGGGATTTAATAAGCATCCACCGATGAGTGCATTTCTACCTGAAATATTTTACCAAATCTTTGGACCACAAGACTGGGCTTATTATTTGTTAAGTCAAATCTGTATCGTAGTTTCATTACTTGTAGTTTTTAAGTTAGCTGAAGATTTTTTTGATAACAAAATTTATTGTTTACTATCTGTTTTATTATTGGAAGGAATATATTTCTATAACTTCACTACACCTGAATTTAACGTAAATATTTGTTTAATTCCTTTTTGGTCTCTTTCGGTTTTTTATTTATGGAGAGGAATAAAGAGTAATAAAATATTAGATTGGTTATTACTCGGTCTATTTGCTGGACTCGGGATTCTATCTAAGTATTTATTTGTCTATTTAGGTTTAGCAATAGATGTACTTTTAATTTACATGATCTATACCAAAAGACTAAATTTAAAGTGTCTGGTTTCTTTCATTCCTTTTATTATTATTTTATTACCACACATTATTTGGTTAACTGAGAATGATTATGTAACCATTACTTATGGACTTCTCAGAACTGGATCAGAAGAAGCAAGTATTTTAAACCACATAAAACATCCTATGATATTTTTAGGCAAGCAAATTAGTATATTATTGCCGTTTTTACTGATGATTTTTGTATTAGTTAAAAAATTTAAAATAAATATTAATTTAAATGACGAAAAGCTTTTGTTTTTATTATCAATTAATTTAATTCCAATTTTTTTTATTTTTCTTACATCATTTACAATGGGTGTAAAAATTAGAACTATGTGGATGACGCCATTTTATATAAGCTTTGGTTTGTTATTTGTTTATATTTTTAAATCAGAAATTAATTTTGAAAACATGAGAAAGTTTTCTTCAATCTTTTTGATATTATTTTTATTATCTCCAATTTTGTATTCTTATGTTTCAATTACTAAAACTGATAAAAGAACTGATTTTGAGGGTAAAAATTTAGCTAAACAGGCTAAAGTTTTTTATGAAACTGAAGGTGAGGAACTTGGAAAAATGGAATATATTAAAGGTAATGAATGGATTGCAGGAAATATATCTTACCATCTTCCAGAAAGACCAAAATGGATTTATAGTTCAGCCGAAATTCAATTGTGCAACAAAGATATGAAATGCTTAACATATAAATGAAATTTCAATTAAACCAAAAAAAAAAGAGACTTATTTTCATTATCGGAATTGTTGTTTTAATTGAACTCTCAGGATATGGTTTTTTTGCCTCTTTATTTAGACTGATAGGCTCAGCAAGTTAATGAAAATAGTAATTCTAATTCCTGTCTTTAATGACTTTAAATCTGTATCAAAATTAATTGAAGAAATTGATATAAATATTTCTGAGCTTAAAGCAACATTTTCAATAATAGTAGTGAATGATGCCTCAACAGATAAAAAATTTTTAGAATCCAAAAATTTAAAAAATATTAAATCATTGAAATTAATTAATATGAGAAATAATAAAGGACATACAAGGTGTATTGCGGCAGGGCTTAAACATATTTCAGAAAATGAAGATTTTGACTATGTTATTCCAATGGATGGTGATGGAGAAGACAGGCCTGAAGAGATAAGAAACTTTTTAGAAAAGATTAAAGATAATCCAAATAAAAGTATTGTTGGAGAAAGAGTAAAAAGATCAGAAGGTTTAATTTTTAAAATCTGTTATTTTTTTCATAAAATTATTACTTATACATTTACAGGAAAATTTATAAAATTTGGAAATTTCACTTGTCTTACAAAACAAACTGTTAAAAAATTAATCGAAGAGAAAGCAACTTGGAGCAGTTTTTCTGGTTCTTTGGCAAAAACTGAAAATAATTTAATTAAATCTACATCAATAAGAGGCTCAAGATACTTTGGACCTTCAAAGATGAGTTTTTTGAATTTAATAAATCACTCTTTAGCAATTATTGCTGTGTTTAAAACTGGGGTAATCTTTAGATCGATAGCATTTTACGCGATATATTTAATAATTATTTCTGAATACATAAGTGTAATTACAGCTATACCTTTGGCTTTAATAGTTATTTTTGGTCTAATTATTTTAAAAATCTCAGGAAGAGAAAATATGACTGAATTTAATAATTCTTTAAGCTATATTGAGGATATTGAGAATTTGAAATGAATTAATCAGATTAAATGAAAAATTTTTTTAGAAAAGTAGCTTTTGGTTTAGGTCCTGATGAACAAATACCATCTGATCCTTTAAATTGGGCACAAAGCCAAATCACAGATCAAATACCTGAATTTACCTTTAAAGGAAAAATTTATCCAGAAAAAGAATTGAGAAAACATTATAATAAATATGTTTATCAAGACAGAAAAGTTTTAAGAAAAAAATTTAAAAATGACAAGATGGGGTATAAGGCTGCTAAAAATAAAGTTAAAGCAGATACAGGACAAAAGTTTTGGAGAAACCTAGAAATTGCCATTAGACATAAAGAGGCTATCTCTGGAGCCCATCCAGTACTTGCGAAACTTTGGTATTTTTGGGGTAATCATTTTACAATAAGTGAAAAAGATTTTTTGGCTAACTACTCAACTGGAGCATATCAAAGAGAAACTATAAGAGCTAACATGAACCAAACTTTTGAAAAGTTGGCATACGAGTCAACTGTTGCTTGGGCCATGATTCATCATTTAGATAATGCTGAAAATGTTGGTCCTAAATCAGAAGATGCTAGGGCAGAATGGAGAAAAAGAAAAAAAAGACCAGCCACAATTAACGAAAATCATGCAAGAGAATTATTAGAACTTCATACAGTGTCCCCAAATTCTGGATACACGCAAGAAAATATAACTGAGCTAGCCTACATAATGACTGGTTGGGCGCCCGATGACAAATATTGGAAGACAAAACTTGAAACAGCAGATGTAAAATTTCAAAGAAAATATCATGAACCTGGAAAAAAAATATTTTGGGGTCAAAATTTCCCAAAAGGTAAAAAAGGTTTGCCAGCTGTAATTAAATTTTTATCAGAGCATCCGTCTTGTAGAGAATTTATAGCGTACAAATTATGCAGATACTTAATAACAGATTATCCTACAAAAGAAATGACTGATCCAATTGTTAATGCATGGGAAAAAAGTGGAGGTTATTTACCAGAGGTTCACAAAGCTGCTATTGAAGTAGCGTTTAGATTCAACAATGAATATTCAAAATTTCAAAATCCTGAAAATTGGTGGTTACAAATGAGCAGAATGACAGATGCAAATTGGCCTCCAAGAGAGGAAAAATTTGATAGTTTTTTATTAGGGTATGGTCTTGATCCTTATCAAGCTAAACCACATAAATTTATGAAAGATATGGGTCATCATCCTTATCTTTCGCAGCAGCCAAATGGATATTCTGATATAGCTGAAGATTGGATGTCTCCAGAACTTATAATAAGAAGACTTTTATATGCTAGACAAGGTTATATTAATTTAAAACCTGGTAACAAAAATGATGAATTTTTTAAAGGTGTAGTAGAAAAAAATTTTGATAATTCAGATAAAATAATGAGCATTTTAAATCAAAATGAAAAAACAATCGATAAGCATATATTGTTATTTAACTTACCGGAGGTTTTAAGAGCATGAGAATTTCAAGACGAGGTTTTTTAAAAGGATCTTTGGCAACATTGTTTTTAGCAGGAACTGGTCTTCCAGTTTATTCATCAACAAAAGCTAAAAAAAATCTAGTTGTTATTATGTTGAGAGGCGGAATGGACGCTCTTTGTGCAGTTCCAGTTGTGGGAGATAAAAATTTTGAAAAAAGAAGGAAACAATTAATTTTAGATGATACAATTAAATTAAACTCTGATTTTTCATTACATCCTGTATTAGATAATTTCCATGACTTATGGAAAGAAAGTAAAGGAGCAATAGTTCACGCAACAAATATTCCTTATACAGAAAGATCACACTTTGATGGACAGAATCTAATGGAGTCTGGCGGTAAAGTTCCATACAAAGTAAAAACTGGCTGGTTAGGAAGGGGAATGAAAGTTGCAGGTTTAAGGCAAGAGGGATTAGCCTTAGCGTTACCAATGCCACTCATTTTAAGAGGTGTTCCTCAAAACAATAATTACTTTCCAACAAAAGGAAAGTTACCAACTGATAAAGTTCTATCATTACTAAAAGATGTTTATAAAGAAAGATCTGAAGATGAGCTTATCGGAATGTTAGAAATAATCAAATCTAGACCTAAAGAAAGATCGTATGCTGCAGATGATTTATACTCTCTAGCTAATGAAGCAGGAGCTTTATTGAAAAAACCAGATGGCCCAAGAGTTGCAGTTTTTGAAGTTGGAGGCTTTGATACTCACGCTGCACAAGGGGGCGTACATGGAACGCATTCAGATTGTCTAAAAGAAATGGATCTAGTATTTGGTACTTTAAAAAAAAGATTAAAAGAAGAATTTGATAACACTTTAATTGTTACACTAACTGAATTTGGTAGAACAATTAAACAAAATAGTGGTTTAGGAACCGAACACGGATATGGATCTGCTATATTTATGGGTGGTGGTTTGCTTAAAAATAATCAAGTTTATACCGATTGGCCTGGTTTAAAAAGTAAAGAGTTGTTCCAAGGAAGAGATTTAAATTCTACAATTGATGCTAGATCTGTATATGCGTCAGCTATGTCTACTGTTTTTGATATAGATTTTAAAAGAGTTCAAAAAGAAGTTTTCTGGGGAGATAAACTACAAAATTTATCTGACAAATTATTTAGAACTTAATGAAAAAAATTTTCTTAATTTTATTTGGTATATTTTTATGTTTATCTGCTGAAGCAAAAGTTAAATCTAAAGATATATCTTTTCCTAAACATTTTTATATAGATAAGATTAAATCATGCCCATATGTGGGTGGTGAGACCTTTAAATCTAAATATAAAAAAGCTAGAATTGAAAGCTTAATAAGTTTAGATTGGATGAGTGAATGGGCATTAGGTAATTCTAGAAGTGTTAATCACCTAAATCTAACTGGTCCAATGACCTCGTTTGCTATTGCTACCCATAATGCAATTGGCAATAATGATAAAGAGGATATTGATGCTGCTAAAGTAATATTGATTAAAATAGCTAAGGCAAACGTTTTAATGGATACAATTGGCAAAGAAGAGCTAAAAAAAAAACCAAAGTGTTGGAAAGATGGAAACCCTGAAGCACCTTGTTGGTATCATGCGTATGAATTTGCAAGAGATGCTTTTACAAACTATTTGATCATAGCAATTTATCTTAAAGATAATCTAAATAATAAAGAATTTAAAATAGTTAATAATTATATAAAAAAAATGCATAAAAAATTTATCAAACCAGATGCCTTTTATGATGAAGATAAAGGTTTTTATGCGATGGGAAATGGTGGAATACCAAATTTAGTTTTTGCAAATTGGACAAATGATAAAAAACTTGCAGCAAAAGAATTTAATTTTAGATTTTATCAAATTGATAAACTTTTTTATGAGGATGGATATATTAATAATAATTCTTTTAGAGGATATAGAGGTTTGTGGTATCACTCTTATGGTTTAAATTCAGCTTTAGGATATGTCTATTTGGCTAATTTATGGGGAGCTGAAGTTCCTAACACAGTTATAAATAAAATTACTAAAGCCGCAGAAGTTTTAAATTTAGGGATAACTAATTATGAGAGTTTCTCTTCAAGAAAGTACTATGGAGAACAAAAAAATAATCAATATAAAAAACATAATGCTAGAAAGCATACACATCAAGATGCTTTAGCTATTGATACCTTAATGGAAATGGTAACTGGAATAAAACTTGAAAATGATATTACCTATTTAGCCAAAAGATCCGAGTATGGAATAGACGATTTAATTGGATTTAATGCTAATTGTATAAAATGATTTAAGCTCTAATCGTTGGTAAACAATAAAAATCGGCTGTATCAATTTTAGAAGAATATTGTCTTCGCATATTCCATTTTTTATGAACCCCAGCACTAGCAAGACTTAACGCAGACCTTCCATACCGATAGTTAGTATTATCAATAGACTTCATTAAACCCTTTATTTTCTCATCTTTTTCAGAAGAAAATAGGTTTTTACTACCATCTTCATTAGATAAACCCGTAAGCATTACACCTGCTTTTTGGTAACGATAGCCATTTTTAAAGATAGAATCTAAAGCAACTAAAGCAGTTTTAACTATTTCAATGCTGTTGTTTGTAGAAATTGCAAAATCTATCGTTTTTGAGTTTGAATAATATCCAAATCTACTTTGAAAAGGACTTGTTCTAACAAAAACAGTAATTGATTTTGCAATTAAAGACTCAGATCTTATTTTTTCAGATGCATTTAAACAATAGTTTGCAACTGCTTCTTTTAATTCTTGGTATTTCTCGATTCTTTGGCCAAATGAACGAGATACTACACAACTTTTTCTTTTTGATTGAGTTGTCTCTAAATCAATACAAGGAATTCCTCGTAATTCCATTGCAGTTCTTGATCCTAAAACATTTGAGTTTTTTTTGACCCATGTATTTGATTTATTTTTTAGTTGCTTAGCATTATAAATTCCATTTTTATGATAAAATTTTGTTAGTTGTCTTCCTACGCCCCATACATCATTAATTTCAACTTTCTCTAGTATAGGGTCAATATTTGATATTCCTATCAAACTCGTTACACCTGATTTTTTTTTCTTTGCAATATGATTTGCAACCTTGCTTAAAGTTTTAGTTTTAGCGATGCCAATACTAGTTGGAATACCCGTCCACTTTAAAACTGTTTCTCTAATTTCTTTTCCAACCTTTTCAACTTCACTATCTGGAAAATTTGATAAATCTAAAAATGCCTCATCAATAGAATAAACCTCAATAGCAGAGTTAAATCTTTTTAGTGTTCTCATCACTCTTCTAGATAAATCTCCATATAAAGAATAATTAGATGAAAAAACTTCAACTTTATTTTTAATAATAATATCTTTTGCTTTAAAATAAGGTTCTCCCATTTTAATACCTAACACTTTTGCTTCAGTTGATCTTGAAATTATACAACCATCATTATTAGATAAAACTACAACAGGTTTTTTTCTTATTTTAGGATTGAATAATCTTTCACAAGAAACATAAAAAGAATTACAATCAATAAGTGCTATTTTTTTAGTATACTGAATGGATGACATAAGTTACAACTCCCCAAATAAATATATCTTCATCTTCGTTAATTAAAATTCGATCTATAAATTCTTTAGAACCTGATGTTAAAAATTTTTTATCTCTTTCTTGAACTAAACTTTTAACAACTAGTTCATCATGAACATTTGCAATAACTGTTGAGAAATTTTTTGGTGTTAAACTTTTATCAACAACTAATAGATCCCCATCATTAATTCCAACATCCACCATTGATTTCCCTTGAACTCTTATGATGAAGGTTGCTGGAACATTTTTGATTAAATGAACATTTAAATCGATGTCTTCCTCAATATAGTCTGTGGCAGGGGACGGAAAACCCGCACCAGCTTTGTGTAAATAGTAAGGTATCGTTAGCTTCATAAATGTTCTTATTTTGTTCTAATTAATATCTAAGTTATTCAATAGTGTCAATCAGGTTGTATTTTGAGTCTGTAACTGAATCAAAAGTGAATCAAAACGTGAACATCGAAACCACATGTTGTATACATGTGGATAACTTTAACCATAAATAGTTTGAATACAATAAATGGAAAAAAAAGAGAGCTTAACAGGAAGATGTATTTGTGGTCAGGTTAAATATAGAATTACTGAGAAGCCTCTATTCACCCAAGCTTGCCATTGCAAAGATTGTAAAATTATAACTGGGTCTTCTTATGTTATTAATACTAGCGTTCTAGACAATACATTAATTATAGAGGGTGATATTTCGTCAACTGAACTTAAAACAGGTAGTGGCGCTACCTCGAGAGCTTATTTTTGTAACAAATGTGGTACTTATATTTATACAGATTATGCTACGGCAGTTGGTCGATCAACAGTTAGAACTAAAACCTTAGATAATTCCGAAAACTTTCCTCCTCAAGCGCATATATTTACAAAAGATAAAGATCCATGGTTAAAACTTACTGATGATGCAAATTGTTTTGAAAAAATGTATGATTTAAAAAATACTTGGCCAAAAGAAAGTTACGAAAGATATAAAAATTATTTAAAAGATAATAAAAGATAAATTTTTAGGAGATTAAAACATGAAAAAATTATCCTGTCATTGTGGTGCAATAGAAGCAGAAGTTAAGATGCCTTTGGGTGGTATTGAAAAAATCATGCGTTGCAATTGTTCAATATGCAAAAAAAAAGGTTATATTATAGGTGTACTTGGTCCTGGTGATTTTAAACTTACAAAAGGGGAAGATAAACTATCCCTTTACCAGTTTTATACTAATACTGCTAAACATTACTTTTGCTCAATTTGTGGAATTCACACTCATAACAGACCTAGAAGTAATCCAAAAATATATGGTGTGAATATTGCTTGTATAGAGGGTGTGGAGCCATTTGAAATTGAAGATATACCGGTGAATGATGGTAAAAATCATCCATTAGATCAAAAACAATAAAATTTTTATGCAATCAATTATCGAGTGTTACAGAAAAGTTAGTAAAGATTGTTTTAAGTTTATAAGATCTCAAGAAACTATAAACGAAAAATTTAAAAATAAAGAAAAGATGATTAAATCTTTTCTAATTCCTATTAGTTTCTGGATCAATAACAGAACAAATAAATCTAAACCTTACTTAATAGGCTTAGCTGGAGGTCAAGGAACTGGTAAAACAACAATTAGCTCTATTCTAAGAATCATTTTAACAAAATATTTTAAATTAAATGTTTTTAAAATATCAATTGATGATTTGTATAAAACCCGAAAAGATAGAATAAAATTATCTAAAAAAATTCATCCCTTATTAATGACCAGAGGTGTTCCAGGCACGCACGACATAAATTTTATTTTTGATCTTTTAAAAAAAGCAAAGGGAAAGCAATTCAATCAACAGAGACTTCCTAAGTTTAATAAGGCAATAGATGATAGATTAAAAAGAAAGTCCTGGTATCTAGTTAAAAAAGTACCAGATGTTATAATCTTTGAAGGATGGTGTGTAGGAGCTAGAGCAGAAAAAAATGTAACTTTAAAAAAATCGATTAATTCTCTTGAAAGAACAGCAGATAAAAATTTAAGATGGAGGAAATATGTAAATGGTCAACTACAAACAAAATATAAAAAATTGTTTTCTAAACTAGACTGTTTATTATTTTTAAAAGCAGGTAATTTCAAATTATTGCAGACCTGGAGACTTAAACAGGAGGCGTTACTAAAATTAAACTCAAAAAATAAAGCAAACAGTAAGGTTATGAGCAAACACGAGGTATTAACTTTTATGCAAACTTACCAAAGGGTCACACAAAATATGTTTAAATTTGCTCCAAAATATTCTTCAATTGTATTAAATTTAAATAGAAATCATCAAATTAAATCAATAAAATATAATCAATGAAAATAATCACTTTAATCATTTTTTGCTTAATAGCTTTTATACTTCCAGTAAATGCTGCAACTTTGAGTGAAGCATTAAAACAGACCTATCAAAATAATTTAGAGCTCAAAGCTGAGAGAAAAAATTTAGAAGTTCAAAAGGAAGTCTTAAATATTTCTAAAAGTGATTTTTTTCCAACTTTAACTCTTTCTGGCACCAAAAGTTTTGAAGACACCAACAAATTAACAAATCAAGATGGTACTGATGCTTCTATAACTAATACAAATCCAATGACATCTTCTGTAAAGTTAGAACAAACACTTTTAGATGGTAGTGAACGTGGCACAAAATACGAAAAAAGTAAATTAGGACTAAACTTATCTGAAGCACAACTTATTAAAAAAGAGCAAGATGTTTTTATGAAAGCAATTGAGGCTTATTCAGGTTTAATCCTTGCTTATGAAAAATTAAGTATTAATGAAGAAAATGTTAACCTTCTCCAAAGACAATTCGAAATAGATAATGCAAGACTATCTAGAGCTCAAATAACTGCAACTGACTTAGCACAGTCCCAATCTTCTTTGTCAGGGGCACAAGCAGGTTATATTGGAGCACAAAATTATATAGTAACCAGCAAATTAGCATATGAAAATATAATTGGACCAATCAACAGTAACGAAAAATTAAAAAAAATTTATAATTCTGAAGTTCCACTACCTTCAAGTTTAGTTGATGCAAAAAAGATATCTGAACAAAAAAGTCCTGATCTTATTATTGCTGAAATAGAATATGGACAGTCTGAATTAGATGTTAAAATTGCAAGATCAGATTTATCTCCTACAGCAAAACTTTCACTTGAAAGATCTTATACCGATGATCTAAGCGCAACTTATGATGAAAGGGAAAAAGATGTAATACAAGCAACTGTAAGTTGGCCATTTCAATTTGGAGGAAAGAATAAATCTAATATAAATAAAAATCTACAAGTTAAAGGAATGAAAAAATTATTACTAGAAAATGCTTTTAGAAATAATACCCAAGGGGTTACTGCAGCTTGGTCCACTTTAGAGTCTTCTAAAAGTCTACTAAGAGCTGTACAATCACAAGTTAAGGCCGCTGAAATTGCAAATGAAGGGATTAGTTTTGAATATGAGAGTGGATTGAATAGATCTACTTTTGATGTTCTTCAATCAAGATCAAATCTAATAAATGCCAAAATAAATCTTGCCGAAGCCGAAAGAAATTACTTATTATCTCAATATAGACTGTTAAAATCTGCGGGTTTATTAAATAGCGAATACCTAAAACTTAGATAATTACAGACTTCTAGCCCTAATTTAAAAAAAATATTGCCAATGAGAACAAAATGTGTACATTTATTTTCATGATTCGAATGTTAATAAATGAAAAAAACGAGGCAAAAAATGACTAAAAATAACTTAAAAGTGGTGAAATCCACAAAAGATAAAGAATTGGAAGATAAAGAAAAAAATAAAGCACTAGATGCAGCAATCAGCCAGATAACAGACAGCTTTGGAAAAGGCTCTGTGATGAAGCTTGGAGAGCAAAAAGCAATGGATATTGAGTCCATTTCTACTGGATCTTTGAGTTTGGATTTAGCACTTGGAATAGGTGGATTACCAAAAGGTAGAATTGTTGAAATTTATGGACCAGAGTCGTCTGGTAAAACAACATTAGCATTACAAGTTGTTGCTGAAGCACAAAAAGCAGGTGGAATTTGTGGATTTGTAGATGCAGAACATGCATTAGACCCAGTCTATGCAAAGAAATTAGGTGTTAACACAGAGGAGTTGCTTATTTCACAACCGGACACTGGTGAACAAGCATTAGAAATAACTGATACTTTAATCAAATCTGGCTCAATGTCAGTTTTAGTTGTCGACTCAGTTGCAGCATTAACTCCAAGAGCAGAAATTGAAGGAGATATGGGAGATCACCATGTTGGTCTGCAAGCAAGACTAATGTCTCAAGCTCTTAGAAAACTAACAGGATCAATTTCAAGAACAAATACAATGGTTATATTTATTAACCAAATTAGAATGAAAATTGGTGTAATGTTTGGTAGTCCAGAAACAACTTCTGGAGGTAATTCTTTAAAATTTTATTCCTCAGTAAGAATGGATATTAGAAGAATTGGAGCAATAAAAGATAAAGAACAAATTATTGGAAACACAACAAGAGTAAAAGTTGTTAAAAATAAAGTTGCACCACCATTTAAAGTTGTTGAGTTCGACTTAATGTATGGAAAAGGAATTAGTAAAGTAGGGGAACTAATCGACCTTGGTGCCAAAGCTGAGATTGTTGAAAAATCTGGAGCTTGGTACGCTTACAAAGGTGAAAAAATTGGTCAAGGTAGAGAGAATGCTAAACTTTACCTTGAACAAAATCCAAAAGCTGCTGCTGAAATTGAAATGTCTATCAGAGAAAAAGCTGGTGTTATTTCAAAAAAGATTGAGGGTAATCCTTTAAGTGAAGAAAAGCTTGAAGCACAGAAGAAAGAGGAAGAAGTTCCTACTAAAAAAAATTAGCAGATAACTTTTAGTTATTAAAAAAAGGCGCTCTATTGGGCGCCTTTTTTCCCTTTAGAGGTGTAGACATCATATAAAAATGCTGTATTTTAGTTAAATATGGCTAAAACATTAAATAAAATCAGGTCAGCATTTTTGGATTATTTTGAAAAAAATGATCATAAAATAATTGAGTCTAGCAATTTAGTGCCAAATAATGACCCAACATTAATGTTTGCTAACTCTGGAATGGTCCAATTTAAAAATGTGTTTACTGGACTGGAAAAAAGAGATTATCATAGAGCTACAACATCTCAAAAATGTGTAAGAGCAGGTGGCAAGCACAACGATCTTGAAAACGTTGGCTATACTCCAAGACACCATACTTTTTTTGAAATGTTGGGAAACTTTTCTTTTGGTGATTATTTTAAAGAAAAAGCTATTGAACTTGCGTGGAATTTAATAACTAAAGAATTTGGCTTAGACAAAAATAGGCTTTATGTAACTGTCTACCATGACGACGACGAAGCTTTTAATTACTGGAAAAAAATTGCTGGGTTAAGTGAAGATAAAATCATAAGGATAGCAACATCTGATAATTTTTGGTCTATGGGTGAAACAGGACCTTGTGGTCCTTGTTCTGAGATATTTTATGATCATGGAGAACACTTAGAAGGTGGATTACCAGGATCAAAAAATGAGGATGGAGACAGATTTATAGAAATTTGGAATTTGGTCTTTATGCAGTATGAGCAAATTTCAAAAGATAAACGAATTAATCTGCCAAAACCATCAGTTGATACTGGAATGGGTTTAGAGAGAATTGCTGCATTGCTTCAAGGAACTCACGACAACTATGAAACAGATCATTTTAAAAAAATAATAAACTCTGCTGCAGAAATTTTAAAAGTCGAGCCTAATAATGATAATTTAGCAAGTTTTAGAGTAATAGCAGATCACTTACGAGCAAGTTCATTTTTAATTGCTGAGGGAGTTTTGCCATCAAATGAAGGAAGAGGTTATGTCCTAAGAAGAATTATGAGAAGAGGAATGAGGCATTCACACCTCCTTGGTTCTAAAGAACCAATTTTTTATAATATTTTCAAAACTTTAAAAGATGAGATGAAAGGTAATTACTCAGAAATAGAAAGAGCTGAGTCTTTAATAAAAGAAACATTAAGAATGGAAGAAGAAAAATTTTTAATTCTTTTAGACAGAGGTATTAAAATATTAAATGAGGAAATAACCAAAATAGAGAAGATATTACCTGGAGAAGTAGCTTTTAAACTCTATGATACCTACGGTTTTCCATTAGACCTGACACAAGACATCTTAAAAAATAAATCATTAACAATTGATAATGATAAATTTCAAAGTTTAATGAAAGAAAGCAAAGAACTTGCTAAGAAAAATTGGAAAGGATCAGGTGATAGCACGGTAGATGATATTTGGTTTTCGATAAAAGATAGATTAGGTCCTTCCGAATTTCTAGGTTATGAGACAGATCAAGCAGAAGGTATTATTTTATCACTATTAAAAAACAACAAAGAAGTAAATGAATTGAATGTAAATGATGAAGGAATTATTATTTTAAATCAAACTCCTTTTTATGGAGAGTCTGGGGGACAGGTTGGAGACACTGGTGAAATAATATCTGGAGACTTTAAGTTCGAAATAACAGATGTCCAAAAAAAATTAGGTGATCTATTTGTTCATTACGGCAAAGTCAAATCAGGAAGTATAAAGATCAAAGACAATGTTGAGATGAAAATTGATATTGATAGACGTAATAATATAAGAGCTTATCACTCTGCAACACACCTTTTGCATGAGTCTTTAAGAAGAGTATTAGGTACTCATGTTACACAAAAAGGATCATTAGTAGCACCAGATAGATTAAGATTTGATTTTAGCCATATGAAACCAATTTCAGACCAGGAAATAGAAAAAATAGAAAATCACGTTAATTCTATGGTACAAAAAAAATCGGAGGTTAAAACAAGGATTATGACTCCTAAAGAAGCAGTAAATAATGGAGCCTTGGCACTCTTTGGAGAAAAATATGGAGAAGAGGTTAGAGTGTTATCTATGGGAGATGAGAAAGAAAGGTATTTTTCCACTGAATTATGTGGAGGTACGCATGTACGAAACACTGGTGACATTGGAAAATTCAAAATTATTAGTCAATCATCAATTGCAGCAGGTGTTAGAAGAGTAGAAGCACTTAGAGAAAATCAATTAAATAGTTTTTTACAAAATAAAGAAAAATTATCTGACTTATCTGCACAAAAAGATGAAGAAATGATTAATGACTTATCAAAACAAATAATTAAATTAGGTGGCAAACCAAATCTAGAAAATGAAGATAATAAGATTTTAATTAAAGAATTATCAAAACAACTAGAGCAATTAAAATTTAGTTCAATTTTAGAAAATAATTCAAAAAATATAATTCAAGATATTAAAATTAATAATATAAATGTAAGATTTCAAAAAGTTGATGATCTTCCACCTAAAGAATTAAGAAAATTGGTTGATACCGGAAAAAAAGAGCTAAACACAGGCATTGTAATAGTTTTTGCTAGTCTAGAAGACAAAGTAGGTCTTGCAGTTGGGATAACAGATGAGCTTATTGATAAGTATGATGCAGTCACATTTGCTAAAACAGGATCTGAAATTATTGGTGGAAAAGGTGGTGGCGGTAGAAAGGATTTTGCACAAGCAGGAGGCCAATTTAAAAAAAAAATTGATGAGGCTTTTGAAAAAATTAAGACTTTAATTTAATTTTTGTCTCAACTTACCATCTAAAGTATCTAAAAATTGATTAGTTGTTAAATACTTTGTTGAAGGTCCTATCAAAATAGCTAAGTCCTTAGTCATTGAGCCTTCTTCAACACAATCAACACATACTTTTTCAAGTGTTTCTGCAAACTTTATTAATTCCTCATTTCCATCTAATTTTCCTCTATGAGCCAACCCTCTTGTCCATGCAAAAATAGATGCAATTGGATTTGTTGATGTTTCTTTACCTTGTTGATGCATTCTAAAATGTCTAGTCACTGTTCCATGTGCAGCTTCAGCTTCCATTGTTTTGCCATCAGGAGCGAGCAAAACACTTGTCATTAAACCTAAAGATCCATATCCTTGAGCAACTGTATCTGATTGCACATCTCCATCATAATTTTTGCAGGCCCAAATATATTTACCATGCCATTTCATTGCACATGCTACCATGTCATCTATCAATCTATGTTCATAAGTAATTTTATTTTGATCAAATCTATCCTTAAATTCTTTTTCAAAAACTTCTTCAAAAATATCTTTAAATCTTCCGTCATATTTTTTTAAAATTGTATTTTTAGTAGAAAGGTAGACTGGCCATTTTTTAATTAATCCATAGTTAAAGCAAGATCTAGCAAAGTCTTCTATTGATTTATCTAAATTATACATTGATAAAGCTATTCCAGGCCCTGGGAAATCAAAGACTTCGTATTTTCTTTCATCAGTTCCATCTTCAGCAGTCCATTTGATTTCTAATTTACCTTTACCAGGTACTGTAAAGTCTGTTGCTCTGTATTGATCACCAAACGCATGCCTACCTATGATCAATGGATCTGTCCATGAGGGCACAAGTTTTGGAATATTTTTACAAATTATAGGCTCTCTAAAAACGGTTCCTCCAATTATATTTCTTATTGTACCATTTGGGGATCTCCACATTTTTTTAAGATTAAATTCTCTTACTCTAGCTTCATCAGGTGTGATGGTTGCACACTTAATACCGACACCATTTCTTTTAATTGCATTTGCACATTCAATTGTAATTTTATCTTCTGTTTTATCTCTACTTTCCATTCCCAAATCGTAGTACTCAATTTTGAGATCAAGATAAGTTAAAACGAGCTTATTTTTTATGAAGTCCCATATAACTCTGGTCATTTCATCGCCATCTAACTCTACAATGGGTTTTTTAACCTTAATTTTGCTCATTTTTTCGATATATCTTAATAGTTGAATTTATCCTTTTTGTATACATATTAATCAAAAAATTATCAATTATAGGATTGTCATGAGTAAAATATTTCCAAAAATACATAATGAAGGTTACAAATTTATTATTATTTTTGCAATCGCAACTGTAATTCTTTATTTCATAAATGGATTTCTTGGGTTTATAGGTTTGATATTAACCATTTGGTGCTATTATTTTTTTAGAGACCCAGAAAGAACTTCAATAGGTGATGATAACTATCTCACAAGTCCAGCTGATGGAGTTGTTTTACAAGTAATGAATACTAATGGTCCAAAAGAATTAGGTTTAGAAAATAAACAAATGAAAAAAATAAGTATTTTTATGGATGTCTTTGATTGCCATGTAAATAGGTCTCCATGTTCTGGAGCAATATCTGAGATACTTTATAAACCAGGAAAGTTTTTTAATGCATCTTTAGATAAGGCAAGTGAAGATAATGAGAGAAATTATTATAAAATAAAAAATTCTGATGGAGAGGATATAATTGTTGTCCAAATAGCAGGACTAGTTGCAAGACGGATTGTAACAGAGGTTTCTAAAGATGAGCTTGTAGAACAAGGTTCAAGAATAGGTATGATTAGATTTGGAAGTAGAGCTGATATGTATTTTGAAAATTACTCTCCTTTAGTAAAAGTTGATCAAAAAACTATAGCTGGAGAAACTTTAATCGCAAAAAAATAATTTAATGGAGCCTCAAAATAAAAATATTAAATTAGTTTCTAATAAAAAAACAAGAGTAATTCTACCAAATATTTTAACACTTGTAGGAGTATGTATTGGATTGACTTCAATAAAGTTTGCATTTGATGGTAAATTTGAATTATCAATTATCTCAGTAATAGTAGCTGCTATTATTGATGGATTAGACGGCAGAATTGCAAGGTTAATTAAAGGAACTTCTAAAGTTGGAAAAGAACTAGACTCTCTTACTGATGTTATAAGTTTTGGTGTTGCCCCAGCTTTTATAATGTATTTTTGGGCGTTGTCTGAAACTGGAAGAGCAGGTTGGTTAATTTCGTTAATTTATGTTGTTTGTGTTGCACTTAGACTTGCAAGGTTCAATATTTCATCAAACGAAGAGAGTTCTTGGAAAGATAATTTTTTTGAAGGTATTCCTTCTCCTGCAGGTGGAGTTCTTGTTTTAATGCCTTTGATATTAAGTATTAGCGAATTTAAATTTATAAATTTAAATTATCAAATTATTGTTCCTATTATGTTTATTATTATTTCAATATTATTAATAAGCAAAATACCCACCTATTCTTTTAAAAGGATAGCAGTCCCAAGAAGTACATCAATATTTTTGTTATTTGGAATAATCTTATATTTCGGCTTAATTCTTGTTTATACATTTAATGCTATTATTATTTCAGGAGTAATTTATTTGTTAATGGTACCAATAAGTTCAATGCATTATCTTATGATTAAAAAGAATGTAAAAGCCATCACAGATGACACTGATCATCATGAAGATGTGTTATAAATGAAGGAAAATACAATAATTTCATTAGCAGATTCAAATTATTTCAATCTTCTTAACGAATTAATTGACTCAATTAATAGATTTGAACAAAGCAAAACAGTAGATATTTGCATTATGGACGCAGGATTAACTGATGAACAAATTAAAGTACTAGAAAAAAAAGTATTTCAAATCAAAAAGGCTGAGTGGGATATAGAAGTTCCAAATTTTAAGATAAAAGGAAGAGAGTGGTTGAAAAGCCAGGTATCCAGAGCATTCTTGCCAAATTATTTTCCTGGATATAAAAAATATTTATGGATAGATGCAGATGCGTGGGTAAACTCTTGGTATGCAATCGATCTTTATTTGAAAGGGTGTGAGAATAAAAAATTAGCAATAGCAACATCAGCAGATAGATCCTATGGAAGAGTTTTAAGAGCAGATTGGGTATGGGGTAGCTTTGCAAGAATAAAATCACAAAATTACAAACATGCGAAGTCATCTGGATTTTCAGAAAAAGTTTCAAGAGAAGTTGCACTCAAACCCCATTTAAATATTGGATTATTTTGCTTGGAAGAAAGTGCTCCTCATTGGGAAATTTGGCAAAAAAATTTAAAAAAAGCATTGTCCTCTGGAAAAATTTGGGGTTCAGAGCAAATAGCGATGAATATTACAATATATTCAGATAAATTAGATGTAGAAATTCTACCTGCTTATTGCAATTGGACACTTATAGATGCTATCAAATTTGACAAAAAACAAAATACTTTTGTTGAACCATATTTACCAAACCACGAAATAGGAATTATACATTTAGCAGGAAAAAATAATGATAATATAAGGAATAATAAAAATTATATATCCAAAATTAAAACATTGGATGGAGACATAATTGAAAAATCATTAAGATTTGAGAATTAGTTGAAAAAGAATAAATTTTCTAAGAATTGGATCATTAAGCAAAAAAGAGATATTTATGTCAAAAAATCAAAATTGGAAGGTTATAGGTCAAGAGCTGTAT
The DNA here is from genome assembly GCA_003280485.1 of Pelagibacteraceae bacterium AG-359-O02. Classification (GTDB taxonomy): domain Bacteria; phylum Pseudomonadota; class Alphaproteobacteria; order Pelagibacterales; family Pelagibacteraceae; genus Pelagibacter. The sequence continues at coordinate 50,933 of QCEU01000003.1, forward strand.
ACAAATTGCAAGAAATAAACGATAAGTTTAAAATAATCAAAAATAATATCCTAGTTATAGATCTTGGTGCAGCCCCTGGTAGTTGGTCTCAGTATATATCAAGAAATTTTAGTAACTCTAAAATAATTTCAATTGATTTAAAGGATATTGAGCCAATTAAGAATTTAGTACATATAAAAGGGGATTTTACCGAAGAGCAGCAAAAAAAAAATATCAAAAATTATTTTGGAAAGAAAGTAGATCTTATAATCTCAGATATGGCAGTTAACACCACAGGTAATAAAAGTGTAGACTCACTAGTTACAGGAGAATTATGCATAGACGCGATGAATTTTGCGATTGAATTACTTAATAAAAAAGGAAATTTTATTTCTAAACTTTTTATGGGATCATCTTTTAACGAGATTGTCGCATTAGGTAAAAAATCTTTTAAAGATGTTGATATTTTCAAGCCACCCTCAAGCAGAAAAGACTCTAAAGAAAATTTTATAATTTGTAGAAATTTGAGATAGTTATCCTTTTATTTTTTCAAGAATCATTTATATAGGGACATGGAAACTATTAAAGAAGCTTTAACATTTGATGACGTTACTTTAGCGCCAAATTACTCAGCAATTCTCCCCAGTGAAGTAAACACCTCTATAAATTTAACAGAAAGTTTAAAGATAAAAATACCACTTTTGTCATCTGCAATGGATACTGTTACAGAGTCTTCAATGGGGATTGCTATGGGGAGATCTGGGGGATTAGGAATAATTCATAGAAATTTAAATATCGAAGAACAGATTAAAGAAATTCGAAAAGTAAAATCAAAAAAAATATTAGTAGGTGCAGCAGTTGGTGCAAGCGAAAAAGAATTAAAGAGAGCTGAAAAAATATTAAAAGAGAAATTAGATATAATAGTAATTGACACAGCACATGGACATACCAAAAAAGTAGGAGATATAATTAAAAAAATAAAAAAAATACGTCCTAAAAAAACAGCAATTTGTGCTGGAAATATAGCTACAGAAGAAGCTGCAAAGTTTTTGGTTGGATTAGGTGTTGATATTATAAAAGTAGGAATAGGCCCAGGATCTATTTGTACAACAAGACTTGTAGCAGGAATAGGAGTTCCACAATTAAGTGCTATATTAAATGTTAAAAAGGGAATTGGGAAAAGTAAAACAGGATTAATTGCTGACGGAGGTATAAAATTTTCTGGTGATATTGCTAAAGCATTGGCAGCTGGTGCAGATGCAGTTATGATTGGTTCATTATTTGCAGGTACAGACGAAGCACCTGGAAAAAAAATAAAGAAAAAAGGTAAATTATATAAATATTTTAGGGGTATGGGTTCAATAGGCGCAATGAATAAAGGATCAGCAGACAGATATTTTCAAATGAAACAAAAAGATACATCAAAATATGTAGCGGAAGGTGTGGAGGGATATATTAAGTACAAAGGTAAAGTGGGTAAAATAATTTACAACTTAGTTGGAGGCTTAAAATCTTCAATGGGTTATATGGGAGCTAAGAAGGTAATTGATTTAAGAAAAAAACCAAAATTTATAAAAATTACTAAAGCAGGTTTTTATGAAAGTATGGTACATAATATAGATGTTGTTAAAAAATAACTATGAAATACTTAATTTTAATTTTTACATTTATTTTATTTAATCTTTTTGCGAAGGCGAATGAAAATAATTTTTTTAACGAAGCCAAGGATTTATTCGATAAAAAAAAATATGAAGATTCAAAGTTTTTATTTCATAGAAATATAGTCTATAATCCAAAAGATGCAGCATCTTATCTTTATTTAGCTAAAATTTTTAAAATTGAAGAAGATAAAAGACAAGAAGAAAAGAATATAAAAACTACTTTACTTTTAGACCCTAAGAATGAAGAGGCAATGTTCCTTTTAATTGATATGGAGTTAGAAAGATCAAATTTTTCAAAAGCAGATGAATTGAGTAAAGATTTTAAGAAAATTTGTGTAAATATGTGTGAAAACATTGCTTCAATTGAAAGTCGTTTAAAAGATTTTGAAAGAAAAGATGCGTCTTGAGGATACTCTCAATAAAATACTAATTGTAGACTTTGGTTCCCAATTTACACAGTTAATTGCAAGAAAAATCAGAGAACTGGGTATTTATTGTGAGATAGTAAGTCACAAAAAAATAGAAAAATTCACAAAGTTTGAAAAAAATATTAAAGGAATAGTTTTATCTGGTGGTCCTTTAAATGTCTACGAGAGTAAAAAAGTAAAATTTAATAATAAAATTCTTAAACTAGGAGTACCTGTATTAGGCATATGTTTTGGTCATCAAATTATTTCAAAAGCAATGGGAGGAAGTGTAAGAAGTTCTAAACATAGAGAATTTGGGCTTGCTGAAGTAAAAGAAACTAGAAAAAGCAAGTTAACTAAAGATTTTTTTTCTAAGGGAAAAAATAATGTATGGATGAGCCATGCAGATCAAGTAACAAAACTACCAAAAAATTTTAAAATAATTGCACAAAGTATAAATTCTAAAATGTGTATTATTGAAAATGAAGAAAAAAAAATGTTTGGAATCCAATTTCACCCAGAAGTAAGCCATACTATCAAAGGAAAGTTAATACTTAAAAATTTTATATTTTCTATATGTAAATTAGCTAAAAATTGGTCTTCAAAAGACCAGAAAAAAAAATTAATAAATGAAGTAAGAAATAGCGTAGGAAATTCAAAGGTTATTTGTGCACTATCTGGGGGTGTTGATAGCAGTGTAGTTGCTAAATTACTGTCAAATGCCATAGGGAAAAAATTAACATGTATATTTGTTAATACTGGTTTTCTTAGGAAAGATGAAGAAAAACAAGTTGTAAACACATTTAAGAAGAGATTTAAAATTAATCTAATCTATGTAAATGCGGAAAATTTATTTTTATCTAAATTAAAAAATATTTCTGATCCAGAAAAAAAAAGAAAAATAATAGGAAATCTTTTTATTAAAATTTTTGAAAAATATTCAAATAAAATTAAAAATGTAAAATTCTTAGCCCAAGGAACTTTGTATCCTGATTTAATTGAAAGTAAATCTGTTACAGGTAGCCAAACATCAAAAATTAAATCTCACCATAATGTAGGGGGATTGCCAAAAAAAATGAAACTTAAATTAGTAGAGCCATTAAAATATCTTTTTAAAGATGAGGTTAGAAAACTTGGATTAGAACTTGGATTAAGTAATGAAATTATATCTAGGCATCCATTTCCTGGACCAGGTCTTGCAATAAGAATGCCTGGTATAATCACCAAAGAAAAAATAAAAATTTTAAAAGAGGCAGATGATTACTTTATCAAATCTTTGAAAGATAATAATCTATATGATAAGATTTGGCAGGCCTATGCTGCCTTACTTCCAGTTAAGACTGTTGGCGTTATGGGAGATAATAGAACTTATGAATATCTTTGTTTACTAAGGGCAATCACCTCAGAAGATGGAATGACAGCAGATTTCTTTCAATTTAATAAATCTTTCATGCAGTCAATATCCAATCAAATTGTAAATAATATAAGAGGTATTAATAGAGTAGTTTATGATGTTACTTCAAAGCCACCAAGTACTATTGAATTGGAATAATAAGACTATATAAGTAAATCATATGAAATATTTACATACAATGATCAGAGTCTCAAATATTGAAGACTCACTAAAATTTTTTTGTGATGGTTTAGGTCTAAAAGAAACAAAAAGAATGGAGAATGAAAAGGGAAGATACACATTAGTTTTCCTTGCAGCCCCAAATGACGAAAATGCTGAAATTGAATTAACTTATAACTGGGACGGAGATAATTTAGGTGATGGATCTAGAAATTTTGGACATTTAGCTTACAGAGTTGAAAATATTTATGAAACTTGTCAGAGATTAAAAGATATGGGTTATACAATAAACAGACCTCCTAGAGATGGTCATATGGCTTTTGTTAGATCTCCTGATAAAATATCAGTTGAAATTCTTCAAGAAGGAAACTTAGAACCTATAGAACCTTGGAAATCTATGGAAAATACGGGCACTTGGTAACCAGGTATTTATGCTTACAAAAATGAGTAGGCTAGTTCTTAAAAAAAAAAATAAGTCAAAAATTGTTTGTTTAACTGCTTATTCAAAAAATATAGCTGAAGAGATTGATAACTTCACAGATTTAATACTTGTTGGGGACTCTCTGGGTTCAGTTTTATATAATTTTGAAACGACAAGAAAAGTAAATTTATCAATGATGATTGAGCACTCCAAGAGTGTAAGAAAAGGAGTTAAAAAAAGTTTATTGATTGTAGATATGCCTTTCAATACATACAAAAATAAATCTCAAGCACTTAAGAATTGTAAAAAAGTAATGAAAGAAACAAAATGTGATGGCATAAAATTAGAAGGAGGGGGAAAAATTATAGAAATCATTAAACATTTAATAAAATATAAAATTCCTGTAATGGGTCATATAGGTATAACACCACAATCTGTAAGAGGAAAATTTAGATATAAAGGCAAAACAGATATAGAAAAAAAAAATTTGTTAAAAGATTCAAAATCTTTAGAAGATGCTGGAGTATTTGCAATTGTTTTAGAATGTATAGAAAAAAAAGTTTCAAAAAAAATTACGGAGTCAATTAACATTCCTACAATAGGAATAGGTTCATCAAATTTTTGTGATGGTCAGATTTTAGTTACAGATGATTTATTAGGACTAACAGATAATAAAATAAAATTTGTAAAAAAATATGCTGATTTGAAAAGTAACGTAAGGAAAGCAGTTAAAAAATTTAAATTAGATGTTAAGAAAGGGTCATACCCATCAATTAAATATTCTTATTAAAAATATTTTTTAAACTCTTCGTTTATCTTTAAAATTTCTAAGTCTACAAGTCCCCCAATAATAAGTTGTATTGCTAGTATAAGAATAAATGCCATTCCAACGTAGACGATCCATAAATGTTTCTGTACGTAATTAGCTAAATAAGTGGCCATTGCACCTGTAAGTACCACAGATAAAATTAAACCAAAAATCATGAATCCAAAGTTACCCTTAGAAGCCCCAACAACACCTATAACATTATCGAAACTGATTGTAATATCTGCAAAAAGTACTTTATACATACCCTTAGCAAATGATGGTTCTAAAGATTTTTTTGTAGGTGATTTAGTTTGCTTTTGAACTTGTAAAAGATCTTTTCTTAAATCGTTAACTATCCAAATTAACAACAAACCTCCTAGAATTTTTATAAAGTAAAATTTGAATAAATATGTTGCAAATACTGCAAATAAAACTTTAAAGACTAAAGCCCCGACCACTCCCCAAAATATAATTTTTTTCCTATTTTTAGGGACAAAATTAGATGCGATAAGGCCAATTATTATAGCATTATCAGCAGTTAAAATTATATTTATAAATATAATTTGTAGTAAAATAAGGGCTTCTTCGATCAAGGTAACTGTATAATAGTAGTATTTTCATATTTTTCAATAAAACATAGAAAATTTTCTATTGATTTAACAAATAATACATAATCAGATGTATTTTTTAAAAATAAGGAGGATTAATGAAAAATTTAAAAACTTTAATTTCTATTTTGTTTTCTGTTTTGTTAACCGCTAACGTAAATGCTGCTGAGAAGTGGGATATGGCTTTAGCTTATGGTGCAAGCAATTTTCATTCAGCTAACGCTGCAGAATTTGCTAAAAACGTTTCAGAAAAAAGTGGAGGTAAATTAACTATTGTAACTCATCCTGGAGGATCATTATTTAAAGGTGGAGAAATCTTTAGAGCAGTTAGAACTGGTCAAGCTCAAATGGGAGAGAGATTTATGTCAGCTCTTGGAAAAGTAGATCCTATTCTTGAAATTGATTCACAACCATTCTTAGCAACATCATATGATGATGCTATGAAACTTTACCAAGCATCGAAACCAGCAATCATAGAAAGCTTGAGCCAAAAAGGATTGGTATTTTTGTATGCTGTGCCATGGCCTGCACAAGGTTTGTATAGTAAAAACGAGATTAACAGTGTTTCAGATTTACAAGGTTTAAAATTTAGAGCTTATAATTCAGCAACAATTAGAATTGCTGAGCTTACTGGTATGGCTCCAACAAAAATTGAAGCTGCAGAAATAAGTCAAGCATTTTCAACTGGAGCAGTCGAGAGCATGATTACTTCGCCAACTACTGGAAAAAATAGTAAAATTTGGGAGAACGGAGTAAAATATTTCTATGATATAGCTGCTTGGTTTCCAAAAAATATGGTAGTTGCTCATAGAGGATCTTGGAACAAACTAGATGCAGATACTCAAAAATTAATAATGAAAGAAGCAACTGCTGCAGAAGAAAAAGGTTGGATGCTTTCTAGAGTTGGAAATATTGAGGATAAAAAAGCTTTAGCTGCTGCAGGAATGACAGTAGGCAAAGTAAACGCTGATTTAGAAAAACATTTCCAAAAAGTTGGAAAAAAAATGGCAAAGGAATGGAAGAAAAAGGCTGGCAAAACAGGAGCTAGCGTACTTGCTGCCTACAAATAAAATTAATATAATGAGAAAGGCCGTTTAAAAAAACGGCCTTTTTTATGTTACAAAAAATTAATAAATCTTTAAATAATCTTTATAATTTCTCAGGATATATTGCTGCGTTTTTTTTAATTTTAATAGCAGCTTTTATTTTAACTGGAATTGCCTCAAGAATGTTTGGTTTTTATATAAGAGGTTTAGCCGAATATTCTGGTTACTGTATGGCCGCTTCCTCATTTTTTGCACTTTCATACACTTTTGTAAATGGCGGTCATATAAGGATCACATTATTTTTAGAAAAAGCTACTGATCTAAGAAAAAAGTTTCTAGAAATTTGGAGTTTAATCATTGCATCTATTTTTTCGGGATATATGGCATTTTATTTTCTTAAAATGTTAAAGATATCTTATGAGTTTCAAGAAAGAAGTGAAGGTGCTGACGAAATTTTAATTTGGATACCTCAATCAAGTGTAGCAATTGGTTCATTGTTATTTTTTATATGTGTGTTCCATCAATTAATTTTAAGAATAGTTAACAAATATGATTGAAATTTTATTAGCATTTTTTTTTATTAGTGTTTTACTGTTTTTTTTAGGATCTGGGATATGGGTAGCCATCAGTATGGTTGGGGTATCTTCAATAGGTATGATTTTATTCACTTCTAGACCAGTAGGAGATGCGATGGCTACAACAATATGGGGAGCTTCATCATCGTGGACACTAACAGCATTACCATTATTTGTGTGGATGGGTGAAATTCTTTTTAGAACTAAATTATCAGAAAATTTATTTGAGGGATTAGCACCATGGCTTCAGAAGTTACCTGGGGGTTTAATTCACGTAAATGTTGTTGGTTGTGCCTTGTTTGCCGCTATCTCAGGGTCATCTGCTGCAACAGTTGCTACAGTTGGAAAAATGTCAATTCCAGAACTAAGAAAAAGAAAATATCCTGAAAAAATTTTGCTTGGAAGTTTGGCAGGTTCAGGAACATTAGGTCTTTTAATTCCACCCTCAATAATTTTAATTATTTATGGTGTAACTGTTCAAGAATCAATTGCAAAACTTTTTATAGCTGGAATAATTCCAGGGATAATGATTGCTCTAATCTTTATGGGCTATGTAATTGTTTGGTCTTTATTAAATAAAAATAAAATGCCAACTAATTATGAAAATTTTTCATTTTTTAATAAACTAGGTAAATCCAAACAATTAATTCCAGTTATTTTATTAATACTTGGGGTAATAGGTTCAATATATACAGGTATAGCAACAGCAACCGAGGCTGCATCTTTAGGTGTTGTGGGAGCTTTAATTCTCTCTTATTTTCAAAAGAGTTTAACCTTAAAAACATTTAAAGACTCATTGCTTGGAGCAACTAAAACTTCATGTATGATTGCATTTATTTTAGCTGGGGCAACTTTCTTGTCACTTGCTATGGGATTTACAGGTTTGCCAAGAAATCTTGCATTGTGGATACAGAATATGGAGTTATCACCTTATGTATTAATATTTGTATTAATGATTTTTTACATAATTCTTGGGATGTTTCTTGATGGAATTTCTGCAGTTGTGCTTACAATGGCAATAATTGAACCAATGATAAGGCAGGCAGGCTTTGATATGATTTGGTTTGGAATATTTTTAGTTATTGTTGTAGAAATGGCTCAAATTACACCACCTGTTGGTTTTAATCTATTTGTTCTCCAAGGAATGGCAAACAAAGATATGGGGTTCATAGCAAAAAGTGCCTTCCCGTTATTTTTATTAATGATTTTTGCAGTCCTATTGATTGTACTGTTCCCACAAATAGCTTTATGGATGCCCGAACAAATGATTCAAAATATCAATTAGTATTTTGATTTTTTGGTTCCTTCAATAATTTCTTTTAACTCTTGATACTCCTCACAATTACAGCTTTTCAAAATTTCCAATCTTTCTTTTGCTAAATCAATTCTGTTGGTCACAACATATAATTCACCTAAGTATTCATTTATACCAACATGCTTTGGATCGACTTGCAAACCTAACAAATAATATTTTTCTCCTGCTTCAAAGTCCCCAAGTTTTCTAGTTGTAAAACCCAGGTAATTTAGTGTATCAGCTTGTAAGGGCTTTTCTTTGTCGAGTTTTAATAAAATTTTTTGAGCTTTTTCATATCTTTTTAATGCTTTATCCATTTTATTTTTGGATTCATATTTCTTAGCTGCTTCAATTATTTTTACAGCATTTTTATAGCTCGGCTTTTTATCTGATGAACTTGTTCCAGCAGCAAAAGTCTCAACAGTCAAAAAAAAGAATATGAGAAAAGTAAATAGTTTTTTAATCATAATTATATAAATTTTTTCATTTTATTTAGAGGCTTTAATTCTAAATTATTTTTTATTAAGTTTTCTCTTACCTGTTTTGCAGTCGAGAGAGAACTTATGTTATCTCCATGTATGCAAATTGAATCGATTTCACAAGGTATTTGTTTTCCACTGTGACAATTAAGAGTTTGGTTTTTCACCATATTGAATACATGCTCTTTAGCTCGCTCAGGATCGGTTATTAGGGCATGGTCCTTACCTCTTGACACAAGTGTTCCATCGTCTTCATAATTTCTATCTGCAAAAATTTCACATGCAATTTTCATATTTAATTTTTTAGCTGCAATTTCCATTTTTGAACCTGTTGGTACTAAATAAATTATATCTTTATCAATACTATAAATAGTTTTTGCCAAAATTGTTGCTAGTTCAAGGTCCTCACAAGCCATATTATTTAAGGCTCCATGTGGTTTAATATGAGAAACCTTATCATCTAATTCAATGGCAATATTTTGCAAAATTTCATATTGATCTATTAAAAGCTTAGAAATTTCATCAGCACTAAGATTAATCCGTTTTCTTCCAAAGTTTTCTGGATCATTGAAAGATGGATGTGCACCAATACTTACATTATTTTGCTTTGAAATCTCTACAACTTCTCTCATAGTTTCCTCATCTCCAGCGTGGTACCCACAAGCCACATTTGCAGAATTTACTATTTTGAGTAAATCAGGATCATTCTCATTTGAATGATGCTTTGATTTTTCACCTAAATCACAATTTAAATTAATTTCCATACTATAAAGCTTAAAGTATAACATGGCATGATTAAAAATATATCAAATCTTGGTGACGCAGCATTGTACTGTGACTTTGGTACTGAGGTAAATAAAGAAATTAACAGAAATGTTATAAATTATTTTAATAATTTAAGAGATAGTAATTTTTTAGGTATTACAAATATTACACCTAGTTATAATAAACTAGTAATTAGTTTCGATTTAAAACTTACGAGTTTTGCTAAATTAAAAAAACAAGTTGAAAATCTTGAGTTAAAAAAAAATAATAATTCAAAAAATAATCTAATTAAAATCCCAGTTTGTTGTGCAGAGGAATTTGCACTAGATATAAAACGTTTACAAAAATTATTAAAGATAAATGAAGCAAAAATTTATGAAACATTCTTTTCAAAAAATTATTATTGTTATATGACAGGTTTTATTGCGGGCATGCCATTCTTGGGAGATATGGATAAATCTCTTTTTGCAAAGCGTTTAGAAACACCAAGAGTTAAGGTCCCAAAAAATTCCATAGGTATAACAGAGCAATTTTGTAATATTTATACTTTTGAAAGTCCAGGTGGTTGGAATATAATTGGCAAAACACCAGTTGATATTTTTGATAATAAAAAAAATACTGAGCCAAATCTAATTAATCCAGGTGATACAATATCATTTTATCCAATTTCTAAACTAGAGTATGAAAAAAAATATGAATAAAAATTATTTTGAGGTATTACGACCAGGTATCAATTCTACATTTCAAGATAACGGTAGAAATAATTTTTATCATATAGGCATACCTTTTAGTGGAGCAATGGATAATAGGAATTTTTTATTAGCAAATACCATTTCAAACAATGAAATAAATAATCCGGTTGTTGAATTTGCATATCAAGGTCCAAAATTGAAATATACAGGAGAAAATATCTCCATCAATGTTACTGGAGATGTTAATTTTAAAATTATAAGAAAAAACAAAAATTTAGAATTTAGTTGTTACGAAAATATTATTTTAGAGAATAATGATTGCTTAGATATACTGTCTACCAATCGATCAGTATATGGTTATTTATCTATTGGAGGCACATTTGAGGTAGATTATTATTTAAATAGTTGTTCTACTAATACTAAGGCTAAAATTGGCGCTAATAGTGGGGAAAAACTTAAGAAAGGACAAATAATTCATTTAAAAAATATAAAAAAAATCCTGCCAAAAAATAAAATAGAATACCTAAACTCTAAAATTGAAAATATTAGAATAATAAAAGGACCTCATTTTGATTATTTTTCAAAGGATGCAATAGATTCATTTTTTAGTGATGAATTTAATGTAACCAAATTAAGTGACCGTATGGGTATAAGACTTAAAGGACCTAAGATTAGTAATATTAAAAATACAAATATAAAGTCAGAAGGATTAGTGAAGGGTGTTATCCAAATCACAGCAGATGGAGATCCAATAATTATGCTATCTGATCATGGAACCATAGGTGGTTACCCTAAGATCGGAGTTGTAATAAGCGCTGATTATGACAAACTAGTACAAATACCTCCAGGATCAAAAATTAAATTTAAAGAAATTAATTTAAAAGATGCAGAAACTATTTTTAAGTTGTATGAGATGGAAACTCAAAATTTGATTTCCAATATTAAATGAATTTTATTTCAAAGATACCAGGTCCATTATTAATCTTTTTTGGTGCATTTTGTCTTAGTTTTGGTGGGTTGATAGTTAAATCATTTGAAGGATCAACTTTATGGCAAATCTTATTTTGGAGACAGGTTTTTTTTATAATTGTTGTAACTATTTTTTTAATTGCAACTTACAAAAAAGAGGTATTTAAAAAAATTTATGTATCGGGAATTCCTGGCTTAATTGGTGGAATTATATTAGGCATTGGATTTAGCAGTTACGTTTTTGCTATGTATAATACTACTGTTGCAAATACAAACTTCATAATACAAACACAAACAATTTTCTTAGCGATATTTGGATATTTTTTTTTAAAAGAAAAAATTTCAAAAATTACTTTAGCTTCTATCATTTTAGCAATTTCTGGATTAATTTTAATGCTAGGAAATACTCTATCAAGTGGACAAATGTCTGGAAATATCGTTGCCTTTGTAATGCCAATTACCTTTGCATCTCTAATTTTAATTGTAAGAAGATATCCTCATGTAGATATGGTGCCCCTACAATTAGTTGCTGGAATAGTCGCAATGATAATAGGTTTTTTAGCTTCAACAAAAATTTCTATATCTTTAAATGATATGTTTTTGGCATTTTTGTCTGGGACATTTCAAATAGGACTTGGCTTTATTTTTATAACAATTGGTGCTAGAAAAACTCTATCAGCTATGGTTGGCATAATAATGCTTACAGAGGCGATACTTGGTCCTCTTTGGGCTTGGCTATTTGTAAATGAAAACCCTTCATTCTACGTATTAATAGGAGGAAGCATTATAATTCTTGCAGTTTTTCTACAATTTGTCTCATCCTTTACAAAAGAAAATAAATATAATCCTCAATAATGAAATTTGCTATTATAGGCTCTGGTATATCAGGTCTAAGTGCAGCGTACAGTTTATCTAAAAAATATAAAGTAGATCTATTTGAGAAAGAAGACCATTTTGGAGGTCATTCTCATACTATTGATGTTAATGTCGGAGATAATATAGTCCCTGTTGATATAGGCTTTATTGTATTTAATAAAAAAACTTATCCAAATTTAATAAATTTTTTTCAAGAAAATGATATTGCTATCGAAAGAAGCAATATGTCATTCTCAGTATCCGTTAGAGACTCAAATATAGAATATTGTGGAAAAGGTCTTTCTGGAATTTTTAGCAATAAATCAAACTTGTTAAATATAAAATTTTTGAAGATGTTTTTTACTATAATCAGTTTTTATAAACAAAGTGAAAACCAAGATCCAATTAACGAAAATATTACTTTAGGCAGCTATTTAGACAATTTAAAATTGTCAGAGTACTTTATCAAATTTCATATTATTCCTATGGTATCAGCTATATGGTCAATGCCCCCTTACGAGGCAAAACAAATGCCATTGAAATTTTTTTTTAAATTTTTTCAAAATCATGGATTATTCAAATTAAAAGATCGACCACAATGGTTTACAGTTTCCAAAAGAAGTAGAACATATGTAGATAAAATTCTTAGTAAAATCAGTGGAGAATATTATAAAAATTATAATATTAATAAAATTAAAAGAATTGGATCAGGAGTTCAGGTTTATTATGGAGATAAAAATGAATATTTTACTTACGATAAAGTCGTATTGGCCACTCATGCTAATCAAGCTCTCTCTTTAATTGAAAATCCTGAAGAAATAGAAAATAAGATCTTAAGTAATTTTAAATATAAAACAAATGAGGCTATAGTCCATGAGGATATAAGTTATATGCCAAATAATAAAAGTGCTTGGTGTTCATGGAATTCCTCGATTGAATCTGAGAATAGTGAAAAAAATTCGATTACTTATTGGTTAAACCTATTACAAAATTTGAATATAAATAAAAATATTTTTTTAACATTAAATCCTTATTTAGAGATACCCGAAGATAAGATAATCCGAAAAGTTATATTTACACACCCTTACTTTGATCAAAATGCAATCAATAGCCAGAAAGATCTTCACCTAATTCAAAATAAAAGTAATATTTTATTTTGTGGTAGTTATTTTGGATATGGATTTCATGAAGATGGTATAAAATCATCAATAGATATGATTAAGTATATAAATGCTTAAAAACTCTAAGATATACGTAGGAAAAGTAATACATAGACGATTTAAACCTAAAAATCATTATTTCAAATATAGGGTTTTTTCATTACTAATAGACTTAGATGATTTAAATGAAATTGAAGATAAAATTAAAATATTTTCATATAATAAATTCAATATCATTAGTTTTTTTGATAAAGACCATGGGGATAGAGATGGTACCTCTTTAAAAAACTGGGTAAAAAAAAAACTAGAAAATATTGGTATCGACAATAAAGACGTTAAAATCAAATTATTCTGTTATCCAAGAATATTGGGTTATGTATTTAATCCTCTAAGTGTTTTCTTTATATATGATAAGTACGATAAGATAATCTCTTTATTTTATGAGGTTAAAAATACATTTGGTGAACAACACACATACATTTTCAAAGCTGAAGATAATGAAACTTTAAGAAATAGTTGTGTAAAAAAATTTCATGTATCGCCTTTCATAGATATGGAGTGTAGTTACAAATTTAGAGTAAATAAACCCTCAGACAAAATATCAGTTATAATTGACCAATCTGATAATGACGGTAAACTTTTATTCGCATCCCAAGACGGTACCGCAAAAGAATTTAGTAATAAAAATCTATTCGTTTCCTATATTTTTCACCCCTTGATGACATTTAAAGTTATTGTCGCAATCCACTATGAGGCATTTAAACTATGGTTAAAAGGAATAAAGTTTATTAAAAAAAAAATAAATATTAAAAATAATAGTTCGGTAGAAAAAAGTGAATTTGAATAAATTATCAGACAAAATTGTCTTTAACTCACTAAAATTTATTAAACATGGAAATTTAAAAATAATAAACCATGATGGAAAAGAATATACCTTTGGAAATTGTAATGAAAAATTAAATGCTAATCTAAAAATAAATAAACCAGGGTTAACTTTTAAAATTATCAAAAATGGAAGTGTAGGTCTGGCAGAAGCATATATGGATAATTATTTTGAGACAAATAATTTAACTAATCTTATAGAGCTTGCGGCAAAAAATATAAAAATAGTTCATAAATTTTCTGGCTCTTTCGATCTTTCAATATTTAATAAAATTAAAGGTTTGTTTATTAAAAATAATAAATCTAGGAGTAAAGAAAATATTAGAAAACATTATGATTTAGGGAATGAATTTTTCTCATTATGGCTTGATAAAACCCTAACTTATTCAAGCGCAATTTTTGACGATAGTAATGATTTGGAAAAAGCTCAGTTAAATAAATATAAAAAACTCTCGAGTCTTGTTAAGCCTAAATCAGGTGATAAGATGCTTGAGATTGGCTGTGGCTGGGGAGGATTTGCCGAATATATTGGAAAAAATTATGACGTAAAGTTAGATTGTATAACAATCTCCAAAAAACAATACGAATATTCAAAAGAAAGAATTCACAAAGAGGGCTTGAATGAAAAAATAAATATACAAATGTTAGATTTTAGAGATGTTAAAAATAATTATAATTCAATAGCCTCTATAGAAATGATAGAAGCAGTAGGGCAGAGTTATTTAAAAAACTATTTTAATACTATCAAAGAAAACTTAGTTGATGGAGGAACAGCAGCTATACAATCAATTACTATAGATGACTCCATCTATGATAGATATAAAAGTAAAACTGATTTTATCCAAAAATATATTTTTCCTGGTGGTTTTTTACCTAGTAAAAATGAGTTAGTAAAACTAGCAAATCAATCTGGACTTAAGTTTGAGAATTGTAATTCATATGGTGATCATTACTCAAATACACTAAATATTTGGAGAGAAGAGTTCTTAGAAAAATGGGAACAAATTTCATCCCAAGGCTTTGACAATACTTTTAAAAGAATGTGGAATTTTTATTTATCTTATTGTGAAGCAGGTTTTAAATCAAAAAATATAGACTTAATCCAATTTGCTCTTCAAAAATAAATAATACTATGAAAATAAAATATTTATTATTGATAATAATCTCAGTATTGATTACAAGTTGTTCATCAAACCAAGCAATGAAACCAGAAGATTTCAAAAACCAAAAACCTAGATTAATAATAGAAGAGTATTTATCTGGAAATGTAAAAGCATGGGGAATTTTACAAAATAGATCAGGTAAAGTGACAAGACAATTTTCTGCAGACCTAGATGGAAAGTGGGATGGAAAACAATTAATACTTGACGAAAAATTTGTTTGGAACGATGGAGAAATTCAAAATAGGCAATGGACAATCAATAAAATCGATGAACATAACTATGAAGGCACTGCTGGAGATGTAGTTGGAACTGCAAAGGGTTTTTCTTATGGTCCTGCATTTAAGTTTGAATATGTACTGTTAGTTCCTGTAAAAGGAAGAGAAATGAAAATAACTTTTGATGATTGGATCTTTATGCAAGATGAAAGAGTCGCAATTAATAGAGCAAAAATGACAAAGTTTGGTATTAAAGTTGCAGAATTAACTGTGATGTTTGTAAAAGATTAAATTTATTTTTTTTGAAGCTTCGTCATTTTTCTTATCAAATATAAGTATATCCCATTTGGCAAAATCTTAAAAAATTTTAATATTAAAAATAAACTTCTAGGAAAAGCTATTTCAAATGAATTTTTATTTATTAAACCATCATAAATCTGTTCAGCCGCATATTGTGTGGTTTTTAAAAATGGCATTTTAAATGTGTTTTTATCTGTAAGTCTTGTTTTGATAAATCCAGGGCTGACTAGACATACGCGAACATCATATCTTTGAAAATCAAGATATAAACTTTCTGCTAAATTAATAAGAGCTGCTTTTGCAGGCCCATAGGCAGTTGAATTTGGCAATCCTCTGTATCCTGCAGTAGAAGATACAATAGATATAACTCCTTGCCTTTTTTCTTTGTAATATTTTTCAACAGCTTTAATACAGTTTATGGTTCCAATATAATTGACATTTGTAACATCAATTATATTCTGAAGATCAAAATCCTTCTCTTTTTCAGGCTCATAAATTGCAGTAGAAAAAAAACAAATATCAACCTTATTGTATTTCTCCACGATTGTTTTAAAAACTGAATTACATGCTTCATAATCAACAATATCTAATTTCAAATAATCAATATTTTCATTTTTATCTGAAATATCTTTTAAGACTTCCTCACGTCTTGATGATATAATTACCTGCCATCCTTTATTTGCAAACTTTAATGCAACTGCTTTTCCTATTCCACTGCTACCACCAGTTATCCAAATTACTTTTTTCATCTATTTTCTTTGTTTTATCTCATAAATTTTTATCGACATGCGACAAGAATTGAATAGTATTAATTATATTGAGAACTATATCAACCATATGTTCAAAATTATAATCATATATGAGTTAATTTTCGTCGCGTTTTGGAATATTCTTTATTATTCTAACTCTGGAGTAGAGAACTGGTTCCAAGAAAAAATTTTGACAGCCATCTTTGTGTTTCTATCTACCATGGCTTTAGGACTAACTTTAATTTATGTAATTTATTATAGTTTAAAAATAACAGGGCTATCAAAAATCTTAAAATCACTTAAAGATCCTAGAAAAAGCAATACACAATAATTAATTACTAGAGGCGCATCTCTTAGAGCAATACTTAACTTTTTCCCAATTAAGTTTCCATTTTTTTCTCCAAGAAAAAGGCTTGTTACAAACTTTGCATACCTTAGTTGGTAGGTTTTGTTTTTTCATTTAATTGTTTTCTGTTTTTTAAAAATAAGAAAAATGCAGCAATTTCGTATATATAATGAAAAATAATAAATAAGGGTTTTATTGAAAAAATTTTAGATAGGATTTTATATTTTGGTATTTTTGACCAAATTATAATAAATGCTTTAGCACCTCCAATAACTTCACCATCATTTATTACATGCAACCTTCTGAGCAACTCTTTTTGCGACTTAGATGTTATTTTTATAGCCTCATCATTATTTGTAATATCTATCCACTCCAAATCACTATTTGCAATTTTTTTATAATGATTTATTTCCATTCTACAAATATTGCAAGAATCGTTAAAATAAACTTTAATTCCCATAAGTATTATCTTTAATGAATTTGTTTGCTTCTGATAATATTAATTTTTTTCTATCTTCTTTCATTTTATCAAAAATTCTTACCATCATAGACAACCTTGGATTTTTCAAAAAAAATTTTCTATTTCTATCTATGAAACGCCAATAAAGACCATCCATAACATTACACCAGTTGCCCCTTTTAAAATCCATCATTTTCATAAAATAACTTGATCCACAGATATAAGGCTTAGTTGCGAAAATTCCACCATCACTAAACAAACCCATTCCATAAACATTTGGAACCATAACCCAATCAGATGAGTCCACAAACATTTCCATGAACCATTTATAAACTGATTTTGGTTCAACTTCGCATAAATTCATAATATTTGACAATATCATTAATCTTTCAATGTGGTGCGACCAACCAAATTTGCTAGCATTTTTAATTGCATGATCTAAAGGATCCAAACCAGTGCTGCCATCATAGAATGTATCTTTCATTTTTCTATTATGTTTAAAGAAATTTCCACTTTCCATTTCTTTACTATAATTTTGATATATTCCTCTCATAAACTCTCTCCAACCAATTATTTGTCTTATATAACCTTCTAAAGAATTTAGTCTCACACTCTTACTATGGTGATAAGTCATTATTTTTTGAATGATAATGTCTGGGGTTATTAAACCTAGATTTAAATACGGACTAAGAGCACTGTGAAATAAAATATTATTTTTTTGATCAACAGCATCTTCGTAATCACCAAATAGGTTTAATTTATCTTTAATAAAAAAATCTAATAATTTTGAAATATCTTTATATTCAGTTGCAAACCAAAATTTTTTGGTATCACCTGGATGTTTACTAAATAATTTTTCAATAATTGGTTTTAAACTTTTTGTATGTTTAGTTTCTTTAATTTCTGGAAATTTTGGTATTAAGATATTTTTTGGCAGTTTTTTTCTATTATCCTCATCAAAACTCCATTTTCCTCCCTCTGGTGTGCCATCTTTGTTTAACAAAATGTTTAATCTTTCTCGCTTTTCTTTATAAAACTTTGCCATAAAGGGTTTTTTTGTTTTTGATAAATATTTTTTAAAATCTTCACGACTATCTAAAAACATTGGCGATCGAATTATATTCCACTGAATATTTTGTTTTTTTAAAAAATTATTTATTTTTGTTTCAAAAAATTTATCCTCTATTTCAAAACTAGTTACTTCTTTAATCTTATTCATCTTTAACAATTTTTCTAATTTCTTCGTATACTCCTTTTTAAAGTCAGTAGAATCAATTTTTGAGTAATTAAGCTTAAATTTATTTTCCTTCAATTTATCCGCATAAGATCTCATTGAAGATAAAAATAGTAGAATTTTTAATTTATGATGTCTTTCATATGTACATAATTGGTAGTCTTCTGACATAAAAAATAGGTGGTCTTTTTTGAAGCGGTCGAGGTTTTTTAATGGAAATAACTGATTTCCAAGTATAAAAAATAATTTCATTAATTATTATATGTCAGAAAAATATCTAATTGTCGGTGCGACAGGTTCTATCGGATCCAATTTAGCAGAGCAAATGTATTCTTCTGGTAAAGAAATTCATTTAGTTGGAAGAGATGAAAGTCAACTTAAAAATTTAGCTGAGAAATTGAACTCTTCTTATACTGTTGCAGATGTATTACACGAGGGGTTCGTGGATACAATTAAATCAGACATATCAGAAATCAAAGGTGTAGCATATTGTGTTGGATCTATAGATTTGAAGCCTTTAAAGATGGCAACTGAGAATGATTTCAATAAATGTATGAAACTTAATTTTTATTCTGCGGTGGATTTAATCAAAGGATATCAAGATAACCTAAAACAAAATAATGGTTCAATTGTTTTATTTTCAACAGTTGCAGCTCAAAGAGGTTTTACAAATCATTCAATAATAGCATCAACCAAAGCGGCTATTGAGGGACTAACTGTATCATTAGCAGCTGAATTTGCTCCAAACATAAGAGTTAATAGTGTTGCTCTAAGTTTAACTAATTCTAAGATAGCTCAACCAATGTTAAAAAATACAGCAATTGCTCAAGGAATAGCTAAAGCCCATCCACTTAAAAGACTAGGTGAGGGAAAAGATGGAGCAGCTTTAGCAAAATTTTTACTTACCGAGGAAAGTTCCTGGGTAACGGGTCAAATAATTGCAGTTGATGGTGGAAGATCAAAACTTTCATAAAGTGAAAAAAATAATATACGTTTTAATTCTTTTTTTCGTATTTGCCTCAAAATCGTATTCACAAAACTTTAAATTAGAAAAATTAGTTAACCTAGATTCACCTTGGGGATCCTCTTTTATTAATAGTAATGAAATAATAATTACAGAAAAAAGTGGCAAAATAAAAATTGTAAATATTTTATCTAGAGAAGTTCAAGAAATTAGTCATCAACTTAACTTTGTTGTCCATGGTCAAGGAGGCTTATTAGATATTATTCATAAAGACAATAATATTTGGATTTCATATACTGAAGATAGAGGTGAATATAAAACTAGCACTTCTATTGCAAAAGCAGAATTTAATAGGAAACAATTAAACTTTAAAAATATTTTTCAAGCAAATCCCCCAATAGACTCTGGTTATCATTTTGGATCAAGATTAGTTATCAAAGATAATTTTATATTTGCTTCTGCGGGTGAGAGAGGACAAGGTATGATTGCACAAGACGCCTCAAAGCATCCAGGTAGTATTATAAGAATTCATTTAGATGGAAGTATACCAAAAGATAATCCAAAGTTTGAGGGTATGGTAGATTGGTTGCCAGAGATTTATCAAATTGGAATTAGGAATCCTCAAGGGATGGCACTTTCTGAATTTGATGGAAAAGTTTACATGAGTAATCATGGGGCAAAAGGTGGAGATTGGTTCGGAGAAGTTAAAAAAGGTGAAAATTATGGATGGAAAATTTTAGGATGGGGAGGAACCAATTATTCTGGAATTCCAATTGGCCCAAAATGGAAACCTGGATTTACAAAAGCTATTCAATATTGGGTACCCTCAATAGCAACTAGCGCAATAACTATTTATAAAGGGGACGAGTTTAATGAGTGGGATAGTCATGCTTTAATCACTTCTTTAAAAGATAAATCCTTAAGAAAACTGATATTTGATGACTTATCAAATGTAAAAGAAGAGGTTATTTTTAAAAATAAAATTGGAAGAATTAGAGACATTCAAGTGCATCCCTCTAACGGAAAAATTTATTTTTTATCTCAAGATGCTTTATGGTTAATGCAAAGAAAATAGTATATATTAAAATTTATGGATGATGTCGTCATAGTTGGTGGAGGTATAATAGGCGCTGCAACTGCATACTTTTTATCAATGGAAGGTAGAAAAGTTAAGGTAATTGAGAGAGACCCTACATATAAGACTGCCTCATTTCCTTTATCTTTAGGTGGATTTAGAAGACAATTTTTTCAAAAAGAAAATATACTTTTAGGCAAGTTTGCTAGAGAATTCATTTTTAAAATACCAGAATTATTAAAAACAAAAAAAAATCCAAACCCAACAGCAAGCATGGTTCCTAATGGATACCTTTTAATGTTTGGACCAGAACATGCAGAGGAACAATATAAAGCTTTGGAAAATCATAGAGAATGTGATGCTGGTACAAAAAATATTAAAGGTTCAGAATTAAATAAAATTTTTCCATATATAAATAACGAAGGTATAGAAACAGCTACATATACTGATAATAAAAGTGAAGGTTGGATTGATCCTTTTATGTTTCATAGTGCTTTAAAAAGTAAAGCAATTGAGTTAGGCGCAGAGTTTCTTAAAGGTGAGGTTAAAAATTTGTCTGAGATAAATGCAAAAACTATCATTTCAGCAGCAGGATGTTGGACTAAAGAATTGTTATCAGATATTCCAGTTGAACCACAAAAGCACACTGTATTTCGAGTTAAATGTCCAAAACATTTTCCTGATATGCCACTAACTGGAGATTTAACAACAGGTGTATATTGGAGACCAGAGGGTAAAGAGTTCTTAGCAGGTTCACCCATATCTGTATTTGATGCGAAAGATTTAGAACCAGCATGGAATGATTTTGAAGAATTAGTTTGGCCTGCTCTGGCAAAAAGAGTTCCAGCCTTTGAAGAACTAAAGTTAACCGGTGGTTGGGCAGGATTTTATGATTGTAATAAACTTGATAACAACGCAGTTGTAGGCAAACATCCAAAATATGACAATGTTTATTTAGCCTCTGGTTTCACTGGAAGAGGTTTAATGCAGGCACCAGGTATTGGAAGGGCTCTGACTGAATTGATCACAACAGGTAGCTACCAATCAATAGATATAAGTGTTTTTGATGTAGAAAGAGTTTTAAAAAGTAATGCTAGACCAGAACCTTACGTTTTATAATTTTTTAATATAAACTCCTAGTACTCCGTTAAATATAGATACAGCTAAAATCAATAATTGTCCTTTAAACGAGTAAAATTCAAAGGATGGATAAAAACTTATCCCAATTGAAAAAAAAAGATAAGTTAACACAAAAGGTCGATAAAATTTTTTTATAAATTTTAAAATTTTCACTTACTTTCTAGTTGCAATATAAACGCCAATTGTTGCAAGTATAAATCCTGCTATATCAATATTAGATAATTTTTCTCCTAAAAATAAATAGGCCATCACAGCAGTTGTAGGTGGGACAAGAAAAAATAATGTTGAAGTTTTACTAACTGAGCCTGCTTTTATTAAAAACATTAAAATTGTGAAGGCTCCAAATGACACAAGAATAATTTGATGTGTCATTCCTAATAAAAATCCTGTTGTAAAATTTATATAAGAAGTTTCAAATGTTAATATTAAAATTAAATTAAAAGCACAGCCACCAAAAGCTTGAAATCCATTATTAACTGATAATGGAACATTACCACTTAATTTTTTTTGCCACAAAGTTCCTGTAGTAATTGCAGCAAGAGCTATAAAACAAGTTACAAGTCCATCCTTTGGGAACTCGTCTCCAAAATCTACCCCAAGCACTAGTAAAGAGCCAATAAAACCAAATATAATACCAACCCACTGTCTCCACCCTATTACTTCTTTATAAATTGGTCCTGATAATAAGTTAGTTAATATTGGCTGAAGAGTAACTATTAAAGCTACAACACTTGCAGGAACTCCTACATGAAAAGCATACCAACAACCACCAAGGTATAATCCATGAAACAATACACCGGTAGTTATACTTTCAAATATATATCTAAATTTTGTAAAAATTATCTCTTTTTTAAGAAATGCGAATAAGAAGAAACCTATAGTTACAATTCCAAATCTAAAGGCAAGCGCCGCAAAAGGTGATGCATTCTGAACTATAATATCACCTGAGATGAATGCAGATGACCATAGCAATATAAATAGTAAAGGAAATGTTTTAATCATTTATTGAGGAATTTAAGTCACAAAATTTCTAAACTAAATTTTGACAAGCATTTTACCTATATTTTTACCGTTTAATAAATCAATAAATGACTTTGGAGCATTCTCTATTCCTTCGTAGATAGTTTCTTTAAATTTTATTTTACCATCTGCCAACCATTTTGACATTTCAGTTTCAAATGGCTCTCTTTCATTATCGTGATCAAAAATAAGAAATCCTTTAATTGTAAGTCTTTTTACTAAAACATAAGCCATATTTTTCAAACCAGATCCAGGATTTGTTGCATTCATCTGTGAAATTCTTCCACAAATCACAATACGACCATATGTTTTCATTTGGAAAATAGCGGACTCTAAAAAGTCTCCACCAACATTATCAAAATAAAGATCAAAACCTTCAGGACAAATTTCCTTGAAATGTAATACAAGGTTTTCTACTTTCTTATAATTAAAAGCATGATCAACTTTTAATTCATTTTTTAACCAATCAACTTTTTCATCAGACCCTGTGCTTGCTATAACTTTACAACCAAGATTTTTTGCAATTTGGCAAACTGTAGATCCAACACTACCTCCAGCAGAAGAGACTAATATAGTTTGGCCAGATTTCAATTCTCCATGTTTGAAAAGTCCAATATAAGCTGTGTGACCTGTCATTCCAAGTGGTCCCAAGTACGACTGTATAGGCATATCAATTGATTTTAGTTTCTTTAGTTCATCAGAACTACAAACAAATTTATCTCTCATACCAAGACTGCTAAATACTAAATCTCCAACACTAAAATCTTTATCATTTGAGAGTTCTACTTTACCAATTGCATACCCTTCCATTTCTTCACCAATTTTAAATGGTGGTTTATAATTTTTTCTCTCAGTCATTCTAGCACGCATGTATGGATCAACTGATATCCATGAATTTGACACTAAAATATTCTTTTCATTATTAATTGAAATTTCTTTTGATTTTATTTCAAAATCTGTCTCTTTTGGTAAGCCGGTTGGAATATAATTTTTTAAAGATACGTATTTACTAACCACAGACATTTTAGGACCCCCAAATACTATTTAATATTGCTTCACGTCTACATCCTTTTTTATATCTTAAGTAATTAAGAAAATTTATTTGGTAATAATCTTGATGAACAGCCTCTGCAATATAAAATTTATCAAATTTTCTTACATAAGTTACTACTTTCTTTTTGAATTTTTTCTCTATTTCCTTAATACTGTTTTCTATTAAGTTTTTTTGCTTATCATTTTGATAAAATGCTACTGATCTATAACTATATCCCTTGTCACAAAATTGTCCTACAGCATCAAAGGGATCAATGTTTACCCAGAATTCTTCTAAGAGTTTTTCATAGCTAACTACTTCTGGAATATATATGACTTCAATAACCTCAAAATGACCTGTGTTTCCATATGTAACTTCTTTATAAGTTGGATTTTCTGTAGTACCACCTGAATAGCCAGAGATAACTTTTGAAACACCAAGAATATTCTCAAAAGACTCCTCCATACACCAAAAGCATCCTCCAGCAAAATAGGCTTTTTCAAAATTTGGTGAATTGGCAAAGCTGATTGAAGAAATAAGAAAGAAAATTATTGATAAAAGTTTTTTCATTAAAGGTAGCTATCTAGATTAATGATAGCTTACCTTTAATGTTTTATATTTAAAACTCTATTTTTTTTGATATTTTGCCGCTTCTTCAGAACCGCCTGTAGCGCTTCCTTTACTATATGAGTGAGCACCCATTCCTGCTAACTGACCATCTTTGACAATTAAATATTGATCTCTCATTTCAGTACCATCAAAAAAGCACTCAAGTATTTCTCTAACACCATCTGCATATCTAGCTTGAGCAGATAGGGAAGTTCCAGAAGTATGAGGTGTCATTCCATGGTTTGGCATTGTTCTCCATACATGATCGTTTGGAGCTGGCTGAGGAAACCACACGTCTCCTGCATACCCACTTAGTTGACCACTTTCTAAAGCTTTAGCAATTGCATCTCTATTACAAATTTTACCTCTTGCTGTATTTACAATATATGCACCTTTTTTCATTTTAGATATCATTTCATCATCAAATAAATTTTCTGTTTCAGGATGAAGAGGACAGTTAATTGTAACAACATCACATACTTTAACCATAGACTCTACAGTTTCATGAAAAGTAAGATTTAACTCTTTTTCAACTGATTCAGGTAATCTATGTCTATCAAAATAATGAAGATGTACATCAAATGGTTTCATTTTTCTTAATGCATCTAAACCAATTCTTCCAGCCGCAACTGTTCCAATGTGCATTCCTTCAACATCGTACGACCTTTGCACCGCATCAGCAATATTCCATCCACCTTCATTAACAATTCGGTGTTGGTTGTGATAATCTCTTACCATTGAAACAATCATCATTACTATGTGCTCAGCAACTGATCTTGAATTACAAAATGTTACTTCGACAACATCAATTTTATTATCCATAGCTGCCTGCAAATCCACATGGTCTGAACCAATTCCTGCTGTGATCGCAATTTTTAAATTTTTCGCCTTTTCAATTCTTTCTTTTGTTAAGTAATATGGAAAGAATGGTTGAGAAATAACTATATCAGCATCAACGATATGTTTGTCAGCTTCACATCCATCACCATCTTTACTATTTGTTACAACTAACTCATGACCGTTACTCTCTAAAAATTTTCTTAATCCTAATTCACCAGATACACATCCTAATAGTTCTCCAGGCGTAAAATCTCTACCTTTTGGACTTGGTAGTGTCATCCCATCTGGATATTTTTCTAGTTTTGGAAGATCTGACAATGGGTAGCTTTTAGGCATCCCACCTTTTGGATCATCATACAATACGCAAAGTACTTTCATTTTTTCTCCTAATATTTATGTTTTAAAATCTCTCTATAGATATTTTCTTAAGAAAGTGTAGCATAAAATTAGAACATCAATCAAACGAATAGTAGTTGATTAGGGGTATTTCTTTTTAGCAACGAATTTATTCAGAATAATTCCAAAGGCTATTATAATCAAACATCCAGTTAATATTGGAGAGAATAAATAGTCAAACGATACTGAGCCCAATATGACTATAATAGGATTTCCTCCAGCTGGAGGGTGGGTCACATCTAGTAAAATCATCAATCCAACACCAATACCTACCGCTAAAGGCATTAATAGATAAATTGGCAATGGGATAAAATTATAAAATAGAATTCCAATTGTTGAAGTTACTAGATGACCAAATAATATATTTTTAGGTTTAGCAAATGGACTTTCTGGGTAACCATATAAAAGAACCATTGAGGATCCAAATGATGCAATTAAAAAAAGTCCAAAATTAGTTTTATAAGTTAATAAAGTGAGAACTCCAATTGTTATAGTTGTAAAGATCAACGCTAAAAGAGATCTTATAATTTTATCTTTGTTCATTTATTATATTACTTTTTTTAAAGCTTTTATTGGAAGTGTTAAACATTCTTTTCTTGCATAATTTTTTTTATCAAAGATTTTTTTAAATTCTTTCCATTCACTTGGAAATGAAATGTTTTCTTTATCATTAAACTTATCCAATAATTTTAAAAAATTTTTAATTTTATCTTTACTTTTTTTCTTAAAATTTTTTGTAGCTAAATTTGCAGACGCATTGCAATATATGCAAGATTGAGATTGATAAGAGAAATCTTTTATAACATTGTCTTTAATAATTAAAAAAATTTCAATCTCATCACCACAAATTTGACTTTTATATTTCATCGAATGAGTACAGTTATGAATATGTTTATTGTTTTTGGTATCAGAAGCTATTTTTAAAATATTAATATCCATTAATTTGAGTATTTATTTGATTGTTATTATATAAATTTATATTTATATTTTCATACTTCTTAAATAAAAAAATAGCACATGCTAAACTTAAAAAATCCTAAAGTAGCCATCCCAATCGTATTGATTGCTGGTATTTTTTGGTCATTTGGTCCATATGTTGTAAGACACATCGATCAGCCAGAAACTGTTCCTTGGCAATATTTATTTACAAGAGGAATAGTTATTTTTCTTTTGCTAAATATGTATTTGTTCCTTGAAGAAGGAAAAGAGTTTTATAAAAATTATTTTAAAGTGGGTATATCGGGTTTAATTGGAGGTATTGGTCTTGGTACCGCAATGATAACATTTATATGGTCAATTACTAATACGACAGCAGCTATCACTTTACTTTGTCTTGCAGCAATGCCATTTATAACAGCCTTATTAGGGTTCTTGTTCTTAAAAGAAAAAATTTCATTAACAGTATGGATTGCGATTGTAGTTGCAGCAGCGGGTATATGTATAATGGCCTTAGACAATTCTGGTAAAAATTCATTGCCAGGGCTTGTGTTTGGACTTATTTCTGCATTAGGTTTCTCAATTTTTTCTGTTTCACTTAGATGGAGAAAAGAAACACCAAAATTTACTACTGTAGCCTTTGCAGGGTTGTTCTGTTTCATATTTTCTGCTGTAATGCTTATGTCGAACGATGCTAATTTTTTATCTACTGGAAAAAATGAAGCCTTATTTGCTACTCATGGAACTCTAGTATGCTTAGGTTTAATATTATATTCAATTGGATCAAAAAATATTCCAGCAGCTGATCTAACTTTACTCTCACTCACTGAAGTAATAGGTGGAATATTCTGGGTGTGGTTACCATGGATGGGAATTAATGAAGTCCCATCCACTAATACTATTATTGGTGGGTTTTTTATCTTTATGTCAATTTTTTACTATAGTCTTATTATGCAGTCTAATAGAAGGTTTATAGGTTTAAATTAAAATGAAAAATGAAAAAGTAATTGTTAATAGTTGGAATGAATGGGATCCATTGAAACATGTAATACTAGGTAAAGCAGATGGTACTTGTATACCTGCCCCTGAGCCAGCACTAGACGCTAAAGTTCCTGAAGACAGCGATATGAGAGGAAAATTTGGTCCAAGAACTAAAGATACTGTTGATAAAGCAAATCAGCTTTTAGATAATTTTTCAAATATATTAAAAAAAAGAGGGATTAAAGTTGATAGACCAGATCCAATTGATTTCAATCAAAAAACATCTACACCAGATTGGCAAGCGGAGACAATGTTTGGATGCATGCCACCTAGAGATGTTTTGCTAACTGTGGGAAATGAAATTTTAGAGGCTACCATGAGTTATCGTTGCCGATGGTTTGAATATCTATGTTACCGACCACTTTTAAAGCAATATTATAATTTAGATCCAAATATGAGACACGAATCTGCTCCTAAACCAAGGTTAACAGATGAGGATTACAGAGAAGATTACTTATCAGATAAAATAGGAATTCAAAAAAGACTGGAATGGACAGAAAATAAATATTTTGTAACTACTGAAGAGGAGCCATTATTTGATGCTGCTGATGTTCTAAGATTTGGTAAAGATTTAGTAGTGCAACATGGTTTTACAACAAATTTAAAAGGAATTGATTGGTTAAAAAGACATTATAAAGATCACAGGGTTCATGCTGTTAATTTTCCAGGTGATCCTTATCCAATTCATATAGATGCAACTTTTACACCTATCAAGGAGGGTTTAATAATTAACAATCCTCAAAGAAGGCTTCCTAAAAAGCAAAGAAAATTGTTTGAAAATAACGGATGGGAAATTATTGATAGTGCTCAACCTGCACACAACGAGCCTCCTCCATTATGTTACTCTTCAACATGGCTATCAATGAATGTTTTAGTTTTAGATCCTAAAACTGTATGTGTAGAAAAAAGTGAAGTATACCAAGCAGAACAACTAGATAAATTAGGCATGGAGGTTGTTCCTGTTGAGCTTAGAGACGCTTATGCATTTGGAGGTGGATTACATTGTTGTACAGCAGATGTTTATAGAGAAGGTGAATTAAAAGATTATTTTCCAAAACAATAAATGTGACAAAGATAAAAACAAAAAGAGAAAGAGTAAAATTTGCTTCAGATAACGTTACAGGTGCATGTCCAGAAGTCTTAAATGCACTTCTTAAAACTAATGAGGATGACAAAACTCCATATGGTAATGATGAGCTGTCAAAAAACTTACAAAACAAATTTTCAGAAATATTTGAAAAAGAAGTTATAGTATTTCCAACAGCATCAGGAACAGCAGCTAATGCTTTAGCCTTATCAACTATGACTCCTTCTTTTGGAAATATCTATTGCCATAGACTTTCCCATATAAATGTAGATGAATGTGGGGCTCCCGAATTTTATACTGGAGGTGCAAAGTTAATAAATCTGGACGGTAATAATGGAAAAATTATAGCAGAAGAGCTAGATAATAATATCTCTGGAAAAGGTGTGGTTCATCATACTCAACCTTCGTCAGTAAGTATTACTCAATTATGTGAAACAGGTGTTGCTTATAATTTAGATGAAATAAAAAAAATATCAGAGATTACTCATAAACATGATCTAAATATTCATATGGATGGTGCAAGATTTGCAAACGCATTAGTTTCATTAAATTGTACTCCAGCAGAAATGACATGGAAGTCTGGAATTGATGTATTGTCATTTGGAGCAACTAAAAATGGATGCCTAGCAGCAGAAGCCATTATTTTTTTTAAACCAGAGTTAGTTGGAAATTTAGCTTTTTTAATGAAAAGAGCAGGGCATTTACTATCAAAGATGCGTTTTGTATCAGCTCAATTAGATGCTTATATCTCAAATGAAGTTTGGTTAAAAAATGCAAAGCATGCAAATACTATGGGAAAAAAATTAAGCCAAGGTTTACTGAAACACAAAAATATTGAATTAGCTTACCCAACAGATGCAAATGAAGTTTTTGTCAAAATACCAAAAAATATAATTGATCAATTAAATTCGCATGGTTACAAAATTAACGATGATGAGTGGGAAGATAAAGCTGTTCGATTAGTTGCTGCCTGGAATACTCATCCAGATGATGTAGAATCGTTTTTAAATATAATTAAATCTTAATTTAGCTAGGATTTTCTTTAAGGAAATTTATATAATTTACTATTTCATCAAATTTTTCATCCTCAATATCTTTATAACTTGCATTAAATTTACTCTTTACGCAAATTGCGACATGTGCATAAGGATTTCTGCCTTTAGGATGATTAGGATGATCTGGAAGTTGTCCTTTTAAATAATCTCCAGCTTCCTGAATAATTTTCCAGAGTTTCTGTACTTTTTCTGGCGACATAGCTACTAAATCTCTGATTTATCTCTTCTAGTTCAAGTATATTTTGAGTTTAGCATTAATTAATATTGAATTCACTAACAAAAAATCACTAACTATTACCAATTTATTTGTTTAATCTCATCCATTACTAGTTTTATTAATAGGATTAAATAGTTTATTAAAATAAAAATGTATTTCAAAAAGACTAAAGCTAATTATATTTACATAACCTTATTAATTATTATTATTTTTGTTCTATCATTTTTAATAGAAAGAAAAATCTCATCTCTTGAAGATCAACTAAAAGAAACAAAGATTAAAAAAAATTTAGAAATAGAAAAGTTAAACAGTAATATTGATGAGCTAAATAAATTTAAAAAAAAATATTTAATAAAAAGTACATCTTTAGATGAGTTATCAAAGGTATTAAATAATTCTTTATCAAGATTTGAGTTGAGCAACCATGGGGCAGAAACAAATAAAAAGATTGAATTTTCAAAAAATAGTACAAAAAATTTATATTATAAAAATTATAAAATGATTAAATATATAAAGCCTGATAAATATTTTTTAAATAGAGGAATAAATAATTTTCATCCTGGTTCTGCTTATTTAGACTTTTTCGATGGAAAATTGTATCTTATCTCATCCTTGGGATTTATAGCCTCAGGAACACTAACAAAAAATAATATTTTGCTAAATAGAATTGAAAATAATATTAAAGAATTCATAAATATTAATCAATTTGGTAAACATTTATGGTTTTCTATTAAAGATTTAAAAATTATTGATAAAAGTATTTATGTTTCATACACACACGAGTATTATGATAATTGTTGGAATACAAGTTTATTAAAAGCTGAATTAAATACTAAATTTTTAAAGTTCGAGAAACTTTTTTCACCAAAAGAATGCATAAATGAATATAAAAACCAAGACTCTGAATTTAATGCACATCAATCTGGAGGTAGAATAATAGATCTAGATGATAACATGCTTATATTTACTTTAGGTGAATATAGATCAAGATACCTAGCTCAAGATTTAAATAGCCCAAATGGAAAAATTATAAAAGTAAATAAAGAAAATGGAAATTACTCTTTAATTAGTGTTGGACATAGAAATCCTCAAGGAATTGTATATGACAAAAATAAGAATATTTTAATTGAAACTGAACATGGTCCAAAAGGTGGAGACGAGATTAATTTTATTGATTTAAATTCAGAAATTATGCCAAATTTTGGTTGGCCAATTTCATCCTATGGGGAACATTACGGTGATAAAGAACATCCTGAAAATCAAAAAAGATATAAAAAATATCCTTTAAAAAAATCCCATATAGATCATAATTTTGTTGAACCTTTAAAATATTTTGTGCCTTCAATAGGAATCTCAGAAATCGTTAAAATAAATGAAAATCATTATGTAGTCTCATCTTTAAAAGATAAATCAATATATTTTTTAAAAGTAAATAATGATCATAAATTATCTAATTTAAAGAGAGTTTATATAGGAGAAAGAATAAGAGATTTAATATATTCTGATAAACAACTTATTTTATTTTTGGAAGACTCAGCTTCAATAGGTATAGTAAAAATTAACTAGCCTCATCATAAATCTTGGTCCCATTTATTACATTATATCTTCTAGTTTGAGTGTGGTTTTAGTTTGGGAACTAGTTACATTATTTTCTCAAGTTTCCAAGCTTCATCTTTAGCATTAAACTTTGCGTTCCAGTCTTTAGATCTTTGATCTTCAAATAAGGCATAAAATTTTTCTTCATCAGTGACATTTGCAATAAAAATCATTTTACCTTCACGAATGTGTGCCCATTCAAATGATGACGTGCATTTTGCAAGATCATCTTTAAACATACTGTATAATTCATCTGCATCTTTTTTAGTTCCTTGATATGTTGTTGTTCCAACAAAGTTCATAGTTTTCCCTTTCTTTAATTAATTAAGTTAATATAGGCTCAACAAATTTCCAATCAATAAAATTTTTCAACAAATTTTTCTCACCTTGTTCTAGTTCTGGTTCTAGTTTGACCTTTAAAATCCACCACGCCAATTATTTTTAGATTTTAAATCTTTCTCTTCTTGTTTTGAAGTAGGTCTAAATAAATAAAAACCCACGACAACAATAACGAATATACCTAAAATAATTTCAATCATATAAATCGCCATTTGTGGCACCAAAAGTTTAATCATTCTCTATAAAATATTATAAATAATTAATATTTTAAATTATAGTATAATCTTCCTATCATTTCTTTTACAAACTTACTACTTCCACTTAATGCAGATGCTGAAGGTATAAAGTCAAGAAAACTAATTTTTTTTGAGCTTTGAAAATCTACAGCAAATGGTATGACATCAATGTTTGCTGCTTCAAAAACTTTTTTTGCTCTAGGCATATGAAATGCAGAAGTTACTAATATAATCTTATTGTATTTTTTATTTAAAAGTTTCCTCACTGACTTAGCCTCTTCATCAGTATTTTGAACATTATTAGTTAGCAAAATA
This sequence comes from Pelagibacteraceae bacterium AG-359-O02, assembly GCA_003280485.1. Taxonomy (GTDB): domain Bacteria; phylum Pseudomonadota; class Alphaproteobacteria; order Pelagibacterales; family Pelagibacteraceae; genus Pelagibacter. The sequence continues at coordinate 83,473 of QCEU01000003.1, forward strand.
CTCTCTTCAGGTATTCCAAGTTTAATAGAAAACTCTTTTAAATATTCGCCTTCAGGCAACCCATCTTGCCATGGAAGTTTGCCTCTTGTCAAAATAAGCAAAGGTGCTTTTTTATTTTTATATAAATCAATACCTGATAAAATTCTATCTACACCACTATTAAATTCATATTTAAATTTATCTTCAATTTTAATTGCAGAAACAATTCCACTTAAAACAACAATTGCGTCTGCTTTATTTATATAAGATATATCCTGTAAAATATTATCTTTTTGTAAATACATAGCTAATTTATGTGAAATAATAGGTAATGAAAAAATGATTAAAAAAATAATTCCTATTGCGCTTATTTTCCTTGATTTTAAAATTAATCCACAAATTAATAAAAAAAATATAAAAAATAATGGACTGACGATTAAAGGTAGAAATTTATGAAGATAAATATTCATTTTTTACTATTTTTTTGTTGCTTCAAATCTTTTTGGTAACCAAGAATTATAAAAAGGATTTTCTTTATCTAAAGGAAGTTTAATAACTTTATTTGCTCTGGACGACTCATATACAGCAGTTACGAATTCTATTGATTTTCTAGCGTCCATTAATGTTATCACATCGCTATTTTTGCCATCTAGTTTATTTGCAATCTGATCAAACATTCCAGCATACCAAGATTTTGGCTTTTCTACTTTTGATAATACTTCATCAATTTGTATTTGTGTAACAGGTTCTCTTGGTAAAAATCTCCATTCATCATCTCCAGGATTATACGGCTTATCTGGAGATGCGCCCGATTCCGCCGTTATTCCATCAAAGCAAAATTTAAGTCTGCTCGTATCATTCGCGGCACCAAGTGTAATAGAGCTAGTAACCAAAGTTCCATCTTCCATTTCAATAGAAATAGCAGCACAATCCTCAACTTCGATATCATTTACTCTTGTATTTAATCTTGCAAAAATATTAGAAACTGGACCTAATATCATACTCACCAGATCATGTATATGAATAGCATGACTTAGTATTGCTCCTCCTAGTTCACCATCCCAAGTGCCTCTCCAAGGTTTTGAATAATATTCTCTTCCTCTATTCCAATGAGTTTCTAGTGAGGCAATTGAAGATTTTCCTGCAAGGCCAGATTTGATTAATGCTTTAAATTGAGAAAATCCTAATCCATACCTATATTGGAAAACTGGAAATATAATTTTGCCTGTTTTTTTGCAAATTTTTTCAAGCTCATCTACATCTTTAAGATTTGAAACCAACGGTTTTTCGCAAATTACATGCTTTCCAGCTTCAAGAGATTTTTTGCACGCAGAAAAATGTAAATGAGGCGGGAGACAAATATCAATTATATCTATTTCTTTTACTTTTAATACATCATCAAAGTTTAATGACATTTTAGTATCATTATTTGACACCAATATTTTATCTATTGCATCTCTTGTTAAACCGCACAATGTATGAACACTAAATCGGTCCGATACTTTTTGAAAATCTTCAAAATGTTTAGCTCCTATATTAGTTCCTATTATTGCTACCTGATATTTTTTCATTTTTTTTCAGCTAATTCTTGAGCTTTAATTGCTACTTCCATTGATAAGCAAGTAAGTTCTTGCGAACAAGCAGTATCAGTTCTATTTAAAACATCTTGAATTAAATTAGCAAAGTAGGGGAGTTTTACATTTGAACAGTCAATATGTTTAACTTCGTCATTATTTGCTAAAAATAGTTGATTTCCTTTCTCAGATTTTGCTAAATCTGTGTATTTTCTAATTTCAATAAAACCTTTATCACCCAGGACAAACAACCTCCCATCACCCCAAGTAGGAAGCGCATCAGGAGTAAACCAATCTAAACGAATATATCCATGACCACCATTTCCAGTAAGATTAACTTCCCCGAAATCTTGGAAACCAGCAAATTCTTTCTTAGTCGTATTTTCAACTAACGCATGATTTACCTTAGCTTCATTTGAATTTGTAAATACTAAAAATTGATGAATTTGATGTGAGCCTATATCTGTAATTATTCCACCATAACTATCACGATCATAAAACCAATCTGGTCTTTCATAATTACCTTGCCTGTGGGGACCAGTACCAATTGTTTGTTTAACTTTACCAATTTTACCTTCAGCGACTAGCTCTTCAGCTTTTGTAACAGCGGCTACATGAAATCTTTCTGAAAAATTAATTGACCAAATTTTTCCTGTCTCCCTAACTGTTTCTTTAAGTTTATTAAGTTGCTCAAGCGTTGTACATCCTGGTTTATCAACCATGACATCTTTTCCAGCTTTCATTGCATCTATAGATAGATTTGCCCTATTTTTAGGAATGGATGAAATTAAAATCATATCAATTGTATCATCATTTAAAATATCGCTTTTATTATCTACTCTTTTAATTTGAGGATATTTTTTGCTAAATTCATCTAAAGTTAACGGAGACCCTTGTGTCCAAAAATAATTACAACTACATCCCTCTTTAATCATCTCATCAAGCATGTTGAAGATATGACCATGATCAATACCCAACACTCCAAGATTTATAGTTTTAGTCATAGACTATTTTAGCAGAATAAAAATTTTAAATAAGATTTTAATTATTAGGAAGGGTTATTCTCCACAATAACTGTTTCTTCGGTTCCTACTGGTTTTATCGGGTCTTCGATAGGCTCTGTCGCTGGATTAAGTTCTAAGCCAATAGGTGTTATTGTTGTAGGAAGAGGTGTAAATTGAGAGTCAGGGTTTTCAATAACATCTCTAACTTTCATCCTATAAACTCCATATGCTCCTATTAAACAGTGAAATATAATTAGAAATATAAAATAACCATTCTCTCCTATAAAATCCATAAACATAGAACATAAAAAAGGTCCGCTAATTGCACCCATTCCAAAGGTGAATTGTAAACCTGCACCTGCAGCGACAAATTTTTCTTTAGCTATAAAATCATTAGTGTGAGCAAAAATTAATGCAAACATAGGAAGACTGAAGAAAGCATACAAACCTGTAAAAATATAAAACCAAAACTTTGAGCTTGCTAAACCGTCAGGTAAATGCATTGTGCCCACTGAAAAAATTGCACATAACGCAAAGAAAGCTGAAGCAAATGTGGAATATACTGTAACTGTTCTTCTGTCATAAATGTCTGATAGTTTACCAATGGGCCATTGTGAAATTGCTCCAGAAATAGCGATTAAAAATGTTACAAAAGAAATTTCAAAAATACTAAAATTCATTGATGCTGCATAAACAGCAATTAAAGCAAACATTGCAGAGTGACAAATTCCACATAAAAGTGCACTTACTATTCCAAAAGGAGAGGCTTCATAAAGTTCTTTAATTTTCATTCCAATAATTTTTTTAAATTTTGGTGGTTTTTTCTTAGTTAATAATATTGGGACAAGTGAAAGTGACATGAATAAAGAAACAAGTATAAATGGCTGAAAATTTTCTGGCTTACTGAAGTTTAAAAAAAACATTCCAATCGCCATAGATGCGTAAAGAACGATCATATAAATCGATAAAACACTTCCTCTATTTTTATTGCTTGCTCTGTCGTTTAGCCAGCTTTCTGCAATTGTATATAAACATACCATTGAAAAACCTGAAGCAATTCTTAATACAAACCATGTAAATGGATTGATGATTATAGAGTGTACTAAAACAACGATAGAAGCAATTGATGCAAAAGCAGCAAATACTCTTATATGACCAACTCTTGAAACTAAAATCGGAACCGTTTTTGCTCCTATAAAATAACCAACAAAATATCCTGACAACATAAAGCCGGTTGCTGTTAAGCTGAAACTTTCATGAACAGCTCTTACTCCAAGTAAAGAAACTTGAAAGCCATGAGCTATCATAATTAGACCCATGCCTGTGAATAATGCCCAAGAGTTTTTAAGTATCTTTTCCATAACTGCGCTATCTATGGATGATTTGATTGTAAATCAAGAAATTAATTAATAATTTTTTCAGGCTCTCTTAGTTTAATAAATGAGTGAATGCCTAAAGTGATTATGATCACGGCACCTCCAATGATTGTCTCCAAAGTCGGTTGCTCTTTAACAACTAACCAAACCCAAATTGGACCTATGATTGTTTCTAATAAGAAAAATAGATTTACTTCTTCTGCTGGTATGAATCTCGGTGCGATCGTTACCAAAACAAAAGGTAGGGCTACACAAATAATGCACATTATGGGTATATAAATTTGATCTGTTCCAATTAAATTAAAGTTTTCAACAAAAAAGAAGGCAAATACTGCAACACCTAATTTGCCCATTACAGCAGAAGGCAAAAGATCTCTGTCCTTGGCATATCTAATAAGAACTGCATTTATAGCTAATCCAGCAGCTGTAACAAATCCCATTATATTCCCAAAAAGATTACCGACTTGCAGTGAATCATAAAAAATAAATAAAGCCGCTAAAAATGTAATGAAAATGGCGATCCAAGTCCCTTTACTAGGCATTTCTTTTAAGAATATTGCCCCAAGTATTGCAGAAAGCATTGGGGCCAAAGCAATCATAATCAACGTATTGGCTACATTGGTATTTTGAATAGAGACAATGAAAGTGATGTTACAAATAGAAAAGCTAATTGCGTAAAATATACCAACTGTACCAACTTTTAAAAAGGCATTAATAAAATTTTGCCTATAAAATAATAGTAGTCCAATTAAGACTACAAAGAAAGGTATGGCTCCTCTATAAAAAAGCATTCCCCATGTTTCTATGTCTGAAAGTCTGATAAGTAATGAGTCAGGTGTAATGAACATTACAGCTACGAAGGCTAGTAGTGAACCTTTCTTTTGATTTGATAATTTATTCAAGCTCTTAAACCTTTCCAAAATATCTTAGCAAGATTGATTTTAGAAAGGTCATAGTATGTTTTTAATCCAGTAGGAGACGTTACATTAATATCTCCATTTAGTTTCTGATCTATGAAATCAATTCCAGCAAAATAAATATTATCATTCTTTAATTTTTTTCCAATAAGTTTTGAAATTTTTATTTCTTGTTTTGTAAGTTTTGTAAGTTTAGGCACAGCACCTTTGCTCATATTACTCAAATATGAACCTTTTTTAGGAACTCTTGAGATTGCTCCACATACTTTACCATTAATAATAAAAACTCTCTTATCTCCTTTAGATATATTTTTTAAGAATTTTTGAAACATTGAATGACCATTTTTATTTAAAAAATTTATAATAAGTTTTTTATTAAACTTATTTTTAATGAGATGAATTTGATTACCACCATATCCATTAATCGGTTTCATAATCATACTTTTATTTTGTTTATAAAATTTCTTAATTTCTTCTATATCTTTTGAAAACAAAGTATTAGGCATAAATTTGATAAAATGCTTTGAATACAACTTTTCTGATACATTTCTGATAGCAGTTGGATTATTTATTACTTTTACTTTTTTTAAGTCATCTAAAATAAGAGTAGATATAAAATATTCTGAATTAAATGGAGGATCCTGCCTAATTAAAATAAATTTAAAATTTTCAACGTTAATTTTTTGTTTTTTATAAATATTATAAAATTTTTTTCTTTCATAATTAAATTTTACAAATACTCCATTTGCATATGTTTTATTTTTGATGATAGATAAGTTTGAGGGTGTATAATAAAATATTTTATATCCTCGTTTCTGAGCTTCATGAGCTAAAAATATTGATGTATCAGAAGAAATATTTATTTTATCTAATTTATCGCCTTGTATGCCTATTATTTTATTTGTCATATAAATCTTCTAAATTTTGAAATTTAGAGAATTTATTTATAACATGACTGGCGACTGTTTCTTTATTATTGATAATCTTATTTAGATGTTCCAAGTATTTAGTTTCGTTTGTACCGCTTTTTCCAATAAAATCTCTCTTTTTTAAGCCTTTTTCTGCAATTTTTAACAAGTTGGAGATCCAATAAATCATATCTTTACCCATTAAATTTGTATCAAGTCCTTTCATAGGTGCATTTTTATATGCATTTAATAAATCTTTCTTTTCCCATTTTGAAATAAATTCTAATGCTTCATCTAAATTACCATATAAAAGACCAGTAAAAAAAGCAGGACCAGCACAGATACAGCTCCAACCACAAGTATCCATAGATCTTAATTCAATATATTGTTTTAATCTATTCTCTGTAAATATAGTACTTAAATGCAATCCAAGATCGTCAATACTTGGTAAAGATTTACTAATATTTTGAATATTACCATTCATATAATCAGAAAATTTATAATTTTTACCAGATATATATTTATCATCTTTTTTTAAAAACAGTATTGGATAATCCATTACAAAATCAGCATATTTTTCAAAATCAACATTTTCTAAAAAAATTTCTGGAAGACCACCTCTTGATGTTTCTTGCCATACTTTTGATCGGTATGATAAATATTTACTATCTTTTTTCTCAACAATTGATGAGTTTGCAAAAAGTGCAATACTTAATGGAACTAAACTATTTGCTAATTTAAATTTTTTTATAAAATCATTCTCAGACGTATAGTCTAGATTTAACTGCGTTCCAGATGTTCTATACATCATATCTAAACTAAGCGACCCACCTTTAGGCATATCCTTTGTCATTACTTCATATCTTTTTTTTGGATTATTTGGAATTTCAGACAATTTAGATATTGGATCAAATCCAGCACTTACTATTTTTAAATCCAATTTTTCAACAACTTGTTTAAGTTCAAACAAATAATTATTAGCTTCAGAGCAAACTTCATGTATATTAGTTAATTGAGCACCTGCAAGCTCAATTTGATTACCTGGTTCTAAAGTTATACTCTTATTATCTTTATTTAATGCTATAACATTCTCACCTTCATATGATGGTTTCCAACCAAATTCATATAAAATTTTGAAAATCTCTTTAATTGTAGAATAATTAATTCTTTTATTATTCCTCTTGTAGAAAAGAAATTTTTCGTGCTCAACTCCTATTTTGGTATTAATAGGTTCCTTAATTCCTGATTTAAAATGATCTATTATGTTATCTTTGTTCATGTTGATGATTTAATCACTCTTACTTAGGTATTCAACAGCTTCGCTTATGTCATTTAATTTGTTAGAACAAATTTGGTTTTTACATATAATAACACTAGGTTTTATATCATTATTTAATTGGTAAACAAATGTTGCAACTCCTAGATATTCTTTTTGTAAATAAATCTGCATTTCCTTAATAGACTGAGATGTTCCATGGAATGTGAATGATAAGCTATTATCGCAAATATCTAGGGTTTTAATAAAGCTAAACATTTGTGAATAATAAGAGTTTAAAACCTGATGAAATGATTTTTTAAGAACCTTATTTCTTTCAGACCATATTTTATCATTTGTAATTGAATATAATTTATTTGAAATTAGTAGATAAACACTATTACCATTTGGTATATTGCTATCATTCAAGTCTAGTGGACTTGCAAACAAATCATTATCTTTAATAATATTTTTCTGGAACAGCTGTGTTTCTTTATTAAAGAATAATTCCCAAGTATCATTCATTATTTTTATTGATTTTTCTAAAGCTTTTTTGTCAGCATTAACTTCATATAGAGTTATCATAAGTAAAGCATAATATACGTAGTCCTCAAGAAAAGTCTCTATTTCTTTATTTTCATAACAATGAATAATTTTTTGATTTAATTTTTTATTTAATATTTCAATTGTTTCTATCGTCTTACTTTTTAAATCTTCATCGTCTAAATTTACTGAAGTTTTGAGAAGAACTTGGAGCATATATGCATTTAAATCAGTTTGAGATTTATCATCAAAAAATGGTTTTATTCTTTTTCTTCTAATATTAAGTAATTTATTTTTTATCTGATCTAGGCTATTTTTGTCTCGATCAGCTATTAAATTTTTTTCTACCAGGATGTTATTTCCTTCAAAATTACCACTTTCTGAAATTTCATAATTATTTTCTAAATATTTAATATCATTCTTTAAAAGATTTTTTAATTCTGTATATGACCAAACATAATATTTTCCTTCAACACCTTCGCTATCAGCATCATATGCGGAACCATATAATTCTTCTTTGTTTTTAAATTCATTATTAAAATATTGAATAGTTTGTAAAAGTTTATTTTTAAAATAATCATTTTTTGTGTTTTGATAAAATTTAGTCAAGAGATCAATAAATTGTATATTGTCGTAAAGCATTTTTTCAAAGTGAGGAATTATCCATTTTTCATCGACAGCATATCTTGAAATTCCTCCTTCTAGTTGATCATAAATACCTTTGGAACAAAGATTATTGAGTAAAATTTCAACAGGCTTAAAATAATTTTTATTCTTGGTCTTTAAAAAGAAGTAAAACATTGCATCAAATAAATAAAATTGGGGGAACTTCGGTGCTCCTTTGAAACTTCCGTTATTTTCATCTAAATAATTAATAATTTTTTCAACAAAGGGCTCCAATGGTTGATTTAAAACTGCAGATCTTTGATTAATTTTTGAGAATATCTCTTTAACTTGTGGTGCCTGAGCTAAAATTTTTTCTCTATTTTCATTATAAACATTATGCACATTATTTAGGACTTTTTTAAAGTCAGGTCTTCCTTGAATTTCCTTTGGTGGAAAGTAAGTGCCACCAGTAAAAGGTACGCCATTTTCATCTAAAAACATTGATAATGGCCACCCACCTTGTGCCCCAGTTAATATTGATAAGCTTTTTTGAAAGACATAATCTAAATCAGGTCTTTCCTCTCTATCAACTTTAATATTTATAAACTTTTCGTTCATCAGTTTAGCAGTTTCATCATTTTCAAAACTCTCATGAGCCATAACATGACACCAATGACAACTTGCGTAACCTACACTTAAAAATATAGGTTTTTTTTCTTTTTTTGCTTTATCTAAAGTTTCTTTATTCCAAGGAAACCAATCAACTGGGTTATCTTTATGTTGTTGGAGATAAGGACTTTTTTCGTGTTTTAAAATATTAGACAATTTAATGATGGTAGTAAGGTTTTCTTGAAAAAATATTCCTAACCATTGGCTCAAAATCTTTTAAAGTCATTGATTTATAATTTGGATCAAATGAAGATTGATCATACTTTTCGCAAAAATCTATTGTTGCTTGATAATGTTCTGCATCCTTATATTTTTCTCTTGCATTTTTATCTCCACCTAAATGTTCTGCAGAATAGTAAGTTTGAAATAGACCATGGTGTAAAATAATCCAATAAGTTTTTTCTGAAACATAAGGTTTAATTACTGATGCCGCGTATTGAGAATGATTCATTGGAGCTAACTCATCTCCAAGATCGTGTAATAATGTGGCTACAACCATTTCCTCATTTTCTCCGTTTTTATATGCTCTTGTTGCAGCTTGTAACGAGTGTTCTAATCTTGTTATCTGATAGCCTTCAAGCGTAGTAGTTTGTGAAGCTAAATAATTTAAAATTCTATCTGCAGTTTTTCTTTCATACTGACTTTCTAACTTTTCCAAAAGTTGATAGTCATCTTTAGTGCCGTTCTTCATTTCTGTAAAACTTACTTTTTTCATATTAATTATTTGATGCTGTACTTAATAAGGAAAGTTGGGTTACTTTATCTTCACCTAGTTCATCAATTATTTTTACTGGGTATTCCCCAGTAAAGTGATGATCTGTTAATTGTGGATAATTTTCATTTCTTTTCTCAAATCCCATTCCTAAATATAAACCATTCAAACTTAAGAATTTTAGTGATTTTGCCTTAATAAATCCACATATTTCAGCTGTGGATTTGTTTGCTGCTAAAAGTTCTTTTTTTGTTGGTGTATCAACACCATAAAAATCAGGAAATTTAATTTCGGGGCTTGCTATTCTCACATGAACTTCTTTTGCTCCAGAATCGTATAACATCTTCACTATTTTTGACGATGTAGTGCCTCTAACAAGTGAGTCATCAACTAGAATAATTCTTTTATCTTTAATCACAGAAATATTTGGATTTAATTTTAACTTAACTCCTAAACTTCTAATTTGTTGAGATGGTTCAATAAAAGTCCTTCCAACATAATGGTTTCGAATTAAACCTAAATCAAATTTTAGACCTTTTTCTTCAGCATATCCTAATGCAGCTGCGTTACCTGAGTCTGGAACAGGCACGACTAGATCCGCTTTTATTTTATCCTCTTTTGCTAACTGTAATCCAAAGTTTTTTCTATATTCATAAGCAGTTTTGCCGTTTAAAATACTATCTGGCCTAGAGAAATAAATATATTCAAATACACAAGGTCTGATCTTTTTTGGTGGAAATGGTTTAATACTTTTTAACTCATCATTTTCAATATAAACAATTTCTCCATTTTCAACTTCTCTTACAAATTTTGCTCCAATAATATCAAACGCACATGTTTCAGATGCAAATACATATGAGTTTTTCAATTTACCAATTACTAACGGTCTAATTCCGTAGGGATCTCTTACACCAATTAGAGTATTTTGTGTCATCATTACAAGAGCATAACCACCTTGAATTTGAAATATAGCATCTATGATTTTATCTATCGTTTTTCCTCTTTTTGATTTTGCAATTAATTGAACAATTGTTTCAGTGTCAGAAGTTGTATAAAATATAGCACCATCCTGAACTAATTTATTCCTTAAAGTTATAGCATTTGTAAGATTACCATTATGTGCAACACCAATACCACCTGCATTTGTATCAGCAAAAAAAGGTTGTACATTCCTTAAAGCAGTTCCACCTGTCGTTGAGTAGCGATTATGACCAATTGCGTATTTTCCAGGAAGTTTTTTTAAAACTTTTTCATCGTTAAAGTTATCACCAACTAACCCAAATCTTTTTTCTGAATGATATTTTTCTCCATCGTATGAAACAATACCACAGCCTTCTTGCCCTCTATGTTGTAGGGCATGCAGACCTAAAGCTGCAAGTGTAGAAGCATCAGTAGAATTACTTATTCCAAAAACCGCACACTCTTCCTTAATTTTAGGATCATATATCTTGAACTTTTTCTTTAGTTTCTTCATATTCTTTTTTATCAGGAAATTCTTTTATAAGATAGTTACTGCCTTTTTCAACCCATGCATATGTAAAAGCATCATCTAAATTAATTGGCCATTTTTTGTGGTTATAGATGATATTTATAGTTGTATAAATACATACAACTATAACGTAAGCTCTGATAAATCCAAAAAAGAAACCAAAGATTCTATCTAGATTTCCTAATCCAGAGTAGGTGACTGCTCTATTAATTCCTTTATTTATTAATAAAATTAAAAATATAATTATTATGAATAATCCTATACCAACTATTATATCAAGGACATATTCACTATCAATTATATCCTCAAAATATGGCTTTACTTTTGGAAATAGAAATAGAGTAACAACATAAGCTAAAAGCCATTTAGAAGCTGACAAAATGCTCAATAAAAAACCTTTTTTTGCACACGTAATCAAGGATAGTACTGTGAAAACTAAATAAACAATATCAAAGGCATATAGTTCAGTAAAAAAATCTTTTACAACTTCCATTAATTATTTAATCTTAAAAGGTTTGAGAACTAAAAGTAAAGATGGCAGTAATGTTAAAACTGATATCATAGCCAACAGCATTGCTATCCCAGTAAAGACACCAAAATATATTGTTGGAATAAAATTAGATAAAACTAAAATAGAAAATCCAAATACAATTGTTATAGATGTATTTAGTATGGCTACTCCTACAGTAGAATGGCAATATTTAAGTGTTTTATTATAATCTTTTATTTTAGTAAGTTCCTCCCTAAATCTATAAATATAATGTATGCTATTATCTACAGCTATACCGATTGTAATTGCAGCAATAGTGATTGTCATCATGTCTAAAGGAATTCCAGCTAAACCAATAATTCCCAGAATAAAAAAAGCTGCAATAAAATTTGGTATTACACCTATTAACGAAATTTTTATATTTCTAAAAAGAATTAAAAACATAATAAATATACCAACCATTACAAAACCAAGAGTTAAAATTTGAGATTTAAATAAACTTTGAAGTAAATTATTAAATAATATAAGCACACCCCCTAGTTTAAATTCATCTTTTTTAATATTTAATTTATTCTCTAAATCAAAGTTAATTTTATTGATAAGATCATTTCTTCTCAATCCATCTAAAGAGTCTTTTATTCTTAAACTTATTCGAGCTTCAGAGTTTTTTATTGATATATATGGGTCTACTATTTCTTTTTTAATATTATTTGGAATTTTAGTATACAGAACACCTATTTCCAAAGTTCCAAGTGGTTTATTATTGTTCAATTTTGTTGCAACTTCAATTATTGATGAAAAAGATAAAACTTTGCCAACAGCATCAATGTCATCTAAATAATTGTGAACTCGAGTTATTTTATTAATTTTATCTTTTGTAAACCAATATTTGTTGTCATTTTCATCTTCATCACCCCAATCATTCTCACTATCAGTTTCTTCATCTTCATCTTTTGGAAATTTTAAAATTACTTCTAGTGGAGTTGTTCCACCCAGCTTTTCATCTATTAACTTCATACCTTTATAAATCTCAGTATTTTTATCAAAGTAATTAATAAAACTATTTTCAACTTCTAATTTTGAGATACCAAATATGCTTAAAAATATAATTATCCCAGTTAAACCAAATATGTAATTTTTATTCTTAACAGCTAATATTCCTAGATAGCTTGTTATTTTAGAGTTTTTTTCCTCAGCTATTACAACATTTGAGTTCTGAGCAAAATTTAATAATGTAGGGAGAAGAGTGAATGTAATTATAAGTGAGGTTATTAATCCAAAAGTCATCATCCATCCAAAATCGATAATTGGTTTTATTTCACTAAAAATTAATGACATAAAAGCACATATCGTTGTTAAGACAGTATAAAATATTGGCCATATCATTTTTCTTGTTGTCAAAATTAAAATTTCAAATTTTTTCTTTCTTGGAAACTGTTTGTTTAATTGTAAAAATCTAGTGCTCATATGAATATTCATTGCCATTGTTAGAATTAGCATTAAAGCAATGAAGTTTGATGAAATTACTGTAACCTTCCACCCAACTAGACCGAGAAAACCCATCATAACTACTACTGAGAAGAAACAGCTACAAATTGGAATTACTATCCAAATTATTTTTTTGAATACATACCAAAGTGTTAAGATTATAAAAAGTAGTACTCCAATACCAAAAGTCACAATATCATTTTTTATAAAGGTCATCATATCGTCTGCAATCATTGGGATACCGCCGAGATAAATTTGTGTATTCTGATTATGATTTTTTATAACTTCTCTAATTTCTAAAATATTTCGATGTCGCTCTTTTTTAATTTTATCTTTATAAACCTCTACTTCCTTATTGGTCTTAATCTCTTTGTCTATTTTATCCGGTTTTATATATACAATGATACCACTTGTTTTTCCGTCTTCACTAATTACAAAATTTCTAAATACTGGGCTATTTAAGATTTCATTAAATCCACGGTCTTTATTAATATTTTTACTCGTTAACGTTTTAAAATTTTGAATACGTTCAATTAAATTATCATCTGTTGCTTCTAATAAAGGAATATCTAGAAGTGTAACAACATTATGGACCCAATTTAATGATTTTAATTCTTTTTTTAATTCAGAAAGACTTTTAATTGATTCCTCTGAATTCATTTTACCATTTGGGGAGTAGGTAAGTACTAAAAATTCCTTAGCGCCATATCTTTCATTTATTTCATTTAGATATTTTAGATCGGGATCATTTTCTAATAATAACGTTTCTGAACTTGCATCCAAGCGAAAATCTTTAGAAAAATATAAAGCGAAAAATAATATTAATACTAAAATCGAAAAAACTAACCCTGGTTTTTCTATAATATTTTTTTCGTAAAAATTAGCTAACATTGAATATTAGCTTTTATAATTTATATTAATTATTTTGAATATCTTTAAATTTGGTAAACATTTCCTCAAATTCAAGCATAATGGTACCTGTTGGGCCGTGTCTTTGTTTAAGTATGAGTAGTTCAGCTAAATGAGAAATTTCATTCATTTTTGCCTGCCATTCAGCATGTTCAACAGTTGCAGGTCTTGGCTCTTTATTTTTTAAATAATATGACTCTCTGAAGACAAACATAACAACATCTGCATCTTGTTCTATTGATCCAGATTCTCTTAGATCTGAAAGTAAAGGTTTCTTGTCATCTCTTTGCTCAACTGCCCTAGATAATTGAGAAAGTGCCAAAATAGGAACTGACAATTCTTTTGCTAGAGCTTTTAGACCTTGTGTTATTTCTGAAATTTCCTGAACTCTTCCATCTTTAAAGCTAGTTCCTTTCATTAATTGAATATAATCAATAACTATCATATCAAGACCATGAATTCTTTTAATTCTTCTAGCCCTATTGCTGAGTGCCGCAATAGAAATTGCTGGTGTTTCGTCAATATACAAAGGGAGTTCAGCGATATTTTTTGAAGTTTCAATAAACTTATCAAATTGTTCCTCTGATATTTTCCCACGTCTTATATCATTAGATTTTATTCTTGATTGTTCAGCGAGAATTCTTGTTGATAATTGTTCCGAAGACATTTCTAAAGAGAAAAAAGCTATACATGATTTCTCACCTCTCTCTTGAATATTTTTTGCAGCATGAAATGCGATATTAGTTGCAAGAGCAGTTTTTCCCATTGAAGGCCTTCCGGCAATAATTATTAAATCTGATTTATGCATTCCACCTAATCTATCATCTAAATCTCTAAGGCCAGATGGAACTCCCACTATTCCTTCTTCATTTTTGTATGCATTGGATGCCATTTCTATAGTCTGCCTCATAGCTTCATCAAATTTTACAATTGAAGAACTAAATGAACCTTTTTCTGCCAAATCAAATAAAGATTTTTCGAATTTTTCTATAATATTTTGCCCGTCATTATTTAGATCGTTAAGTTTAGCTGTATCAATTATATTATCTGAAATTTTAATTAATTCTCTCTTAACGTATAAATCATAAATAAGTTTGGAGTATTCTATACTTTGTCTTACTGATGTAGAAAATTTTGTTATCTTCACAAGATATTCAGGAATATCGAGCTCATCTTTCTGATTTTCGAAGTGGTTTTTTAATGTGATTGGATTTGCTAGCATTCCTTTATAAATCAAATTTTCGATTGCACTAAATATTTTTTGATGCATAGGATCATAAAAATTTTTACTTGAAATCAGAATACTGATTTCATCAAATATCTCATTTGTTAACAATATTGAACCTATTACTGACTGTTCCGCCTCTATGTTATTAGGAAGTTCATCGAGTTTTGATTTTACCAAATTTAAAGATTGAGACACAATAAAAAAAATACAAAATTAATAATTAAAAACAAATCTTTAATTAAGCTGGGGAAAATTTTGTATAATTATTTGTCTTCTTGGGCAACTGTAGATATTACAATCTGAGTTTGTACTTCAGGATGAAGGTTGATGATTACATCAAAATTACCTATCGATTTTATTTCTTTTGAAGGTTGTATTAATGATGGATTAACTTTAACTTTATCTATTTCCTCCAAGACTCTTGAGATTTCTGTTGGTTTTACTGATCCGTAAAGCTCTTTATTTTCGGTACTTAGTTTCTTGATTTCGTATTCTTTGTTTTTGATTTTTTCTTGAATTAATTTTGCTTCTTTTTTTTTATCTTGATCTTTTTTACTTAGGTCTTGTTTGATTTTTTCAACTTCCTTAATATTCTCTTTAGATGCAAATAGTGCTTTTTTCTTAGATATTAGATAATTCCTTGCAAAACCTCTTTTAACATCAATTACATCTCCAATAGATCCAATTTTTCTAACATTTTCTAATAAGATGACTTTCATTTTACAACAATGCTAAATTTCTAGCTCTTTTAACTGACAAAGATAATTCCCTTTGTCTCTTTTGGCTGACAGATGTTACTCTAGAGGGTAATATTTTTCCATTTTCAGATATATATCTTTTAAGTAATTTTATATTTTTGTAATCTATAATTGGAGCACCTTTTCCAGAGAGGGGACATTTTTTTTTAAATTTGTATTTTTGATTTTGAAATATACTTAATTTAGCAAAATTACTTTGTTTAGGTTTTTTTTTATTGTTTCTTTTTTTCATTAATAAATTTTTTATTCAATTCCTCTGTTTCCTCATTTTTTTTAAAATAATCTGTATCTAGATCAAATTTTTTTACTCTTACAGTTAAATATCTCAATAAATTTTTGTCAATTTTTTCATTCTTTTCGAGCTCTGAAATAATTTTTCCATCTGCTTTTATTTTAAAATGTATGTAATTTCCTTTTTTATTTTTTTTTATTATATAAGACAAATTCATTAACCCCCAGTTTTCTAGCTTAACAATATCCCCGTCAAGTTTTTCAACTATCTTTGAATATTTTTCCTGTATTTGTTTCAACTGCGATGGACTTACATCTTGCCTTGCTATTATTGTATGCTCGTATAAGTTCATAATAATTCTTTTAAAAAAAAGAGGATATACTATTATAATTTTTTAATTACAATATAAAAAATAAGGTTTTTACTTATATTTTCTATGTTTTCTGTTTTATTTCCAGGTCAGGGTTCTCAATCAGTTGGAATGGCTAAAGAATTATATGAAAATTTTGATTATGTAAAAAAACTATTCTGTGAGGCTGATGATATACTTGAATTATCCACAAGAAAATTGATTTTTGAGGGTCCAAAAGAATTACTGGATCAAACTGAAAATACACAACCAGCAATATTTTTAGTAAGTTACTCAATTTTTAATGTGATAAAAAATGAAACAGAATTTAATATTAGCAACGCTAATTTTTTTGCAGGACATTCATTAGGGGAATATTCTGCATTAGCTTGTGCTGGTGTGATAAATTTTAAAGAAACAATTAAACTTTTAAAGACAAGAGGAAATGCAATGCAAAAAGCAGTACCTGAAAATGAAGGAGGGATGGTTGCAGTTCTAGGGGAAGAAATTAAAAAAATTGAGGAAATAATTGAAAACAACAAAAGTAATTTCAATTGTTTTTTAGCTAATGATAATTCTAATGGTCAAGTTGTTGTGAGTGGAAAAATTGGTGACATTGAAAATTTTATAATTGAATTAAAAAAATTAAGTATTAAAAATATAAAATTGCCAGTCTCTGCTCCGTTTCATTGTCCCCTTATGTATCCTGCTACAAAAATTATGAGTAATGAATTAAATGCAATTAAATTTTCTGCTCCTAAAAATATGATAGTTTCAAATGTTACAGCAGAACCATCAAATGATCCAAATAACATAAGAGCTCTTTTAATTGAACAGATCGAAAAACCAGTACGTTGGAGAGAAAGTATAATAAATATGATAAAACAAGGAAATAAAAAATTTATTGAAATTGGCCCTGGCAAAGTATTATCAGGACTAATAAAAAGAATTGATAGAAATGTTGAATTAATTCAAATAAATAATATTAATGATCTTAATAACTTGAGCAATTAATGATTAATTTAAAAAATTTAAATATAGTTTTAACAGGTGCAACAGGAGTTATTGGAAATGCTATTTTAGATAACTTAATATCTGCTGGAGCACGTGTCATACCAACAGGTAGTAACGAGGAAAAACTAAAAAAAATTCAAGATAAGTATAAAGATTTAAATGTAATAAAGCATGATCTGTCTGACCATGGTAGGATAGATGAATTTGTAGAGGATTGTGGCAAAATCTTTTCAAATAAAATTGACGTTTTAATTAATAATGCCGGTATCACCCAAGACAATTTATCTTTAAGAATGAAAGAAGAAGAATGGAAAAAAGTTATCGATATAAATCTAACTTCAACATTTTTAATTACTAAAAGTGTACTAAAAAAAATGCTAAAATCGAAAAATGGAAAGATAATAAATATTACCTCAGTGGTAGGACATACAGGTAATATTGGCCAAGCTAATTATGCAGCATCAAAAGCAGGTATTATAGCAATGTCAAAAAGCCTAGCTATTGAGTACGGAAAAAAAAATATCACTGTAAATTGTGTATCTCCAGGTTTTATAGTCTCTAATATGACAGCCAAAATCAGCGAGGAACACACAGAATTAATGAAATCAAGGATATCACTTAACAAATTTGGCAATCCAGAAGATGTCGCAAATTCAATTGCTTTTCTATGTTCTAATTTATCAGATTATATCACTGGAGAAACAATTCATGTAAATGGTGGCATGTATTTTAGTTGACAAAGTTAATAAAATATTTATTAACAAATTAACTTAAAGGAACAAAATGTCAGATGATATTTCAAGCAAAGTAAAAAAAATAGTTGCAGATCACTTAGGAATTGATGAAGCAAAAGTTAATGAAGAATCAAGTTTTATTGATGATTTAGGTGCAGATAGTTTAGATACGGTTGAGCTAGTTATGGCTTTTGAGGAAGAATTTGGATCTGAAATATCTGATAGCGATGCTGAGAAAATTTTAACTGTAGGCGATGCAGTTAAGTTTATAGAAAATAAAGCAAACTAAAGTTTTTACTTAAATGGCCGAAAAAAAAGCAGGGATAATTGTAATATTATCTTCTCCTTCGGGCGCAGGGAAAACAACATTAGTAAAAAAAATTTCGAAAAGAAAAAAATATAAGATTTCAATTTCTTACACAACTAGAAAACCTAGAGTAAATGAAAAAAATGGTAAGGACTATTATTTTATAAACAACTCTCAATTTAAAAAACTTATAAAAGAAAAAAAATTTTTAGAATATGCTAAAGTTTTTAAAAATTACTACGGATCATTAAGAGAAAATATTATAACAAAATTAGAAAAAGGTAAAAATATAATTTTTGATATTGACTGGCAGGGAACTAAGCAAATAAAAAATAATAAATTAAATTATAAAATTATAACAATATTTATTTTGCCCCCTTCAAAAAAAGAATTATTTGAAAGATTATTAAAAAGGGAAAAAAAAGATAAAAAAATTGCGGCTGAAAGAATGAAACAATTCAAAGAAGATGTTTTGCATTGGAAAGAATATGATTTTACTGTAATAAATGATGAAGTAGAAAATTGTTACAAACTAATTTCTAATTTTATTAATTCACATAAAAAACAAAAATCAAAAAATAATTTTAATAGAAGATTTATAGCAAATCATATAAAGAATTTATTGAATTGAAGATTCGTACAATTCACAAATTTTATAATAAGTAATACAATCTAAATTTTGTGGCCTTAAATCTAAATCCAAATCTAATTTCTTTGAAATTTCTTCATAATTTCTAAATAATATCTTTAGTGGCTTTTTTATCATTTTACGCCGCTGGCTAAAAAAAATATTTGTTATATATTCTAAATTTTTTGGATCTTTAAAATTATAAAATTCATTTTTAGGAACTAAGACCAACAATGTGCTTCTAACTTTTGGCGGCGGATTGAAACTTTCAGGTTCAATATCAAAGATTTTATCTATTTTCATTCGCCAATTTGATAATATTGATAATCTACCATAGTTTTTTGTATTAGTTTTTGCAATTATTCTATCCGCAACTTCCTTTTGAAACATTAATACAAATTTTTTACAAAAAATATCTAGATTTTTTATTTTAATCCATTTTGCTAAAATTTGAGTTGAAATATTGTATGGTAAGTTTCCAAATATAATATGATTTTTCCCTTTAAAATTTTGATATGAAATTTTCATCATATCCTCATTAATAATTTTAATCTTTTCTTTAAATTTTTTTATTAAGAAATTAGATAATTGAGTATCTTTTTCAATAACAATAAGATTTTTTGGTTTTTTTTCTAATATTTTATTTGTTAAAGCACCACTTCCAGGTCCCACTTCAATTACCAAATCTTCATGTCCTATTTCACCAGTATCAGCAATTTTATTTAAAATATTTTGATCAATTAAAAAATTTTGTCCTAAACTCTTTTTTTGGGTAAATTTCATTTTATGCTATTCAAAATTTCAAACGCATAGAATATTGAAGATGGATCTGATTTATTCTTTCCAATCATTTTATAATTAGGTCCATGGTCAGGTGTAATTTTTAAAAAAGGCAGACCTAATGTAATATTAATAGCTTTAAATTTAAATATCGTTTTTATTGGAGCTAATACCTGATCATGATACATACCTAAAGCAACATCAAATTTATCCATATTTCTTTTAATAAAAAATGTATCAGCAGGTATTGGACCTGTAATTTTTATTTTATTTTTTGATAAGTATTTTATTGCTGGTATAATTTCATTTTCCTCTTCACTAACATTGCTTGTGGTTTCACAATGAGGATTAAGACCTAATACAGCAAAATTGGGTTGCTTTTTAAGAGTTAATTTATAAAATCTATTTATTTTAATTATATCTTTTATAATTTTTCTTTTTTTTACTAATTGAGCAACTTTTTTAAGTGGTATATGGGTTGTTAACGGAGATACAGCAAGCTTTTTGTTATATATTAACATCACGGGATTTTTAGATTTAGTTTTATGTCCAATATATTCTGTAATTCCTAAAAATTTTTTATTTAAAAATGTTTTTTTGGATACAGGTCCATTTATAAGAACACAATTCTTATTTTTTTTTATAATTTTCAAACTAAGGTCAAAACATTTTTCAATATATTTATTAGAGTCGATTTTAATTTGAGAAAATGCATCCTTAAAATTATAATCTACGTTTATAATATTTATCTTTTTATTTTCGGATTTATTTATATTAAAAATCTCATTAAATAGAACTTTCTGTTTCAAAATTTTCATTTGTGCTTTTAATAATTTAACACTGCCTATCAGGATTATTTTTTTCTTATTTTTTTTATATTTATTTGAATTAAAATACTTAAATAATACTTCTGAAAAGGTTGAGTTTGGTTCTCCGAGTACAATTAAAACTACTTTAATATTCATAAATTTCTACGTTTTTTCTCAATCTTTTATAAAAAATATTTGAAAAATTATTAAGTTGTTTGTTTGTCTCTAAATTAATTAACTTTTCTAATTCTTTTTCTAAGTTAATTTTATTTTTTAATTCTTTTTTTTGATTTACTTTAATTATTAAGTATGAGTTATTTATCTTTATTGGTTCACTGAATTGATCTTGATTAAGTTTTTCAATTTTCTCAAGTATTAGCTTGGATATCTGTAATTCATTTATCCATCCAATTAAACCACCATTTTTAGCAGTATTAGAGATGCTAACTATAATCGCGGTATTTTCAAAGCCTATACTATCAATACTATTTTTAATTTCTAATATTTTATCTTCTAAATTTTTACCTATCTCATCCTCAAAAATAATTTCAGATAAATTATATTCATATTTTTTTTTAATCCCTTCTATCTGTCCTTTAATTTTATTTCTTAACTCTTCCTTATTTATAACTATATTTTTTGAGTTTCTTTGATAAATTAATTGGTTCCAAAGGGCTTCTATTAATAATTTTTTTTTAACATCTTCGTACTCTAAATTTTGATTATTTAAAATTCTTTTAAATTCATTCTTACTTTTAATATTTTTTTTTAATAGTAAATTTCTTTCAATCATATTAACTAAATTATTCTCTTTCTGAAGGTCTACAAATTTTTTAAGCTCATTTTTTTTTATGATTTCTGTAATTAGTGAAGTTTTTGCAATTTTAAAAACTTTTTTTTTGTCTAAATTTTTAAGTTTTGGATTTAAAAAAATTAAGTAGTTTATTTCATTCTCAATGTCTAAATTTGTTATTACTTCGTCTTGTATTTTTACCTTAATTTCAACTACATTACTATTTACATTTAAGTTAAAAAAAAAAGAAAGGAAAATAATTATTATACTAATTTTTTTCATTATTAATTTTTTCTTTCTTTAAGCACTGTATTTGCTGATCCTCGAATTTCAGCAAAAGGAATAAATTTTATTAAAAAATTTAAACTTTCATCAGGCACTAAACTACCATCTCTGAAAAATTTCTTATTATAATTTAATGAAATAGATAAACAATCTGTATTATATCCATAATTAAAATTAATTACCTCTGTAAAATCAGTTATTAAATTTTTACTTGTTTTAAATTCTAGGGAATGCTCATCTGTAAAATTTATTAGAGTGTTATTTTTTATCGATTCGGAATTACCTAATTCATGATTTTCTGTTACATAATCAAAACTTGTTATAAATTTATTATCTCCAAATTCTGCAGAAATAGCATCATAATTCGAAAAACTTAAGTCTCTGTCATAAGAAAAATTATATCCAAGTTTGATTTTGCTATTTGGATTATAAACAAAATTTCCAACTATATCAGACCTAGTTTGGTCAAGTTTTGATATTGAAGGCATTGAGGAATTTTTCTTATCTTTAAGAATATTCCCAATATTAAACTCAATTAATTTATCATTAGCAAAATTAAGTTTTTCGTATTCTAAGCCTAATGTTAAAGATTTACCTTCCTCAACCATATCAGATCTTCCAATTCGATTAGTTGAAAATAAGCTATCATAACTTAATCTTGATCCAGTTGAGGAAATATCCTTGCCGTTTGTCGGACTAAATTTTATTTGTACTTTAGGCCTTAAAAAGCTTGTACTATTATCATTTGTGATTTTTTTTAATGGTAATTCTGAGTTAAACAAAACTGTACCAAATAAATCATGATCATTATTGTTATCAAATACTGAGGAATTTTCTGCATAAGTGTTAAAATTTTTTAATAAAAAATTATAATTTGAAACAATTCCAAAATTAATATTATTAAATGATCTAAAGTTGAAATCATTGTTTAATTGTGCTTCATAAATATTTGTAGAATGAAGTTTTTGATATCCTGATGTATTATAAAATAATGTTCCATTGTATTCATTTTCTAAATCAATTTCTTTGTCAAATGAAAAATCTGGAAAAACATACTGGTATTTGTCATTTGAATCTGTAACACTCAAATCTTCATATATTCTAATTGCGCTTTTTAGCTCAGTTTTTTCATCAATATTTTTACTAATTTCAAACAATGAAGTTAATGAACTAGAATTTATTTTTTTCATTAATTTATTGGTATCCTGAATATTTTGAAAATCATGAATTTTTAAATAATTATCATTTCCAGATACATTCTCAAATTCTAAACTATAAGAGGTGTCTTGGTCGAAATTTCCTTTTAACTCAATTATAGAGTGTGTACTCGTATTTTTATCATTATAATTAAAACTTAAGTCTGCAATTAAATCTGAATTTTTAAAAGCTTTTCTGTATTCTGATTGAAGAATAAAATTGTTATTTTCAGAATATATCCTTGGATTTAAAGTCATGTCTTCACTATCTGATAAAGCAAGAAAATATGGGATGTTAATTGATCTTCCTAAGCTATCTGAACTTGAATATACAGGTGTTAAAAAACCTGATTTACGTTTTACGGATGGATCTGGATGGTTGAAATAGGGTAGAAAAAAAACTCTTTGATTAAAAACTTTCAACCATGAGTTTTTATATTCAAATAATTTATCTATTTTATTATGTTTAAATTCATCACTCTGAATTTCCCATCCCCTACAATTCTTATTTTCCGTGTTACATGTACTGAATACAACTTTTTGTATTATTGTTTCCTTACTATCTGATAAAGCAGACTTTCCTTTAAGCAAAGGATCGTTATTTTCATCTCCAAAAAAATCATTTATAAAATCTATACTTACCTCTTTACCTATAATTTCTTTTGTTTTTAAGTTAATCTTAGCATTTTCAAATAAATAACTATTATTGTCGTTATCTATTATATTTGTTGTTTTTGAAGTAATAACTTCTTCACGCTTATCAAACAAAAACCCATCTTTGAAATTGTATAAATTATTTAAATCATCGTAAATTTTTGTATCTGATTTACTAATTATCTTCATTGAGTTTCTGTCATACATTACATCCTTTGAAAACATCTCGTATTTATCCTCAATTTTTATAAAGGTTTCTCCTTTCGATAAAATTGTATTATTAATTTCATCATATATAGCCTCTTTACTATTTATAATTATTTGATTTAAATCATCATAGAATTCAACATTATCTTTTATTAATAATTGAGAAATTAACTTATTATAAATTGATCTATCACTCTTAATAATTAATTTTTGATTTGGAACTTTAGCTATACCTTTTCCAGAGTAAATTATATTTCCTTCATTCTCTATTTCTATACTTTTAGAGTCAAATAATATTACATCAGCTTTAATTTGATGACATAGAAAAAAAAGTGAAAAAAAGATTATATAATTTAAAAATTTAATTTTCATTTAATCTAGTTAATCCTATCATACATACAAGAAACATAATAACTTGAGGAAGCCATACTGAAATATATACTGGTAATGTTTCATTTTTGCCAAATAAAATAGAAAAATAATTTATGTAATAAAATATTACTGAAACTATAACGCCAACTACAACTAAAAAAAACTTTGATTTAATTATATTAAATTTAAACATTAGTAGGGCTCCAATTATTGCAGTTAAAGTTAGATATATTGGCAAACTATAAATTTTATTCAAATGTAATTTTATATCAGTAGCAGAATAGCCTATAGACTCATAATTTTTTTCTAATTTTAATAATTGAAAAATATTTAAAGAATTTAAATTTGAATATAAGTTTGAAATAATTTGACTATTAAATGATGATGAATATTTATAGTCTAAAATAGATTTAGTTTGTTTTTCATGAGAATAAATTTTTACATTTTTTAATATCCAATCTTTTTCCGAAATTTCCCCTTCTTCTGCTAAAATTGTATTAACTAGTCTGTAATTTTTATCTACTTGTGTTATTTTTATATTTTCTAAAGTATCCTTTTTGTAAGTTTGTGCATTGATTATAAATATATTTTGATTACTTTTATCTTTTTCTTTAATCCATAATCCACCTTCATTTACAACTGCTAAATGATCACTACTATTAGAGTATTGATATTTTATATTAAGGTATAAGCTTTTTAAATTTGCAGAAAATGAGTAATAAACAAATATTAATATTATTCCCATAATCAAAGAAACTAATGAGACTATAGCTGTAATTTTAAAATTATCGATGCCATTACTTCTTAAAAGTTCAATTTCATCTCTTTCAAAAATATTAATAAAAAAAAACATCACTCCTAACAAAAAAATAAAAGGTAATATTTCAAAAATAATTGATGGAATATTAAGAATAGTCAAAATAATAGGATAATAAATTTTATTTTCTTTATTCTCAAAATATTTTAATTCTTCAAAAATATTTAAAAAAAAACTTAAAAATATAAATACTAAAAGAATGATCAATACATTCTTTAAAAATAATTTTGTTAAATATGAGTGATATTTTTTAAATGTCATAATAAATTAAGTTTGAATTTTGTAAAAATATTTAATACTAAATAATATATAATTACTAAAATTAAGGGAAAAATTAAAATTATAATATTTATTATTGGAGAAATAAAAAAATATTTTAATAAAATTTGTGAAATAATGATTAAAAAACTTCCAATTAAGAAAATATTTAATTTGCGTGATTTACCCAAAAAACTAGATTTAGGTTCAATTACTAAACTTGCGGCAACTAATGAAATTACAAGTGTATAAAATGGAATTATTATTCTCTTGTATAGTTCTTCAATAATAGATTTTACCCTTCTTGTTTGACAAGTAGCATTACCATCATTAATTATTTCTTCACCTTTAAAATTATTTTTTGGTAGATCTTCTTTTATACATTTTATTAATTCAATAGAATCTAACTCTTGAATTTTTGATCTTGTAATTGTTTTAGTTGTAAAATTAGACAAATCATAGTCAGTCTCAGAAAAATTTAACACAAAAGTATTATTTGAATTAATATTTGTTATTCCTCCATAAAAAAGTTTTAAGATATATTTATTATCTTTTTTAGTAATTCTACCATAATCTGAAATTATAATTTTTGAATTATTGGAGTCAATTTTTTCGTGTATATAAATTTTTTTTAATTCTCCATCCTTTTTATACTCTTCAACAAAAATAGTGAGACCTTTTACGACATTGATAAATTTCTTCTCAGATATTAATTTGGGTAAAAAATCAATGTTAGACTCTTTAATAAAAACTCTTCCTAAATTTTGAGATTTAGGTACAACAATTAATGTTAATATAAGTTGTAGAATTAAAAACAATATCGAAAATTTAAGTATAAAATTAATTAATTGAATTTTTTTAATTCCATTATTCCAAAAAACTATTAACTCATTTGAATTCTCATATTTGTTAATTACATAAAAAATGGATAGAAAAAAAACAAAAATAATAGTTTTACTGAATATTTTTGGTAGATTTAGTGAAACAAAATAAAAATAAACCTTCAAACTGTGTCCGTCATCAGATACTAGGTCTAAAAAGTTAACTGCCTGGATTATCCAAACAATAAAAGTAATACTAAATGATGCTATTAGAAAAAAACTAAAGATATCTAAAGAAAATTTACGAAATATTAATTTATTCATTGAAATTTATGTTTTAATAAATATACAACATTATCTAATAAATAATTTCAAAAAAATGAAGTTAAATTTAAATTTTACAAATAAAATCCCAAAAATAGCAAAAGATAACGAGATTATTCTACTTGCTCAAAATGGTACAAAAAGTAAAGAGATTAAACAATTAATAAAATCAGTTTTCAATAATAAACTTTTTTCTGAGGGGAATTTTCTTGCAAAAGATTACAACAACAAAAGCTATGTATTCGTAAATTGTTCTAATTCAAAAGTTTCCTTAGATTTCGAAAAACTTGGATCTAAATTATTTGTTTTTTTAAAGGAAAATAAAAAAGAGAATTCATTTATTAATTTAGATAATAATACTTTTACAAATGTACAATTAGAGAAATTTCTACATGGAGCGCAGCTAAAATCTTATAATTTTAATATTTATAAAACAGATAAAAAAAAGAATTTTGATATAAATTTAAGTATAGTTGGCAAAGGTGTAAAACAAAAAAATTTATTAAGAAATAAATTAAATGCTCTTTTGAAAGGAGTTTTTCTTACTAGAGATTTAGTTTCTGAACCTGGTAATATTTTGCACCCAGATGAATACGCAAAGAGAATTGTAAAATTAAGAAAGTTTGGATTAAAAGTAAAAGTATATGACCAAAAGAGATTAAAAAAATTAGGTTTTAATGCATTGCTAGGTGTCGGACAAGGAAGTATCAGAGGTTCTTATATGGTAACAATAGAGTGGAATGGAAATAAAAATAAATCAAAACCTTTAGCCTTCGTTGGAAAAGGTGTTTGTTTTGATACTGGTGGAATTTCACTCAAACCTGCAAAATTTATGGAGGATATGACATATGATATGGCGGGTTCAGCAACTGTGGTTGGTCTTATGAAAACCCTAGCTTTAAGGAAATCTAAAATTAACGCAGTTGGAGTGGTTGGACTAGTTGAAAATATGCCAGGAGCAAATGCACAAAGACCTGGAGATATTGTAAAATCTTACAGCGGACAAACAATCGAAGTTTTAAATACAGATGCTGAGGGAAGACTAGTTTTAGCAGATGCACTTACTTATACTGAAGAGAAATTTAAGCCAAGTCTAATTATTGACTTAGCAACATTAACTGGAGCAATAATTGTTGCGCTTGGATCTGAATATGCTGGGCTTTGGTCAAATAATAAAAAATTATCTAAACAACTATTTGATGCTGGAGAGTATGTAGAAGAAAAAGTATGGGAAATGCCACTTCATGAGAATTATAACAAATTAATGAATTCAAATAATGCTGATATGCAAAATATTAATTATGTTGGAGGAGCTGGATCAACAACTGCAGCTCAATTTTTACAAAGATTTATAATTAATAAAACACCTTGGGCGCATTTAGATATTGCTGGAATGGCTTTTTCCAAATATGCTGGAGCATTGAATTCTGGTGGCGCAACTGGATATGGTGTTAGATTGTTAAATAGATTTATAGAGGAGAATTATGAGTAATATTGAACAAACATTATCAATAATTAAGCCAGATGCTGTTGGAAGAAATTTGCAAGATCAGATTAAAAATGAATTTAAAAATAATGGATTTGAAATTTTAAAGGAAAAAAAAATTCATATTTCTAAAGAGGAAGCTGAAAAGTTTTATAAAGTTCATGAGTCTAAACCATTTTATAATGATTTGTGTGCTTACTTATCATCTGGACCAATTGTTGTAATGAGCCTTCAAAAAGAAAATGCTGTTCTAGAAAATAGAAAATTGATGGGAGCAACTAACCCTAAAGATGCAGAAGAAGGAACGCTTCGAAAAAAATATGGTATTTCAATTGATAAAAATTCTGTTCATGGATCAGATAGTGTTGAAAATGCTAAGATCGAGTTAGATTTTTTTTTTAAAGATTAGTTAAAAACTTATCAATACCTTTTGGATAAATTTCATGTTCAATTTTAAGCACTTTTTTTTCTAAACTTCTTACATTATCTGATTTTAGGATTTTCACCTTCTTTTGTAAAATAACTTTACCTGAATCTAATTTTTCTGTTACTTTATGAATTGATGCTCCTGCAAATCGATCCTTATTTTTAATTGCTCTCTCATTTGTATTTAATCCTTTATATTTTGGAAGAAGAGAGGGATGAATATTTAATATTGGTTTAGAAAATTTTTTTATAAAATTACCTGACAAGATTTTCATAAATCCAGCCAAACAAATTAAATCTATATTATATTTCTTTAGTAACTTAAGTGATTCATTTTCAAAATTTGATTTATTTTTATTTCTATAAATTTTTATTTTAGATCTAGATGCATATTTTAGTCCCTCGGCATCTGGATTGTTTGAAATAACTAATATAATTTTAATTAAAGAATTCTTTTTTTTTGAGTATTTTATTAAAGATTTTAAGTTACTACCTCTACCACTAATAAAGACAGCAGTATTTATTTTACCAGGATATTTTTCCACTTAATTTTACTTTTTTTGAATTTTTAACTATTTTTCCAATTATATAGGGTTTAAATTTTTTTCCAAAATATTTACTTACTGAATTTAAATTTCTAGGATTTGTCACTAAACAAAAACCTACACCACAATTAAAGGTCTTTAACATTTCTTTCTCACTTACACCCATTTTATATAACCATCTAAAAATTTTTAATGTTTTGACTCTATTTAAATCTATTTCAGCACATAAATTTTTTGGTATTATTCTTTGAATATTATCCACTAGACCTCCACCAGTTATGTTTGCACATCCATTTATTAAATTTTTTTCATTAATAAGTGATAATTCTTTTACATAAATTTTAGTTGGTCTAATTAATTCATCTTTGAGAAATTTGCTTGTTTTTAAATTTATTTTTTTCTTTTTTAAAAGATATCTCACTAAGGAATAACCGTTAGAGTGAAGTCCATTAGAAGGTACAGCTAAAATAAGATCATTATTTCTAATTTTTTTATTAAGTATTTTTTTCTTTTCAACAAGACCAACAGCAAAACCTGCTATATCAAATTTCCCTTTAGTATATGTTCCTGGCATTTCAGCAGTTTCTCCACCAACTAATTTGCAACCGGCGATATCACATCCCTTAACAATTCCTATGACTAAATGTTTTAATTTTTTCAAATTGATTTTGCTAATAGAAATGTAGTCTAAGAATAAATAAGGCTTCGCTCCTTGAACAACCAAATCATTTACACACATCGCAACAAGATCTATTCCAATTGTATCAAATTTATTTAGATCATTTGCAATCTCAATTTTTGTTCCAACTCCATCAGTGCTGGTAACAATGTGAGGGTCTTTCAGCTGTCTAGGTATTGAAGAGATTGCTCCAAAGCCTCCTATATTCTTAAAATCACCACTTTTGCTTGATTTTCTTGTTAGTGAACTTATGAACTTAACAAAACTATCTGCTTTTGGAATATTAACTCCGCTCTTACTGTATGTTAATTTATTCGATGCCATATAACAAAGTTATGTATTTTTTTAAAAAAAATATATCAAATTGTTTATATATATTTTTCATATTTTTAACCTTCAATTTTATAGAGTTTTCCACAAAGGAA
This sequence comes from Pelagibacteraceae bacterium AG-359-O02, assembly GCA_003280485.1. Classification (GTDB taxonomy): domain Bacteria; phylum Pseudomonadota; class Alphaproteobacteria; order Pelagibacterales; family Pelagibacteraceae; genus Pelagibacter. The sequence goes on from QCEU01000003.1 coordinate 113,519, forward strand.
GTACTTGCTAAAACTTTTGTTGTTTCAAAAATCGAAGTTGAGGAAAAATACAATCTTAGTTTTAATAAACTAAAAGTTATGGATAGAGGCTTTAAAAAAGCATTTCAAGATATCTCGCAAATGATACTTGAAAGAAAAGATCTTGAAAAAATCAAAAATACACCAATAAATGATATAAAAAAATTAATCGAAAACTTTTCAATATTAAATGAAAAATTTATAAACCAAAAATATAAAAGTATTATGGAAGTAGAATTTAATAAAAAAAAATTAATTAAATTCTTAGATTCTAAAAATATAACTATTTCATTACCAAAAAAAATTAACGTTTTTCTTATACCAGTAATGATTGATTTAGAAACAAATAATTTTAACTATTTAAATGAAAATATTTTTGTAAAAAATTGGGAAAGTATTGAAAAAAATTATTTTCAAATTTCTTATATTATCCCAAATGAGGATGCAGAGGATTATTTAAGTATAAAAGATAACTTACAAAATATTGAAAATTATAATTTTAACAAAATATTGAAAAAATATAATTCAGAAAACTTTATAATAATGATAATTTTCAAAAGAAAAAATAATATTAAATTTTATTCAAAAATTAATTTTGATGATAAGTTTGAAATATTAAGTAAAAATTTTAAAGATAAAAATATAGATAATCAAACAGACTTAAATTCAATAATACTTAATATCAAAAACGAATATGAAGATAATTGGAAATCTATTAATAAAATGAGTCCATCTACATCTGTTCCAATCCGATTATCATTAGGGTCAAATAATACAGAAAAATCATTAAAATTAGAAAATGCTTTGGATAATTTAGATTTTGTAAATAGTTATAATATTGAAAAGTTTGATAGTAAAAAGATTATTTATAAAGTTTATTACAGCAGTAGTCCAAAAAGATTTTTAAAAGATATTTTATCTTACGATATTAGTATTGACACATCCTCAAGCAACTGGAAAATAAAATGAGTGAATTAAATCAATTACTTCTAGACTTTGATTATAAAAATAATTTTAATGAACATGATTTTTATTTATCGAAAAGTAATTCTAACGCATTTAATTTAATTAATAAATGGCCTGACTGGGATAAAAAAATATTAAATATATCAGGTGAAAAATTCTCTGGAAAAAGTCACCTAGCAAATATCTTTAAACTAAAATCTAAAGCATTTTTAATTAAGGGAAATGAGATTGATAATTCAATTTTTAAAAGTATTAAATTACATGAAAGTATAATTATTGATGATTTTGAAGAGTGTAACGAGGAAGAAATACTTTATTCAATTTTTAATCTAATAGATCAAGATAGTAAGTATTTATTGATAAATTCATTAAAACCAATAAATGAAATTAAATACAGACTGCCTGATTTAACCTCAAGATCAAAAAATTGTCTTTACGCTGCAATTGAAAATCCAGATGATGAATTACTTTTTGCTATAATTTTAAAGAATTTTTCTGATCGCCAGATTAAAATTGAAAAAAAAATAATAAATTTCATAATTAGTAGAATTGACAGATCTTATAGAAAAATTGATGAATTTATATATAAGATTGACGAATTAAGTTTAAAAAAAAAAAAACCAATTAATTTAAAAACCATAAAAGAAATTTTGTAAATTGAATAAATACAGAACTCATACCTGCGGGGAATTAACCAAGTTAGATAAAGAAAAGAAAATTTCTTTATCTGGTTGGATTAACAAAAAAAGAGATCATGGAAATCTTTTATTTATAGACTTAAGAGATAATTTTGGAATTACTCAGTGCGTTATAGACAAAAGCAATGAAATTTTTAGGAAAATTGAAAAACTTTCTTTGGAAACAGTAATTAAAATTACGGGAATGGTTATTGAGAGATCAAATGAAACAATAAATAAAAATATTACTACTGGCGAAATAGAGGTCAAAATTAATAATATTGATATTCTAGGGGAAACTAAAGAATTGCCAATGCCAGTTTTTTCAGATCAAGAATATGCCGAGGAAATTAGACTTAAGTATAGATTTTTAGATTTAAGAAGAAAAAAAATACATCAAAATATTATCTTAAGATCAAAAGTAATCTCATTTATTAGAAATGAGATGCAAAAACTTGGTTTCTTAGAATTTCAAACTCCTATTTTAACTTCATCTAGCCCAGAAGGAGCAAGAGATTTTCTTGTACCTAGTAGATTAAATCCTGGAAAATTTTATGCTTTACCACAAGCTCCTCAACAATTTAAGCAACTAATAATGGTTTCTGGGTTCGACAAATATTTTCAAATAGCGCCTTGTTTCAGAGACGAGGACGCCAGAGCAGATAGAAGTCCTGGAGAATTTTATCAATTAGATGTTGAAATGTCTTTTGTTGAACAAGAGGATGTCTTTGGAGTAATTGAAACTTTATTTCTAAAATTATTTAAAACATTCAGTAACAAAAAAATTATGCATGAAAAATTTCCAAGAATTACCTATGAAGATGCAATGCTTAAATACGGGTCAGATAAACCAGATTTAAGAAATCCTTTAGAAATTTCAGATTTAACAATTATTTTTGAAAGAGAAGATGTGAAATTTGATATTTTTAAAAAATTAGTGAAAAGTGGCTCAATAGTTAGAGCGTTAGTTACCAAAAATACAAAGGATAAACCTAGAAGTTTCTTTGATAATATTGATAGATGGGCAAAAGAGCAAGGTTCATCTGGTCTAGCTTATTTTACATTTGAAAAAGATGAAAAAATTAATGCCAAAGGACCAATTGGAAAATTTTTTTCAGAGAATGCATTATTAGAAATCATGAAACTAACAAATGCAAATATAGGTGATACGGTATTTCTTTCTTGTGGAAAAAAAAATGATGTAGAGAAAATATTAAGTGTTGCAAGAAATAAAATAGCTGAAGATTTAAATTTAATTGATAATGAAATATTTTCATTTTGTTGGATTATTGACTATCCAATGTATGAGATTGATGAGACTACTAAAAAAATAAAATTTAGTCACAATCCATTCTCAATGCCTCAGGGTGAAATAAATAAATTAGACTTATCTAATCCTTTAAATATTAAAGCCTATCAATATGATATTGTTTGTAATGGAATTGAGTTATCATCTGGTGCTATAAGAAACCATATTCCTGAATTAATGTACAAATTATTTGAAATTTCAGGGTATTCAAAAAATGATGTTAATAGTAAATTTAGCGGAATGATAAATGCCTTGAGCTATGGGGCACCACCCCATGGAGGAATAGCTCCAGGAATTGATAGAATTGTTATGCTTTTGGCAAATGAAAAAAACATTAGAGAAATTACCATGTTCCCAATGAACCAAAATGCACAAGATTTGATGATGAATGCACCATCTGAAATTTCAGATGATCAACTAAAAGAGTTAAATTTAAACATTAAAAAGAAAAAATAATTATTTCTTTCCTTTCAGATTTATTTTTATATCTGACAGATCTACTAATTTCTTTTTGTAATTACTTCTAACAAAACCTTTGCTTGTAATGTCTTTTACTAATTTTAAGAATTGAGTTTTGTCCTCGCTGTTTTCATCTGTTACAGTTTCTTCTAAGTTTTCAGATCCTCCTATAGACGGAGTATGAGCAAGATCTTCTCTGTTTAGATATGATATTGCTAATTCTCTAAATATATAATCTAGAATTGATGATGCACTTAATATTCTATCATTGCCAAATACTTTTCCTGAGGGTTCAAATTTTGTATCAACAAAGGCATTTACAAATTCATCCAATGGAACTCCGTATTGCAATCCAAGAGATACTGCTATTGCAAAGTTATTCATTGTTGCTTTTACTAGTTCACCTTCTTTACTTGTATCGATAAATATTTCACCTATTTTGCCATCTTCATACTCACCGGTATGTAGGTAAACTTTATGATCTCCAATCGAAGCCTTTTGGATATATCCTTTCCTTCTGTCTGGCATACTAAATCGTCTACCATTAGTGTCTTTGATATTTTTAGTTAAAATTTCTTGGTTAATCTTAAGACTATTTTTTTGCTCAGGTTGAGAAAGTTCTTTTTCAACAATATTTATCTTGTTGCTTTCAATTTTTTCCAAATTTTTGGTTTTTCTGTTATCTAGTTTTACATCTAATATTTCAAATTTTCCATCATCCCTTTTCTCTATATTTTGTATATTTTTCTCATCAATATCGTCGAGATAATGACTTACTTTGAAACTACAAGTGTAGTACGTCTCTACTAAATATTTTGCCATTTAATTTCCTTATTTATTTATAAAATTGAATCTTAAAGATATAATGTATATAGAAATTTAAAATTTTAGTCTAATTTAATTTTTACAATTTTAAATTGAAAAAAAAATAAACTTTTATGTTGACAGTATTTAAACAAATTTTTACCTGGTGGAATCATCAGACGTTTGGAACAAGACTGCAAATATTTTTTTCAGGAAAACTAGTTGGTGAAGATAAAAATGGAAATAAATATTATGAAAGTAAATCAGGAAGAAGATGGGTGATTTATAATGGTGAAGTTGAGGCATCAAAAATACCTAATGAATGGTATTCATGGATGCATTACATGAATAATAAAATAGAAAATGATCATAATTTAAAAAAATATGATTGGCAGAAGGAACATTTACCAAACCAAACTGGATCAGAAAATTCTTACCATCCTAAAAAATATAATAATGTCACTAAAAAAAAATATAAAAGCTGGAAAAGTTAATTTTTTAATAGCAACAGTTTTAAGCATTCTTATAATTAACAACGTCTATGCTGTAACTTTACCAAAAAGTGAGACAACTGCAGAGTTAAGTGTTCTCGATAAGGTAAGTTCAAAAAATACAAACATTAAAATTAAAGTTGGAGAAGAATTTTCTTTTCAAAATCTCAATATAAAAGTTTTGAAATGTTACAATTCAGAATTTGATGACGATCCAGAAGTTACGGCTTATATGCAGGTAAAAGATAATACAATGAAAAATAATGATAAAGTTTTTGTATTTAATGATTGGACATTTTCATCAAGCCCATCGATAAGACCATTCGATCATCCAGTTTATGATGTTTGGTTAAAAAAATGTTATAGTTAAATAACTTTTTCTTTATCTAACCAACCAACATTGAAGTCAGATGTTATAAATTTTTTGTTATTTAGTAAAACTTTATGTAGTTCTATTGTTGTTGTAATTCCTTCAATCACAAACTCATCTAGAGATCTTTGCATTCTTTGAATTGCTTCTTCTCTGTTTCTTCCATGAGTTATCACTTTACAAACCATACTGTCATAATATGGAGTAATCTTGTATCCTTGGTAGATAGATCCATCAACTCTTGTTCTAAAACCAGACGGTTGGTGACACATACCTATTTTACCTGGCGAAGGTTGAAAATTATTACTTGGATCTTCGGCATTAATTCTACATTCAATAGCATGACCTCTCGGGTTTACATCGCTTTGTTTTAATGCAGTATCTCCAGAAAAAGCTATCCATATTTGCTCTTTTATTATGTCAATTCCAGTTACCATCTCAGTTACTGGATGTTCAACTTGCACCCTAGTATTCATTTCTAAAAAATAGAATTTCCCATCCTCATATATAAATTCCACTGTTCCAGCTCCCTCATACCCAATTTTACTCACCATGCTGACAGTTCTATCAAATAGATCTTTTCTTATATTATCATCTAAAACTGGACTAGGAGTTTCCTCTATTAGCTTTTGATGTCTTCGCTGAACAGAACAATCTCTTTCATGTAAATGAACAGTTCTATTTTTACCAGATAAAACTTGTACTTCAATATGCCTTGGGTTTTGAAAAAATTTTTCAATATAAACCTCATCATTTCCAAAAAATTTTTTCGCTTCTTGCTTTGCAGTTAAAAATAAAGTTTCAAAATCTTCTAACTTGGTAACTATTTTCATTCCTTTTCCACCGCCACCACCAGATGCTTTAATTAAAACTGGAAAACCTATCTTTTGACATATTTTTTTTGCTTCATTAGTATCTTTAATACCACCTTCTGAACCTTCTATTACTGGAAGCCCGTATTCTTTAGCTACTTTTTTAGCTTCAATTTTATCTCCCATCATTTTTATTAACTTAGATGAAGGACCTATAAATTTTATATTATTTTCCTCTAACATTTTTGCGAACTCAAAGTTTTCTGACAAGAAACCATAACCTGGATGGACAGCTTCAGCACCTGTGAGTTCGATAGCTGACATTATTGCAGGAATATTTAAATAACTAAATGTTGGTTGGTGAGGTCCTACACAAATACTTTCGTCAGCTAATCTAACATGCATACTCTCTCTATCAACATCTGAATGAATAGCTACAGTTGCAATCCCCCATTCTTTACATGCTCTTATTATACGAACTGCTATTTCACCTCTGTTAGCTATAAGTATTTTTTTAAACATCAATTCAATTTAGAGTCGCAATAGTCTGACCAAACTCTACAGGCTGGCCATCTTCGACACTAATTTCTTTCACAACTCCATCAAGTGGGCTTGGAACATGATTCATAGTTTTCATTGCTTCAACAATCATAACTGTATCACCTTTCTTAATTTTTTGACCTACCTCTATAAATTTTTTTCCTCCTGGTTCTGGAGCTAGGTAAGCAGTGCCTATTATAGGTGAAGTAATTTTTTTAGAGTTATCAATTGAAACTTCTTCTTTTATAATCTTTCTCTCAATAGCAGGTGCTACGGCTTCTATATTTTTTGTTACTCTAGATTTTGAAACTTTTACCTTAATATCTTTTTCAGTGTACTCAATTTCAGTAAGATTAAACTCATCTAAATAATCATTTAGTTCTTTAATAATATTTTTGTTAATTTTCATTTTTTATGATTTCATGCATAGAGTTTATGGCTAAAATATAGCCATTAATTCCAAGTCCACAAATTATACCAGTAACGACTGCGCTTATAAGCGATTTATGCCTAAAATCTTCTCTTTTATAAATATTTGATATGTGAAGTTCTATGATAGGTTTTTTAAAAATACTTAATGCATCTCTAATAGCAACTGATGTATGACTGTATCCAGCAGCATTAATTATAATTCCATCGCATGTTTTTCGGGCATCTTGAATAATATTGACAATATCTCCCTCAACATTTGATTGTTTCATTTCTACATCGATATTTAAATCTTTTGCTCTTTTAAGACAAATTTCCTCAAGATATTTATAGTCCTTGCTACCATATTGAGTTTGTTCTCTTTCTCCTAATAGATTAAGATTGGGACCATTAATTATTATTAATTTACTCATTGAAACTTTATATTATATGAATAAAAAAAATAAAATAAAAATAGTAGTCAATGGCAAGCTTTTAAGTGTAAATCTAAAATTTTCTTTAAAAAATCTTATCGAAAAGTTAAAAACCCCGATTAATAAAGTAGCTATAGAATTAAATGAGGAAATAGTTGATAAAAAAAAATTAAATAAAATTTTTTTAAAAAATAAAGATAAAATAGAAATTGTACATTTTATAGGCGGTGGGTAATGAAATCAGATATTTTAAAAATTGCAAATAAGAAATTCAAATCTAGACTTATTGTCGGCACTGGAAAATATAAAAGCATGAAAGAGTGTGCAAATGCAATTAAAATTTCAGGTGCTGAAATTGTGACAGTTGCTGTTAGAAGAGTAAATATATCTGACAAATCTAAACCATTATTGATGGATTATATTGACCCAAAAAAAATAATGTACTTACCAAATACAGCGGGATGTTTTACTTCAAGAGATGCTTTAAGAACATTAAGACTTGCCAGAGAAATTGGAGGTTGGAGAATAGTTAAATTAGAGGTTTTAGGAGATAAGAAAAATTTATTCCCAGATATGATTGAAACTTTAAAATCAACAGAAGTTTTAAGCAAAGAGGGCTTTAAAGTAATGGTGTATTGTAATGATGATCCTCTTATGTGTAAGAGACTAGAAAATTCTGGAGCTTCAGCTATTATGCCACTTGCGGCACCTATAGGCTCTGGTCTAGGAATTCAAAATATAACAAATATAAAAATTTTGAGAAATCAAACTAAAGTTCCTCTGATAATTGATGCAGGAATTGGTCAAGCATCAGACGCTGTTGAAGCAATGGAAATAGGTTGCGATGCAGTGTTGATTAACACAGCAATCGCAAAAGCTAAAGAACCTTACCAAATGGCAGAGGCAATGAAATACGCAGTAATTGCAGGCAGAAAATCTTTTCTTTCAGGAAGAATTATGCCAAATTTACTTGGATCACCTTCTACAACGAAAAAAGGACTAATTTAATTTTTTTTTATTATTTCTTTTCTTTTTAAATTTTTTCCTTTTAAAATTTGTCTTTTTACCTTTTTTTGGATCTAAATTTTTCTCAATTTTCTCATCAGTAATTTTCTGCAAATTCTCAAATTTTTCAATTTTTTCTAATACTTTACCTAATTTAGATTTAAGCTCTATACTATAATCTTGTAAACCTAAGTCCTGGCCATTTGTAAGATTAATTTTAACCTTATTTTTTTTTTTAAAATAATCTAAATCATCAGAGAAATATGTTTCAATATAATTTAGTATTTTTTCATTTACATTTACTTCGACAATTTTAGCACTAGTTTCAAATATCTTTATTTCAATTAACTTAATTACTTTTAAAGCCAAGGTTTCGTTGGTTAATTTAATTGACCATTTAATATTACTTTCCCTTAATCTTTGTCTAGACATTTCAAGTAAACCAAAATTACTAATTCTTCCAATTTGGATTCTCGCACGATCGTTTCTACATCTTTCTTTTAATCTTCTTTCTACCTGTTTTCGATTATTAAAGCTTAGCATATCTATAAAATCAATTATTATTAAACCAGATAAATCTCTAATTTTTATTTGTCTAGCTATTTCCTCTGCTGCTTCAAGGTTAGTATCTAAAGCTGTGCTTTCAACATTTTTTTGTTTGATTGATTTACCTGAATTAATATCAATAGAAACTAAAGCTTCTGTTGGATTTATAACAAGATAGCCCCCAGAACTAAGTTTTACTTCTGTTTTAAAGATTTCAAAAAGTTTTTTTTCAATATTCTCTTTAAAAAATAAAGGAATTTTTTCTCTAAATTTTTTTACTTTCTTCAATTGTTTAGGCATCATAAGTTTCATGTAATTTTTAGCTTTTTGATAACCCTCGTTACCTTCTACTATGATATTTTGGGTTTGATCATCATACATGTCTCTTATACTTCTCTTAATAATATCACTTTCCTGATGTATCAAAGAGGGTGCAATAGAATTTAAAGCATTATCTTTAATAGAGTTCCAAACTGTAATTAAATTCTTTAGGTCTCCATCTATTTCATTTTTAGTTTTGTTAGACCCAGCAGTTCTAACAATAATTCCCATCTCTTTTGGAATTTCGATTTCATTTAAAATTTTCCTTATTTTTTTTCTGTCACCAGGGTTAAATATTTTTCTTGATATACCTCCTCCTTTAGCTGTATTAGGCATAAGAACAATATATTTTCCTGCAATACTTATAAATGTACTAAGTGCTGCCCCTTTAAATCCTCTTTCATCTTTTAAAACTTGTACTAATATAACTTGATTTGGTTTTATAACTTCTTGAATTTTATATCTTTTGGACGGAAACTTTTTTTCATTATTAGTTTTCTCTTTATTATCATCTTCTAGTTTCTCAACTGGATCATTAATCTTTATTTCATCATTTCCCTCTAAGATTTGATTTTCATTATTTTCACCTTGTTTTGAAAGTTCTTCTCTTACTTTTTTCTCTTCCTCTTTTATTTTTTCTAAATCACTTTGCGGGAGTTGATAGTAATCAGACTGAATATCATTAAAAGACAAAAACCCATGTCTATCCCTTCCAAAATCTACAAATGCTGCTTGAAGAGATGGTTCAATTCTACTTACTTTTCCTAGATAAATATTATTCTTTATTAATGTGTTGTTAATGCTTTCATATTCATAGTCTTCAATATGATTATCATTTTTAAGAACGACTCTTGTTTCATTTGGATGCGATGCATCGATGTATAAATTTTTTGACATAAATTTTGATTATTTTTCATTAGTTTAATTTTTTAAATTCAGTGCCTTAACTTTAACAAATTCAATCAATAAATTAAACTAAAATGAGTAATATAATTAAAAAACTATTTCTATTATTTGCATTATTTTCATTATTAGGCCTTGTATTTATCTTTTCAATTCTTTGGTCTTATTCAAATAAATTACCAGATTATAAATTTTTAAAAAATTACAAACCACCAGTATCGAGTAAAGTGTACTCTGGAAAAGGCGTTTTGATTAGTGATTTTTCAACAGAAAAAAGAATATTTATACCATACAATACAATTCCAAAAAAAATAATATATTCTTTTCTATCTTCTGAGGATAAGAATTTTTTTAAACACCCTGGTGTTGATGCTAAGGGTGTTTTAAGAGCTATTAAAAATAATATTTTAAATTTAATAAAATCTAATAGGTTAGAAGGTGCCTCAACTATAACTCAACAGGTTGCTAAAAATTTTTTGTTATCTAATGAAGTAAGTTTAGACAGAAAAATTAAAGAGGCAATTTTGGCTTTTAGAATTGAAAGAGTTTTATCTAAAGAAAGAATATTAGAACTTTATTTAAATCAAATTTATTTAGGAGAAGGATCATATGGAATTGCATCCGCAAGTCTTAGATATTTTGATAAACCAATTGGACAATTAAATTATTCTGAGGCAGCTCTATTAGCTGCATTACCGAAAGCTCCTAGCAAGTATAATCCATATAAAAATAAAGAATTAGCAACTTATAGAAGAAATTTAGTAATTAAAAATCTTTATGATAACTCTTACATTTCTAAAGAAAAATACGATGAGTTAATTAATTCAGAAGTTATTTTAAAAAAGAGAAAAAGAATTTTCTTAGAAGATACAAGATACTTTTTAGAGGAAATAAGAAAAAAAGTAATTCAGGATTATGGTTATGATAAAGTTCATAAACAAGGATTTAATATAAAAACCCCTCTTAATTTAGAACTTCAAAATTTAGCTTCTGCGTCATTAAGAAAAGGATTAATAGATTATGATAAAAGAAAGGGTTGGCGTGGACCTTTAGATAATAGGAAGGAAAAAGATTGGACAAAGAATTTAGATAAGTTCAATTTAGAAAAAACAATTGGTTGGGACATTGCAATTATAAAAAGAATAGACAAATTTGAAACTGTGATACAGACTTCAAAAAAAGAAAATGGAGTAATAAGCTATGATGATATTAATTGGACAAGAAAAAATTTTGAACAAATTTTTAAAATCAATGATCTTATTTATGTGAAGAAAATTTCTGATGGAATATTTAGTCTAAGACAGTTACCAAATGTTAATGGTGGGCTGGTTGTAATGGATCCTTATAGCGGCAGAGTATTAGCAATGGCAGGTGGTTTTAGTTTTAAAAAAAGTGAATTTAATAGAGTTTCACAAGCAAAGAGGCAGCCTGGATCTGCTTTTAAGCCGTTTATATATGCTCTTGCGCTAGAAAATAATTACACACCATCTTCTTTAATTCTAGATGCACCAATTGTTCTTGATCAAGGACAGGATCTCAAAATGTGGAAACCAGAAAACTATGGAAAAAAATTTTATGGTCTTTCTACATTAAGAACTGGCGTAGAAAAATCTAGAAACCTTATGACAGTAAGAATTTCTCAGGAATTAGGAATAGATAAGATCATTAACTTTTCAAAAAAACTTAATATATATGATAATCCTGATGAACTTCTTTCAGTCTCTCTTGGTTCAGCAGAAACAACGTTGTTGAATATCACTAGTGCCTACTGTTCTTTTGTAAATGGAGGTAAGTTAGTTACTCCAATCATGATTGATAGAATTCAGGATAGTGAGGGAATTACATTTTTTAATAACGAAAAAAGATTTTGTGAAAATTGTGATAAAATTTCATATGAGGGAAAAAATATACCTGTAATAAAAAGTAATTTTAAGCAAATTTTTTCTCCTCAAACAGCATATCAAATGACATCTATACTAGAAGGAGCTATTCAAAGAGGTACAGGAAAAAATCTCCGTGATTTAAAATTACAACTAGCTGGAAAGACAGGGACAACTAATAACAATACCGATACTTGGTTTATTGGATTTACCTCAAATTTAGTTGTTGGAGTTTATGTGGGTTATGATAACCCTAAAAGATTAGGTAAATACGAGACTGGCTCTAAAACTGCCTTACCAATTTTTAAAGATTTTATTAAAAAAGCAGTAAATAATTACGAAGCAAGACCATTTAAAATTGCTAAGGGAATAAAAATGATGGTTATTGATGCAGAGACTGGAAAAAAGGCAGATTTTGGATCAAAAAAAACAATTATTGAGTCCTACAAAAAAGAAAAAATTGAAAATCAGATATATATTAGTAATTATAAATATAATTCTGATAAATTAAAAAATAATATTTTAAAATTTTACTAATGGAACAAGAAATCGAAAAATTTAAATCTGACGTGATCAAAATCAATCAAAGAATAAAGGAGTTTCTTTGAAACGCAAAATATTAAATCCAAAAGAGATAAACTTAATATTCTTATAGAAAAACCAAATTTCTGGGACGATAGAAAGCAAGCTGAAAGAATTTTAAAAGAAAAAAAAGGATACGATGATCTATTAGATACTCATAAACAATCAGAGAATGAGATTAACGATTTAAACGAGATTTTCAATTTAGCTAGCGAGGAAAATGACAAACAACTTATTCAGGAAACTCTGGATAAATTTGCTAATCTTAAAAGAGTATTTAAAAAACTTGAAATTAAATGTTTTTTGTCGAATGAAAATGACACACTAGATAGTTATCTAGAATTTCATGCAGGTGCTGGTGGTACAGAAAGTCAAGATTGGGCAGCAATGCTAAGAAGAATGTATATGAAGTGGGCAACTGATCAAGGTCATAAAGTGGAGCTAATTAGTGAACATAAAGGAGATGAGGCAGGAGTAAAATCATCTGTAATAAAAATTTCTGGAGAATACATTTATGGTTTTTTAAAATCAGAGTCTGGAATTCATCGTTTAGTTAGAATATCACCATTTGACTCTGGGGCTAGAAGACATACAAGCTTTGCAAGTGTTTGGGTTTATCCAGTAATTAGTGAAGATATAGATATAGAAATATTGGATAAAGATTTAAGAATAGATACATACAGGTCAAGTGGAGCCGGTGGACAGCATGTTAATACTACTGATAGCGCTGTAAGAATTACTCATATTCCAAGTAAAATTGTTGTTCAATGTCAAAATGAAAGATCACAACATAAAAATAAAGAAACTTGCATGAACATGCTTAAAGCAAGACTTTATGAACACGAAATACAAAAGAGAAAAAAAGAGAGTGATAATATTGAAAGTTCAAAATCAGAAATTGGTTGGGGACATCAAATAAGATCATATGTATTACATCCTTATAGAATGGTGAAAGATAACAGAACTAACTATGAAAATTCAAATCCAGATAAGGTATTAGATGGAGAAATTGATGAATTTTTAGAAAACTCTTTATATAAAATAAATGCGTAAGAAAATATTAATTTTAGGCATATCAATTTTATTCTTCTTAGGTATGTGCATTACATATTTAAGTATTTATGGAATAAAAACAGATAAATTTAATAGTTTTATAAATAATAAGGTTAAGGATTATAATTCAAAAATAACACTTCAAACTGACGAAGTCTATATTAAGTTAAATCTAAGTGAGAGAGCGATTAATATTAACACTAAGAATGCAAATTTAATTGCTGAATTAAATACAATTAAAATCTCAAATATAGATATAAATTTAAATTTGATAAAATTTTTAAAAAATGAAAGTTCAATAAAAAATATAAAAATAGCATCTTCAAGTAACTTAATAAAGGATGTTACATCATTCTTAAATACAATAGACTACAATCTATCTAGATACATATTTTATAGTCAGATCAGAGAAGGATTATTAGATTTTGAACTATATGCAAAATTTGATAGCAAAAGACAAGAGCCTCTCTCTTATTTTATTTCAGGTTCGGTGAGCAATGCAAAATTAAATATACCAGGATATGAAAGTTTAAACGATTTAAATTTTAATTTTCAAACTCAAGATAGAATAACTAAAATTTCAAATTTTAATTTTACTTATCAAAAGATAATATTCTCATCAAAAAGATTAGAAGTAAAACGAGAAAAATCTGGTGCATATTATATTGAAGGAGAAATAGAAAATACTAAAGCATTAATAAACCCTAACATAATATTTAAATTTATAAATATAAATCAAGATTATTTGTCTAATAAAGATATTTTGTTACAGAGCAAAAATTTATTCTCTTTTAAATTAAATAAAAATATGAAAATTAAAAATATCAAAATAGATTCAGTTTTAAATTTTGATGAAATTCATTTTAATAATAAATACAAAAATTTAATTTTTTTAAAAGAAGGTACAATTAATTCTAAATTTGAAAATGAAAAATTTACGACAGAGCTTGATACCAACTTTGTTTTTTTAGACGATTTAAAATTAAAGAATGAATTTAAAAATAATAATTTAAACTTGTCTTTGAATAGTAAAAATAGTCAAAAAATTAAGATAAAAGGAAATATAAGCAATGAAAAAACACTTTTAGATCCTAAATTTTTTTTAAACTTAATAGATTTTGATCCAAACCTTCTTTCTGATAAAAAAATTAATGTTCAGTCAGATCATAACTTTAAATTTGAGATTAATAATAGTAAAATAGAAAATTACTTAGTCAATTCAGAAATTTATTTAGATAAATTAGAACTTAATAAAGAAATCCAAGACGTTCTGTATTTAAAAAATGTTAAAAGTGAAATAACTTTTGGAGATCAATTATTGAAAGTAGATTTAAAAAGTAATTACTCATTTTTAGACGAAAATTTTGGTAATGGGTCTGAAAATAATATTATTAATCTAAAATTAGATAAAAATGATCATAATAGCTCAGATTTAGAAATATTTGTAAGTTCAGATAATAATTCGATCAATACTAAAGAGTTTAAAAAATATTTAAATATTCAAGATCAAGATAATTTAATAAATAATCAAATAATAAAGTTAAATTCAAATTTTACGATTAATGCATCAATTGATAATGCATTTAATATTAAAAAATTTGCTATAAGATCAGATTTAAATTTTGATAATTTAAATATTAATTACGGATCAAATTTCATTAAAAAATATTTAACAAGTTTTGACAATAAAATAGCTATCAAAAATCCTCAAGTCTTATTTGAATATTCAAATGATATAATCAATTTACAACTAGATGGAAAATATATGTTACAAAATAAAGAGGATAATTTTTTTATTAAATACAAAGGTAGCAAAAATAACTTTGAACTTTATACATTATTTAATTTAGATAATAGTGAATTAAAAATTGATGAAATTCAATATTTAAAGAAAAAAAATATTCCATCAAAATTCGAAATTTTATTAAATAAATCTATAAAAGGCTTTAACATAGAGAATATCAGTTTCAGGGAAAACAAAAATTATATTTCAGCAAACAATCTCTATATTTCTGATGATCTCAAATTGCAGAGCGTGGATAAAATTGATGTCAGTTTTTTTAATATTAAAGGAGTCAAAAATAATTTTAAAATTAAAAAAAATTCAAATAATTATCAATTAATTGGAAACCAAATCGATGGAGAAAAAATAATTGAAAAATTGTTGAAGAGTAATAACGAAACTAAGATTTCAAATTTCTTTGAAAATTTAAATACCTCAGTAATATTGAATTTAGAAAAAATATATTTGGAAAAAGATGAATATCTTAAAAAATTTGTCGGTGAATTTGATATAAAAAATAATAAATTAATTTTAGCTAAAGCTAATGGAGTTTTGGATAAAGAAAATCAATTCTCTTATTCTTACAGAACAACAGCTAAAAATGAAAAAATTACAAATATAATCGTTGAGGAACCAAAACCATTTATAAATAATTATAAATTTATAAAAGGTTTTGATGAGGGTGAATTAAAATTAAGTTCAATCAAAATTAATAATACATCTAGGTCAAATCTTAAGATTACTAATTTTAAAGTTAAAGAAGTACCAGTTTTAGCAAAAATTCTAACACTTGCTTCTTTACAAGGAATTGCTGATCTTTTGACTGGCGAGGGAATAAGATTTAATGAATTTGAGATGGATTATAAAACAAAAAACAATCTAACAGAGATAGATGAGATGTATGCAGTAGGACCAGCTATTTCAATAATGATGGAGGGTTATATTGAGAAAGACAGGATAACAAGTCTAAGAGGAACCTTAGTGCCCGCAACAACTATTAATAAGACAATAGCCAAAATTCCTTTACTTGGTAACATTTTAGTAGGAAGCAAAACTGGTGAAGGTATATTTGGTGTTAGTTTTAAAATAAAAGGACCACCAAATGATTTAAAAAGTACAGTTAATCCGATAAAAACTTTAACCCCTAGGTTTATTACCAGGACTTTAGAAAATCTTAAAGGTAATTAATTTATAATTTTAAAGTGCTTTTTTTTTCCTATAGATAGCTTGATAAAACCCTTATCTGAGAATAAATTAGGATCAATAATATATTTTTCATCTTGTACATTTTCATTATTTAATTTAATCCCATTTGACTTAATTAATCTTCTTATTTCTGATTTAGAAATATCATTATTTATAAAAGAAATTAGTTCAACTATATTTTTTGATAAAATATCGTTATTGACTTTTATCCCAGGAAGATTTTCTCCTGAAGAATTCTCTGAAAACGTATTTTTTGCAAGCTTCTCAGACTTTTCAGCTTCTTTTGTTCCATGTAGCATTTCGGTTGCATTATTAGCGAGTAAAATTTTTAATTTGTTTATATCCTTATCTTTTTCTTTGTCTATTTCATCTAAAGATAAATCAGTAAACATTTTTAAGAATTTTAATACATCTCTATCATCAGTATTTCTCCAAAACTGCCAATAATCATATGGAGATAACATTTCTTTATTTAGCCATACTGCACCTTTTTCAGTTTTACCCATTTTAGTACCTGATGCTAATGTTATTAATGGAGTAGTTAAGCCAAATGCTTGATTTCCAGATTCTCTTTTAATTAGCTCAACACCATTTACTATATTTCCCCATTGATCAGATCCACCAATTTGTAAATTACATTTGTTTGATTTATTAAGTTCATAAAAATCATATGCTTGTAAAATCATATAATTAAATTCCATATAACTTAAAGATTGTTCTCTTTCTAATCTTAATTTAACACTATCAAATGTTAACATTTTATTTATTGTAAAATGTTTACCTATGTCTCTTAAAAAATCTATATAATTAAGTTTGCTTAACCATTTATAATTATTCACAAAAATTGGTTTTAATTTTGAATTATTTGTTTTGAGAAAAATTTTAAAAACCTTTTTAATATTATTAATATTATTCTCAATTTGCTTTTCAGAAAGTATTTTCCTAGTTTCCTCTTTACCTGATGGGTCTCCTATTCTAGTTGTGCCTCCACCCAAAAGAACAATTGGTCTGTGGCCATACTTTTGTAAAAGCCTAAGACACATGATTTGTAATAAACTACCAACGTGAAGACTGGGAGCGGTACTATCAAATCCAATATAAGCATTAGTACTTTCTTTATTTAACAAATTTGATAATTCTAATTCATTGGTACATTGATAATAGTATCCTCTGTCTTTAAATTCTTTTAAAAAATTATTCATAGGTCTATAGTCTTACAATATACATATTTTAATAAAAAAAAATAAGAATGGAAAAAAATTTATCAGCACTTGGGTTTATGAGTGGTACATCTGGTGATGGTGTAGACTCTTCAGTTATAAGCTCTAATGGTAAAGACAGTATATATATCAAATACAATAGATTTGACACTTATCCATCAGAGCTTTCAAATAAAATTCATAGAATAAAAGAAAGTATTTTAAAAATGCAAGATCTATTAAAATATTCTTCTAAAATCGAGGAATTAGAGAGAGAAATTACAGACTTCCATGTTAATATTGCCATTAAAATATCCAAACAAATTAATTATGATATTGTAGGTTTTCATGGACATACCATTTATCACAATTCAGACGAAAAGATTTCTAAACAAATTGGTTTAGGTAAAAGTTTATCAAGAAAAACTAATAAAACTGTTGTTTATGATTTCAGACAAAATGATATCAAAAATGGAGGAGAAGGAGCACCATTAACTCCTATTTACCACCTAGCACTTATAAAAACCTTATTTAAAAAAAGTAAAGTAAAAATTCCAATTTCAATATTAAATATTGGGGGTATTGCTAATATAACTGAAATTGATAAAGATTTTAAAATAACAAGTAGGGATATAGGACCAGGAAATTGTTTAATTGATAAGTGGATGAGAAAAAATTCTAACAAATCTTTTGACATGGATGGAAATTTTGCAATGAAAGGAAAAATAGACAAATTTATTTTTGATCAATTTATGGATAACTATTACTATAGCAAAATTAATTCTAATAGATCCCTGGACATAAATGATTTTGATATTTCGTTTGCAAAAGGTCTTGCGTTAGACAACGGAGCAACTACAATTACTGATATAACTTCTGAATTATTATCAAAAAAAATTGGAAATAATAATATTTATGTTTGTGGTGGTGGTAGAAAAAATAAATACTTAATTAATTCATTGAAAAATAAAATTAAAAATAAAGTTTCCTCAATTGATGATTTAAGTATTGATGGTGACTTTATAGAGTCACAAGCATTTGCTTTCCTCGCAATTAGATGTTACTTGGGACTACCTATTTCGTTTCCATCTACTACTAATTGTAAAACACCCACAGTTGGTGGTATTATTATTAAAAATTCTTAATTAATATAAGGCAGTCTCTTTTTTTATATATTTATTTAAAGATTTAATTAAAGCTAAATCACTATTAGAGAAAAAATGATTTGCGTCTTGAATCGACTCGAATTCAACTTTAATACCTTTTTGTTCGCTGAGTCTTTTATTTAAATCATTTATATGTTCTATTGGAACTAATTCATCTTTTTTTCCATATATCATCGTACCAGATGTAGGACATGGTGATAAAAAAGAAAAATCATAAACATTAGGTTGAGGCGAGACAACAACGAACCTATTTATTTCAGGTCTTCTCATTAGTAACTGCATTGCTATCAAAGACCCAAAAGAAAAACCTGAAATCCAACATTGGGAGTTATCAAAGTTTTCTCTTTCTAACCAATCTAAGGCAGCTGCAGCATCTGCAAGTTCTCCTTGTCCATTATCAAACTCACCATCGCTTTTACCAACACCTCTAAAATTCACTCTACAAACTGAAAAATCATTATCCACAAATGTTTGAAAAATATCGACAACAATTTTATTGTTCATTGTTCCACCGTACTGAGGATGTGGATGTAAAACCAATGCAATTGGTGAGGTATTTTTTTTACTTTTAAAATATTTAGCTTCTAGTCTACCTGCTGGACCAGGAATAAATATTTCAACAATTTTATTATCTACTAATGCCATTGATTATTAATCTCAAAAAAAATAGTGTTTTTACTATCAAAATTGAGTGACAAAATGCAAGTTTTAAAATATCAATTAATCTTGACTAAAATAGTCGGGTATATATAAGTCCCATAAATTGCGGAAAATATGAAACTATCAAGTAAAGGCAGATACGCTGTAATGGCTTTAGCGGATCTAGCAAAATTCAATTTAAAAGAGCCAGTATCTTTAAGAGATATATCTTTAAGACAAGGTATATCGCTTGTTTACTTGGAACAGCTTTTTTCAAAATTGAAAAAAAACCAAATTGTTACAAGCGTTAGAGGTAATAAAGGTGGTTACGTATTATCAAAACAAGCTTCTGAGATAAAAATTTCAGATGTGTTTATTGCTGTTGACGAAAAAGTAAAAACAGTTGGGTGTGAAAAACACTCAGAGAGTGGATGTAATGGTAAATCTTCTAAATGCATTACCCATGATTTATGGGATGAGCTAGAAGATTATATAAATAACTTTTTTCAGCAAAAAACATTAGGTGATTTAATTAATAAGAGAACTTTAAATGGATAACAGACAAAAAGAAATTGATAATCTAAAAGATTATAAGTACGGTTTTACTACTGATATTGAAAACACAAGAGCGCCTAAGGGATTAAATGAAGATGTGATAAAATTTATCTCTAATGTAAAAAAAGAACCACAATGGATGCTTGATTTTAGATTAAAAGCATTTGAAAGATTTAAACAGTTAAAAGAACCTAATTGGCAAAAACCAAAATACCCAAAAATAGATTACCAAGATTTATATTATTATTCAGCTCCTAAAAGTATGAAAGATAAACCAAAAAACTTGGATGATTTAGACCCTAAACTTTTAGAAACTTACAAAAAATTAGGAATACCACTGCAAGAGCAAAAAAGACTTAATGGGATTGCAGTTGATGCAGTATTTGACTCTGTCTCCGTTGCAACAACATTTAGAGAAGAACTTACAAAACAGGGAATTATTTTTTGTCCAATTTCAGAAGCTATACAAAATCATCCTGAATTAGTCAAAAAATATTTAGGTTCTGTTATACCAGTCACTGATCATTTCTTTGCAACTCTAAACTCTGCAGTATTTACTGATGGATCATTTGCTTACATACCTGAAGGTGTACGTTGCCCAATGGAGCTTTCAACATACTTTAGAATAAATGCATCTAATACAGGACAATTTGAAAGAACATTAATTGTTGCTGATAAGGGAAGCTATGTAAGTTATTTAGAAGGTTGTACAGCTCCAATGCGAGACGAAAATCAGTTGCATGCTGCAAATGTTGAATTAGTTGCATTAGATGATGCAGAAATAAAATACTCTACAGTTCAAAATTGGTATCCTGGTGATAAAGATGGAAAAGGTGGAATTTATAATTTTGTTACGAAACGTGGTTTGTGTAAAGGAAAGAATTCAAAAATTTCTTGGACACAAGTTGAAACTGGTTCTGCCATTACCTGGAAATATCCAAGTTGTATTTTGAAGGGTGATAATTCTGTAGGAGAATTTTACTCCATAGCTATTACAAATAACCATCAAAAAGCAGATACTGGAACTAAAATGATACATTTAGGAAAAAACACTAAAAGCAAAATAATATCAAAAGGTATTAGCGCTGGTTTTTCTGATATGACTTATAGAGGTTTAGTTGATATTTCATCAAAAGCCGCAAATTCCAATAATTATACTCAATGTGACTCTTTATTAATGGGTAACAAATGCGGGGCCCATACAGTTCCATATATTAAAAATAAAAATTCTGAATCCAATATTGCTCATGAAGCAACAACATCAAAAATTAGCGAGGAGCAATTACATTACTGTCAACAGAGAGGCTTGAGTGCAGAAGAGGCAGTAGGATTAATTGTTAATGGATTTTGTAAAGAGGTATTACAACAATTGCCAATGGAATTTGCTGTTGAGGCCCAAAAACTAGTTGGTATCAGCTTAGAAGGTAGCGTTGGCTAATGCTTAAAATAAATAAATTAAACGCAAAAATTGATAGCAAAGAAATTCTAAAGGAATTTTCTCTAAATATAAATCCAGGAGAAGTCCATGCTATTATGGGTCCAAATGGATCTGGTAAAAGCACATTATCAAATATTTTGTCAGGCAAGAAAGGGTACGATATTTCAGGAGAAATACTTTTTGAGGAAAATGATTTGTTTGAACTTGAAACAGAAGAAAGAGCCCATAAAGGTATTTTTCTTGCCTTTCAATATCCATTAGAAATTCCAGGTGTTAATACAAATATATTTTTAAAGACTTCATTAAATGCAGTAAGGAAAGCAAGAGGTGAAAAAGAGCTTGATGCAATAGAATTTTTAAAATTAGTGAAAGAAAAATCCAAAGAACTTAAATTTGATGAGGAAAAATTAAATAGACAACTGAATGTTGGTTTTTCAGGTGGTGAGAAAAAGAAAAATGAAATTCTACAAATGTCGTTATTGGCTCCAAAACTATCAATTTTAGATGAAACAGACTCAGGTTTAGATATTGATGCATTACGAATCGTAGCTGATGGTGTTAACTCATTAAGGGATAATAAAAATTCATTTTTAATTATTACACATTACCAAAGACTACTTGATTATATTAAACCTGATTTTGTCCATGTTTTAATGGACGGAAAAATTGTTAAATCTGGTGGGGCAGAATTAGCTTTGGAATTAGAAAAAAAGGGGTATGAAAATTTTCATTAGATGAAAGAGCAATTACAAAAAGATTTTGATAATACTATTAGACATTTAACTTTATCTCAAAAAGATATTGAAATAAAAAAATTTTATTTAGATAATTTTATTAATAAAGGTTTTCCAAACAGAAAAGAAGAAGATTGGAAATTTTCTGACCTTAAACAAATAATTAAAAAAAATATCGGAGAGCTAGCTTTTTATAGTGACTATACATCTACAAATAAAGTTGATACTTCTGCTTTTGTAGACGGTCTAGAGCATAACAAAATAGTATTTATTAATGGAAGAATAGAAAAAATTGATTTTGATTATGAAAAAAAAGACCAAATAGAAATAATTGATCAGTCGGAAACTATTAATAAATTTAATAATAATAGTTCTTTATCAGACTTAAATAGTGCATTTACCAACAAATCATTCAAAATAGTGGTAAAAAAGGGTTATCAATTATTAAAACCTCTTATTATCTATCATACAACCAACTCTAAAATTTGGTCTAAAAATATTAATTTAAGATTAAATTTTGAATTATATGAAAATAGTTCATTAAGATTAATTGATTTATTTAGGGATACTTCTGAAAAAAATTTTATCAATATTTTTTATAACTTTAATTTAAAAGAAAATTCTATTTTAAAAAATTACAAAGTAGATAAGTTTGAAAATAAAAATATTAAGTATTCATTCAACAATATTGAGCAAGATAAAAACAGTGTTTCAGAAACATTTATTTTATCTTCAGGATCAAATTTTTGTAAGAATGAAATTAATTGTAACTTAAACGGAAAATATTCATCAGCTTTTGTAAACGGTATTTTCTCTTTAAATAATAATAAACATCATGAAATTAGAACAATAATAAACCACTTAACTGAAAATACAAAAAGCTATCAACTTATAAAAAGTGTTTTAGAAGAAAGTTCTAGAGCAGTATATCAAGGAAAAATATTTGTTAACTCTAAAGCACAGAAAACTGATGGTTATCAACTGAGTAAAGCAATTTTGTTAAATAAAGACTCAGAGTTCAATGCTAAACCAGAGTTAGAAATTTATGCAGATGACGTTAAATGTTCACACGGTTCCGCATCAGGTAGTCTTAATGAGGACTCGATATTTTACTTAATGTCAAGGGGATTAAATTATCAACAATCAAGAGAACTATTGATAAATGGTTTTCTATTAGATGTTGTTGAAAAAATTACTGACCCTGAAGTAAAAAATTTAATTAAAAATATGATTGGAATTAAGGAATGAAAATAGAAAATATAAAAACTGAATTTCCAATATTTGATGAAAAAATTCAAAATAATGATTTAGTCTATTTAGATAGTGCTAACTCATCTCAAAAACCAAAAGTAGTAGCTGATAAAATAAATGAGTTTTATACTAAGCAATTTTCAAATGTTGGTAGAAGTGTTCATTATTTAGCAGTTGCAGCAACAAACTTATATGAAAACACAAGGTCCTCTGTTCAAAAATATATTAATGCTAAAGATAAAAATGAAATAGTTTTTACTAAAGGAGCGACAGAGGCACTAAATTTAGTAGCTAATACTCTAGGGCAAAAATATCTAAATGAGGGTGATGAAATTTTAATTACAGAACTTGAGCATCATTCAAATTATGTACCTTGGCATTTCTTAAGAAAATCAAAAAATATAAAAATTAATTTTGCAGAGGTAAATGATAATGGAGATATTTCTATTGAGGATATTGAAAAAAAAATAACTTCCAAGACTAAAGTAATTGCAATTACTCATTTATCTAACGTAACGGGAGCAATATTACCCGTTAAAGAAATAACAGATCTAGCACACTCAAAAGGGATAATAGTTGTAATTGATGGTTGTCAGGGAGCTCCTCATCTTAAATTAGATATGCAAGACTTAGATTGTGATTTTTATGCAATATCATGCCATAAAATGTATGGACCTACTGGACTAGGTGTTTTGTATGGTAAAAAGAAGTGGCTAGAAGAACTGCCACCCTATCAAGGCGGAGGTGGAATGATCAGAGAAGTAAAAAAAGATAAAATATCTTATGGTGATTTACCAAATAAATATGAGGCTGGAACCATGGCTACAGCTCAAGTTATTGCATTTGATCAGTCAATAAAGTTTATGGAGAGTATTGGTATAGAGAATATAATGAAACATGAAGCTGATTTAGTTGAGTATGGTCAAGAGCTATTACAAAAAAATAATTCTGTTAAGTTAATTGGTAGTCCAAAAAACAAAGGGGGAGTTTTATCCTTCACATTGGAGGGTGTTCATCCACATGATATTGCAACAATACTTGATGAAGACGGAGTTGCAATAAGAGCAGGTCATCATTGCTGTCAAATATTACATGACAAATTAAATATACCTGCAAGTGCAAGAGCGTCAGTTGGAATTTATAACACTAAAGATGACTTAGATAAGTTAAATGATTCTATTAATAACTGTAAAAAAATATTTAATTTAAAATGAACTTAAAAGAACTTTATCAAGAAATTATTTTAGAACATGGAAAAAATCCAAGGAATCTTGGAAAAGTACATGAGTTTAATAAAGATGCAAAAGGTCATAACCCTTTATGTGGAGACAATGTTCATGTTTATCTTAAATTAAATGGACAAAAAATAGTTGAGGATATTTCATTTGAGGGAAGTGGATGTGCTATTTCAATGGCATCAGCTTCAATCATGACAGATTTAATTAAAGGCAAAAATGAACACGAGGCTAAAGAGATAGTTGAAGACTTTTTAGGAATGATAAAAGAAAATCCAGACTTAAAATCAGAATACTTAAAAGACGACGAAAAAACTAAATTAATGTGTTTATCTGGTGTTAAACAATATCCAATGAGAGTTAAGTGCGCAACATTATCGTGGCATACTCTTACATCAGCAATGGATAACTCAAAAGAAATCACTAAAACCGAGTCGTAATTTATGGAATTAAAAGAAAAAGTAATTGAAGAAATAAAAAAAATTTATGATCCTGAAATACCAGTAAATATTTACGAACTTGGATTAATATATGATATTGCGGTAGACAAAAAAAATATTAGTGTAAAAATGACACTTACCACTCCAAATTGTCCAGTAGCTGAAAGTTTGCCTAAAGAAGTTAAAGATAGTATTATGCAATTAGAAGAAGTTGACAAAGTAGATTTAGATTTAGTTTGGGAACCACCATGGGATAAATCTATGATGTCAGAAGCAGCAAAATTAGAGTTAAACTTATGACAAAACAAGTTATATCATTAAGCGATCAAGCAGCAAACAGGATAAAAGAAATTATGTCTTCAGCTGAAAATGGATCTATTGGTGTTAGAGTTGGTGTAAAATCAGGTGGATGCGCAGGAATGTCTTATATTATGGAATACACAAAAGAAATTAATCCTAATGATGAAGTTATTGAGGATAAGGGAGTAAAAGTGTTTATTGACCCAGCAGCTGTAATGTATCTTTTTGGAACTGAAATGGATTATAAAAAAGAGCAATTCTCCTCTCAATTTGTGTTTAATAACCCTAATGAAACTGAAAGATGCGGTTGCGGAGAGTCTTTTAAAATTTAATTATTGGTAATAAGAAATAAACCAATATTGGCCCCTTTTATTCATAGAATAAGTTTTATTTTTTCTACGCTTAGGTTTTCTAATTTCAGGCTTATTATAACCAATAATATTTTTTAATGTTGATATGATCCTTGTCATACCTTTTCATAACAAAAATAAATGAAATTAGAATTCTAATATGGGAATACCTGCTATTACTGCAGGTAATCCCATATAATTAAGCTTTTTAACAGCTATAATACATGTCAAATTCAATAGGATGCGGCGTATGTTCAAAATTGTGAATTTCCTCATATTTAAGTTCAATATACGCATCTATTTGATCATCAGTAAATACATTGCCTTTAGTTAAGAAACTTCTATCTTTATCCAAAGCTTCCATTGCTTCTCTTAACGAACCGCAAACTGTTGGTACCTTCTTAACTTGCTTTTCTGATAAAGCGTAAAGGTCTTTGTCGAACGATTTACCTGGATCAATTTTATTTTTTATTCCATCAATACCAGCCATAAGCATAGAAGCAAATGTTAAGTATGGATTTCCAGATGCATCTGGGAATCTAATTTCACATCTTGCACCCTTTTTGCTTAATGTGATTGGAATTCTGCATGAAGCTGATCTATTTCTTGCAGAGTATGCAAGTAAAACAGGAGCCTCAAATCCTGGAATTAATCTTTTATAACTATTTGTAGTAGCATTAGCAAATGCATTAATTGCTTTTGCATGCTTTAATACTCCACCGATATAATAAAGCGCAGTTTGAGATAATCCAGCATATTTGTTTCCAGAAAATACCGGAGTTTTCCCTTTCCAAATTGATTGGTGAGTATGCATTCCAGAACCATTATCTCCTTTAACTGGCTTAGGCATAAAAGTTGCAGTTTTTCCAAAAGAGTGAGAAACCATTTGAACTACATATTTATATAGCTGAACGTTGTCTGCTTGATTAACCAAAGTTCCAAATAACATTCCAAGTTCATGTTGACTTGGAGCAACTTCATGGTGGTGTTTTTCTACTGTAATCCCAACATCCCTTAGTCCTTTAAGATATTCACCTCTCATATCTTGTGCACTATCTACTGGTGGCACAGGAAAATATCCTCCTTTTACTCCAGGTCTATGACCCATGTTTCCATTATCATAAGATTTTCCAGAGTTATAAGGACCTTCTGAACTATCAATTGAAAAACTTGTTTCATTCATATCGTTTTTAATTCTTACGTCGTCAAAAACAAAAAACTCAGGCTCTGGACCAAAATAAGCTGTATCTCCAATTCCTGTTTTCTTTAAATAAGCTTCAGCTTTTTTTGCAATTCCTCTAGGATCTCTTTCATATGGATCTCTCTTAACAGCATCTAAAATATCACAAAATAAAATTAAAGTATTATGAGATGTATAAGGATCTATTACTTTTCTACTTAAATCAGGCTTTAATATCATGTCAGATTCATTAATTGCTTTCCATCCTGCAATTGACGATCCATCAAAAAATACACCGTCATTTAACATTCCTTCATCTACAATAGTTGTATCCATTGTTAAATGTTGAAGTTTTCCCCTTGGGTCCGTAAATCTAAGATCTACAAACTCAATATTCTTAGACTTCATTAATTTTAGTACGTCCTTAGCGCTCATATTATCTCCTATAATTTTTTAATTTTCTTATCAGTTAAGAAAAGATAAATAATGCCTATTAAATAGATATCACTTATGCTTTTTTTACATGTATATTAACCTTAAAAAATTAGAATTTTCAATCAATCCTAAGTTGCAATAATGAGTTTATTAAATAAAGAACCAGTTAAAAGAGCTGAAAAAGCATTAAAAGAATTCGATGAAACTTTATCAGTCAAAGAATTAGAAAATACAGCAAGAACTGCTATTGACGCAGCAAAATCTTTAAATTGTGAAGTAGGGGCAATTGTAAAAAGTTTACTTTTTAAAAATGGTGATAATTATTTTTTATGTTTGGTCTCTGGTGACAAAAGATGTTCATTAAACAAATTAAAAAATTTTTTTAATAGTAAAGATTTAAGCATGGCATCACCTAATGATGTGAAAGAACAAACTGGATATACAATAGGAGGAGTTTCACCTATAGGTCATAAAAAAAGTTTACAGATATTAGTTGATAGATCCTTAAATAGGTTTAAGGATTTATATGCAGCAGCAGGACATCCAAACTGTATTTTTAAAATTAATTTTGATGATCTTATTAAAATAACAAATGGATCAATAGAAGACGTAATTGAATGAAATCTCCAAACGCTTCTGATTATTTCATTCTTACTTTTTTAGCTTTGCTTTGGGCTTCAGCTTTTTTTAATATTAAAATTGCAACTTATTCCTATGGACCAATAACAATAGCTTTTCTAAGAATTTTTTTTGGAATGATACCATTATTATTAATTTGTTATTTCAAAAAAATAAAAATTGAGGCGTTTTCTAAAGATTGGAAATGGTTTGCAGCAATTGGTATCATTAATTTAGTTATACCTTTTTTCCTAATAGCATACGGGGTTCAGAAAGTTCAAAGTAACTTAGCAGCAATTTTAATGTCAACTACACCTATAAGTGCAACAATACTTGCACATTTCTTTGCAGAAGGAGAGAAAATAAACATAATAAAAATATTCGGAATAGTATTAGGTTTTTCAGGAATTGTTTATTTATTCTCAGAAAATTTACTTATAAATAATGAAAATTTATTTTCTGCTCTAATGATTCTTTTGGGATCCACTTTTTATGTTATTGGAGGAATTTTAACATTAAAAATTAGTAATAAGAAAAATGAAAATGTAACTGCATCAATTCTTATTTGGGGTGTTATAATTGTTTGTCCAATATCACTAATAATTGAGCAACCTTGGAATTTAAATCCATCATTTGAGTCTACATTATCTCTAATTTATCTTGGTATTTTTCCAACTGGGATAGCATGGTTATTAAGATTTATGATTTTAAAGAAAAATGGCTTAGTTTTTCAAAGTCAGGTCGCTTATCTAATACCGATTTTTGGTGTTATTTTAGGATTTATTTTCCTAAACGAGTTAGTAACAGCTAAAATTTTAATAGCTTTATGTGCTGTTGTCTTAGGAATTTATTTTGTAAAAAAAGCAGGAGATAAAAAAATACAAAGTATATAAAAAATTACTAATTTATTTTTAATTTTTCAAATTTTTTTGACTTAACTGATTTTTGTGCAGCTTCTGCTAACATTATAGACTTTCTTCCATCCTCAAAAATAGCTCTAGGTTTTATATTTTTTTTGCAAAAGTTTGCAAGGTCAGATAGTTGCAATCTAAAAGCTTCTGCATATCTCTCTATAAAAAAATGAAGGAGCGGGGATTTATTATTTGTTGAATTTTTTAAAAAGAGATTAGTTTCAGTGTCTCTTTTATTATCAGATATCATCATTCCTTTTGTTCCAAAAAGTTCAACTCTTTGATCATAACCAAAACTACAATGTCTTGAATTAGTTATAATGCATTGCACTCCTTTTTTCGACTTAAGCACTGTTGTTGCAAGCTCATAGTCTTTTAATTTATTAAATCTTTGGTCTGATATGTTACTTCCAGTAGCAAATACTGATATAAATTCATCTGAACCTAAGTAATACCTTGCTAAATCAAAATCATGTATCATCATATCTTTAAAAATACCTCCAGAACCTTTTAAATAAGATAATGAAGGAGGAGCAGGGTCCCGACTAGTTATAATAATTTTTTCAAGTTTGCCTATTTTATTTTTTAATAAATTCTTTTTAAGTAAATTATGTCCAGGATCATATCTTCTATTAAAGCCTATTTGAACTTTAGGATTAAGTTTCTTAATTTTTGTTAATGATGAATTAATTTTTTCTAAATTTAAATCTAGTGGTTTTTCGCAAAAGATTACTTTTTTGTATTTTGCGCCCTTTTCAATAAATTTTAAATGTGTAGAAGTAGAGGAGGCTATAAAAATACATCTAATTTCATTATCTTTAAAAGCTATATCTGGATTGTTTATAGAAATAGAATTAAATTTTTTTGAAACTTTGTTTGATAGATTTTTATTTAAATCAAAAACATATTTCAATTCAAATTCACTATTTTTTCTTAAATTATTAGCATGCATCTGGCCAATTCTACCAAGGCCTAATAGAGCGGTTTTTATTTTATTTTTACCCATCTTTTTTTTCTATTTGAAACTTTGCATGCTTCGATAAATTTTGCAGTTTCCAGTCCTTCGTCCTCATTAGGGTAAAAATACCTTTTTTTTACATTATTTTTCAAAGAAGCTGCAAATTCACGATAAATATTTGCAAATGCATCTAAATAACCTTCAGGATGTCCAAATTTTAATCTAGAAAATTTTTTAGACAATTCAGCATTAAAAAAACCTCTTTCAATAAATTTAACAGCACCATTTGATGGATTAAGTTTTAAATAGTTTGGATCGTTTTGAACCCATTCCAAACTTCCTTTCGTTCCAAATATTCTTATTCGTAATCCGTAAACACCGCCTCTAGCCATCACACTTGTCCAAAACATTCCTTTAGCTCCATTATTAAAATTAATCATTACTTGAGCATTGTTGTCCATTTTAACTTTATTTGAAACTTGTTTAATATCTGCAAAAATAGTTTCACCTTTTAAACCTGATATATAAGTTGCTATATGATATGCATGGGACCCAATTTCATTCAGGACCGCTGAAGCTCCAACGATATTTTTATCTATTTTCCATTTAAACTTTTTCTTTGCATTTTTTTGAGTGATATTTTCTCCATCTGACCAATCCTGAACATATTCAACATTTATATATTCAACTTTTCCAATTTTACCTTTTTCAACCAATACTTTTGCTTCTCTAACCATAGGATAAGCAGAATAATTATGTGTCAAAGCATACTTAATTTTTTTATTTGATTTTATTTTTTTAAATAATTTCTTAGCTTGGGCAAGATTTCCAGCAAATGGTTTATCAGAAATCACATGAATATTTTTATCAATAAATTTTTCAGCAATAATTTGGTGACTTGAAGGAGGTGTCATTATAGCCACAACATTAATACCATCTTTTCTTTCCGCTTCTCTTTCAGCCATTTCTCTAAAATTTGAATAGCATCTCTCTTTTATGATACCTAGGCTTTTACCAAAGCTTTTAGATAGTTTTGAATTTCTTGAAAAAACACCAGCAACTATCTCATATTGATTATCAAATCTTGATGAAATTCTGTGAACATGACCAATCCAGGATTTTGGGCCACCTCCAACTACACCAAGCTGGATTTTTTTTCCTTTAATTAATCTCATGATTAAATATATCTTAACAAATAAAAAATTTATGTCAGTAAAATTAGGTATAGCACCAATTGCTTGGAGTAATGATGACATGCCTGAATTAGGTGGAGATACTCCTTTAGAGCAATGTTTGTCAGAAGCAAGTAAGGCTGGATATGTTGGCATTGAATCAGGTGGTAAATTCCCAAAAACATCAAGCGAATTATTACCAAAGTTAAATAAGTATAACTTAAAATTATGTTCTGGTTGGTATAGCGGAAATCTTAGAAAAAATTCTGTAGAACAAGAAAAAAATTTAATTCAAGACCAACTGAAATTATTTAAAGATTGTGAGGCTCCATGTATCGTTTTTGCTGAAGTTTTTGGTTCAATACAGGGTGATCCAACAAAAAAACTTTCCAATAGGCCAAAGATGACGGACCAAGAATGGAAAGATTATTGTACAAAAATTTCTGAACTTGCAAAGTATCTTGAAGATGAAGGTATGCCTTTAGCTTATCACCATCATATGGGTACAGTAATAGAAACAGAAGAAGAAACTATTAGATTACTAGAAAACACAGATGATAGTGTAAAATTAACTTTAGATACTGGTCATATGTTATTTGCTAACGGAAACTCAATTAATATAATTAACAAATTTAAAGAAAGAGTAATCCACATACACTGCAAAGATATTAGAGAAGAAGTATTAAAAAAAGCCCTTTCTGAAGATTTGAGTTTTAGGGATGCTTTTTTAGAAGGTGCTTTTACGGTACCTGGCGATGGGTGTATCGACTACAAACCTCTGTTTGATATTCTAAAAAAAAACAATTATCAAGGTTGGCTTGTGGTAGAGGCTGAACAAGATCCTAAAAAAGCTAATCCACTTGAATACGCTATCAAGGGTTACAAATATATTACTGATACTTTAAAGAAATCAAATTTAGAGATTAATAATCTATAATTTTACTTTTTTACTGTCTTCAAGTTTACCATCGAAAAAATCAAAAATATTTTGAATAGTTTCTTTTGCCATTCTTGTCATGCATTCCTCAGTGAATGCTGCAGCATGAGGACTAAGGAAAACTTTGTCATTTTTTAATAAAGGATTATCAGCCTTTGGAGGCTCTACCTCAAATACATCAATTCCTGCTCCAAAAATCAAATTTTCATTCAATGCCCTATCTAAATCTTTTTCATTTATAATACCGCCTCTTGCAGCATTTATGATGATGCAGTTTTTTTTCATCGTTTTTAGAAGTTCGTAATTTATAATATTTTTAGTTTGATCAGTTAAAGGTATATGGAGTGAGACAGCATCCATATCTTTAATAGCCTCAGATAAATCTTCAACTTTTTTACCACCCATTTTGCTTATTGTTTCTGAATCTACAAATGGATCGTAAACAAAAACGTTCATTTCAAATCCTAAACATCTTTTAATCAATGCTTTTCCTATTCTTCCAAATCCAGCAATAAGAATGTTTTTATCCCAAATCTCTATAGTTTTTGGTAATTTATTTCGTTCAGTAAATTTTCCACTTTTGACTGAATGGTCATACATACTCTTTCTTTTTGAAATACTTAAAAGCATGAAAAGAACATGTTCTGCAACTGCCACAGCATTTGCTGTTGCGGTTATTGCTACGTCGATGTTTCCTTTTTTACAGCTATTTAAATCAATATTATCATAACCAACTCCATGTCTTGAAATTATTTTAAGGTTTTTTGCATTTTCAATTGCCTCAGCAGGTAATATCGAAGTTCTTAAAGAAACTGCATCTGCATCTACAATTTTTTGTTTCACATTTTCAACACTTAAATCTTCAATAACCTCGTAACTATAGTCGCTATTACTTTTTAATAATTCCATACCTTTTTCATGAATAGGTTGGACAATGAGAATTTTTTTCATAATTTTAAAAAAAATTATATTAGTCTAGCAAGATCTCTTTTACTATTTCTAAATGTTGGAAGTGGATATTTAAATGCATACTTTCTTGGAATACATTTATTCTTTGCCTTTTCCCACAAAGCAATCCATTGCTTATAGTTGTGGATTGTAATATTTTTTTTATTTTTACTTCTTACATAAAAATTGGGCAAAGGTTTCCTGCCAGATGGGGTTCCAGCTCTATTGTATCTTAAATCAGCGCTAATTCTAAAGTCATTAGATCTATTAGGCAATGAACAGTGAATGGAGTGTTTGTGCAAAATAATAATATCGCCAACATTAGCCTCCAGAAAAATTGGCTTGTAATTATTAAGTAGTTTACTATCTTTTATTTCTACCTGACCTCTATATCCTGATATATGATTCAATAGTCCCAATTTATTAATTTCTTTTACTGTAATCATGCATCCATTTTTTTTAGTAGTTTTAGTAAATGGAATCCAAACAGTTACCATATCAGTTAATCTTTGTCCCAAAGATGATAATACTGCTGCATCTTGATGCCATGGAGTTCTACCCGAAAGACCATCGTGAACAGAATGTTCAGGTAATTTATTTTCGGGTTGTTTAATTCTTGTATTTTGAACTGGATTTGAAAGAATTTCTGGCCCTAATAATTTTTCAACCACATCCAAGATTTTTTTGTGATTAATTAAATTCCATAAAGATTGAGATGCAAAATAATCACTATCTTTCTTCACGTGATCTCTTGGAAGTCTAGTATTAAAATATTGATCAAGATCATAAATTTTTAGTTTTGAAATGTATGTGTATTTTTTTCTAAAGCTATATTTAAAAATTTTTTCTTTCATATGCTTAGGAGCAAATTTATGAACTAAATTGTCCATTACATATTCCATGTCATTTAAAATTGGTTTTAAATCTTTATTGAAATTAAGAACATTTCTTACTCTTAGGAAGCCATCTCTATCTAAAATACTCTTTAATTTAGTCTTAATTTTCATAGTTATTAATATTTTAGCAAATAATTCGAATCATGAAAAGATGTAAGCATTCTTTTTTTCGTCGCAACAATATGTGGATGATATTCAAAATTTTTATATTTCCATATCACTGGCTTGTTAAGAGCATAACTTCCATAAATAAAAAATCTTTTTGGACAGTTTTTTTCCTTAAATCTATTTACTCCGTGATAAGAATTTGGAGTAGATTTAAAGAAAATTACACTTCCCTGTTTTGGTGTGAATTCCTTTAATTTATCAAGTTCATTAATATTAGGAAACCTTCTAAAGCTTTTTCTAAGGTTTTTGTTTACTTTTTTCTTATATAAAGTAAGAGATCCTCCATTTTTTTTTGGTATATCGGTTAAATAGATCAAAAAATTATATAGCCTATTCACATCATCTCTATGTGGTCTCAATCTATATCCTCCTTTAGATACTGAGAAATCAATATCTAAATTTAAATTTGGGTTTTTATAATCTTTACCTAGTAGTTTTTTTAGCTCTTTGGAATTTACTTTTCTTTTTAGTGTATATTTTTTTTTATTAAATTTTTTTGGTTTAAACAAACTTTCCCAAGTATTTGCCTTAAATTCTTTTTTAAATTTTTTATCAATTTTGTTATAAAAGGATTGTGTATTGAAAGTAGCAAAAAGTTTTTTTGAGAATTTAGAACTTGAGATATATTTGTTGAAATTTTTTGATCCTTTATTAATCCTGTTTCTGCCACCCATAATCATATCATCAAAACTTTTTGAATTAGTTATTTCTTTAATTAAAGAATTACACACTTTTTTACTGATTATTTGTTCTCCAACAATGACTGGGAAGTTTGATTTAATTTTCTTTAGTTTACTAATTTTCAGCATTTAGCTGTACATGCCCTCTTTTACTTTAATCATTTTGTACATAAGGTCATTTAATGGTGTGGCTATTCCATGTTTTTTTCCTATTTTAGACACGGCGCCACTTATGAAATCAATTTCAGTTTTTCTTTTATAAAGCACATCAAAAGCCATTGAAGACTTATTTGTTTGTTTTGAGTCAACAATTTTATTAAACATAAATAAACACTCATCTTCAGAAACATTAACGCCATCTGCTAAAGCAACGTCTCTTGTTTCTAAAATTATCTCTTTTCCTAAACTTCTAGAAACGTCGTTGGCACTATTATTTATGTAAAGATCAGTATGATGTAGATCAAAAATAGCTGAAAGTGGGCCTATTGCGGTTAAAGCAAAAAGTTTCATCCATTTTCTTTTTTTTACATCCTCAGCAGCAATCATTTCCAAATTATGAGCAGTAAATGTGTCTGCAATTTCGGTTATTCTATTAGTTATCCCACCATCATATTCTCCAATCCAAGAGGGTAAAGAAGCATGATTCATAATATGACCAGGACCTAAGATATTCGATGCTTGAGTTGTTGTTCCTCCGATTACTTTTTCATCGCCAACAATACTTTTCATTATAGCTTCATGTCCAATTCCATTTTGAAAAGACATAAAAACTGTTTTATCGTTAATAATATTTTTAATACTTTTTAAAGCAGGCTCTAGAGCTGTTGCTTTACACATCACTATCACAGCATCAACTTTTCCAATTGTAGATGGATCTGATGTTGCTGGTACTTTTATAAATCTATCACCACCATGACCATCCATCTTGAGACCATTTTTATTTATTTCATCAACATGCTCTTTCCAAACGTCAATGAGCGTTACATTTAGACCTTTTTCTGCTAGTAGGCCTCCAAATAGACAACCCATTGCTCCTGCACCAAGAACTGCAACTTTTAAATCTTTATTATTCATTTTTAAAATCGAAATATATTTATGTAAAAAAATTATGCAATATATTATGTAAATAATTTATATATGGAATTAAAAATAGAAAAAGGAATTTTCAAAAAATTTAAGTTAGAAGAAATATCAAACGCATTAGAAAAAGGTCTGTTAAAGAATTATGACAGTGTAAAAGCAGAAGTAATTGATTGTCCAAATTTAAGAAACTGGGATTGTCCGTCTGAAGGCATGAGTGGTAACCAAAGGATAATCGATGTTGGAGGAGAGCCTTACATGCATGATCCTAAATATCTTGGAACAGAATTTGATTATTTTGAAATCTCTAAAATGATTGGATCAGAAAGATCGTACGCACTTGGCGCAGGATCTGGAGCAATGTCTTGCCTGGATGGACACTGTGGAGAATTGGTTATAAATGAAAACTTTATTACAAAAGAAAATAAATCTTTAATTGCTAGGGTAGGAAAAGATAAAGAATGTATAGTAGAGGACTATACTGCAAGCAAACATGGCGGGCTGGGTAATGTTTATTATTCAGATGGTCTTAAAGGAAAAGTTATATATTTAAAGATAAAAAAAAGAATTGGAAAACAAGGTTCATTACCTCAATCAATAAGAGCAGTACTTTCAGAAAATCTTAAAATTGGGAATAAAGATCATATTGCTCTTGCTGGTGTATTTAGAGTTTTGAATGGAAAAATAAGATCACATGTACAACCAGATTATAAGGATATAAAACATGAATATTATGACCCACAATTGATGAAATGCACAAAAGATTTTCTACAATTTTATGAGCCTGTTGGACCAAAATTACAATGCTATACTGTTTTATGGACTGGTGATCCAACGGG
Organism: Pelagibacteraceae bacterium AG-359-O02; assembly: GCA_003280485.1. GTDB lineage: Bacteria > Pseudomonadota > Alphaproteobacteria > Pelagibacterales > Pelagibacteraceae > Pelagibacter. The sequence goes on from QCEU01000003.1 coordinate 150,215, forward strand.
AGGAGAATTAAATTTAAGAGAGTCCGGTGAGCATACTCACTTTCACTCATATGAGCATAAGAATGATGCTGGACATTATCATTTTGACGTTTCACCAGATGAAATTGAATATGAAGGGTACTTTAATATTGCACAAGAAGTACATAGAGTGAATAATATCTATAAAGAATTAAAAAATATAAAATGAAAAAGATTTATACTTGGGCTGCTCAACCTGCTAACAGAACTCTTACAGTTGATGATCTTAAAAAAGCAAAAGGAAAAAAAAAATTTACTCAAGTCACAGCTAATACAATAGATGAAGCTGAGGCCGCAGAGAAGGCTGGATTTGACATGATAATCTGTAATGCTTTTAATGTGAAACAGGTGAGAGAGGGATCAAAAAATCTATTTTTAACTGCTGCGCTAGTATTAAATAAATTCGTCACTTCGGAAGATATCATGAGAGGAGCGTTTGAAGCCCTAGAAAATGGAGCTGATGCTGTAATGACACCTAGAAGTATGAAGATCATAGAAATGCTGGCTAATGAAGATGTTCCAGTTATGGGACATCTTGGTTTAGTTCCAAGAAAATCTACGTGGATTGGTGGTTTAAGAGCAGTAGGAAAAAATAGTGAAGAGGCACATAAACTTTTTTTAAAATTTAAAAGATTAGAAGATGCAGGAGCTTTTTCTGCCGAATGTGAGGTTATTCCAGAAAATGTAATGGGAGAAATCTCTAAAAGAACGAATATAGTTACAGTATCTTTAGGTTCAGGAAAGAAAGCTGACGTAATGTATCTGTTCATGGAAGACATATGTGGAGATACTTTAAATCCTCCAAGACATTCAAAAGCTTATGGAAATTTATTAAAATTAAAAAATGAAATAAAAGTTGAGAGAGTTCGAGCTCTTAAGGCATTCAAAAAAGACTCAATGGCAGGAAAATTTCCAGGAAAAAAACAATCTTCAAATTTAAATAAAAAAGAGTTCGAGTCTTTTCTTGATAAGCTTGATTAATAAGTTTCAGATTCTTTTTTGCTTATTGAGCCTTTCATTTTTTCAACAATTGCTTTAGCACCTGCGCTCATTGCTCTTTGATCTGCACCAATAGTTACAAAGTTAAAACCTTTGTCGATCATTTTTTGCGCGTACTCTGGAGTTCCATTATGAATTCCTGCAAATATATTATTTTTTTTGGCATGCTCTAATATTCTTAATATTTCTGAATAAGCTTTTGTATCTTCTGCTCTGTCAAACCCAGGCTTTTCTCCTATTGCTAAACTTAAGTCAGCTGGACCAATATATATTCCATCTACGCCATCTGTTGACATAATCTCATCTAATTTATCTAATGACTCTTTTGTTTCAATCATAGCTAATTTTAAAATTTCATCATTTGCATGGTCGGCATAATCAGCTCCACCATAAATCAATCCTCTAACAGGACCAAAACTTCTATATCCTCTTGGAGGATACATACAAGCTTGAACAAATCTTTCCGCCTCTTCTTTATTACTTACCATTGGACATATAATTCCATAACAACCAGCGTCTAAAATTTTCATTATTTGGCCTGGTTCATTCCAATTTACTCTAGCAAGAGGAGTTACATCAGTTGATGAAATTGTTTGAAGCATTGGAAGTGCATTTGTGTAATCAACAAGTCCATGTTGCATATCTACAGTTAGAGAGTCCCAACCTTGATGCGCCATAACTTCGGCTGATACAGTGCTTGGTATTTGTAACCAACCATTTACAACAGGCTTACCATCAGCCATCATTTGTTTGACTTTATTTTTTCTCATTAATAATTGAGACCGAAGTGAGTATACTTAACGTTCAAATAATCTTTGATAGCCATTGAACCACCTTCTCTTCCATACCCTGTTTGTTTTATTCCTCCAAAAGGTACTTCAGCAAATGCAATTGTTGGATGGTTCACTGCGCATGTTCCGGTTTCCATTTTTTCTGATACTTTGTGCGCTTTTTCTAAAGAATTAGTGTAAATATAGCTTGCTAAACCAAGGTCATTGTCATTTGCTCTTTCCACAACTTCATCTGTGTCTTTAAAAGTAAGCAATGGAACTAAAGGTCCGAATGGCTCTTCTTTAGCAATTGTAAAATTATCTTTAACATTGTCAAAAACAGTTGGTTCATAAAAATACCCTTTGTTAAAACCAGCAGGTCTTTTTCCACCACATAAAACACTAGCTCCTTCATTTTTAGTTTTTTCTACTAATGCCTCTATTTCATTTAATCTTTTTTCTGTTGTTAAAGGCCCTAGAATTGTATCTTCATCCATTCCGTTACCAACTTTAAGCTTGGTGACTTTTTCAACTAAAGTTTTAGCAAATTCATCTTTTTTACTTTCATGAATATAAAACCTTGCAGGTGATATACAAACTTGACCATTATTTCTAAATTTAGCAGTGATTGCCATGTCAGTTACTTTGTTAATATCTACGTCGTCAAAAACAATAAAAGGTGAATGACCACTTAACTCCATTGTGACTCTTTGAACTTTTTCAGCAGCTTGTTTTAAAATTAGTTTTCCAACTCTTGTTGAACCAGTGATAGAAACTTTTTTCACTATATCAGATGATATTAATTGAGATGAGATTTTAGCTGGATCACCAGATAATAAATTTACTACTCCTGGAGGAACACCTGCATCATTTATAATATTCATAAGCTCCATTACACTACCTGGAGTAATTACATCAGGCTTACAAATTACTGAACATCCTGCAGCTAAGGCAGTAGAAATTTTTCTTGAAGATAAAACTATTGGAAAATTCCATGGTATTAATCCAGCAACAACTCCTACTGGCTCATATTTCACGTACATTCTTGTATGTTCAAATCTACTTTCAACTATCTGACCATAAATTCTTTTTGTTTCTTCAGAGTTCCATTCAAAAATATCTGCAGCTCCTCCAACTTCTCCTTTTGCTTCTGATAGTGGTTTACCAACTTCTAATGTTAGCCACTTAGCTAAAACATCCGTTCTCTCTCTCATTAGATCAGCAATTTTTCTTATAATTTTTGATCTTTGCCAAGGTGGAGTATTTCTCCAAACTTCTAGACCTTTTTCTGCAGATTTAAGTGCTTTGTTTACATCTTCTTCACCCGCCTTAGATGCCTTACCTAAAACTTCCTCAGTTGCAGGATTTAAAACATCATAAGTTTCATTATTTTGTGATGCTTGCCATTTGCCATCAATGAATTGTCCAAATTTGCTATACATAATTTTTATTTTGTGGTTTATTAGTTGAATATTTGAGGAGAATATAACGAGAAAAATGAGAAAAATAAAGCTTACATGCGCGCATGCATTGGTTAAACATTTAATAGCTCAGAAAATCTATATTGATGATGAAGTTAAGCCTTTGTTTCCTGGTGTATTCGGTATTTTTGGACATGGAAATGTCGCCTGTATAGGACAAGCATTAGAGGAAAATAAAGATCAACTTCCAACATATAGGGGTCATCACGAACAAAATATGGCTTTAACAGGTGTTGCTTATGCAAGAGCTAAAAGAAGAAAGCAAATTTTTATTGCAACAAGTTCGGTTGGACCAGGATCTACAAATTTAGTTACAGCATCAGCTGTAGCAATGAGTAATAGATTGCCAATTTTATTTTTACCTGGAGACACTTACGCAAATAGAATGCCAGATCCAGTTTTGCAACAGGTTGAACATTTTTCAAATCCAGGAATGACTGCTAATGACTCTTTTAAACCAGTTACAAAATATTTTGATAGAATTACAAGACCAGAACAAATATTACAGTCACTTCCTCAAGCAATTCAAACCATGTTAGATCCAGCAGAGTGTGGACCTGCATGTTTATCTTTGTGCCAAGATGTACAGGGTGAAACTTTTGATTATCCTGAGGAATTTTTTAAAGAAAGAATTCATAATATTAGAAGACCTAGACCTGATGATTTTCAAATCAAACAAGCAGTAGAAAAAATTAAAAATTCAAAAAAACCTATTATAATTTCTGGAGGTGGAGTATTTTATTCTGATGCAATGGATGAGTTAGGCAATTTTGCAATTAAACATAATATACCAGTAACCCAAACAGTTATGGGGTACTCAACAATGAAAAAAGATCATTCTCATTTTGTAGGACCAATAGGTGGCCTTGGTGGTAAGGCAGCAAATAACTTAGCAAAAGAAACTGATTTAGCAATCTGCATAGGAACTAAGCTTGCAGATTTTACAACTGGCTCTTGGGCTAATTTTGAAAATCCTGAATTTAAATTAGTTTCAATTAATATAGCAAGACATGATGCCAACAAACATTTAGCAGAAGCAGTTATAGGTGATGCAAAAGTTACCTTAACAGAATTATCTAACGCTATTGGAGATTGGAAATCATCTGATAGCTGGCATAAAAAATCACAAGTTGAATTAAAATCTTGGAATGAATACGTAGATAAAGAGAGTGGTCCAACAAATCAAGAATTACCAAGTTATGCTCATGCTGTTGGAGCAATTTATAGAAATTCAGATCCAACTGATATAGCTGTTACAGCAGCCGGAGGTTTGGTCGGAGAAGTTGTTCAAGTGTGGCGTCCAAAAGAGTTAAATACTCATGAAACAGAGTGGGGATTTAGTTGCATGAGTTATGAAATTTCTGGTGCTCTTGGTATAAAAATGGCTAATCCTGATAAAGACGTAATTGCTTTTGTTGGCGATGGATCATACCTACTTAATAATTCAGATATATATTCTTCAGTAATTACTAATAATAAATTAATAATCATTGTGTGTGATAATGGAGGTCATGCTGTTATAAATAGACTTCAATTGTTCAAGGGTGGAAAAGAATTTAATTGTTTGTTTAACTCTTCAAATATTCAAAACTCCATAGAAGTAAATTTCGCTCAGCATGCAGCAAGTATGGGAGCAAAATCAGAACATGTTTCTAGTATTTCAGAATTAGAAGAAGCATTTAAAAGAGCAAAACAATCAGATGTAACTTATGTTATATCAATTAAAACACATAGTTACGAATGGCTTGAAGGATCAGCTTATTGGGAAAGCCCTACACTTGAGATACCAACAACAAAAGAGAACGAGGAAGCATTAAAACTTCACAAAGAAGGAAAATCAAAACAGAGACAAGGTGTTTAAAAACTTTATATGAATAAAGTTTTTAAAATTGGCTTAATAGGCTGTGGACATATTGCTGAAACATATTTTAGAGCTGAAAAATATTTTAATAATATAAAAATTATTAAATGTGCTGATATTAATATGCAAGCTGCAAAACGATGTGCATTTAATTATGGTATAAAATTTTTAACTGTAAACGAACTTCTTAAAGACAAAGA
>QCEU01000004.1 GCA_003280485.1 Pelagibacteraceae bacterium AG-359-O02
AAAAATCTAAGAAAAATAAATGAAATAAATCTGTAATATGAAAATTATCAAAACAAAAATTAAAGATGTTTATATTGTGATACCATCTCCATTTAAAGACGCGAGAGGAATATTTAGAAGAAATTTTTGTGAAGATGAAATGAAAATTTTTATGAAAAATTCTAGAATCATGCAGGCAAATTTGTCCTTCAATTATAAAAAGTTTACATTAAGAGGTTTTCATTATCAAAAAGGCCCAAAAGCAGAGGGAAAATTATTAACATGCCTTGCTGGAGAAATACATGATGTGCTAATAGATTTGAGAAAACGCTCTACAACTTATTTAAAAACTTTAGAAGTAAATTTAAGTGAAAAAAATATGAAATCAATATTCATTCCGAAAGGTTGCGCTAATGCTTTCTTAACATTGAAAAGTAAAACTCTTATTCATTATTATTGTACAAATAAATATAATCCACAGTATGAAAACGGTATTAGATTTAATGATCCAATTTTAAAAGTTAAATGGCCTAGTAGACCAAAAATTATTTCAAATAAAGATAACAGTTGGAAAAATTTTCGTGCCTAAACATAACAAATTAATTGAATTACTTATTCCGAAAATTTTTCAATTAAAATTTACAAAATATTTTATTAAATTATATTATTATAGGATTATTCATGGTCTATTTTTAAAAAAAAAATATAAAAAAAAATTCAATTATGAATGGAGCCAAATTGAATTAAATAGAATTGCTTTGGTAAACTTTTTTTTACATAAATCTTTATTAAGAAAACCAGATACAAAATATTTAGAAATTGGTTGTGCTAATAATAAACTCTGGTCTTCAGTAATTGTTAAACCTGAAAATAAAATAGGTGTAGACCCCGAAAAAGGAGGTAATTTAAGATTAACAAGTGATGAATTTTTCAAGACAAATAATTCTAAGTTTGATGTTGTTTTTATTGATGGACTTCACACTTATGAGCAGTGCCAAAAAGATACCATAAATTCCATAAATTGTTTAAATGATGATGGCGTCATTTTATTCCATGATTTCCTTCCAATCAATTGGGAAAGTGAACATGTTCCAAGATTCGTTGAGGGGTGGACTGGCGATGTGTGGAAGGTTGCATATGAACTCAGTATTTCCTCAGGTGGGATGTTTAAAATTATTGAATGCGATTCAGGAGTAGGTATTTTTTTTAAAAAAAAAGATTTCAAATATCAGAAATTAAATTATGAAATTAAAGATAAAGATTTCAAATATTTTTGTGAAATATATCCTAAATTACCAATTATGGATCCTAAAGAATTTATAAAGGATTTTTTTTGAAAATACTAATTACTGGTTCCTCTGGATTTATAGGATCTGCACTAGTAAAAAAACTTATCGAAAAAAAAAATATTGAGCTTCTATTAATATCAAGAAAAAGTTTCAATAAAAATAGCAAAAAGGTTACTTTTCTGAGGGGTGATTTAAATAAATTAAGCTTTTTAAAAAAAAAAATTTTAAATTTTAACCCTAAAATTTTTATACATTTGGCTTGGGAGGGAATTCCAGACTTCTCTGAAATGATTTCAAAGAAAAATTATACAAACTCAATTAATTTGGTAAATTTTATTGTATGTGAGACAAATGTACAAAAAATTATTATTAGTGGTAGTTGTTTTGAAAAAAAAAAATCAGGGAAGTATAAATTACCGTTTTCAATATATAAGAACAAGTTAAACAGGAAAATAAGAGAATTATGTAAAATTAAAAAAATAGCATTTATATGGCTAAGATTTTTTTACGTGTATGGAATTAACCAAAAGTCTTCATCACTTTTTCCATTTATTTTTAAATCATTGAAGATACAGAATACAATACATATTCAAAATCCTAATTATAAAAACGATTTTATATATTTAGATGATGTAATAGAAGCTATAATTAAATCTATCTACTTAAAAAAACATGTTAATTCAGATCTAGATATAGGATCAGGTAAGTCTATAAAAATTAATAATATTGTTAAGCAGATTGGTATATATTTAAAAAAGAAGATAAAAATTCAGAGTAATAGTAAGCATACTAATTTAAATTATTATGCAAATTTAAAAAAGACTGTGAAAATATTAAATTGGAAACCTAAAATAAGTATTAACCAGGGAATTAAAAAAATTTCTAAATTTTATTAAAACACCTATTTTGATTTAATAGCATCTAATAGTTGAGAAAACTCTAATTTTTTAATATTTAAATTTTTGAGTTTTTTGAAATAATTAATTATATCTTTATTAGCTGCAACAAAGTTAATTTTATCATATTTATCAAAAAAATTAATTCTTAATGACCTTTTTTTAAAAAACCTTAAAACAAGATAACGAAAATATATAAAGTCATTACCTGCTGTACTTCCCAAATCAAGAAATACAAATTTCTTATAAAATAAATTGTCCATAAATTTAGCTCTGTCATCCCAATCTTGAAGATAAAAATATTTATTTTGTTGAAGAATATTGCATAAACAATTTCTAAAAATTATTTGTGACATAAAGTATTTTTCATAAGGTGGAAGACCATTATATTTAGCTGAATTTAAAAATATTGAAAATTTATCAATAGTTTCATTGTTTATACATGCCGATTTATAAATTTTTTTCAAATCATTTAGAACTTGTTTACTCTCGTTGGAAAAATTCCAATCCTTTATTAAGTGAGAAATAAAGTTATCATTAATTTTTACTAATCCTGTAAAACAAATTTTTGGTTGATTATTATATTTAAAGAATTTTATGCCATCTTTAAGAATTGAAATAAAAGAAAAAAACAAAGGATATTTAAACGCAATACGATTTCTTAGACTAGTATTTTTAAATCGAAATTTTTTTTCATTACCACTTAACTTAGCAAATTTCACATTATCAATATCAATCGCATTTCCAACAAAAAATAAATTTAAATTTTTGTTTAAAGTTTTCTTTAATAAATTAATTAAATGTAAATTTTCAGTGTATTGTTTTTGTCCATTCCAAAAAAAAATAGTATATCTTAACTTTTTATCGATATTTGACTCCGAAAATCCCTTTAAAAATTCAATATCTATAAAATTTTCAAGTTTATAACCAGAGTTTTTATAAATTTTATTTTCAAATGAAATTTCATCAAAATCGAAAACATACTTGCAATATAAGAGAAAAGTAAATTGTTGATGTATAGGTGAAAATATTTTTACAGTTTTTTTCATAATTTATTTTATATACTTGATATTTAAAAATTATAGTATCTTAATTTATGAAAAAATATTGTGTTATAACTGGTGCATCAGGAGGTGTTGGAGAAGAAATTTCACAGACTTTGAGTAAAGAGTATAATTTAATTTTAGTTGGGTCAAATCAAAAAAAACTTAATGATTTAAAAAAAAAAATCTTAAAAAAAAATATTTGTAAAATAATTTTAATTCAATCAAATTTTACTAACAATAAAAGTTTATTAAAGGTTTGTAATATATTGAGTAAAAAAAATATTCATGTTCTAATAAATAATGCGGGAGTATTTGAGTATAATCTATTTATTAATGAAAAAGATAAAAGAACTATTGATATTATAAATATAAATTTGATAAGCCATATGTTGATAACAAAATCTATTTTAAAAAATATGAAAAAAAATAAAAATGGTAGAATAATTTTTATAGGTTCGACTTCTTCTTACAAGGGTATAAAAAATACAATTTCTTATTGTAGCTCTAAACATGGATTATTGGGCTTCTCAAGATCAATTAATGAGGAATATAACAAATTTAATGTATTTAGTTCATACTTATCACCAGGGTCTATAAAAACTCAAATGTCAAAAAAACTTCGAAAACAAAATAGAAATACATTTATTAAAACAAATGAAATTGCAAACTATATTAATTTCATACTGCATGAGGAAAATAACTCCTTTTTAAATGAAATATTAGTTAGAAGAAAGTCAGTATAATTAATATTTTAAAAAAGTTTTAAGACTATTTAACCCTTCAACAAGACTAACAGCAGGTCTCCAATTCATTACTCTTTTGATTTTTTTATTTGATGGTTTCCTTATACTGGGATTTTTGGAGTCAATTTCATTTATTTTAACCTTTGTATTTAAAATTTTCGTTGAGCTTTCTATTATTCTTTTAAGTGTAATATCATTTTCTCCAGCTAAATTAAATATCCCATCTTTATTTGAGTAGATAGATTTAATTATTCCAGACACAACATCTTCAACGTGAATAAATCTTCTAGATGTTTTCAAAGATCCCACACTTATTGAGTCCTCCTTTTTACATTTAATGAATAAAGATTCTAGAGCACTTAAATTATTTTTACGATTACCATATATAATGCCGAATCTTAAAATAATTTTTTTAAAACTATGATTTTTATTATTCAAATTTTTTTCACTAATTGCTTTTGTAATTGCATAAAGCGAGTCTAATTTTTCAATATCTATAAATAAACTTTCGTCTTGGTTATTTTTTTTTGTATAATTTCCGTAAACCCATTCAGTAGATGCAAAAATGAATTTTTTAATTTTTTTTTTGTTTGCTAAGTTAATTAAATTCAAAGTGCCATTAACATTAATATCGAACGCAAGATCAGGAGAATCTTTACATTGGTTATTAGTTGATAGAGCTGCTAAGTGAATTAATATTGTATTTTTATTGAATAATTTGCCAATTTTTTTGTCTCTAATATCTATATTTATTTTATTTTTTGTATTCCTTTTGATATTTTTATCAATTCCTTTAAATTTTATTTTACTTTTATTTAATTTTTCCTCTAAATTTTTTCCAATAAAACTATTTATACCTGTAATTAATATCATTATTCTTGATAAATTACTCGCGATCCATACGGTTCATATTCTAAATCTAAAAATTTATATTTAATTAAATTTTTTTTAAATAGTTTTTTTTCTTTTTCATTAATTATCAAAAAAAAGAAGCCCCCTCCACCAGCTCCAAGAAGTTTTAAACCTTGAGCACCATTTTTTTTACATAAATTGAAAATTTTATCGATTTTTTTATTAGATGTTTTGTTACTCAATTTTGATTTTATTTTCCAACTATTATTTATAAAATCACAAAAAATTTTTAAATTTAAATTATTTTTTTTTATTTTTAGAAATTCATTGCACAATTTCTTTATTAACTTCAATTTTTTCAAACTTTCTCTTTTTTTTTGTGATTTAAGAATGTCAGATGCATTTCTTGTTACTCCTGTATATAAAAGTAGACTATTTTTAAATAAAAATTTCAAAAAACTGATATGACTATTTTTTTTTTTTATAATTATTTTAGAATTTTTCTTAAATGAAAAATGATTTAAACCTCCATACGCAGCTGCATACTGGTCCTGCTTTCCAATATAGTTTTTGAGAATATTTATCTCAACTTTACACGCTAATTCTGCCAAATCTTTCTTGCTAATTTTTTTTGATTCAAATTTATGAAGCGCTTTTAGTAAACCTATAGCAAATGAGCTTGAAGAACCTAGACCACTACTATTTGGAACATCCCCTACCGTTGATATATAAATAGGCCTTCTAATTTTAACAATTTTTAGACATTCTCTAATAATATCATTTTTAATCATACTTAATTTTTTTTTTCTTTCAGATGTCGAATAATTAAGTCTATAAGTTTGATTAAATATATTCCCATGTTCTTTTACTGTAACATAAATATATTTATTAATTGTTGTTGAAAGTACGTCTCCATTATATTTCTTATAAAAAAAAGCTATATCTGTTCCTCCACCAAAAAAACTAATCCTTAGAGGTGTTTTTGTAACAACTATTTTTTTTTTCATTATAATTTATCTTGGTTAGACAATCGTTTACTTATATAAATGAAATATAGTAAATCAAATAGTATATAGATATTAAAGATAATATAACATAAAAAAATAGTATGAAAGGTTCTGACCTAATTGCACTTAAAATAAAAAAACTTGGCATTAAAGATATACCTGTCTTCCAGGGTGGCGCGATAATGAACATTATAGACTCTATCGGAAATATGAGTGGTCTAAATTATTATTGCCCTTACCATGAACAAAGTTTGGCTATGAATATTGATGGCTACTCAAGAATAAAAGGGTTTGGAATTGGATGTGTAACAAGTGGACCAGGAGCAACAAATTTAATTACTGGAGTATGTTGTGCATTTTATGATTCAATTCCGTGTCTTTTTTTTACAGGTCAAGTCGGACAATTTCATATCAAAAAAAATAAATTTCATAGACAAAGGGGGTTTCAAGAAACAGATGTCAAAGAGCTTTTTTCATCAATTACAAAATTTTCTTATCAAATTAAATCTGCTGACGAAATTGAATATATAATTGATAAAGCGGTATTCTTGGCAAAAGATGGCAGACCTGGACCAGTTGTTATTGATGTACCTTTTAATATTCAGGTGACAAATATTGATTTAAAGAAACAAAAAAAATTTATTCCTCCAAAAAAAAAGGTAAATAAATCAAATATAATAAAAAAAACAAAATATATAATAGAACAAATTAAAAAAAGTAAAAGACCAGTAATGATTGCAGGAGGAGGTATTCCTCTTTCAAAATCAAATAAAGAATTTATCAATCTTGTTAAAAAGATAAATGTTCCATTTGTGACTTCTTGGTCAGCACAAGATATTACAACTTATGATAATAAATTATATTTTGGATCTGTTGGAAGGCATGGAAATCAATCAGCAAATGAAGTTATAAACAATTCAGATTTAGTTATATCTTTAGGATATAGATATACCCCAAAATCAATACACGAAAACTTTGGGATAGAAAGTAAAATTAAAATTATATCAGTTGATATAGATCAAACAGAGCTTAACCAAACAATAGTAAAAGTAACCAAAAAAATTCAAATGGATCTTAGAATTTTTTTTAAGGTGTTAAGAAAAATTAACCTTTCAAAACTAGATTTAAAAAATTGGATTAAATATTGTGAGAAAATTAAATTACAAAAATTTACTAATAATATCTTGGATCCAGCTAATAAGAAACTAGTTAATCCATACCTGTTTTTTCATAATTTTTCAAATTATACAAAAAAAGATAGCATTTTGATTACAGATGCTGGTGCAAATCTTTGCTGGTGTATGCTTAGCTATAGAATTAAATCAGAACAAAAATTAATATCAGCGTGGGGAAATAGCCCAATGGGGTATTCAATTGCTGCTGGTATAGGCGCATGTTTTGCAAACCCTAAGAAACAAATAATTTCATCTATTGGGGATGGATCTTTAATGATAAATCTTCAAGATTTACAATTTTTGAAACATCATAATGAGATAAATTTAAAAATAATTATTTTTGACAATGAAACTTTAGGTAATACAAAACTAGGAACTCAAGATTTATTCAATGGCAGAGTGTATGCAAATGATAAAAAGAACGGATACTTTCCGCCGGATGTAAAAAAAATAATTAAAGCTTTTGATATAAAATATTACTATTTGAAAAAGGATTCAGAAATAAAGAGCAAAATTAAAGATTTTTTATCTTCAAAAAAAACATCTGTCCTTCATGTAAAAGTATCTTCAGATCACAATGTTATTGATCACACCAAAAAACATTTACAATCTGTATATAAATTTTAACTTATTTATTTCTTAAAATAAATAATTTATCTAATAGTCTTTTAAATTTTTATTTTGTTCATAAAAATTTAACCAAAAATCAATCATTTCATCCATTATCATTTCAAAAGTGTATTGTGGTTTCCACCCAAGGATTTTTCTTGCCTTGGAAGCATCTCCTCTCAAATACTTTAACTCCTCTGGTCTAAAGTACTTCTGGTTGATTTTAACATGTTTATTTTTAGATAAATTTAATTTTTTAAAAACATAATTAATCATTTGTCCAACAGACCTTGATTGGCCTGTGGCTATAACAAAATCATCAGGTTTTTTGTGATTTAATATTAAATTCATTGCTTTCACATAATCTTTAGCATGCCCCCAGTCTCTATATGAATTTAAATTTCCAACTTCCAGATTTTTTTGAAGCCCTAATTTTATTCTAACAGCTGTCTTAACAACTTTGTTTGTGACAAAATTAGTCCCTCTTCGTTCCGATTCATGATTAAACAAAATTCCATTTGAGGCAAAAAGTTTATAAGCATTTCTATAATGTTTAACTAAGTTGTAAGCAAAAACCTTTGCGCATCCATAAGGACTGGTTGGTTCCAGTGGAGTTTTCTCTCGCTGATAACCATCTTTATCTACTGACCTGCCAAACATCTCAGAAGATGAAGCCTGATAAAATTTTGATTTAGGACATTCGTTCTTGTAAGCCTGTAGAATATTTAAAACACCAATTGCATTTGTTTTAATTGTAAATTCTGGAATATCAAAACTTATTCTAACATGTGATTGAGCGGCTAAATTATATATCTCACTTGGTTTAATTTTTCTTAACAATGAACTCAATGAACTTTCATTCAAAAGGTCTCCATAAGTTAACTCCAAACCATGCTTTATATTTTCCAATCTATTCTTTTGATGTTCTACAACAGAGTTTCTTCTTACAATGCCATAAACTTTATAATTTTTTGATATTAAACATTCAGCTAGATAACTGCCATCTTGTCCAGCAATTCCTGTAATAAAAGCAATTTTTTTTTTCATTGTTATAATTTTTTAATATATCTATATATTTTTTTTGCAACTTGAATTGACTCAATATCTGTCTTTTTTCTAAATTTTTCGAGATGTTTACCTCCAAAAGTTTTAGGATTAAAAATTTTGAAAGATAAGGTTGTATTCTTAAAATAGTCATTTGAACTTTTAACAAGATTATTTAGTCCAGTTTTTGAAGCAGTATATAACATATAATTTTTTCTAGGCGAACTTGCCGAGCTAGATCCTAAAAAAATTAATGAAGTCTTTTTTAATACTTTATTCTTTAAAAAGTACTTAATAATTAACCAATTAGCATATAAATTAAGTAACAAAATATCTTTATCTGCTTTTTCATTTAATTGAAACTTACCAATAAAATTTAAAATAATATCTGGATTATGTTTTTTTATAAAAAATTCAATTTTTTTTTCTAAATTTGAAGATAAAAAATTAATATTTTTTCTTCCTATTAATTCAATATCATAATATTTTTTGTTTAAAATTTTTAATAAATCTTTTGCTAGAGTGCTATTTTTTCCAAAAATTAATATTTTTTTTTTTTTATTTAATAATTGACGGGACTCTGAACGTATCTTTCTCATAATCTAAGCCTCCTCTAAGCCCTTCCGTAAAAACTATGAATTCATTTCCATCTGGTCCTATTTTAAGAGCATGCACCTCTAAAGGTGGGGTTGTGACTAAATCACCTTTTTTTAATTCAATCATTTTAACATCATCTTTAGAATTATAGTTTTTATACCAATATTGAAGGCTACCTTTGGTTATAATCATGTGCTGGGTAGTATATTTGTGATAATGATTTCCCCTAATTACATTTGGTTTACTCTCAATAAATGCTGCATGTTGAAAATTCTCTTTATAAAAAATGTCAGCTATCACACCTCTCTCGTCTTTGAATGTCTGAAGACTATTACCTGAAGAGTCAAAAATATTTTTTTTTTTCATTTTAAAAATTTAAAAATTTAATTTTTTTATTTATCTTTTGAATTTTTTTTTTTAGTATGTGACTTATATTCCATGCAAAAAAAATAGCACATACTTTTTTTATATTTTTTAGTTTATTGTCATTATAAATAGGAATCCTTGACATTGGGGTTAATTTACCAATCTTAAATTGAGATGCATCTGTAATAAAATCTATAACTAAACTATTTACTCCTAAAAAGTTTATAAATGTGTTAGCTTTTGCAGCTGCACCAATACCTACAATTCTATATCCCTTTGATTTATAAATTAAAATTTTTTTTAATAATCTAAATTTTTTTTTATTAATTTCTTTCATGAAAATTTTATAATAATTTTTGGAAAATAATTTCTTGTTTTCCTCTAACTCAATCATTTTATCGAGATAATGATTTTTTTTAATTTTCAGATTATAATTTAATTTTGAGAAAACTCTTATACTGCCACCATGATAATCAGTTTTTTCAATTTTTGTAATACCCATTTTATTTTTACTTAAAATACTTTTTGCAAATTTGGCGGTAAAATAACTTATGTGTTCATGATAAATTTGATCAAATTTTTTTTTTATTACTAAGTCCAACCAATAAGGCACTTCAAATATAAAAATACTGTCATAATGCATCACCTCTTTGATCCCTTTTATAAAATCATCAACACTGTTAGCATGATTTATGACATTGTTTGCTATTATTAAATCAAATTTACCATGTTTTTTTTTAATCTTTTTTGCATTAGCTTTGTTCATTATAAGATTTAATGTTTTAATTTGATTTTTTTTTGCAATTTTACACATGGTTTTTGATGCATCTACTCCAACTACTTTTTTCGTTTTTTTTTTAAATAAAGATAAAAGAAAACCATCGTTTGAACCTATTTCTAAGATCTTAGTTTTATTAGAAATATTATTCTCAGCTAAAATATCTTTAAAATAAGATTTCCAATAATTTTTGGCGTAAAGAGAATTAGAAGATGTGTAAGAGTAATCATAAAGATTATATCTTTCGCTGTCATCTGTTTTAATCAAATTTGAAATCATTCCAGTTTTTGGATTTAATAAACATTTTAGAGGAAATATTGGTTCAGATTTATTTATTTGACTTTTTCTAATAAATGTATCTGCATACGGATGCATTCCTAAATCTAAAATTACATTACTTTGGTTTAATTTCTTTTTTATCATAATTTACGCCATAATAAGGTCCGTTTTTAATTTCATAGAAATAAGTATTATCCTCTAGAACAATCAATTCGTGACCACCTCTAAAAATTGTAACACAATCTCCATCAACAAAAATATCCTCATAAATTAAAACATCATCTAAATCATAAAATTTTCCTAAAATTTTTCCTTTCAAAACTATCCAAGCTTCTTGGGTAATATTTGTAACTCTTTTAACTTTGTTATGTTTATGCAATTTAACTTGAAAATCTTTGTTAAGTACTCTTCCAGAAGTTTGTAGAAACTCATTCTCAGGAGAAATATCATTTCTATTCTTTGAAATATCCTTGAATTTTAAAACACTTAAAATAATTTTATCTTTTTCTACTTTTGAAAAAATTTTCATTTTAAATTTATAGTCTTCGGAGTATTAATTACAACTTTATTAATTTTAATTTAATTTTCTTAAAATTTCATAGTATAATGGTATATTCAAACTAGATAACTTAAAAGTTAATGAAAAAAAAATTAATTAATCATGTTGGAAAAAATCTTCCATATAGATCAATAAGGGCAATAAATGATCCTGAGATATTACGATTTTTAAAAGAAATTACAAAAAAGCTAGATTTTCATAAAATTACAAAAGATAAATATTTACAAAATAAATTTCTCAAAACTTACAAAAATTGGATACTTAGCTCTAAACTTAATAATGTAAAAAATCTTAGTCATTTTAAATATTCTTGTTATACATCGGGGTCAACACAAGTATTTGATTATTTTTATGCAAAGAATAAAGATAGAAGATTTAGAGCTTTTAAAGGAGAGTATGCATATCACTATAATTCATGGAGAAGTCATTTCAAAAAATGGAAATTTATAAAAAATTTAGATTTAAAAAAAAATGATGCTGTTGTTATTTCTATGCCTTTTTCAGATACTGGCTCAAAACATCAAGAAATGGAAAAATTAATCAGAAAATGTAATAAATTAAATATTCCTGTTTTAGTTGATTGCTGTTACTTTGCTATGTGCAAAGGAATAACTTTTAATTTTAATCAGAAATGTATTAATGAGATTGCATTTAGCCTAAGTAAAGCTTTTCCTGTAAGTAGAGTCAGAATCGGAATGAGGTTAAGCAAAAAGGATGACGATGATCCCTTATTTTTTGTAAATAAATTGGGTCTAATTAATAGGTTGGGCGCTTATTATGGATTAAAACTTATAAAAAAATTTAAATTTGATTATCTTCATAAAAAATATTCTAAATTGCAGAGTTATTATTGTGATAAACTGGAGTTAGAACCATCAGCATTGGTAAATTTGGGTACAGGTGGAAAGAAATGGAACGCATACAACAGAGGGAACAAAACAAACAGACTTTGTTTATCAAGTTTATATGAAAAAAAAAGATAGATATTGGGAAGACTATTATATTAAGTATAAAAAATTTTGGCATTTTAATCGGTTTAAAGAAACCAAAAAAGATTACCAATATATTGGCAACATAAAAGCTAATTTTAAAAAGATTAATCAACAAATCTCTAATATCGAAAAAAAAATTAAACCTAAATATGCAGTTGATTATGATAGGAAAATGAAAAAAGCAAAATTAGATTTAAGAATAAAAGCATTTAAAGAATGGGGATATAAAAAAACACAAACTGAATACATACAAATATTTTCTCATGATTTCCCTTCATTGTTTAAAAAATTTATTAAAGTTTCTAAATTAGAAATGGCTTCATCCAGTATAATCAAGCAATATCCAGGAAATATTATCCCTTGGCACTATGATACTCATGTAACTCTAAAAGAAAAACTAAGAAAAAAAGATTTGAATAAAAAAAAAATAATTAGATACATGGTATTTCTTACTGACTGGGATTGGGGTCATCATTTTTGTGTAGGTAATACTATTGCTCATCAATGGAAAGCCGGGGACATAATAACATGGAAACCTCATATACATCACTGTGGATCAAACTCCGGAATGTCACCTAAAATTACTTTAAATATTACAGGCTTGATTAATAAAAACTCTATACATTTGAAAAGCAAAAAAAATTTTAATTTATCTTAAAATTTTAAAAATCTTTTAAAGAGTAAACGTGGACCGCAAACTCTCTAAGACTAGTAAATTTATGTTTATAATAAATTTTTCCATCCTCAACTTTTAAAACATAAAAACCTGCCTCTAAAATATTTGAAATTTCTCTTGCTGGTGGAAGATTTTTATTACTTAATATTCTTTTGTAATATTTATCTATTGTGTTGCCGTGACCAGAAATGATTAAGTTTTTTCCCTGGATTTGATTTTGAATCAGTAAATTTTTATATCTGTTTGCCATAATATCCCATTCATCAGGATCTACAGCGGTTGCGTGCAAAATTGAGGTGTCAAATTTATCAATCTTTTTGAAAGCATATTCTGCTGTCTCTCTTGATCTACAAGATGGACTTGAAATTATTTTTCCAATTGGAATTTTTGCATGCTCAAAAACAATTCCAATAAGTTTAGAGTCCTCAATTCCTCTCTCTGTTAAGCATGTTGCCTTATAAAAAGAGGATTCTCTCGCATTAATATTATTAACTATCTCATGGGCATCATAAGCTGTAACTGTATCCCATTTTTCTCGTTGGCCATGCCTTATGTGCAAAACATATCCACCATTTTTAATTTTATTTGCCCAGTATGAATGTTTTTTTAAATTTTCTTTAGATTTAATTGAATGGATATACCCACCATCTTGGAATGGCCAATATCTATTCATCAAAGCAACAAAAAAATATGAGGTAATTAACACTGCAGTAATAGTTAAAACAGAGAAAATTAAATAAATTTTTTTATCAATACTTTTTAGTTTAATTGATTTCATATCTATTTTTTACATATATACAAAGTATAAGAGATTTCGTCGTATAATTTATTAAATTTATTTTCAATTAAAAAGGCATTTTTATCGAATGTAAATTGATTTAAAATTTCTAATTCGTGTTTATGTAACAAATTTTTAAACTTTTCAGGATCATATTGTCTATGGGAGTTAAAAACAATTTTTTCAATGCCAGTGGGTACAGCTAAATACAAATATCCATTTTCACTTAACAATTCCTTAATTTTTTTTAGTGATTTGAGATCTCCTTCAGTATCAATTTTATCACCATATCTCCCCAAACCTATATGAGCTATACATCCAACAGAAGAAATTGAATCATATTTGTATTTTTCAGTATCGACTAACAATAAATCTTCAGTAATTACATTTATATTTTTTTTATAACTAATATCAAAAAATCTAATATCCAATACATCAAGTTCTCTAAAAGAGGCAATATGAGAGACTAATCCATCAACTTTGGAGCCAATATCTAAATGTTTATAAGGTTTTCTCTTAAATACTTCTTGTGCCACTAATAAGTCTAATTGAAATAAATGTTTGTCAATTTGTGTAAATTCTTTTTCACTTAAAATTGGGAAAATTTTATCAATTTTTTTTATTTTTTTAAAATTTTTGTAGTCTATTAAAAACTTCGGTAAATATTTTATAAAGTAAAATAACTGCTTAAAATTTATTCCTGCATACTTTAAAATTCTATAATAATATTGAAAATATTTTTTCATCTAAAATAAATAGCATAAGACATAATTATTTTATATAAGAAATATATATTCATAATAAGATGAGAAAAAAACATGTAATAGTAGCTCTTCAAGGAGGATTGGGAGATCAAATCTATCAGTACTGCTTTGGAAAATTTTTGAGAGAAAAGTTTAATTTTAAATTAATCCTGGATTTAAGTTTCTATAAAAGCAAACAAAATAAAAAAAAATACAAACTAGAATTAAATGATTTAATTAAAAAAGATAAAATTCTAGTTAAAAAAAAAATTTTTTTATTAGGTTATTTTTTTTTATCAAAACTAAGATTTATAAATTTTTTAAATAAAAATATACAAATTTTTATATACAAACTATTGTTTAAAATTAAAGTTGATTACTTTTTTTACGAAGAAATTTATAAATTTAAGAAATTTAATACAAATATAATTAATTATCCTTATACTTTTTATTCTGGATATTGGCATTTTAAAGAAACTGTATTGTTAAATAAAAAAAGTATTGATTCTGTTTTAATAAAAAAATCTATAAGAAAAAAAAAAATAAGTAAATTTATTAGAGATAAAATTGGTAAAAATGCGGTAATGATTCACATAAGGGGTGGGGATTATTTAGAAAAAAAATATCAACAGCACTATGTTTGTAATTTTGATTACTATGAAAAAGGTATTTTAAAAATAGAAAAAAAAATTAAAAACCCAGAATATCATATTTTTACTAATGATATTTTGTATGCCAAGGAAATTGTAACAAAACTCAAACTAAAAAAAACATTTTATGTAAATGACCTTAGATTAAAAAATGTTGAAGAATTTTCTTTACAAACTTGTTATAGAACTGCTCTTATCAATAATAGCAATTTTAGCTATTTGCCGTCATTATTGTCAAAAAAAAGACAACTAACTATTTCCCCAAAATATTTATTTAAAAATATTTTGTACCCAAAACAACTTGTCTTGGACAATTTTTATCTTATTTAAAATTTTTTTCAGTGCATAAATCAAGCCAATTGAGCTATTAGTACTGGTCAGCTGCACGCATTACTGCGCTTCCACATCCAGCCTATCAACGTGGTGGTCTACCACGGCTCTATAGGAAGAACTAGTTTTGAGGTGAGTTTCCCGCTTAGATGCTTTCAGCAGTTATCTCGTCCATACTTAGCTACCCGGCACTGCAGCTGGCGCTACAACCGGTCCACCAGTGGTATGTTCAACCCGGTCCTCTCGTACTAGGGTCAACTCCTCTCAATTCTTCTACACGCATAGCAGATAGGGACCGAACTGTCTCACGACGTTCTGAACCCAGCTCACGTACCACTTTAATTGGCGAACAGCCAAACCCTTGGGACCTGCTCCAGCCCCAGGATGTGATGAGCCGACATCGAGGTGCCAAACACTGCCGTCGATATGAGCTCTTGGGCAGTATCAGCCTGTTATCCCCGGCGTACCTTTTATCCGTTGAGCGATGGCCCTTCCACTCAGAACCACCGGATCACTATGACCGACTTTCGTCTCTGCTCGACTTGTCAGTCTCACAGTCAGGCAAGCTTATGCCATTGCACTCTACGAACGATTTCTGACCGTTCTGAGCTTACCTTCGCACGCCTCCGTTACTATTTGGGAGGCGACCGCCCCAGTCAAACTACCCACCATACAATGTCTTGATGCCGGATAACGGCTATCAGTTAGATGTCAAGAAAAACAAAAGAGGTATTTCACTGGTGACTCCACGTTAACTGACGCCAACGCTTCAATGTCTCCCTCCTATGCTAAATATGTTTTTCCTAACACCAATGTAAAGTTGCAGTAAAGGTGCACGGGGTCTTTCCGTCTAACTACGCGAACTCCGCATCTTCACGGAGAATTCAATTTCACTGAGTTGATGTTGGAGACAGCGGAGAAATCGTTACGCCATTCATGCAGGTCGGAACTTACCCGACAAGGAATTTCGCTACCTTAGGACCGTTATAGTTACGGCCGCCGTTTACTGGGGCTTCAGAAATGAGCTTGCACCCATCGCATTAACCTTCCAGCACCGGGCAGGCGTCAGACCCTATACATCCACTTACGTGTTAGCAGAGCCCTGTGTTTTTGATAAACAGTCGCTTCTCCCTGGCTTGTGCCACCTTTTAATGGTTGCCCAAAAAAAGGTCTTCTTTATCCCGAAGTTACAGAAGCATTTTGCCGAGTTCCTTCAACATCATTCTCTCAAGCGCCTAAATATACTCTATTAATCCACCTGTGTCGGTTTAGGGTACGGTCTTAATGATGGAGCTATTTCCTGGGACTTTTTCGCAGCATGTTCAATCCATTAAGAACACACAACTTACAAAATCCGTCACTACCATCAGGTTAAGGAATATTAACCTTATTTCCATCGACTACGGCTTTCGCCCTCGTCTTAGGGGCCGACTAACTCTGCGCGGATTAACCTTGCGCAGAAACCCTTGGATTTTCGGCGAAGAAGTTTTTCACTTCTTTAATCGTTACTCATGTCAGCATTCGCACTTCTGATACCTCCAGGATCCCTCACGGGTATCCCTTTACAGGCTTACAGAACGTTCCGCTACCGCTTGTAAAGTTTGAAACTTTACAAACCCACAGATTCGGTATGTGATTTTAGCCCCGTTACATCTTCGGCGCAGAAACTCTATTAGACCGGTGAGCTGTTACGCTATCTTTAAAGGATGGCTGCTTCTAAGCCAACCTCCCGGCTGTTATGGAATTTCCACATCCTTTCACACTTAATCACAATTTTGGGACCTTATCTGGTGGTCTGGGCTCTTTCCCTCTCGACCATGGACCTTAGCACCCACAGTCTGTCTGTTGAAGAACTACGATTAGCATTCGGAGTTTTATTAGGTTTGGTAAGAATCTCTTCCCCCTAGCCCATTTAGTGCTCTACCTCTAAACGCATATTTATTCAACGCACTACCTAAATAGTTTTCGCGGAAAACCAGCTATCTACGAATTTGGTTGGCCTTTCACCCCTTACCACAAGTCATCCAAAGACTTTTCAACGTCAACTGGTTCGGTCCTCCAGCAAGTGTTACCTTGCATTCAACCTGCTCATGGTAAGCTCATTCGTTTTCGGGTCTAATTCACAAAACTAATCGCCCTATTAAGACTTGCTTTCGCTGCGCCTACACCTAGATGGCTTAAGCTTGCTTTATAAATTAAGTCACTGACCCATTATACAAAAGGTACGCCGTCACTCTAAAAAGAGCTTCGACTGATTGTAGGCATGCGGTTTCAGGTTCTATTTCACTCCCCTAATAGGGGTTCTTTTCACCTTTCCCTCACGGTACTAGTTCACTATCGGTCACTGAAGAGTATTTAGGCTTAGAGGGTGGTCCCCCTATGTTCGAGCAGGATTTCACGTGTCCCGCTTTACTCAAGAAATTTGTTAAACATTACTCATACGGGACTATCACCCTCTTTGGTTAGCTTTTCCAAACTATTCAAATTTTTTTAACAAACCTACTGGCCTATTCCGCTTTCGCTCGCCACTACTAACGGAATCTCAATTGATTTCTTTTCCTCCGGTTACTTAGATGTTTCAGTTCTCCGGGTTGTCTCTTTAAACCTATGTATTCAGTTTAAAGTACCACATAAAGTGGTGGGTTTCCCCATTCGGAAATTTACGGATCAAAACTTGCATACAGCTCCCCGCAACTTATCGCAGTATACCACGTCCTTCGTCGGCTTTCAGTGCCAAGGCATCCGCCACACGCCCTTAAACGCTTGATTTATGCACAGAAAAAAATTCTGTGTTGAATCAAATTTTTAAAAAAATATTCATCTATTCGAATATTAGTTGATTGTTCAGATCTTAGAACAATCGGATATAGATATTGATAATAATTATAAAATATTTACTGTTTAAATAACTAAGTGTCTCTTGGTGGAGGATAGCGGGATCGAACCGCTGACCTCCTGAATGCAAATCAGGCGCTCTCCCAGCTGAGCTAATCCCCCAAAATATTGGTGGGCCGAGAAAGACTCGAACTTTCGACCCCACCCTTATCAAGGGTGTGCTCTAACCAACTGAGCTACCGGCCCTTTTGTGCAAAAGGAGAAACACTATTTTAAAAAGAGAAATGAGGACGGTCAACATCACCTGTTATATTATTTAGATTAGGAAAAAATCCCTAATCATCCTTAGAAAGGAGGTAATCCAGCCGCAGGTTCCCCTACGGCTACCTTGTTACGACTTCACCCCAGTCGCTGACTATACCGTAGTCAAGGATTTTAAACCTTGCCTTAAGGTAGAACCAACTCCCATGGTGTGACGGGCGGTGTGTACAAGACCCGGGAACGTATTCACCGCGGCGCGCTGATCCGCGATTACTAGTAATTCCAGCTTCATGTACTCGAGTTGCAGAGTACAATCCGAACTGAGGCATCTTTTTAGGATTTGCTTGATGTCGCCACCTTGCTTCCTATTGTAAATGCCATTGTAGCACGTGTGTAGCCCAACACGTAAGGGCCATGAGGACTTGACGTCATCCCCACCTTCCTCCAGCTTATCACTGGCAGTTCTTTCAGAGTGCCCAACTTAATGATGGCAACTAAAAGTGAGGGTTGCGCTCGTTGCGGGACTTAACCCAACATCTCACGACACGAGCTGACGACAGCCATGCAGCACCTGTGTTTCGTCCGGCCGAACCGAAAACTCTAATCTCTTAGAGTTGCGACGAACATGTCAAGTGTTGGTAAGGTTCTGCGCGTATCTTCGAATTAAACCACATGCTCCACTACTTGTGCGGGTCCCCGTCAATTCATTTGAGTTTTAACCTTGCGGTCGTACTCCCCAGGCGGTGTGTTTAATGCTTTCGCTGCGACACTGAAAATAAATTTCCAACGTCTAACACACATCGTTTACGGCATGGACTACGAGGGTATCTAATCCTCTTCGCTACCCATGCTTTCGTTCCTCAGCGTCAGTAATGATCCAGAAAGCTGCCTTCGCAATTGGTATTCTTTCTAATATCTACGAATTTCACCTCTACACTAGAAATTCTGCTTTCCTCTATCATACTCTAGCTAAAAAGTTTTGATGGCAGTTCCAGAGTTAAGCTCTGGGATTTCACCACCAACTTTTTTAACCACCTACGAACTCTTTAAGCCCAGTAAATCCGAACTACGCTAGGTCCCTTCGTATTACCGCGGCTGCTGGCACGAAGTTAGCCGGACCTTCTTATTCGGGTACAGTCATTTTCTTCCCCGACGAAAGAGCTTTACAACCCAAAGGCCTTCTTCACTCACGCGGCATCGCTGCATCAGAGTTTCCTCCATTGTGCAATATTCCCTACTGCTGCCTCCCGTAGGAGTTTGGGCCGTGTCTCAGTCCCAATGTGGCTGATCATCCTCTCAGATCAGCTATAGATCAAAGTCTTGGTAGGCCATTACCCCACCAACAAACTAATCAAGTGCAGGCTCATCCTTCGGCGCATAAAGCTTTCTCCGTAAAGACTTATGAGGTATTAGCACAAGTTTCCTCGTGTTATTCCTCACCAAAGGGAAGATACCTACATGTTACTCACCCGTCTGCCACTAAGTATTGCTACTTCGTTCGACTTGCATGTATAAGGCGTGCCGCCAGCGTACGTTCTGAGCCATGATCAAACTCTCAAGTTTAAAAACGGCGCACACTAGCTTCTATACAAATACTAAGAATAATATTTGTATAATGTTGAAGTGTGTACGACAAATTTTTGGTAACCTTAACCGTCCACACTTCTCTTCTTAAAATATTAACAATTTGAATAGCTAATTAGGCATTCATGCCCAATAAATAACATTTTTTATATGTTGAGTGTGACGCTTATATTAGAAATAATTTATAAATCAAGTTTTTAGATAAACAAATATTGTGTTAAAAAGTCATATATATCAACATTTTTTTAATAATTAATATTGAAATGATTAGAAAATTTAGAGAAAAGGTAAAATCGATTTCACATTTCTTGTGGTTAATTTTACTAATTACTGTATCGATATTTGCTACATTTGCCTTCGAAAATAATAAGAATTCACAATACAAAAACATAAAAAAAACTCTTAACAATGTGTACATTCAAAAATCATTCACAAAATTAACCTCTAAATTAGAAGATAGATTTAGCGAATATAATTACATCGTAAAAGATGGTGACAATTATGAAACTATAATTAACAGCATTGTAATCACAAAAAAAGAAAGAAAACTATTTCTTGAAACAGTAAAAAAAAATAAAAAATTAAAAATATTAAGACCAAATCAAAAAATTTATTTTAAAATTGATAAAAAAAATAGTCCTAAAATTATAGAATTTATAATTCAAATTAATAAAAAAAAAGAAATTCAATATATTAGAGATATTGAAAATAATTATTTCAAATCGTTAATTATAGAAAAAGAACTGACTAGAGTTATTGCTTATAAAGAAAGTAAAATTACTAACAGCTTATATCAAACAGCGCTAAGTTTAAAGGTACAACCAGACATTATTATTGAATTTGCGAGACTTTATGGTTTTCAAGTAGATTTCCAAAGAGATATTTGGAAAAATGATAGTTTCCAAATAATATATGAAGAATTCCTAAATAAAGATGGAAAGATAGTTGAAACTGGAAATATAATTTTTGCAAACCTTAATTTGCAAAATCAAGATTTTAAACTTTATAGGCATGAATATCAAAAAAATAAAATTGATTACTTTGACGAGAATGGAAAAAGTATGAGAAAAACTTTGATGAAAACACCAATTAATGGTGCAAGATTATCATCCTCATTTGGAAAAAGAAAGCATCCCATTTTAGGTTTCACAAAAATGCATACAGGAACTGATTTTGCAGCCCCAACAGGTACTCCTATTTTAGCATCCGGAGACGGTCTAGTTGTAAGAGCACAATGGTGCGGTGGTGGTGGAAATTGTGTAAAAATAAAACATAATAGAGTTTATCAAACTGTATATGCACATATGTCTAAGTTTGGCAAAGGTATTAAGAAAGGTACAAGAGTAAAACAGGGCCAAATAATTGGATATGTGGGATCAACAGGTCTTTCTACCGGTCCTCATTTACATTATGAGGTAATCGAAAATGGAAAAAAAATAAATTCACAAAAACTTAAACTTCCTTCAGGAAAAATATTACAAGGTGATCAACGTAAAGTTTTTGAGGTAAATAAGATTAAAATTGATGTTATGAAATCAAATCTTATATCTAAAATGTAAATTATTTTGTTTTGGGCTCATCCACTTCTTTTTTATCTATTTGAACTTTTAATTTTTCATCATTAGAAGTTTCAACATAATTTTCTCTCAGATTTCTTAAATTTTCTTGAGATATAAGAATTCTAGAAAAATGTTCAGAGTGCTGTAAATAATTTTCAGATAAAATTTTATCTCCATTTGTAAGTGCCTCCCTAGCTAAATCATTATATTTTTCGACTAAGCTTGCAGCATTTTGGTTATTTTTTCCAGGGTGCCTTCTTTTGAATGAAGAACCATTGCTAAAATCTCCATTAGATTTATGACCGTTACCATTTCGTCTAAAGCCTCTTTCTCCATTTGGTTTAAATCGACTTCTTCTATTATTATTTTTATAATTGTTCATCTTATTTTAGTACTTACGATGCATCTATCTTTACCAGATAAATCTTTGGATATTTTGTTAACAAAGAATTTGTTTTCATTTAGTATTTTTAAACATTGCTTTTTTTGTTTATGTCCAATTTCAAGTATCAATTTTCCGTTTATTTTTAACAACTTTCTACTTTTAATTATTATCTTTATTAATTCCCTAAAACCATTAGAACCTCCTGACAGTGCTAATTTGGGTTCATGGAATTTTACATCATCATCCAATCTATTTAATTCAACATTATTAATGTAAGGAGGATTAGATATAATTAAATCATAATTATTAGATTTATATTTGTCAATATCGATATTGATAAATTTAATTTTATTTTCTAATTGATGTAATTTTGCATTGTTTTTTGCTACATTTAAGGCTTTTAAAGATATATCTATAGCTGTTGCTTTGCATTTTGGTCTTTCTTTAATTAAAGAAATCACAATGCAAGCTGATCCAGTTCCAACATCTAAAATTTTTTTTGACTTATAAATTGGTAAATGTTTCAAACTTTCCTCAACAATTAATTCAGTATCTGGTCTTGGAATCAAAACGTATTTATTAGTCAAAAACTTATACTTCCAAAAATGTTTATAACCAATAATATATGCCATTGGTTCTTTTTGGCATCTTCTTGACAAATAATAGTTAAATCTAAATATTTCTTCATTTTTTAACTTATTATTTATATTTAAAATTATTTCTTCTCTTTTCCTCTTTACTACTTTTGATAAAATTAATTCAACATCAAGACATGGATTTTGAATTTTGTTTCTTTTTAAAAAATTCTCACCTTTTTTTAAAATTTGGTTATAATTCATGTTTATATATTACTGAGTTCATTTTCTTGAGCCTGGATCACTAAGTTTTCAATCATCTCATCAAAAATTTCGCCTTCCATAAATTCGGACAATTTATGTAAAGTTAAATTTATTCTATGATCTGTTACTCTTCCTTGTGGAAAATTGTATGTCCTAATTCTTTCGGATCTATCTCCTGAA
This sequence comes from Pelagibacteraceae bacterium AG-359-O02, assembly GCA_003280485.1. Lineage (GTDB taxonomy): Bacteria > Pseudomonadota > Alphaproteobacteria > Pelagibacterales > Pelagibacteraceae > Pelagibacter. The sequence continues at coordinate 23,032 of QCEU01000004.1, forward strand.
CCAATTTTGCTTTTTCTATCTTTTGATCTTTCCTCATCTCTTTTTTGGCGTTCTAATTCATAAATTCTTGATCTTAGGATTTTTAAACCTTTTTCTTTATTTCTTATTTGTGATTTTTCATCTTGTTGACTAACAACTATTCCAGTTGGAATATGAGTAATTCTAACTGCAGAGTCTGTTGTATTTACACTTTGACCGCCTGGACCACTACTTCTAAATACATCAATTCTTAAATCCTTTTCTTCTATTTTAACATCAACTTCCTCAGCCTCCGGCATTACCGCAACTGTAGCAGCAGATGTATGAACTCTTCCTTGGGTTTCAGTATCAGGAACTCTTTGAACTCTATGAACACCACTTTCATATTTTAATGAGGAATAAATGTTTTTACCTTTTATTGATGCAATTACTTCTTTTAATCCCCCTGCATCACTTTTAGAGATGGATATTACTTCCAATAGCCATTTTTTTTTGTGACTTACTTTTTCATACATTTTAAACAAATCAGATGCAAATAAACTTGCCTCTAATCCTCCCGTGCCAGCTCTTATTTCTATCATTGCATTTTTTGTGTCTGCCTCATCTTTTGGCAACAAAAATAATTTTATTTTTTTTTCATTACTTTTATTATTTTTTTCAAGCTCATTTAATTCAATTATAGCTAAATCCTTCATCTCTTTGTCTAAGTCATTATCATTAATTAAATTTTCCAACTCATCTTTGTTTTTCTGAAAATTAAAGTAAGAAACCGCCTCTCTAATAATCTCGCTTAAGTCAGAGTATTCTTTTGACTTTTCTGCAAAAGATTTTTTATCAATTTCTTGTGAGGATAGCTCTTTTTCTAATTTGGAATGTTTTGATATTAAATCTTGAACTTTTGATAGAGGTACCATTATTTGTTTTTTTCGATTTCTTCTGCTTTTTCTTCAACCAATCGTACAACCTTGGAAATCATCTCATCACTAGATATTTTTTCACTTTCAATTCCATTTAAATAAAGCATGTTATTGCCTTTTCCTCCTCCAGTAACACCTATATCTGTTTGTGCTGCCTCACCTGGCCCATTAACTACACATCCAATTATTGATAATGAAATAGGAGTTTTTATATGAGTTAACCTGTCTTCTAACTTTTTAACAGTTTGAATCACATTAAAAGCTTGTCTTGCACAAGAAGGACAAGAAATAATTTTTACCCCTCTATTTCTTAAATTTAATGATTTCAGTATTTCATTTCCAACTTTTATCTCCTCAACTGGATCATCAGATAAAGAGACTCTTATAGTGTCTCCAATACCACTCATAAGAAGTGATCCAAAACCTATAGATGATTTTATACTTCCTGGTAAAAAAGATCCTGCCTCGGTGATACCTAGATGAAGTGGATAGTCAGTAACCTTGGAAAGTTGTCTGTAAGCCTCAATGGATAAAAATACATCTGAGGATTTAACGCTTACTTTAAATTTATCAAAATCAAAGTCTTCTACAATACTAATATTTCTTAATGCGCTTTCCACTAGAGCTTCTGGACAAGGCTCTTTATACTTTTCTAATAAATCTTTTTCTAGAGATCCAGCATTAACACCAATTCTAATAGAACAATTATTATTTTTTGCAGCCGAAATTACCTCTTTAATTTTTTTTTTATCTCCAATATTTCCTGGGTTAATTCTAAGACAAGCAGCTCCACTCTCCGCTGCCTCTATTGCTCTTTTGTAGTGAAAATGTATGTCAGCAACTATTGGAATAGAAGTATTTTTAATAATTTCTTTAAGTGCTTTCGTTGAGTCTTCATCTGGACATGATACCCTTACAATATCGGCTCCTGCTTCTTCAATTTGTTCGATTTGTTTTACAGTTTCTTTAACATCTTTAGTTAGCGTATTAGTCATTGATTGAACAGAAATTGGATTATCTCCTCCAACTTTTACATGCCCAACATTAATTTCTTTTGTTTTTCTTCTTTTAATTTCCCTAAATGGTCTAATGTTCATAAATTATTTATTTAATTGAAATTCTTTGTGTAGAGAAGATATAGCTTTTCTCACATTCTTTTTATCTATCAACACAGAAATTTTTATTTCTGAAGTAGATATTACTTGAATATTTATTTTTTGCCTAGCAAGTGACTGGAACATTCTATAAGTAACCCCAGGGGTAGTTACCATTCCAACTCCAATTATTGATACTTTTGAAACATTCTTGTCAAATATCAAATCTCTAAAGTTTATTTTTTTATTTTGCAAAATAATTCTTTTTGTTTTGCTAAGATCATCTGATTTAATTGTGAAAGTTAAATCAGTTTCTTTTCCATTAGCAGAAATATTTTGTACCACCATATCTACATTAATAAAATTTTCAGATAGTGGTTTAAAAATTGATGCTGCAATACCAGGCTTGTCTCTTACACCTAAAAGAGTAACTTTGGCATCATTCATTGTATTTGAAATACCAGTTATGATCTTATTATTTATTATATTTTTTCTTTTTGTTATTAGGGTGCCTTCATTATCTGTAAAAGAAGATCTAACCTCTATATCTACCCTATTCAACCTAGCATCTTGTATTGAATGAGGTTGCATAACTTTAGCTCCCAGGGAAGCCATTTCTAGCATTTCTTCATAAGATATAACTTTTATTTTTTTAGCTGTCTTTAGCTTATTTGGATCTGTAGAATAAACACCATCCACATCTGTATATATTATACATTTTTCAGCATTGAAAAACTTTGCAAACATGATTGCGCTTGCATCTGTTCCACCCCTACCAATAGTGGTTATTCTGTTTTTGTTATTAATACCTTGAAATCCTGTGATTATAGGAATACCTCCTTTTTTTAAATAATTCACGATTTGATTTTTGTTAATTTTATTAATTCTTGAAAATTTATATTTTCCCTCTGTATTGATTGGGATTTGCCATGACATCCAAGATCTTGCATTAAAACCTTTATTAATTAATTCTCCAGAAATTAATGCACAGGACATTTGTTCTCCTGATGAAACTAAAACATCATATTCAGAGTCTGAAAAATTTTTGCTAATTTTCTTGGACAAATTAATTAAATTATTTGTCACACCACTCATTGCAGAAGAAAGTACAATTACATTGTATTTTTTTTTATATTTAGCAATAATTTTTGCAACTTTTTTAATTCTATCAGTTGTACCAACTGAAGTACCTCCAAATTTTAATACGATTATTTTCATTGATAATTTTTTTTAATATAAATTAAAATATATTGATAAAATACATCTTGATTGTAATGTCAATAAACAATGAAAAATAACACAATAAATAAAAAAGAAATAGAAAAATTTTCAAAAATAGCTGAGGAATGGTGGGATCCTAATGGAAAATTTAAGCCATTACATAAATTTAACCCTATAAGAATCAAATACATAAGAGATACAATTTTATCTGAATTTAAAATTAAAAAAGAACATGAACCCTTTAAAGGGTTAAGCATTTTAGATATTGGATGCGGTGGTGGATTACTTTCAGAACCTATGGCAAAACTTGGAGCAGATGTTGTTGGTATAGATGCCTCTAATAAAAATATACAGGTAGCTAAATATCATTTAAAAAAAAGTAAACTTAAAATTAAGTATTACAATTCTTCCCCTGAAAATTTAAAAATTAAAAAAAAATTCGATATAATTCTAAATATGGAAATTGTTGAACACGTTGAAGATGTTAATTTTTTTATTAAAGAAAGTTCAAAGTTTTTAAAAAAATCTGGTGTAATGTTCATAGCTACCTTGAACAAAACTTTTAAATCTTACTTGTTTGCAATTGTGGGAGCTGAGTATGTCTTTAAGTGGTTGCCAATAGGGACTCACGATTGGGAAAAATTTATTAAACCAGAGTATTTAACAACTATTTGTAAAAAAAATTCATTAAAATTAAAAAAAATTGATGGAATGACCTTTAATCCAATCTTAAATAAATGGTCAGTTACATCTGACAAATCAGTAAATTATATTTCAGAATTCAAAAAAGTTTAATTTTTATCTTCTTCTATCCATGGAATAATATCAGTCTCTATCCCTTCTTCTCTCAATTCTTTAACATCTTTAAGAGAAGCGGTACCATAAATACCTTTTTTTGGTTTCTTTTTATCATAATGAATTGATCTTGCTTTATAAGTAAAATTTTCCCCTACATACTCAAAATTATCTTTTACAAATTTTTTGTAGTCAGAAAGTTTTTTTCGAACATCCTTATATTTTTTAATTTCTTTTAAATTTTCTTTTTTCTTAGTGTTAAATAAATTAGGAGACATTAATGACTTTTCAACATTTATTGATTCACATGATTGACAATTTAAAAGTTTTAATTTTAGCAACCTATCGTATTCATTAGAGGCACTAAACCAGCTTTCAAATTCATGCTTACAATCTTTACATTTTAACAAGTACTTGATCATTTTTTATCACTTAAATATTAATATACGAAATTTCAATACAGTTAAGTCCTATAATCAGCATTAATTTCAATATATTTTTTTGTTAAATCCATAGTGAACGATTTAAATTTTTTAATTCCCTGGCCAATATCAACCTCTATTTCAATTGATTGGCCTTTCATATATTCCATAACTTTTTTTTCATCATAAGATTTGTATAAAGATCCCTTATGATAAATTTTATAAGGTCCAAAAGAAATAGATAATTTTTTTTCATTAATTTTAGTGTTACTGTTTCCAATTGCCATAGCTACTCTTCCCCAATTTGGATCTTCTCCCGCAATTGCTGACTTAACTAATAATGAGTTTGCTATTTTAAAAGATATATTTTTTGCATCTTTTTCTGTTTTGCAATTAATACAATTAATTGAAATAAATTTAGAAGCTCCTTCTCCATCAGAAACAACTTGCTTGGCTAAATTTAATAAAACTTCATGAACTGCCTTATTAAAATTTTTAAGTCTACTATCACTATATTTTTTAATTTCTGGATGACTTACTTTACCTGTCGAAAATATAGAAACCATATCATTTGTACTTGTGTCACCATCACATGAAATTGCATTGAATGTTGTCTTTATGTTGTTTTTTAAGACATCATTTAAAACTGATGAGGATAAATTTGCATCAGTAAATATATAACCTAATGTAGTTGCCATATTTGGATAAATCATGCCTGAGCCTTTTGCGACTCCATAAATTTTAATTGTTAATGAGCCAATTTTTGCTTCGGCCATTGCTACTTTGGGTTTTAAATCTGTTGTGATTATGCCCATTGCGGCTTTCATCCATATTAATTTATTTTGTGTATATTTTATTTTCTCGACTAATTCTGGTAAGGAAGTTTTAATTTTTTCTAATGGAAATTTCTCTCCTATAGTACCTGTGCAACCAAAAAGTATTTCTTTTGGTGAAATTTGTTTCGGAGCATCTTCATCTCTTTTCTGTATCTCAGTTAATTTTGAAGATAAGTCTAATGAAATTTTCTTCAATGCTTCAAAGCCTTCTGGACCTGTTAATGCATTAGCATTTCTAGTGTTAATTAATAATGCAAATATTTTTTTTGCTTTAATTTTTTTATTCCATTTTAGATTTTCTGATATCAACTTTGATTGGGTATATACGGAGGCATAATTTGCACCATCTCTAAAATAAAATAAAACTAATTCATCTCTCTTAAATTTATATAAGCCAGCGCTGACTGCAGAAATTGAAACTCCATCAATATGATCTAAATCCTGAAAATCAACAATTTTAGAGCTTTGGCTGCTAGTATTTATAAAATTGTTTATGTTAAATTTCATGATATTTAAAATAATTAATTAATTACTATATATTTCTAATATTTAATTTTATATCAAAATGTTCAACCCACTTAATATATTTTCAAAGCTTATTAAAAGCGGAAATGAAAAGGAACTAGGCCGAATTCAACAAATAGTCAATAAAGTTAATCTTTTAGAAAAAGATTTAGAAAATTTATCTGATGAAATGTTCCCAAAAAAAACCAACAAACTAATTGAAGATATTAAAAAAGGAAAAAGTTTAAATGAAGTATTACCTGAAGCTTTCTCCATGGTCAGGGAAGCCTCTAAAAGAATAAGAAATGAAAGACACTTTGATGTTCAACTAATTGGTGGTGTTGCAATCCATGAGAACAAAATTGCAGAAATGAAAACTGGAGAAGGTAAAACTTTAACCATAGCTCTTGCTGCTTTCCTTAATGCCCTAGAGAAAAAAGGTGTCCATATAGTAACTGTAAATGATTATTTAGCAAAGAGAGATAGCGAGAATATGGGTAAGATTTATAATTTTTTAGGTTTAACTTGTGGATATATTAATACAGGGCAAGATGATTTGGAGAGAAAAGAAAATTATTCAAAAGATATTACTTATTCTACTAATAGTGAATTGGGCTTCGATTATTTAAGAGATAATATGAAATTTTCCAAAGAGACTATGGTTCAAAGAGAACATAATTATGCGATTGTTGATGAAATTGACTCTTGTTTAATTGATGAGGCTAGAACGCCTCTAATAATTTCAGGAGCAACGGAAGATAAAACTAATCAATATATAGCTGTTGATAAACTTGTAAAAAATTTAAAAGAAGAAGATTTTGAAATCGATGAAAAGGATAGAAATATTTTATTAACTAATAAAGGTGTGGATAATGTTGAAAGTATATTTTCAAATGCTGGAATACTTAAAAATAAAAATTTTTATGATCCAGAAAACCTTCATATTGTTCATTTGGTTAATCAATCATTACGTGCCATCCATCTTTTTCAGAGTGGTAGAGATTACATTGTAAAAGATGGCCAAATAATTATAATTGATGAACAAACAGGTAGACAATTGCCAGGAAGAAGGTTTGGTGATGGTCTTCATCAAAGTCTAGAGGCAAAAGAAAATTTAACAATTAATGCTGAAAATCAAACTTTAGCATCAATTACCTACCAAAATTTCTTTAAACTTTACAAAAAGATAGCCGGGTGCACTGGTACTGCATTAACTGAGTCAGAGGAGTTTTTTGAAATTTATAATCTACCAGTAGTATCAATTCCAACCAATAAGCAGATGATAAGAAAAGATTCGAATGATCAAATATTTAGAACTAGTAAAGAAAAAGATGAAGCAATAATTAGTAAGATTGTTGAATGTAACACAAAAGGACAGCCATTATTAGTTTTCACTTCAAGCATAAATAAATCTGAGCACTTCTCAAATCTATTAGATAAAAGAAATATAAAACATACAGTTTTAAATGCGAAAAATCACCAAAGAGAAGCTGAAATTATTGCAGATGCTGGAAAAAGAAACTCAATAATTATTACGACAAGTATTTCAGGAAGAGGTGTTGATATCAAATTAGGAGGTCAAGATGAAAGTGATAAAGCTGAAATAAAAAAATTGGGAGGATTGTTTGTTATTGGTACAGAAAGAATGGAAAGTAGGAGAGTAGATAATCAAGCAAGAGGAAGATCAGGTAGACAAGGTGATGAAGGTAGTTCTATATTCTATGTAAGTTTAGAGGACGATTTAATGAGAATATTTGGGTCTGAGTCTATGAATAATATACTTGAAAAACTTGGACTTAAAGATGGAGAAAGTATAGACCATCCTTGGATAAATAAGGCATTAGAAAGGGCACAACAAAAAGTTGAGGCAAGAAATTTTGATATTAGAAAAACTCTTTTGAAGTTTGACAATGTTTTAAACGATCAAAGGCAAGTAATATTTTCACAAAGAAATGAAGTAATAGAAAATAAAGACCCTAAGCAATATTCTGAAAATTTTCTAGATGAAATAATTGATGATTTGAAACTTAAGAAAACAAAAAAGTTAGCCAATGCAGGATCAAATGAAATCAATATGCAATTAAAATCTTTATTTGGAAAATCATTTGAAGAGAGTGAAATTAATGAATTAGTTAATCTTGAAAATAGAGCGTTTGAGGAAAAAATAAAAAATAAATTTAAAAGTTCAAGAGAAGAAAGAATAAAAATGTTAAATGAAGAGCAATATAACGAAATAGAAAAAAGAATTTTTTTACAACTAATTGATCAAAATTGGAAATTACATATTCAATATTTAGAACAATTAAGACAAGTCATTGGTTTAAGATCTTATGGACAAAGAGATCCTTTAGTAGAATATAAGAAAGAAGCATTTACACTTTTTGAAAATTTATTAAGTAAACTTAAGTATGATTTAATTACAATTTTGTTTAATTTAAAGCTTATAGAAAAAAATGATGATCAAAATGACGTTCAAAATGAAAAAAGCATAAATATAAATAATAATCCTAAATGTTTACTTGCAACAAATAGAGAAGGAAAAATTTCTAGAAACGAAAGATGTGAGGCAACAGGGAAAAAGTTCAAGCATTGTTGTGGTGCTTTATAAAAGAATGCTTAAAAATAATATCAATAAAAGTGCAAAAGATACACCATAATAAATTTTATAATTCTTCTTAAAGTTTTGATTAATACTTTCAAATACATTTGCCTTCATAGATAAATTATTTCTATCATTTGATTGAGTTGTAAATCCTTTATTTCTTCCAATTGACAAAAATTTATTTTTTCTATGAGTAAGAATTTCATCTTTATCCATTGTCTGAAAAAAATCTAAATTTTTCTTTAATGAATCTCTTACATTATCCAATATTAGATCTTTATCTCGATGAGCACCACCAACTGGTTCTGGAATTATTTCGTCAATTATATTTAACTTTAAAAGGTCGCTAGATGACATTTTCATTGCAGTTGCAGCCTCTAAAGTTTTTTTTGGGTCTCTCCATAAAATGGTAGCACATCCTTCTGGAGAAATGACAGAGTATATTGCATTTTGAAGCATTATTACTTTATTAGACGATGCTAAAGCAATTGCTCCACCAGACCCTCCTTCGCCAATTATTATCGCAATTGTAGGGACTGTTAACTTCATAGAGCATTCAATAGATTTTGCTATTGCTTCGGCTTGACCTCTTTCCTCAGCGCCAACTCCTGGATATGCTCCTGGAGTATCTACAATAGAAATAATTGGAATTTTAAACTTGTTAGCTAACTCCATAAGTCTAATTGTTTTTCTGTAACCCTCTGGTCTCATCATACCAAAATTGTGATCTATTCTTTTATTAAGATCTGATCCCTTTTCTTGACCAATTACTAAAACAGATTTACCATCAAATTTTGCAAAACCAGCTATAACAGCTTTATCTTCACCATAATATCTATCTCCAGAAAGTTGAATAAAGTCATCAAAAAGATTTTCAACAAAAAATTTTGCTTTAGGTCTATCTTCATGACGAGCAACCAATGCTGTCTGCCATGGATCTAGGTTAGAATAAATTTTCTCTAACTTTTCATTTATTTCTTCTTCAACTTTGCTTATTCTTGAAGTATCGACTTCAGACAAACCTTCCTGATTATAGGGGTCTTTTAGTTTATCTAATTCCTTCTCAAGATTTTTAATATCTGTCTCAAAATTTAGGTAATTTTTCATTTAAGTCTGTATTATAAACAAAAAAAGGCAATAAATTGTTAAAATAAGTAATTTTGATTGCGCAAAAATGACAATTTATTATAAGATTTTCAATTTATGAGAGAGCAATACATCAAAATCCACAACTTATCTGTAGCAAAAGAACTAGCTGATTTTGTCAAAAATGAGCTTTTACTGGATACTAATGTAGGTCCTAACGAGTTCTGGAAAGGTTTTGACAAGGTGGTGCATGAATTAGCGCCTAAAAATAAAAAATTACTCGAAATCAGAGAAACATTACAACAAGAAATAGATCTGTGGCATAAAAAAAATAGAGACAACAAGATTGACTATAATAAATATAAAAATTTTTTGGAAGAAATAGGTTATTTAAAAAAAGAAGGTGAAGATTTTAAAATAGCAACTAAAAATTTAGATGAAGAAATATCTTATATAGCAGGACCACAATTAGTTGTTCCAATAATGAACTCTAGATATAGCTTGAATGCTGCTAATGCAAGATGGGTAAGTTTATATGATAGTCTTTATGGATCAAATATAATAGAGTCTGAAGAAAGTGGAAGTGAAAAATATGATCCTTTAAGAGGACAAGAAGTAATTAAATACACTAGAAACTTTTTAAATAAATATTTTCCAATAAATAATCTTGACTGGAAAGATATTACTGGTTTAGCAGTAAATAATAAAAAGCTTTCAATTTATAAGGAAAATAAAGAATATAATTTATCAGATTTAGAGAAGTTTATTGGTCATAGAGGGGATGCAGCCAAACCAAATGCTATAATCTTAAAAAATAATAATCTTCATCTTGAAATAATTATTAATCCTAGAGCATTTAGTGCTGCAAGAGATGCTGCTGGGATAAGCGATATTATAGTTGAGTCTGCTGTTTCAACAATATGTGACCATGAAGATAGTGTAGCCGCAGTAGATGCTGAAGATAAAGTAATTTGTTATAGAAATTGGTTAGGATTGATGAAAGGAAATTTAAAATCAATATTTGAGAAAAATGGTAAAGAATTAGAAAGAAAACTTAATCCAGATAGGAGTTACACTTCATTGAATGGTGAAAAGTTAAAACTTCACGGAAGAAGTCTTTTACTTGTGAGAAACGTTGGACATTTAATGACAAACCCTGCAATCACTTTAAATGATGGATCAGAAGTACCTGAGGGAATAATGGATGCTTTCATAACCTCAGCAGCTTGTATTCATGATTTGAAAAGAAAAGGTAATTCAAGAGAAGGATCAATTTATATTGTTAAACCAAAAATGCATGGGCCAGAAGAAACAGAATTCGCTAATTTAATTTTTACAAAAGTCGAAGAGGTTTTAAAATTAGAAAAAAATACAATTAAGTGTGGAATTATGGATGAAGAAAGAAGAACATCTGCAAACCTTAAAGAATGTATTAGAACACTTAAAGATAGAGTATTTTTTATAAACACTGGATTTTTAGATAGAACTGGTGATGAGATGCATACCTCAATGGAAGCTGGACCAATGATCAAAAAAGGAGATATGAAAGCGTCTAAATGGATTAAAACCTATGAGGACAATAACGTAGATATAGGCTTAAAATGTGGTTTTTCAGGAGTTGCTCAAATAGGTAAAGGAATGTGGGCTATGCCAGACAAAATGAACGAAATGATGGAACAAAAAATTGGACATGTGAATGCTGGCGCAAATTGTGCTTGGGTTCCTTCCCCAACTGCCGCTGCATTGCATGTTATGCACTATCATGAAGTAAATGTTTTTGAAAAACAAAAAGCAATATTAAAAAGAGAGCCATCAAAGTTATCTGATCTTCTAGCTATTCCAATAGCAGATCGTCCTAATTGGTCTGTGGATGAAATTAATAATGAAATTTCAAATTCTGCTCAAACTATTTTAGGTTATGTAGTTAGATGGATTGATCAAGGTATAGGTTGTTCCAAAGTCCCGGATATAAATGATATTGGATTAATGGAAGATAGAGCAACCTTAAGAATTTCATCTCAACATATTGCTAATTGGCTTCATCATGGCTTGTGTTCGAATAGACAAGTTCTTGAAATTTTAAAAAAAATGGCAAAAGTTGTAGATAAACAGAATAAAGATGACTCTAATTACGAAAGTATGTCACCGGATTATGATAAATCTATTGCTTTTAAAGCAGCATGTGAATTAATATTTCATGGAAAATCACAGCCTTCTGGTTATACAGAGCCACTTTTACATTTAAACAGATTAATTAAAAAAAGCTAATTAAGCCTCTATCTTTTTTCTATTTTTAAATGCAGATATAAGAGTACCATCATCTAAATTTTCGATTTCTCCACCTACTGGTAAACCTTGGGCTAGTTTTGAAACTTTGACGTCAGTTTTTTTTAGACTATCTTGAATATAAAATGCTGTTGTTTGACCTTCTACAGTTGCGCTAGTTGCTAAAATTACTTCTTCAATATCATCTTTATTTATTCTCTCTATAAGAGAGTTAACAAGCAAGTCCTCTCTATTACTATTATTATTGTTTGAGAGAGTTCCACCTAATATATGGAAGTAACCTTGAAAAATTGAAGAACTTTCTATTGCCCACTGATCTGAAATATTTTCTACAACACAAATTTTATTATATTTTTTATCTACTATTTCACAATTATTATAACTACACACAATTGTACTAGGTTTTAATGTTCCACATATTTTACATCTAACAACATTTTTAAAAACTTCACTCAAATTTTGAGCCAAGGGCTTTAGTAATTCTTGACGGTTATTAATCATTTTTAATATTATTCTTTTTGCAGACTTAGGTCCTAGCCCTGGTAATTTAGATATTAGTTTAATTAAATTTTCTATTTCAGGAATATTTTGCATTTAAATTATAAAGGCCACTTAAATCCAGGTATTCCAAAGTTTCCTGAAGCCTTAGAAATTTCCTCTGCTGTTTTTGATTTAAGTTGTGATTTTGCGTTATTGTGAGCAGCAGTAATAAGATCCTCTAATATTACTTTTTCTTCTTTTAAAACATTTTCACTAAGTTTAATTGAAATCATAGTGCCCTCTCCATTTAAAGTAACTATTACATCATTAGCTCCCGAGACACCTTCAACCTCTATCTTTTTAATGTTTTCTTGGCTTTCTTTCATTTTGCTCTCAATTTCTTTTGCTTTTTCCATTAATTTTGAAAAATCTGTCATTCTAATCCTCTTTCAACTCAACATTTATTAATTCTGCATCAGGAAATACTTCGATCACTTTTTTATATGCTTCAGACTTTTTAACATCATCAAATATTTTTTTCTCATCAATTTTATTTTTTTCTTTTTTTGAAAATTGTCCTTGGTTTTTTGATAGAGAGATAATCCATCTCTTAGATGTCCATTCGTACAGTTTGTTAGATAGATTTTTAATAAAGTCTTTATCTAAGTTTTCATTAAAAGATATTTCTATTAAACCCTCAGAGAATGAAACTAAATTTGCATTAGTTTCAAGCTCATATTTAAGCTTAGCCTCTTTCCTTTTCGTACATAGATTTATCAAGCTTTCAAATGAACCTATTTTAAGTTCATTAATTACTTCATCTTTATTTAAATTTGGTTCAATTTTTTCTTGTTGTGAAATATTTTTGATTTGATCTATTGTTTTACTTGTAATTTTTTTTTCAGATTCTTTAATTAAATTATCTGGATTTTTTCTGGTAAAGCTTTCCTCAACATCTTTCTCTTTAAAACCTTTTATTCTCATTAATCTAAAAAGGAACATTTCAACTGATAAATTTGGATTTGAAACTATGTTAATTTCCTCAATTGTATCAAGTGTAAATTGCCAAAAAAGGATTATGTCCTTTGAATCTAAATTTTTAGATATTGTGGAAAGATTACTAAAATCTTGGTCATTCAAAGAAAAATTATTTCCTTCTAATTTTATAAAATTAATATTTTTTAGGTAATATAAAACCTCAAGAAAATCATTCAAAAAAATTTTTGGATCTACACCAGAATCATAAATCTTTCTATACAACTCAAATACTTTTTTTTCATCACCACTAAACAGATTTTTAATTAATTCTATCAGAGAGCTTTTATCAAAGTATCCATAAATACTTTGTGCTTTGTCTAGATTTAATTCCTCATCATTTTGATTGGCTACAAGTCCACGATCTAACAAAGATAATGCATCTCTAACAGATCCTTCCGAAATTTTAACAATTAATTTTAAAGCTTCATCAGAAACTTTACCACCTTCTTTATCTTTAATCATTTTTATATACTTAAAAAGCTCTTCAGATTTTACTCTAGAGAGATCAAAACGCTGACATCTCGATATTACTGTTACAGGTATCTTTTTGATTTCGGTTGTTGCAAAAATAAATTTTAAATATTTTGGTGGTTCCTCTAATGTTTTTAAAAGTGCGTTAAATGCTTGCTTACTTAACATATGAACTTCATCAATAATAAATATTTTATATTTAGCGGTTGTTGGTCCATATCTTGAAAATTCAATAAGTTCTCTGACATCATCAACGCCAGTCTTACTTGCAGCATCCATTTCCAAAACATCAATATGATTTGAGTTTGTAATTGCATCACAATTACTACATTTTTTCTTACACATATTTTCAATTCCATGCTCACAATTTAATGACTTTGCAACTATTCTTGCGAAGGTTGTTTTTCCTACTCCCCTGATACCTGTAAACAAGAATGCATTAGGTGACTTGTCTGAAATTATTGAATTTTTAATTGTTTCAGCAATGATCTCTTGGCCAATTAAATCCTCAAATACTTGAGGTCTATATTTTAAAGCTAGTACTTTCGAATTTTCTGTCATTTTAAGGAGACCAACCAACCTGGAAAATACTCACTACCCTTGCTATCTTTCGATCCTAGGGGATTTGTGGTAACACCACCTGATTGGCCTCCAACTTTATTATATCAATAAAAATTTCTATTCCACAAGAAAGTTATGAATTTATTTTTGTCTAAATTTGTCGGATTTATAAACACCTAGAACGTGCATATCTTGACAATGCAGACCCAATTCCTCAAGTGAGTTTTTGATTTTAGGAGACTCTATATGTCCGTCAATATCACATAGAAAAAAGTATGAGGAAAATGAGTTCTTTTCGGGAAAACTTTGTAATTTACTCATATTAACTCCATTTATTGCAAATCCTGAAAGAGCAGAGTAAAGAGCAGCAGGTTTACTTTTCAACTTAAATAATATCGATGTTATATGATTATTATCAGAAAAATCTGGCTGAAAAATATCTTTACCAAGTAATAAAAATCTAGTTACGTTATCTTTATCATCTTGGACATTTTCTTGCAGAATTTTAAGACCATATATTTCAGCACTTAAACTAGAAGCTATAGCAGCTTTAGATTTGTCTTTAGTTTCTGAAACAAATTTTGCTGAACCAGCTGTATCCGCTCTAACATTTTCTGTGAATTTTTTTTTCTTAATAAAACTTGAGGATTGACTTAATGCTTGTGCGTGTGAGTAAACATCTTTTATGTCTTCTATTTTAGCATCTTTTAATCCTAATAGATTATGATTAATTGGAAAAAAATGTTCTGCATAAATATTTAATCTGTATTTAAAGATTAAATACTCGACACCAATATTTCCAGTTGTTTTATTTGACTCTGGAATTAAAGATTTTATTGAATTATCTTCACTAGACCTTTCAAAGCATTCATCAAATGTTTTGCAGGGTATTGTTTCACTCTCTGGATACATTTTTTTAGCGCAACTTTCGCTATAACTTCCTGCAACACCTTGATAAGCAATTTTCATAATTTAATTTTTATATTCCATAATTTTTTTTATTTCTAGATAATCTTCAGTAGTATCTACACTAATTGGTTTAGTTTTTGCTAATCCAACCTCTATTTCAATATTGTTATCCATTAGTCTTAATTGTTCTAGTTTTTGCAATTTTTCATTATGAGTTTGCTCTAATTGAACAAACCTTTCTAAATATGAAACATTATAAATATATATTCCAATATGGTGGTAAATGTTTTTTTGCGTATTTTTAATTTCTCTCGTGAATGATGTTGCCATTGATAAATTATTTTGATGAAGTTCCTCTTTTGTGGTTACTTTTACAACATTTTTGTTTAAGAAAAATTTTTCGTCTTTAATTTGACAAGCTAATGTTGAAATTTTAGTTTTTTTTTTAATAGTTTTTTTAAGAAGATTAGTAACATCCTCAATATCAAGCATTGGTTCATCTCCTTGAAGATTTATTACATATTCAATATTGTCATCTCTTAACTGTTGATAAGCCTCAAAAATTCTGTCGGTACCAGTTTTATGATCTTTTTTTGTTAAAATACATTTTCCTCCAATCTTAATAACTTCTTCAAATATTTCTTTATCACCTGTTGCAACATAACTTTCTCCAATAAGTGATGATTTTGCAATTTTATAAACATGATTGATAATTGAAATATTATTGATTTTTAATAAAGGTTTATTTGGTAACCTTGTTGCAGCCAATCTTGATGGGATTAAAATTACTGTATTGCTCATAAACTAAGTATTATGCGTCTTTCAGACGCAATAATTAAATTTAAATTTAGTTTTTTTTTTGTTTAACATGTTATACGAGGATAATAATTAAAAATCATGGACTCATTTGAAATTAATAAAATTATAGCAGCGGTGGTGGTAATTTTTGTTGTTATATTTGGAATTACTAAAATTTCAGACATTATCTATTACGTAGAGAAACCAAGTCAATCAGCTTATAAAGTTGAATTTGCTGAAACAGATAGTACCAAATCTTCTACGGCAGTTAAAACAGTTGATATATCTGCTCTATTAGCCATGGGAAGTGTTGATCATGGAAAGAAGGTTTTTAAAAAATGTAGTGCATGTCATTCGATTAAAAAGGGTGGAAGAAACAATATTGGCCCAGCGCTTTATAATGTTCTAGGTAGAAATATGGGTGCTCTGGAAGATTACAAATATTCAAAAGCCTTAATAGCATTTGGAAAAGATTGGACATTCCAAGAAATGAATAGTTTTTTAATAAAACCCGCTTCATATATAAAGGGTACCAAAATGGCTTTCGCAGGATTAAAAAAAGAGAAAGATAGAGCCTCTGTAATTCTATATATGAATGCTAATGCTGATAGTCCTTTACAACTACCTTAGTTTACCAAAACAATATAATAAAATACTCTTTTGAACATAAACTCTGTTTAGAGCTTGTTGCCATACTTTAGATTGTTTCCCAAGAAATACTTCTTCTGTAACTTCATTTCCTCTTGGTAGACAATGTAAAAATATTGCGTCTTTCTTGGCTAAATTCATAGTTTTTGTATCAACTTTAAAATTTTTAAATGATTTAAGTTTCTTTTTCTTATTCACTTTATCGTTTAAAGAAATGATTTTATCTGTCATTACAACATCAGAATTTTTGATAGCTATTTCTTTTTTATTAAAAATTTTTATTTTTCCTTTTTGTTTTTTTATCAAAGAAATAAGCTTTTTATTTGGCTGATAGCTTTTTGGGCAAGCAATATTTAGGTAAACAGAGAATTTTATACAAGCTTCTACTAAGCTGTTCATCATATTGTTATTAGCATCTCCTATCCAACATAGTTTTAATTTTGAAATACTTTTATTTTTAATTTCTTGAATAGTAAAAATATCTGACAAAACCTGAGTGGGATGTGAGGATGGACTTAATCCATTAATTATTGGTATACTTGAATATTTTTTGAATTGATCTAATTTTTTATCTGAATCTGTTCTCAACATAAAAGCATTACCATAAGTTGACAAGATTTTAGATGTATCTGCTATACTTTCACTACCAATACCTAAGTGTAACTCCTCTGGTCTTAACGTTAAAGATCCTCCACCTAATTGTTTAATAGCCAAATAAAAACTTAATCTAGTTCTAAGGCTAGATTTTTCAAACATCTGTAAGAGAATTTTTCCCTTTAAAGGTGTGTCTTTGTCTGGATCAAGGGTATTTAATTTTTTTCTTTTTGATTTTCTATATTTGGCATCTGAAATAATTTTTTTTAAATCTTTTAGGGGAATATCTCTAATATGAAGAAAGTTATTCATTGTTTTTTATACCCTTCACAAACTTTATTGATAATTTTTAAAGCTATATTTATTTCATTTTTATTAACATTTAATGGAGGCAAAATTCTTATAACATTTTCAGCTGCTCTAATTGTTAATAATTTATTTTTCATTAAACTTTGTATAAATTTTGACTGATCATGATATAACTGCATTCCTAAAATTAATCCTGTTCCTCTTATTTCTTTAATAATATTTGGGAATTTATTTTTAATTTTATTTAATTCTGAAATAAAATATTTTGAATTACTTTTAACTTTAGAAAGAAAGCCTTTTTTAAAAATTTCGTCCATTACAGCATTTCCAACAGACATTGCTAAAGGGTTTCCGCCGAAAGTAGATCCATGTGTACCTGGAACCATAGCCTTAGAAACTTTTTTTGTCATTAACACTGCACCTATTGGGAACCCACCTCCAATTCCTTTTGCAATTGGAACTATATCTGGCTTTATATTTGCATATTCATATGAAAAAAACTTACCTGATCTCCCAATTCCACACTGAACTTCGTCTAAAATAAGAAGAATTTTTTTTTGATTGCAAATCTTTCTCAATTCTTTGAGACACCATGAAGGAACTACTTTAATGCCTCCCTCGCCCATTATTGGTTCAATCATTATAGCCGCTGTTTTTCTTGTAATTTTTCTTTTTAATTCTTTATGGTTCCCAAATTTAAAATGGTCAAATCCACCCACTTTTGGCCCAAATCCCTCTAACATTTTTTTTGATCCACTTGCATTTATTGCTGCAATAGTTCTCCCATGAAAAGAATTTTTTATACATAGAATTCTATTTTTTTTCTTTTTACCTAAAGAATAAAAATATCTTCTAGCAACCTTTATGGCAGCTTCAGTGGCTTCTGCTCCACTATTTTGAAAAATAACAGCATCTGCGAAAGTTTTATTTGTTAGTTTTTTAGCTAATTCCTCTCCTTCTGGAATTATAAAAGAATTAGAAACATGCCAAAGTTTTTTTGATTGTTTATTAATTGCTTTTACTAAATTTGGGTTTGCATGACCTAAAGAATTTACAGCAATTCCTTGTACAAAATCTAAATACTTTATTCCTCTTTTAGTATACAAAAAAGATCCTTTACCTTTATTGAAAGATAGATTTCTTCTTTTATAGTTTTTAGCTAAAGAACTCATATTTTACTATGATTTAATTTTATAACCTTTATGAACTAGAAAGTATGCAAAATAAGTAATAACTAAACTTAAAAAAGTTAGCAATGCAATACCGAATGTTAATGATCCATCTAATTGACCAATAAATGAATATCTAAATCCATCTATCATATGAAAAAAAGGATTGTAATTACTCAGCACTTTTAAAAAATTAGGCAATCTATCGATACTATAAAAAGTACCGCTTAAAAAGCTTAAGGGTACAATTATAAAATTTGTAACAGTACTCATTTGATCAAATTTATCTGCGTATAGACCGACTATTATTCCAAGTGAACCCATAAATAAGCCACCCAAAAATAAATAAATAAACCATAAAAGAAAATTTTGAATTGATAAATCTATTAAAAAAATAAATATCAAAGTTGAGGCTGAAGCAATCAATAAACCTCTAGCTGCAGACGCAAACGTTATTGCAAATACTACTTCTGATGAAGACAAGGGACTATGAACAACATCAGTAATTGTACCCATCATCTTTCCCATCATTAATGAAGAGCTAGAATGAGCAAAACTTTGTTGAATTACTTGCATCATTATTAGACCACTAGCTAAAAATTTTATATATGGAACGCCTAATACGTCGGTTTTCTGATCACCAATAGCTAAAGAAATTACTGTTAAAAATAATATACTGGTTAGTATTGGACCAAACAAAGTCTGTCCTGAGACTGTTAAAAATCTTAGAACTTCTTTTTTAAATAAAGAGTAAGTACCAACCCAATTTACAAGTCCAAATCTTCTGGTTCCTATTTGATATTTTTTTTGTAATTCAACCATAAGTAATTATTAATAAACTTTTTTTTCAATAATTGTTAAAAAAGGAGAGAAAAAGCTTGTTATAAGCTTCTAATTGTGATTTCAAGATAGTGTTGTAAAAATATTATAAAACACTAAATATAGTAAATATGAGCTGGACAGATGAAAAAGTTAACAAGCTTAAGGATCTATGGGGTAAAGGACAAACGGCAAGCCAAATAGCTCAAATTATTGGGGGTGTAAGCAGAAATGCAGTAATTGGAAAAGCTCATAGACTAAACTTGTCAGCGAAGATAAAAACTAGAACGACAATATCTAGTAATAATCTTGTAGCTTCATCATCCACTAATAATGTTTTAAAAAAAGGAAGTAGAAAGCAAAAATTTAGATCATTACTGTTAGATAAAAACTTTGAGCCAGCAAGGAACCTTCAATTAGAAGAATTAAACGAACACACTTGTAAATATATGGAGGGACATCCAGATGATAGTGTCTCATCATTTTGTGGAAGAAAAACAGTAGAAAAATTTTCTTATTGTCCTCTACACTTGATGATGGTCTTTCAACCAAAAGGTAAAAAAGATGAAATTGTAGATAAGGATGATGAAGTTCCAAAGTTTGTAGAAAAAAATGTAAAATCTGCGTAGATTATTTTAATAATTTATCCTTAGCTTTTTTAAACTCCTCATCGTTCAATACACCCTTATCATGTAAATTTTTTAGCTCTTTAATTTGATCTATAATTTCTAAACTTTGAATTTCACTTTCTTTGTTCAATTCTAAATTTTTTTCTTCTTTAATAACTTGTTTGGCTTCTACTCCTCTTGTAATTGCCTTAACAGCAATTGATAAAACAAAGGCTAAAATTACAAAGACGGTTAAATATATAATATTTGCTAACATTACTTAACTTTTGAAATTCTTTTTTTCGAAAATTGACCACCAGTAGTCCAATTGAAACTATAACGGTTTATTTCATCTTCAAATTTTCTGTCTGCTTTCATCTTAAAATCGAAATTTGTTTTGTATTTCTTCGAAACAATATTATCATATTTCAATAACTTCAATTGGTCTATCGTTAATAATGGTTTGGGCATTAATTGAAATAGTTTAGCATTTAATTTGGCAAATGATAAAGGTACAGGGATTAAAAATCTTTTTTTATTTATTGATTTTAATATTTTTAAAAGTATTTCTTTAAAAGTTAAGACTTCGGGTCCAATACATTCGATAGTTTCACCTATAATTTTTTTTTGAACTATTTCAAAAATAATGTTTGTAAGGTCAGACACATGAATAGGAGTAAATTTAGTTTGACCACCATAGTACAGAGGCATAAATGGGAGGAAGTTCAACAACCTCATAAAATTTGTTGTAAAATTATCATCTACTGAATAAACTATAGAGGGTTTTAAAATAACTGCATTATTAAAATTTTGTTTTACATATTTCTCACCATCTAATTTACTCATTGCATATTTACTATCTTTAGCTAACTCAATTCCTAATGCAGATATATGAATAAATTGTTTAAGTGAGTGTTTAAGTGCTAGTTTTGAAAGCAAGAAGGGTAAATCGGAATGCAGTAAATTAAAGTGATTATTTTTTTTTTCAAATAAAATACCTATTAAATTTATACATACAGATGATCTTTCCATCAATTTTGATATGCTCGTCTCATTAAATGATTTAATCTCCTCAAGTTCTAAATATCCATAATTTGACTGTGTTTTAATTTGATAACCTTTTTGGTGAATACTCCTTGTTACTGCAATTACTTTATAGTTATTTTTTGTAAATTTTCTGATTAAGGCTTTTCCGATCTGTCCAGACGAACCAAATATTAAAATTGAATCCTGATTTTTCATATATATATATCTATTAATGAATTTAGATATTAAATTACATAAAAAAGATTTACCAGATGAAATAGTGTTCAGTGACAAGATTGCAATAGATTGTGAATTTACTGGACTAAATATTGAGAGAGATAGACTGTGTTTGTTACAAATATCTTCTGGAAAAAATGATGCACATATAATTCAATTTGATAAAGAAAACTATAATGCACCGAATTTAAAAAAAACTTTAGGAAATAAAAAAATTAGTAAATTATTCCATTTCGCTAGGGCAGACCTTTTATTTATAAAAAAATACCTAGGTGTTGATATTCAAAATGTAAATTGTACTAAAATTATGAGTAAAATTGCTAGAAGTTATTCCGATAGACACGGACTAAAAGATTTAATTAAAGAATTCATAGGTATTGATGTGAGCAAGCAATTGCAATCTTCTGATTTTGGAGGTGAATTGTCAGAGAAACAATTAAAATATTGTGCACAGGACGTAATTTACTTACATGAAATATATGATTCATTGAAAAAAATTCTAGAGAGAGAAAATAGAATTGAAATTTATGAGAAGACCATTAAATTTATAAATACTAGAGTTGATTTAGACTTTGCGTCTTTTAAAGATGATATTTGGTCCCATTAAAATGAAAGATTTGAGTTTTATTAATATTGCTAAAGAGGTTATAAAAGTTGAATATAACTCCTTAAAAAAGCTTCAATCAAGTATAGGAAATTCTTTTGAAAAACTTATCAATACAATACTTAATTGCAAAAATGGCAAAATAATTATTTCAGGTGTTGGAAAAAGTGGAATAATAGGAAGAAAATGGGCTGCAACTTTTTCATCGACTGGCACACCATCTTTTTTCTTAGATGCCTCAAATGCAAGTCATGGAGATATGGGACAGATTACATCTAATGATGTTGTTATTTTAATTAGCTTAAGTGGTAAAAGTGCAGAACTAAAAAATATAATTCAATATACTTCTAGAAATAAAAATATTAAATTAATAGGAATAACATCTAACAAAGAATCAATTTTGTATAAAAATTCTGATATAAAGTTTTTGTTACCCACTGTTAAGGAAGCAGGACCAGATAATTTTATTCCTACATCATCTACCACAGTTCAAATTGCACTTGGAGATGCAATTGCTATTACGTGCATGAGACATAAGAAATTTGGTAAATTAGATTTTAAGAAATTTCATCCAAGTGGTTCACTTTCAGTGCAATTGAAAACGGTTGGAGATTTAATGTTAACTGGAAAGAAAATCCCCTTTGTATCAAGTAAAACAAACATGAAAATTGCTTTAGCAAAAATTACAGAGAGAGGTCTTGGTGTTTTAGTTGTAAGAAATAGTCTTAATAAAACTGTAGGAATTTTGACTGATGGAGATATCAAAAGATTATCTAATGATAAATCAAATTTTCGTGATTTAAAAATAATGAAGGTTATGACTAGAAATCCAGTGAGTGTAGATAAAAATATGCTTGCTGCCCATGCACTCTCATTGATGAACACAAAAAAAATTACAAGCTTATGTGTTCATAATAATAAATCAAAAAATAGCGTTATTGGATTTATTCATATTCATGATATTTTAAATGCAAATATAACTTAAATGTCAATTAAGTCTTTATTTCAGATTCTAATTATATGTTTTATAATTTTAATTGTCGGCAGTGTTTATATTAAATATTTTAATAATAATCAGAATATTATTCAGGAAACTACCGCTTCAGAAAATAGTAATCTTGAGCAAATTAAAGAGCTTGAAAAAAAATTATTAAATTTAGAAATTAAAAACCAAGAATTAAATAATAAGATTCAAAGCAATAATAGCAAAGATTTATTGACAGAAAAAAAGGTAGAAGTTGAAGATAAAGAGATAATAAAGATGAAAATTAAAACTAGCGATAACAATATTAAAAATGAAAAGAAAAAACTGGATACTAAAAAAATCAAAAACCTTGTAAAGGATGTTGAATATACTTCTGTAGATGAAAAAGGAAATAGATTTTATCTTTTAGCAAATTCTGGAAAATCAAATCCAGATAACAATGATATTTTGGATTTAGATAATGTAAGAGGTAAAATTATGTCAGATAAAAGAGATACTATCTATATTGTATCAGATTATGCCCAATACAATAGTATTAATTTAAATTCAAAGTTTTATGAAAATGTAATAATAAACTATCAAGACAAAAAAATTAATTGTTTTAATTTTGATATAAATATGGATACAAATAAAGCTATAGCTTACAACAACGTAATAATAACTGATACAAAGTCTACAATGAGGGCTGGAATAGTTGAATTTGACTTGAAAACCAAAAATATAGTTATAAATCCTGAAAACACTAATTCAGATATTAAAGTTGTCACAAACTAAATTATAATGGCACTAATAAAAAAATTCAGAATTAAAAGTTTTAAAAAACAAGAACAAATACTAAAGCTGAATAAGATATCGATGTTCTATAACAAACGACAAATTTTAAACAACCTAAATCTAGAAATAAATAAACAAGAAATTCTTGGTATGCTAGGACCTAATGGTGTTGGAAAGTCTACAATTTTCCATATTATCACAGGCTTGAAAGATCCTAGTTTTGGAAAAGTATTAATAAATGGAATTGATTGTACAAATATTCCAATTTATGAGAGGGCTTCAAAATTTAAAATAGGATATGTTCCTCAGCATGGAGGATTTATTCAAGACTTAACTTTAATGGAAAATTTAAAGTTAGTAGGTGAAATTCATATTAAAGACAAGCATTTAAGAAATGAAAAAATTGAAAAAGTAATATCACAATTTGAGTTCGATCCTTTACTAAAAATTAAAGGTAAATATTTATCAGGAGGCCAAAAAAAAAAATTAGTTATTGCAATGACATTAATAAATGACCCTAGCATCCTTCTTTTAGATGAGCCATTCGCTGCTTTGGATATATTGACAATTAAAATGCTTCAAGAGATAATTGTCAATTTACAATCGTTAGAAAAAATTACAGTTGTTGTATGTGATCATCAAGCAAGAGATTTACTAAGTTGCGTAGATAGGGCAATAGTACTATCTGATGGTAAAATTATTGCAACTGGTAGTCCAGACGAAATCATTAAAGATACTAATGCAAGAACAGCGTATTTTGGTGACGAATTTAAGATGAACTAGTTCGTTAATGTCTAAACACATTTTTATAAACGAAAAAATCAACAATTTTAAAAAAAAAATAAACATTGCATCAGACAAAAGTATATCAATAAGATCAATACTTCTTGCCTCCCAAGCAGTTGGTATATCTAAAATATCAAATTTACTAGAATCAGAAGACGTATTAAACACTTTAAAAGCTATAAAAAAACTTGGAATAAATTATAAAAAAAAAGGTGGTAGTTACTTTATAAAAGGTTTTGGCGTAAACAATTTTAGTATCAAAAAGAAAATAACAATAAACGCAGGAAATTCAGGAACATTGGCACGGTTAATATTAGGATTACTTGTTAAATCTAAATTTAGGGTCAAATTGATTGGAGACAAAAGTTTATCTAAAAGAGATTTTTCAAGGGTTATAAAGCCATTAAGACTTTTTGGTGTAAATATTCAAAGTAAAAAAAATTCTCTACCTATCGAAATTTTAGGAACAGATTATCTGAGACCAATATTGTACAATGAAAAAATTGGAAGCGCACAAGTTAAGTCATGTATTATTTTTTGTGCATTAAATACACCCGGTGTAACTCAGATCAATGCAAAAAAATCACGAAATCACACTGAACAATTATTAAGGTCTTTAAATTATCCAATAAAAGTAAATAAAATAAATAATATCGATAAAATATCTATCAGAGGACTTGGTCAATTTAAATCCTTTAAACATTTTATTCCTGGAGATATTAGCTCTGCTGCTTTTTTTATAGTCCTTACAATTTTATCAAACAAATCAGAAATGATAATTAAAAATGTAAATATAAATGAGAGCAGAATAGGAATCATTAAAATTCTTAATAGGATGGGTGCTGCTATCAAACTTAAGAATAAGAAAATCTATAAAGGAGAAAATACTGCAGATATTTTTGTTAAAAGCTCAAGAAAATTAAAAGGGATTAATTGTCCTTCATATTTAAATAGTTCAGCAATCGATGAATTTTTAGTAATTTTTTTAGTAGCTGCAAAAGCAAGAGGGATCTCAACATTTAAAAATTTAGGTGAATTGAATAAAAAAGAAAGTCCAAGATTAGATATAGCCTTAAAGTTTCTAAAAATGATGGGAATAAAAGTGGAAAGAAAAAAAGATAATATCAAAATATATGGAAATCCGAAGTTAGAGATTACAAAAAATATTTATATAGAAAAATACCTGAAAGATCATAGAGTTTTTATGATGGCATGTATTGCAGCATTGTCTTTTGGGGGAAATTGGAAAATAGCTGATAAAGATTCTATAAATACATCATTCCCATTTTTTCTCAATATATTAAAATCCTTGGGAGCTAAAATAAATTGAAAAAACTTAATAAAAAAATTAATTTTAAAATTGCTTCTGATGGGAGTAGCGCATCTGGAAAAACAACTGGAGGTAAATTAATTTCAAAGAAATTTAATATGAAATTTTTGTCTAGTGGTAGTCTATATAGATTTTGTGCATTAAAAATTATAGAAAATAATAATGATTACAATTACCATTTTATAAAAAAAATTGTTAAGTCAATTACCTTAAAAAAATTACAAAATAAAAAAATTTATAGCCCAGAAGTAGCTAAATTATCCTCAATAATTGCAAAAAAAAAATTTGTAAGAAGCGCTCTTAAGAGTTTTCAAGTAAACTTTATAAAAAAATCAAGATTAGTTATTGTTGAAGGTAGAGATATAGGCTCAGTAATTATGCCAAATGCGGATTTAAAACTTTTTTTTACCTGTTCCGTAAAGGAGAAGGCGAGAAGAAGACTAAAGGAATTTAAAAAAAAAAATACGAAAATAACTTTAAATCAAGTCGAAAAGTCCCTGATTCAAAGGGATAAAGACGATACTAATAGAAAAATTAGTCCCTTGATTATGAGTAAAAATGCTGTATTAGTCGACACCACTAAATTAAGTATTAAACAAATGGAGATAAAACTTTCTAATTTAGTAAAAAATTCGATTAAAGAAAAATATGGAAATTTATAAAGATTTAAACTTACCTGCTACACAGCAATTTGAAAAATTATTAAACAGTCAACTATCAAAAAATAAAATAGAAGAAGGTAAAATTATAGAGGGTAAAGTTACTAAGATAACAAATAAATACGTATTTCTTTTTATACCTGGTCTAAAAAGTGAACCAGTAATTGACATTAACGAAATAAAAATGATTGGAATGTCAGAAGGTATCAAAGAAGGTGAACTTATCTCAGTTTTGCTAGAAAAAATTGAGGATAAAAATGGTGACGTTATTGTTTCAGCACAAAAAGCTCAAAAAATAAAAGGGTGGAATCAGCTAGTTAAATGTTATGAAAATAATGAATTAATAAATGGTAAAATAACACAAAAGACAAAGGGTGGTGTTATAGTGGAACATGTTGAAACAGGCTCATTAATGTTTTGTCCTGGTTCTCAAATTTCAGATAAACCGATAAAGAATATTGATCATTTAATTGGCGTTCAGCAAAAATTTGCACTAATTAAATTAGATATGGTGAGAGGTAATAGTGTTGTTTCTAGAAGACAAGTTGTTTCATCTAGCAAGAAAGAGGATAAAGTAAAAATTATAGAAAAATTTAAAGTTGGCGATATCATTAAAGATGCTGTCGTTAAAGGATACTCTTCCTTTGGATGTTTTTTTGAAGTAACTACTCCAGATGGTACACTTGATACGCTCTGTCACCTTCAAGAAATTAGCTACAGCAGAGTAAATCATCCAGATGAAATTTTTAACATTGGTGAAAAACATGATTTAAAAGTAATTTCTATTGACATGGAGAAACTTCAAGTAGGATGTTCAATTAAACAACTTTCACCCGATCCTTTTGAACATATATCTAACTATCAAATAGGAAGTCAATATAAAGTGAAAGTTGTAAAGATAACAGATTATGGATGTTTTTGTGAATTAGAAGCTGGACTAAGTACCCTTCTTCATAGTAGCGAAATAAGTTGGACAAAAAAAAATTTATCTCCCAAAAAAATGTTTAACGTCGGAGATCAGATTGATTGTATAATTACTGAAATTGATAAAGAAAAAAGAAGAGTGGCAATCTCGCATAGATTAACCCAGGAAAATCCATATTCAAAACTTGAAAATGAATTTCCGGTAGGTAGTGAGATTGAAGGAGTGATAAGTAGTTTTAATGAATATGCAATTTATTTGAAATTAGGAGATTTTGATATAGATGGTTTTTTACACTCTAATGATCTTTCATACATTGGAAAACCCGAGGACGAACTTAAGAAATACAAAAAAGGAGAAACATTAAAAGTTAAAATTCTTGAAATAAAGAAAAGTGAACAAAAGGTTAGAATTGGATTAAAACAGTTACAAAAAGATCCATTTGATTGGTTTAGAGATAAAAAGACTAACGATGCTATTACAGTTAAGGTTATTTCGTCAGATAATAAAGGTTTATTTGTTAAGCCTGAAGGTTGTGATGTTGAAATTTTGATTAAAAAATCCCAAATTGCGATGAGTGCTTCGGATGCTAGACCATCTCGTTTTGTAGGTGGAGAAAGAATAGATGCTGCTATCGCTGAGCTAAACTTTGAAAAAAGGAAAGTAAGTTTAAGTATTAAATTATTAGAGGAAATAATGAACGCAAAAGCAATTAAAGAACATTCTAGCCCTCTAAGCGGAAAAAATCTTCCATTCTCCTCGCTTTCAGAACAATTAGATGATAAAAAGAGTAAAAAGGATAAAGATTAAAAATTGTCAGTCGTAAAATCAGACTTAATTAAAGAACTTGCAAAAAACTATCCTAACTTTTTAAAAAAAGATTTGATCAAACTATTTGATATAGCCCTTTATGAAATGAAAGATGCTTTAAAAAGGGGGGAGAGAGTAGAACTAAGAGATCTGTTTACAATAGAACCAAGAATTCAAAAAGCAAGAATATCTAGAAACCCTAAAACTAATGAAAATGTAAATACACCAGAAAAAAAAACGGTTCTTTTTAAAATGTCTAAAGAATGGACAAACAAAGTAAATGAATAAAAAAAAAATATTTGTTGCCTGCGATAGCATTAATATTAGTAAAATCAAAGAGATAATAAGAAAAACTAAGAATCCGAAGTTAGAAGTTGGTTATAAGTTTGGATTAGAGTTTTTAAATTCAAAAGAAGGAAGAAAATTTATATCTAAATTAAAAAACAAGATTATTTTTGGAGATTATAAATTTGCAGATATACCAAATACTTGTGCATCAGCCGTCAAAGCTGTGAAAGATTTAAATTTTAATTATTTAACTATTCACATAAGCTCAGGTTTAGAAGCGCTTAAAGCGGCTAAAAAAGTTTCAGGAAAAACAAAAATAATTGGAGTGACAATCCTTACATCTCTCGATAATAAATCTCTAAAAGAAATTGGATATAGCAATAAAGTAAAAAAAATAGTACTTGAACAAGCTAAGTTAGCAAATAAAGCCAAACTTGATGCTATTGTATGTAGTCCTAATGAAGTAAATCTTGTTAAGAAAGTATTTAAGAAAGAAATTATAACTCCAGGTATTAGATTTAACTCTAAAGAGGATGACCAAAAAAGAGTCCAAACACCAAAACAAGCTTACAAAAATGGAAGCGACTGGTTAGTAATTGGAAGACCAATTACAAAAGGAAATATTAAAAATAATATAAAAAATTTAATTAATCATTTGAAATAATGGTCAAGGGAATAAAAATTTGTGGGATCTCTGATCTTAAAACTTTAAGTTATATTTTAAATCATCAATTTCCTCCCAAGTTTGTTGGTTTCATATCCAATTATAAGAAAAGTAGAAGGTATGTGGAATATGGGAAATTAAAAGAATTGGTTAGTATTAAAAAAAATAAAACAAGTTTCGTCTCTGTACTTGTCAATCCAGATGATAAAATATTAGAACAAGTTAAAGAACTTAATTTTGATTTTTATCAGCTGTATGATGTTAGTCCTAAAAAGACAAGAATTATAAAGGAAAAATACAACATTAAAGTAATTACTGCTTTAACAATTAATAGTCAGAAAGATGTTGATATATATAAAGACTATGATGAAATTTCGGATTTAATTCTTTTTGATGGTAAAGGTTATGAGAAGTCGATCGGATTTAATCATGAATTATTAAATTCTATACCTAATACTGTAAATAAAATGATTGCTGGAAATATAAAAATAGAAGATATTCCAAATTTTAAAAATAAAGATTACTTCATAGATCTAAGTGGTTCTTTAGAAAATGAAGAAGGTAAAAAAGATTTAGATAAAATTAACAAACTATTAAATTTTAAAATAAAAAATGAAACTTAAAAAGAGAATCCCAGTTATAGATCAAGGAGATAGACTTGGTTTCTGGGGCGGAAAATTTGGTGGAAATTTCGTACCCGAAACACTCAAAAAACCTATTGAAGATCTAGAGTTACAATTTAATAAATTAAAGAGTGATAAAAACTTTATAAAAGAAAGAGATAATCATTTTAAGAATTGGGTTGGTGCGCCTACACGATTTATTAAATTAGATAATTTAACAAAACATGTTGGTGGAGCACAGATTTGGTCAAAAGTTGTATCTGATGCTAACGGAGGAGCTCATAAAATATATAATGCTACTGTGCATTGCTTATTAGCCAAAAGGTCTGGAAAAAAAGTTATTATTGGTGACACAGGAGCTGGTTATGCTGGAAAAATGTTGAGTATGGCAGCTAAAAAATTTGGATTAAAGTGTAAAATTTTTATGGGTGCAAAAGACATAAAAAGACAACAACCAAATGTTAAAGCTATGAAGAAAAATGGTGCAGATGTAATTCCTGTATACTCAGGAAGTCAAACACTTGTGGATGCTGTTTCTGAATGTATGAGATATTGGGTTGCTAATTGTGATACTACTGCAATGTGTGTAGGGAGTACTGTAGGACCTGCAATTTTTGTTCGAATATGCGGATGGAGTACTAGCCAAATCTCTAGAGAACTTAAAGTTCAATTAATAAATGAATTTGGTGAAATTCCAAAAAAACTTAAATTATATAATTGTGTAGGAGGAGGTTCCTCAAGTTTTGGTTTTTGGAATGAATTTATGGATTATAATAAAAAACAAGTTGAGTTTATTGGGGTTGAAGCTGGAGGACCAAGCAAAAGTAAAAGGCATGCAGCTCCCTTAACTTATGGTTCCAAAATAGGTATACTTCATGGTGCAGCACAATATGTGAATCAAAATAGCGATGGTCAGATTGAGGAAACTGAGTCAATTTCTGCAGGTCTTGATTATCCTGGAATTTCTCCACTCCACTGCTTTTTAAAAGATGTGAAGCGTGCAAGGTATACGGCAGCTAGTGATGAGGAAGCTTTAAAAGCATACCAAATAGTCACAAAATATGAAAATTTAAGACCATCTCTCGAACCAAGCCATGCATTCTCAGTTGCAATTAAAGAAGCAAAAAAATTTAGCAAAGATACAGTTGTAATTATTAATAGTTGTGGAGATGCATATAAAGATAGAGGTATTTTAGAAAAAAAATTGGGAAAGAAATATGTTAAATCCAATTAGCCTTGCATTTAAAAAAGCAAAAGATGCAAAAAGACCAGCGTTACTTACTTATACTGTAGCTGGTGATAGCTCAAAGAAACAATCTTTAGAAATCTTAAAAGCAATTTCAAATTATGCTGATATTTTAGAAGTTGGTGTACCTCATAACACTCCAGTAGCAGATGGAGGTCAAATTCAAACTAGTTCTTATAGAGCAATTAAAAATGGTATTAAGATGAATGATATTTTTAAAATTGTCAGCGATTTTAAAAAAATTAAAAATTCAAAACCAGTGATATTTATGGGTTACTACAATATGATTTTCCAATATGGTGAAAATAATTTTTTAAAAAAATGTAAAAAATCAGGTGTTAATGGTTTGATAGTAGTTGATTTACCATGGCCAGAAAACAAGATTTTTTCAAAGAAATGTAAAAAAAATTCAATTAATTTTATCCAATTATTATCTCCTACAACATCGAATAAAAGACTTAAAAGTATTACAAAAGATGCTCATGATATGATTTACTATATAAGCATGCTGTCTACCACAGGAGGAAAGCTAAAAGTTTCTCCAAAAAAAATATTAGCTAATTACAACAAAATTAAAAAAATAAGCCCTAAAAAAAATTGTGTTATTGGTTTTGGGATAACGGAGAAAACTATATCAAATTTCAAAAATACAGATGGACTTGTTGTAGGAAGTCAAATTTGTAAAGAAATTACGAGGAGTTTAAACAATAGACAAAATCCTGTCATAAATGTAAGTAAGATGGTTAGTAAACTAAAAAAAAAAATATCATGAATTGGTTAACTAAAGCTATAAATTTTGGAGAAAAAATAAAGAAGGTACTTAAAAAAAGACCTTCTAGGCAAGAGCAGGCTAATTCAAAATGGATATCATGCTGTGGAACTGGACCCCAATTAAAATCAACAATATTTAATAAAGAACAGCTCAACACCTGCCCTAATTGTAATAAACATTATCCATTTACACCAAGAGAAAGGTTTGATCATTTTTTCGGAAAAAATAATTACGAAATAGTTAAAACACCAGAGCTCGCGGAGAATCCATTAAATTTTCCTGGTTATAAAGAAAAGCTTGAACGAGGAAGAAAGATTACAGGACATCATTGTGCTGTAATGGTTGCTCAAGGTGTAAAAGATGGAATTAAAGTTACTTCATTCGCAATTGATAGTCGTTTCAATGGAGGCTCTATAAATGCTTCTGCTGGAGAAGCAATAGTGTATTGTTTTCAGAAAGCCATCGATGATCTTACGCCTGTTGTAGCTTGGAGTGAAGGCGGAGGCCAGGCTATGCAAGAATCAAACATAGCATTACATTTTATGGTAAAAACTGTTTTAGCAGCAAATACATTTAAAGATTCTACAAAATTACCTTTTATTAATATTTACACAAATAAATGTTACGGAGGCATAACTGCAAGTTTTGCTGCTCCATCTATAGCAGATATTTGTTTTGCAGAGCCATCTATGGTTGGTTTTGCAGGTCAACACATAGTAAAAAATCAGACACGTGAGGATTTACCTGAAGGTTTTCAATCAAGTAAGGTTTTGGTTGAAAAAGGCATGTGCGATGGAGTTTTTAACAGAAAAGAAATAAACGAAAAAATAATTGGAATATTAAAAATATTGCTAAAGAAGAATTCTGAAGTAAATTCAGAAAGTTTAAATGAAACTTCAGAAACTAATATCCAAACTAGAGAAGCATCATAAAAAAAAACTAGATTTATCTCTAGGAAGAACTTTTAATCTCTTAAAAAAACTAGGAAATCCTCAAGATAAATTAAAAAATGTCATCACAGTTGTTGGAACTAATGCTAAGGCAAGCATGTGCTATAGTTTAAAGTCAATACTTAATCAAGCTGGACATAAAACTAACCTTTATACTTCTCCCCACCTTCTCTCTTATACAGAAAGATATATTTTTGAAGATAAAGAAATCGATGAAGAAGATTTAATAGAATTACTGACAGATGTTGAAAAAACTTTAGGAGATGACAATGCAACATTGTTTGAAATTTTAACATGTGCCTTTATAAAACATGCTGAAAATTTTAAGGATAATATTAATATTGTAGAAGCTGGACTATTTCATCAATTTGATAGTACAAATGTATTTAAAGAAAATTTAATGACACTCATTGGTGTCATTCATAATGATCACTTTCAATGGCTTGAAAATAAATCAATTGAAGGTGTAATATATGAAAAAACTGCTAAGCTTTTAAACTCAAATATATTTATTAATAAACAAGTCAATAATGAAATAAGAGATAAAATAGAAAAATCATTAGAAAAAAATACTTCAAATAAATTTTTTTTTGGAAAGGATTTTAATATTGCAAAGTCCGAGAACGGATTTATTCAATATCAAGATCAGTTAGGAGAATTAGTATTACCTGAACCAAATATTCTTGGAAATCATCAGCTTTACAATATTAGTACCTCAATTGCTGCATCAAGAATGATTTTTAATATTAAAGATGAAAATATTATAAATGGTGTCAAAAATATTTCATTAAAAGCAAGACTTGAAGAAATAAAAACAGGTAAATTAAAAGATATTGCTGGGAATAATAAACTAATAATAGATGGAGGTCATAATATTAGCGCAGGTGTTTCTATTGCTAATTGGGTAAAAAATCAAAATGATGAAGTAAATCTTATCGTAGGCATGATGAAAGATAAAGAACATGTAGAATTTATAAAAGTTTTTGAAAATATAGTAAATTCAATTACTTTAATTGATATTCCTAATCAAGATGGTGCAATTACAAAAGAAGATTTTAAAAAAAAGTTAGATTATTTTAAATTAAATTTGAAACTTTCTAATGGTATTGAAGAAAGTATAAGATCGTTATCTAAAAATGAAAATACTATTATTCTCTGCCTAGGTTCACTGTATCTTGCTGGAGAAATTTTAAGCTTAAATTAGATATTTTCTTTTATCCAAGAAACAATTTCACTTTTTGGAACCGCCCCAACCTTAGTTGAAACATGATTTCCGTCTTTCATCAAAATCATGGTGGGGATTCCTCGAACACCATATTTTGTTGGCGTATTTGGCTCTTCATCAATGTTATGTTTTGCTACAGATAATTGGTCAGACATTTCATTTGAAATTTCTTCCAAGCTGGGAGCCACCATATGGCATGGACCGCACCATTCTGCCCAAAAATCACAAATTAATATCTTATTATCTTTAACTAATTGATCAAAACTTTCGTCTGTAGATTTTACTGTTGCCATATAAGTTTTATATAAATTAATTTTATTTAATCAATAGTTAAAAATGCGTAAATTTAATTTTATACATCAAACATTCTCGTATTTTTTTTGAATAGACATTGCATAGGTATTAAATTCATCTAAGAGAGCTAATTTCTCGTTATCATTTTCATTAGTATATTTTTCTCTTAAAGTATCTATTTCATTATATAAAGTAGGTATTGTCCACCATTTCTCTTTTCTTTCACTTAATATTCTTTTTGCAATCTCTCTCCTGATAGATTTATACATTGACTCTGGTAAAACTTCTGGAGCCTCTTGAAATATTATTTTTTTACCAAATCCAACTAATCTATCGTCATCAAATTTATCTAATAAATTCAATTTTTCTTTCCATGGTGCTGCATGCCAAGTTGGGAAAAGAGCAGTATCTTTGTTTGAAGTAAATTTTGTATAAATACTTTCTTCTGCATATATATCTTCTTGTGATTTCGATTGTTCTTTTTCCTCTGCTACTTCTCTTAAAGCTGTTAAAATATTTTGAGAAAACTGTTCATTATTTTGAACAAATTCTGCTCTTTTTTTAATTACGTTTTTATCAAGTTTGTTATAGGGTTCAACATTCATTCCATACTTACCATCAATTATAATTGGTGCTTTGTTTGCACGTATAGTTCTTAAAAATTTTGGAGATTTTTTCATCTCTGTTTTTAATTCATTTATTGATTTATTTATTAAAGGCTGGATTTCAGTTCTCAAATCTATGGAATAATACCATCCTTGGTAAATTGGGTGCATACAATGTTTTGGATGTAGTGGTACAACTAAATGAAGTCTGGATTTGCCATAATAATATTCGTTTAAAGTTACTACTTCTCCCTTTTTCATTATAGTTTCTGTATCTGATTTATTTGCAGTTCTTAAAAATGAGTCCCAAGTATGCTCTTGTTTATTTTTAACAATCTTTAAAATTTTTGCAGTTAATTCAGCATCAGCAAGTGCTGAGTGAGCATCACTTGCATCAATTCCTTGCATTTGAGCTAAAGATGCAAGTTTAAATACAGGATTATTTTTTTCATTAATTTCTGTTTCTAAAATTGTAGGATCAACTGCATAAGCAGCTCTTGCAATATTTATACCATCATGTCTTTTATTGGGTGCTGCATTAGTAATATAAGGATATCTAATATTTTTAAAAAACTCTTTCCTTATCATCTCTTCATCAAAATTAAGGCTACTCCAACCTAAAAATATTGCAGGACTCCATTTTTTAAATATTTTTTCAACTTCACCCAGCATTTGATAGTGACTTAAGTTTGTTTGAGTTAGTTGTTTTATTGATGTCTTATTGACTATTAAGGCCATAGCCTGAAATATTTCTCCTTCAGGCAGACTACACCTTAAATTAAATCGGTCTTTCTCTTTGAAATTTTCATCAACTAAAATTCCACCAATTTCAATTATGCTACCAAAATCAGTACTGGCACTTGATGATTCTATATCCCAAATTGCTAAATTCATATTTTTAACCTTAAATTAGCTCAGTTTTGATGGGTTTTTGGAAAGTTTTTTAGGACTAAACCGTTGCATCTAAACAAGTAGCTTCTAGTTAGTTTTATCTCTTCTATGAAATAGTCTGTTAAAGTCAAGCTATATTATTCATCTCGTAAAATTTTTTTACCCTTCCTAAGAACAAATTTTGATACATCTCTAATTCTGCACCTTCTATTTTAAATTCCTGAAACAAAATATCTTTTGTGCATAGTAATATTATGCCAGCTTTCATTTTAGTTCCATGAACAATATCATGTGCCAATGTATATGCTCCAAGTTGTAAGAAATAATCTTGGATATAATCAATTTTTTTTGGTTTATTACTTTGTTTAAAATCGATTACAACATCATTACCTTGATAAACACCAATTAAGTCAGCTGTGCCTGCATATTGTTCAGGATAATATAAAGTTTCCTCAATTCCATATATTTCATTTAATTTATTATCTACCCCTTTTTCAATTATTTCTTTAGCCATATTTTTATATTGTTCATTGCTTTCAAAAAAACTTTCATTGATACGTCCTTTTAGATAATCCTCTATATATGTGTGCATCGATGTTCCTCTTGAAGATGCTTCTGTTTTAATTCTATTAGCTTCTTTATAGCCTACTCTTTCTCTCCAGTTTGCTAAAGCAGCTTTTTCTTCTTCAGATTTAGTTGCACTTAAAATTGTTGTTACACTCGGGAGTTTTTCTTCACCAAAAGAATATTTTCTATAACCATCCTCAATTGATCTTGTGGACTTTGGATAATTAAATTTATTATTCCATTTCATGCGTTTCTTATATGAGAAATTATATTTAAATTAAATTTATTTTTTGGCTTGTCTAGGTAGGTCTTCAAGTTTTTCTACATTCTCAGTTTTTAGGGCTTTTTCAAACTGCTCTGGATCTTTTATATTTTCTAAAGTTCTCGTAATAGATCTTGCATCCATTCCAAACTTATTAACAACAGCCAATGCATCTTCTAATTTTTTATTTAGCACTTTGATGTTATCAAAATGTCTTGAAAACCGTGTGCTAATTGTTTTTAAATGAGTATATATTTCAGTTGCTCCCTTTTGGACTTTGAGAGATTGAAAACCCATGTGTAAAGACTGTAAGTAGGCAGATAAAGTGTTTGGACCGCAAATTATAACTTTATGTTTTTTCATTAATTCTTGAGTTAATAATTCTTTTGTGCTTGGATCTTGATATTCAGTCAATTCTTTATACAAGCTTTCCGTTGGTGCATAGACAATAGCAAAATCTGTAGTTTTTGGTGGAACTATATATTTTTCATTTATACTTTTGGCTTTAGCTTTGAAGGCTGATGCTAATTTTGCTCTTGCATCTGCAACGGCTCGTTTGTCATCTGAGTCATAACCATCAGTGATTGCTTTAAATTTTTCTAGTGGGAAGTGCGAGTCAACTGGAACCATAACATCACCTTGAAGTTTAATTGCAAATTCAACATTTTCACTGGTATCCTCTTTCATTTTAACATTTGTCATAAATTGAGAGGCTGGCAATAAATCTTTAATTAAGGCATCCAAACTAAATTCAGCAAGTGTTCCATATTTTTTAACACCTGCTAAAATTTTACTTATACCTTCTTGGCTTTGATTCAATAACTGTACCTGTTGATTAAAGTTTCCAACTTTTTCATCAACTTTAGTTAAAGCTTCGGTCATATCTTTAGTAACACCTGTTGAAAGGTTGTTAAATGAAGTAGACATTGAACCTAATGAATTATTAATAGTGCTATTTAAAGTATCCTTTAAGGAGACGATTTCTGCTTTTAAATTAGCTATTTCCTCAACTTCTTTATTTTCGGTCTCTTCTTTGGTTTTTGGCCTTAAATTTAAATATAAAACCCCTAAAGTTGAACCAAGCAATAAAAGCAAGATTATTAATAGAATCGTATCCATAGAGTTAAGATAATAGTGAGAGTTAAGAGCTAAGCAAGTTTAAAATTTTCTTCAAACCTTTTTTGTTACTTAATTTTTTATTAGACATTAAAATTGCAGTACTTTTAAGAATATTTCCATCTTTTAAAACTCTTAAATTATTTGCACGTAAAGTTTCTCCTGTACTGGTTATATCTGATAAAATTTCTGATGAGCCAGTAAATGGATATACTTCCGTTGCCCCAAGAGATGGGACTAACTTAAATTGAGTTACACCTTTTGAAAATAAAAACTCTCTTGTAAGGTTTGGATATTTTGTAGCAACTCTCATTCTACTTTTCTTTTTATCTTTAAAATCAAAGGAAATTTCCTCTAAATCAGCAAGTGTCTGAATATCAATCCACTCGTCTGGAACAGCTAATACTAAAGATGCATATCCATATTCTAGCTTTTTAGCAATAGTAACTTTATTTTGTATATTTAATTCTGTTTCTTTTAATAAATCATATCCTGAAAATCCAATGTCCAGAGATCCATCGCCCAACCTTTCTATAATTTCTCTCGCATGTAGATAAATAATTCTAATATTTTTATTTCCTTTAACATATCCAAAGAGATCCCTATCACCTCTTTCTGATAGAATTTTAAGCTTTTTAATTTTAAATATATTTAAAGTATCTTTTCTTAATCGACCCTTACTTGGAATACCAATTTTAATCATTTAAACTTATTGCACCTCCAACTGCTGGGATTTTTTTTGAAGATCCTAAATCAGAAATAAGATTGTCATAACGACCTCCATTAACATGTATTTTTCTAGAGTTTGAATTTATTATAATCTTAAATACCATCCCTGTGTAATATTCCAGATGCCTTCCAAATGAAGATGAAAATTTTACATTTAATTTTGAAACCTTATCTTTTGTGATTGGAAAATAATTTTTACCAACAGTAAGATTTATTTTATTTTTTTTAAAAAAAGCGTTTAGAGTAGTTGCTGCATTGCTCATTTTGCAATTAATTTTTAAATATTCCCTAATAATCTTTACTACATTTTGGCCTTTTACTTGTCTTCTAGGATCTTTTATTTTGTTATCAAATCTGATCAGTATTTCACTTAAGGAACGCCCTGCTATATTTCTGTTTTGATTTTGTTTACATAGTTTAAGGTATCTTTTTTTATCTAACTCAACGATAGTTTCATCAACATCTGAATTAGTCTCTAAACGTCTTAGTAATTCATTAAAATAAGCCTCTCGCCAAAAATGTCTTTGTAATCTAAGTTTCCATCTTTTTGGAATATCTAATTTATTTATCAATAAGTGAAATATTTCTACATTTCCTATTGTTATACTCCCAGACTTATATTTAAATTTATTTAAAACTTTAATACCAGTATTTATTATTTGCTTATCATCTCTTTTTTCATCTTTTGATCCTATGATCTCGAAACCTATTTGATCTCTAATAATTTTTTCATTTTTTTTCTGAACTTTTCTAAATGCTTGACCGTTATAAAATACTTTTGAAGATCTCTTTTTTTTTTGATTAAGATATTTGATACAAGAAGCAATGGTTAAATCAGGTCTTAAACAAATTTCCTTTCCATTCTGATCCATAAATGAAAAAATTAAACTTCTAAATGACTCCCCAGATCTCTCGAGAATTAGATTGGTTGGAATTACTGTATCTAAATCTATATAATCAAATCCACTTGATTTTAAAGATTTAAGTATATTTTCAGATAAGTTTTTTGACTTCATTGATTAAATCTTTCTTGGGAATTGTTTTGTTGTTCTCACCCTTTACACCCTTTAAATTTTTAATGGTCACTGTATTATCTTTAAATTCATTTTCTCCACAGATTACTGCAACTGGCAATTGTCGTTTGTTTGCATAAGTAAGCTGTTTACCAAGATTTTTTTTGGTATCTAAAAATATTTCTGAATTAATATTGTTTTGTCTTAAAAGATCTAAAATTTCGTAGTAGTTTTTTAAGTATTTTTGATCCATCACACACACTAAAACTGGTTTTTGTTCGTCTAATTGAAACTGATCTAATTGCATTAATGCAAACAAAAGTCTATCTACACCAAAACTTATACCTGTACCTGGAATATCAACTCCTTTAAATCTTGATATAAGTTGTGCATAGGCTCCACCTGAACAAATACTCCCAATATCTACCTCTTTACCTTTATTATTTGTAACTTTAAAATTTAAATTAGTTTCAACGATGAAATCAGAATAATACGCCAAGCCTCTGACAATTGTGAAGTTGGTTTTGACTTGATCTAAGTTTGATCCATATCTAAGGAATTCAAAAAAGTCTTCTAATTCCTTGATTCCTTCTTGCGATAGTAAATTTTTTAAATTTTGTTTCAGTTCTTTTAAATCTTTAATTTTTAAATAATCTAATATTTTAGAAACCTGCTTATCATTTAAGTCTGCACCTTTTGTAATAGCACCACTAGTATCTTTTCTTTCCTTTCTCAGAAGGTCCTCTACACCTTTTATTCCAAATCCAGGCTTATCAAGTTTATCAATTGCCCTAATAACTTTTAATTGTTTTTCCTCAGTTATTTGTAATTCATTTAGTAAACCTTGAACTATTTTTCTGTTACTTACATTGATCGTAAACTGATCTTTCTTTAATCCGCATTCTAAAAGTGTTGCTGAAATTAAATTACAAAGTTCAGCGTTAGCTTGTGATGAACTAACATTTCCTACAATATCAAAATCTGCCTGCAAAAATTCTCTATATCTTCCATTGCCTGCCTTTTCGTTACGAAATACATTTTGAATAGCATATCTTTTATAAATTGAAGGCAACTCTTGATTATTTTGAGCAACAAATCTTGCAAGAGGGCTAGATAGGTCATATCTAAGGGTAATATTTTTATCTCCATCTTTAAATGAAAATACATCAGACATAGGATTAGCTTCATCTTCTGCTAGAAAAGATCCTATATTTTCACTTATTTCGAACGATGGTGTTTCGAGTGGTTCAGCACCAAACTTAATAAAATTATTCTCAATTACTGATAACAGCTTTTTTTTGAGAAGAAGTTTCTTATCCCAACGATCTTCAAATCCTGAGGGCAACCCAGGTATTAGTTTATTTTCTTTATTCATTTTTTGGTACCCTGGCTTGGAATTGAACCAAAAACTAAAGTTCCACAAACTTTCGTGATAACCATTTCACCACCAGGGCCTGTTATTGTTTTATACTAATTAGAGTTAAATTTAAATTTTAAAATAGTTAAATAGCTAGCTGCAAGCCAGCATGAAATTGATGTCTTTTATGAGATACTAAAATTTTACTATTTTTAATCATGGAGGTTAAATAGCATTTTGGACTTAAAATGCAAGTATGTATTGTATAGGAATATTCATAGGGTTTACCTACTTTTATTCCTATACAAAATTTTAAATGAAATAAATTTTAAGAAGTTTTCTTTAAATTCACTGCGCTTGGACCTTTGTCTCCATCCTGAATTTCAAATTCTACAGCGTCGTTCTCATTCAAAAAACGAAGTCCTGCTTCACGAACTGCGCTTGCATGAACGAAACAATCTTTTTCTCCGTCTTCTCTTTCTATAAACCCGTAGCCCTTCTTACCGTTGAACCACTTTACTTTTCCTTTTAATGTACTCATACTTTTCTTTTACTCTTTCTTTATTATATTAAACTTAGCTAAACTTCAGCTAGCGGGATAGTTATTAGATTTTAAAATTGAATGCAAGCATTTTTGCTGCAAGGTTTTATTTCTAAAATGGTGGCTTCGGCGGGACTCGAACCAGCGACACAAGCCTTTTCAGGGCTCTGCTCTACCAACTGAGCTACGAAGCCATTATTTAAAACCTAAAAATAATTCTTCCTTTTGTCAAATCATAAGGTGTTACTTCCACTGTTACATTATCACCTTGAAGGACTCTAATCCTATTCTTTCTCAACTTTCCAGCTGTGTGAGCTGTAACAATATGATTATTTTCAAGCTTTACTCGGAACATGGCGTTAGGTAATAAATCGATTACTTTACCTTTAAATTCCAATAAATCTTGTTTCGACAAATTTTTTTACTCCTTATTTATTCTAGATTTTATACTCAAAGCATGACCTTTTAATTCTTCATACTCAGCGAGATGTGTAGCGTATTCTCCTATTTTCTCAACACCTTTTTTTGACAGAGTTATAAGGCTAATTTTTTTATAAAATTCACTTAAACTTAACCCTGATGAAAATTTAGCTGATGCATTAGTTGGTAATACATGATTTGTCCCAACAGCATAGTCGCTTAATGCCATAGGAGAATATTTTCCTATACAAATACTTCCCGCATTAACAATTTTATCTTTATACTTTTTATAATTGCCAACATTTATTTCTAAGTGTTCAGGAGCTATCTCATTAATTGCATCAATAATTTGTCTATCATTATATACTTTTAAAATTAGTCCATTACTTTTTATACTTTTAGTTGCAATACTTTGCCTTGGTATCTGTTTTAATTTTAATTCTAAATCTTTTTTAAATTTTTTAATCAAATTTAAATCCTTGGTGATTAATATACACTGTGAATTTGAGTCGTGTTCTGCTTGCCCAATCATAGATGTGGTGACTTCATTTAAATTAGTTTTGCTATCTGCTAATATTGTTATTTCTGACGGGCCTGCAATCATTCCTTCAATACCTACATCTCCAAAAACTTGTCTTTTAGCACCAGCAACAAAGATATTGCCTGGTCCAACAATTTTGTTTACTTTTTGAATGTAAGCCAAACTACCTATAGCTTGTGCACCTCCCATTGAATAAATTTCATTAATTCCTAATTTTTTTGCTGCATATAAAACTGCAGGATTTAATTTTCCATTGTTTTTTGGATTTGCTAGTACAATTCTTTTTACTCCTGCTATTTTTGCTGGAATAGCATTCATCAACAAAGTTGATGGTAAGTTTGCTGGAACATAAATCCCGATAGATTGAATTGGTACGTATTTATATTCTATTTTATTATTTAAATTATCTTTATAAAAAATGTCTTTAGTTTTTTGTGCTGTATGAAATTTATGTATACGTTTATAAGCAAAATCTATAGCTCTTTTAATTGTTGGATCTAAAGATTTAATTGCCTTATTAATTTGCTTAATACCTGGCTTAATTTGACTATTTTTACTAAATTTTTTCTCATATTTTAAAAGACTTTTATTTTTATTGTTCTTAATATCTTTTAAAATTTTAGATATTATTTTATTCTCATTTTTTTTTTCAGACCTTCTTAGATCTAAAAATTTTGTTAAAATATTTAAGTAATTTTTTTTATTACAATTAATTATTTTTATCATTTGCTATTTTTTGATCCTCTAGTGTCACTTCAATTACTTCAGCGGCAAGAGTTATAATTCTATTTTTCGAAAATAACATAGTTATTTCAAAATTCTCCCCTTTCTTAAAAATATCAATTGTTAATAGTTCTAATGTTAGATTAGTGTCATTTTGGTCTATATTCTTAGATTTTGACGAATTAATAAATTCAAATTTGATAATACTATTTATTAATTTATTTTTATTTTCCTCTTCTTTGCTAAATCTTGCTATTGAAATTAGGAAAATTTTGTTAGAAGCTAAATATTTAACATCGTCAATATTAACTTTACCCTCAGAGCAGCAAGCTGAAATGATATGAAGATCTTCAGGAGTTTGTGCAATTATCTTTTTTAAATACTGGTTTTCCATCAATTAACACGTCGAATGTTTACCCCGACTTTTCTTAGCTTATTCTCTATATTTTCATATCCTCTATCAAGGTGATAAATTCTATTAATTGTAGACGAACCTGTGGCAACTATTGCAGCTAAAACTAATGCAACTGAAGCTCTTAAGTCACTAGACATTAATTCAGCAGCTTGAAAGTTAGTATTGCCTGAAATAAATGCCTTATTTTTTTTAATTAGAATCTCAGCACCTAATCTTCTTAATTCAGCTACATGCATAAATCTATTTTCGAAAATACTCTCAGTTATTGAACTTTTACCTTTAGCCTTACAAAGTAGAACCATAAACTGAGCTTGTAAATCTGTAGGAAAGTTTGGATATTCTTTAGTAACTAAATTGTTTAAATTTTTGATTTTTTTTGGACCAGATATATGAATTTGTTTTTTGGCTACTTTAATTTTTGCTCCAACTTTTTTTAGTAATGATAATTCTGTTTTTATAATTTTTGGATTAAAATTATTTATTTTTAAATTACCTCCAGTTAAACATGCTGCCACACAAAAAGTTCCTGTTTCTATTCTATCTGACATCACTGAATAACTTGTACTTTCTAAAGATTTAATACCTTCTATCTTCACAGTACGTTTGCCTATAAATTTTATTTTTGCACCACCTGATTTTAAGAAATTTATTAAATCAACTATTTCCGGTTCGATTGCACAGTTTCTAAGAATGGTAATTCCATTTGCTAAACATGCGGCTATAATTGTATTTTCAGTTGCTCCAACACTAATTTTTGAAAACCTAATTTTTGCACCTTTGAGTTTTTCTTTCGTATGTGCGTGGATATAGCCCTTCTTAATATCATATTTCATTCCAAGTTTTTTAAGTGCATTCAAATGATAATTTACAGGTCTTGCCCCTATAAGGCAGCCACCAGGCAAAGAAGTTATAGACTTTTGATGTTTGGCAACAAGTGCTCCTAAAACTAATATTCCAGCTCTCATCGTTCTAACAAGTGAATATGATGCAAAAAAATTTTGCTTTTTTTTCTTTGTTATTTTAACAATTTTTCTATTTTTATTAAATTTTATTTCTGAGCCAAGAGATTTTAAAAGGTTAATCATTGTATCTATATCTTTAACGCGAGGTAGATTTTTTATTATGACCTCTTTTTCAAATAGGATAGTTGATGCTAAAATTGGTAAAGCAGCATTTTTTGAGCCTGAAATTGAAATTTCGCCCTTTATTTTACAAGGACCCTTAACAATAAATTTGTCCATTATTATATTTTTGGAAGTGTAACTCCCTTTTGACCTTGGTATTTACCATTTCTATCTGCATATGAAACAGCTGGATCCTCATTGCCCTTAAT
The DNA here is from genome assembly GCA_003280485.1 of Pelagibacteraceae bacterium AG-359-O02. Lineage (GTDB taxonomy): Bacteria > Pseudomonadota > Alphaproteobacteria > Pelagibacterales > Pelagibacteraceae > Pelagibacter. The sequence continues at coordinate 67,886 of QCEU01000004.1, forward strand.
AAAAACAAATTGAGCAACTCCTTCATTAGCGTAAATTTTTGCTGGTAACGGTGTTGTATTAGAGAATTCTAATGTTACATGTCCCTCCCAGCCTGGTTCAAGAGGTGTAACGTTTACAATAATTCCACATCTAGCATATGTAGATTTTCCTAAACATATAACTAAAACATTTTTAGGTATCTTAAAGTATTCTACTGTTCTCGCTAATACAAATGAATTGGGTGGAATTATACACTCAGATGAATTTTTTGTGATAAAATTTGAAGATTTAAAATTTTTCGGATCTACAATTTCTGAATTTACATTAGTGAAAATTTTAAATTCATCAGAAACTCTCGCATCATATCCATATGATGAGACACCAAATGATATTTTATCTCCTCTAACTTGTTTGTCTTCAAAAGGAGAGATCATATCGTTTTCTCTGGCCATTTGTATAATCCACTTATCAGATTGAACTGACATTATTTTTTTTTTTCTTAGTTTTTTTTTGAAATTCTTTTCTTTTTTTTAAATTTTTTCTTAAGGCAAGTTCAAGTTTACTAAAATTATTCTTTTTTGAACTCATTATTTATTTTTTGTCAGGATTTGTAAGATGATCAAGCGTTATAACTTGATCAAGAGGAATTGTTTTGTCTTCTTCATTTTTTACTGGGCCAGTTTTCACCTGTTTTTTTGCTCTTTTTTCTGCAAGCTTTTTCTCTCTTTTAGCTTTTTTTTCCATGAGCTTTGCATTTTTATTAGCTCCATATGTATAGTGAATTCCCATAACATTTTCCTTAAATAGATATAACCCATTTTAAAATAAAAATAAGGCAATAATTTGAAAAAATTAATTTTATACACTAATTTAAGTAAATATTGCCCCTATAGTTAAATGGTATAACACATCCATGGTAAGGATGAGTTTCCAGTTCAATTCTGGATGGGGGCACCAGTGTTATTTTGTATAAAAATTTTTTTTTAACAAAAAACCAATTATAACTAAAATTATAATTCCCAGAATTGGTAAATAAATATCAGGAGAAAAAATTAACTCTAAAATACTTGGTACTTCAGAATTTTCCTCCAATATCTTACTCAATCCAGCGCCAAGAGATGCTCCAACAAATAATTGTGGAGCCATACCAATTATTGATCCTAGAAAAAAATTTCTTACCTTTACATTAAATATTGTCGGTAAAATATTTGAAATAAAAAAAGGAATACCACCTATAAATCTATAAATTAGAAAAAAAACAAACTCATTCTTTTTAAACTTTTCAGTCAAATTGCTGAAACGAGACGAAAATTTTTCCTCAACCAAATCTTTAAAAAAATAATTTGCAAAAATATAAAGAAATGTTGCACCAATAGATAATCCAAAAACTACTAATAAAGTTCCTAACCACTTTCCAAATATAAAACCACCAACTAGAAATACTGGCGATCCAAAGCCTAATAGAAGAACCCAGACTATGGTACCTATTAAAAAAATAATACTTGATAAAAAAATATTACTATTTTTAATATTATCTAATGCTTCTCTATTTTGTCTTATTAATTCATAACTTGAAAAATCCTGAAAGGAAAAATTATTAAAAAAAATCATTAAAAAAACAAATACTATCAAAATGTAGGCAGAGCCTAAAAATAGTTTAAATTTTTTTTCTCTTTTCATTGATTTTTAACTTATTAAAAATCGCTGTACTTATATATATATATTTGTATAACTACCGAAATTTAACATTAATTTAACAACAATGAAACGTACATATCAACCAAGTAACAGAAAAAGAAAAAAGGCTGTTGGCTTTAGAGCTAAAAAAAAAACAAAGGGTGGAAGAAAAGTATTAAAAAGAAGAAGGGCCAAAGGAAGAAAAAAATTAACAAATGCTTAATGAAAAACAAGATTGTTAGCCTTTCTAAAAACGAGGATTTTAAGTCTATTCTGAGTGGAAAAAAAATTTCTAACAAATACTTAACAATTTTCTTTAAAAAACTTTCTGATAAAAATAATAATAGATTAAATATTAGTTTTGTAGCCAAAAAGAAAATTGGAAATGCAGTAACAAGAAACAGAATTAAAAGAAGACTAAGAAATATTATGAACGAAGCTGTGAAATCAATTAACATTAACCTTAATTACTGTTATTTATTGATCGCAAGAATATCTGTTAGCAAAGATCCTTATGAAAAAATAAAAAACTCAACACTAGAAGACTTTAAAAAAATTAAATGACCAATCCTGTTAAATTTTTAATGATCAAGATGATAAGGCTTTATCAAATAATTATATCTCCATATCTAGGAAATAATTGTAGATATCTTCCAACATGTTCTGATTATTTTATTGAAAATTTAAAAGAGAATGGAATTTTAAAAGGAAGTATTAATGGATTTAAAAGAATACTTAGTTGTCATCCGATAAAAATTTTGGGTGGTGGAGAGGGATTTGATCCAGTTAAAAAGAAAAAATAATTTATGGATACAAAAAATGTAATTGCTGCAATATCTCTTAGTGCAGCCGTAATAATACTTTATAGTCTATTTTTCGCTCCAGCAGTGGTAGATCAAAAAGATATTTCAAATGACAAAAATATTACCAGTGAAAATTCTTCAACGGATGCACCATCATTAGTTCAGGACGAAGAAACAATTAAAATATCTAGAAATGATGCTTTAAAAGAAAATGAAAGAGTTCTTTTTGAAAATGACAAAATTAAAGGCTCAATTTCATTAATTGGGTCTTCAATAGACGACTTAACTTTTAAAAATTATACAAATACTTTAAATGGAGATGATAATGTAATCTTATTAAATCCTAAACAGTCGAGTAATGGATATTATGTGGAAACTGGTTGGGCAACAACTAGCAAAAATATTGACTTACCAAATTCAAAATCTGAATGGAATATTGAGGGGAATAACAAACTTACACCAAATTCCCCAGTAAAATTACGCTGGACTAATAATCAGAATATTACATTTGTAAAAGAAATAAGTATAGATAAACAATATCTTTTTAAAATCAAACAAACGATAATTAATAATTCGGATAAGACTTATAATTTTTATCCATATGGACAAATTATTAGAAATGTAGCCCCTGATGTAACTAATTTTTATATTTTGCACGAGGGTTTAATTGGAGTTTTTGATGATCAATTAGTTGAGGAAGATTATGATGATATTGAAGAAAAAAAATATTCCAAGAATGCACAATCTGGATGGCTAGGTATAACTGATAAGTATTGGCTTACTAGTCTTATCCCTGAAAAGGATAAAAGTTTTAGATCTGATTTTGATTACAAAAATAAATTTAGAGCAAATTTTATTGAAACGAATGCAACAGAAGTTGGTGCAAACGAGACAAAAAGCAACTCAATTAGAGTAATAATTGCTGCAAAAGAAGTAAACGTTATTGATGGATATGCTGAGAGTGAAAATATTAATAAGTTTGATTTAGCAATTGATTGGGGGTGGTTTTACTTCATTGTAAAACCTTTATTCTTTGCAATTCAATATTTCTTTAATCTAGCTGGCAATTTTGGAATAGCAATTATAATGATAACTGCTTGTATAAGATTAGCATTTTTTCCACTCGCAAATTACTCATTTAGGTCCATGGCTAAAATGAAAGTTCTTCAGCCAGAAATGACAAGACTAAAAGAGTTGCATAAAGAGGATAAAATGAAACTTCAACAAGAGATGATGGCATTATACAAAAGAGAAAAAGTTAATCCAATAAGTGGGTGTCTTCCAATTTTTATACAGATACCTTTTTTCTTTGCAATTTATAAAGTTTTATTTGTAACAATTGAGATGAGACATCAGCCTTTTTTTGGTTGGATAAAAGATTTAAGTGAAAGAGATCCTACATCCATATTTAATTTATTTGGACTAATTCCATGGGATCCCCCTTCTTTTTTACTAATAGGTGTGTGGCCTTGCTTAATGGGTGTTTCAATGTGGATGCAGCAAAAACTAAATCCAACGCCTCCTGATCCTGTTCAAGCAAAAATATTTATGTTCTTTCCATTATTTTTGACTGTAATACTAGCTCCTTTCCCAGCAGGACTAGTTATTTACTGGACTATAAATAACATATTAACAATGGCACAACAGTACATAATAATCAAAAGAACGACTGTCAAAACTGTTTAGTAGAAATGGAAATAGAAAAAATAGTACCAAAAGATGGTCCTTCCATCGAAGAGGTTAAAAAATACATAGATAAATACAAAAATGAATTAATAGTTATTAAATATGGAGGAAACGTTTTTATTGATAGAAATATTTTTAACAATTTTATTTCAGATATAAGTATTCTAAATAAGTTAGGATTATCAATAATAATAGTCCACGGAGGTGGCCCTAGAATCAAAAGAGAATTAGAAAAATCAAATATTCAATCAAAATTTATTAGAGGTTTAAGGGTTACGAGTGAAAAAATTATAAATATAGTTGAGGATGTTCTTATTGATTTTAACGAGGACATTGTTAATTCTTTAATTGAAAAAGGATCAAATGCAGTCTCGATAAACACAAAAAAAAATAATGTTATTGAAGTTATTCCAGAAGCAGAGGAACTTGGATTTGTTGGAAAGCCAAATAAAATAAATACAAATATTATAAAAGATATAATTAAATTAAATTCAGTTCCAATTATATCACCTTTAGGAAAAGGTAAGAATAATCAAACTTATAATATTAACGGAGATACAGCTGCTGGTGCTATAGCTAAATCTTTGAAATGTAGAAGATTATTATTAATGACCAATGTTGAAGGTGTACTTGATAAAGAAAAAAAGCTCATTGAGGAAATTACGTCATCTGAAATTTTAGAGATGATAAAGAATGAAGTTATAACAGAGGGCATGATACCTAAAATTAATACCTGCTTAGATGCAATAATGAATGGAGTTACTGGTGTCGGAATTATTGATGGAAGAAAAAAATATTCAATTCTTTTTGAATTATTCTCAGATAAAGGTGCTGGCACATTAATAAGAAAATGAAAAATATAAAAAATATTTTATTTGATTGTGATGGTGTTCTTTATCAAGATTTAGAGTCTGTATTTGGTCAAGTAAGTAAAAGAATGACACAATACATTTCTGAAAAATTAAAAATTAACTTAGTCGAAGCTAAAAAATTACAAACTGACTACTTTCATAAATATAATACAAGTCTAAATGGATTAATGATACATCACGATATTCCTCCTAAAGAGTTTTTAAATTTTGTTCATGACATTGACCTATCTTTTATGGAAAAGGATTTAGTTTTGAGAGGTGAAATAGAAAAGTTGGATTTAAGAAAGTTCGTTTTTACCAATGGTTCTAGTGAGCATGTTAGTAATATAACTAAACATTTAGGGATTGATGATCTATTTGAAGATGTATTTGATATAGTTGATGCGGAATATAGCCCAAAACCTGCATCGAAAGCATTCGATCTGATGGTAAAAAAATTTGATATTAACCCAAAAGAAACAATTTATATTGAAGATATTGCAAAAAACTTGTCAATTGGAAAAGAAAGAGGAGCTACGACAGTTTGGCTAATCAATAATGAATATTGGGGTAAAAAAGAATCTGACAAAGACTATATTGACTATAAAATAGAAAATCTCTCTTTATTTTTAAAAGAAATAAGGATAAAAAAAAACTCATAAATTATGAGTATAGAAAACTTAATAAATGAAGCTTGGGACAAAAGAGATGAAATAAATCCCGCTTCTGATCAGTCTTTAAAAGATACAATAAATCAAGTTATTGATGATTTAGATAGCGGAAAGTCACGAGTTGCTGAAAAAATAAATGGTGAATGGATAACTCATCAACATTTGAAAAAAGCAATCATGTTAAGTTTTAGATTATATCCTATGGAGAATTTGAACGGTCCATATAGTAGTTGGTATGATAAAGCTCATCTACTAAAGGGTAAGACTGCAGGATGGACAAAAGAAGATCATGAGAAAGCGGGTTTTAGAATGGTACCTAACTCTCCAGTAAGAAAAGGAAGTTTTGTTGGAAAGAATGCAGTTCTAATGCCATGCTACGTTAACATTGGTGCATACATAGATGAAGGAACAATGATTGATACATTTGCAAGAGCAGGAAGCTGTAGCCAAATTGGAAAAAATTGCCATATCTCAGCAGGTTCGGGTGTGGGTGGAGTTTTAGAACCTGCACAAGCTCTGCCAACTATTATCGAGGATAATGTTTTTTTAGGTGCAATGTCTGAAGTTGTAGAAGGTGTAATTGTAGGTGAAGGATCCGTGCTGAGTATGGGAATGTATATAGGACAATCTACTAAAATTGTTAATAGGAAGACTGGAGAAATTACTTATGGAAAAATTCCTCCTTATTCAGTTGTAGTTCCAGGTTCACTTCCTGATAAAAATAGCTCAACTGCGCCCTCACTATATTGTGCAGTAATAATTAAACAAGTAGATGAGAAAACAAGATCTAAAACTTCTATTAACGATCTCTTGAGAGAATAGTTTCGATGAAAATTATAAATGAACTTCAATTAGCTAAAGAGCTAATTAGATTTCCAACTGTAACCCCTATAGATGCAGGAATAATGAAATTTTTGGAAAAAAAATTAAAAAAACTTGGATTTAAAACTAAAATTCTGGAGTTTAAAGAAAAAGGAAATGCTCCAGTTAAAAATCTATATGCAAGATTAGGGGATAAAAGTCCTAATTTTTGTTATGCGGGACATCTTGATGTTGTTCCTGCTGGAAATTTAAGAGATTGGACAGTAAATCCGTTTAAACCATCAATTAAAAAAGGACATTTAATCGGAAGGGGTGCAAATGATATGAAAAGCTCTATAGCTGCATTTGTGTCAGCTATAAGCGTTTTTGTTGAAAAAAATAGAGGATTTAATGGATCAATAAGTCTTTTAATCACTGGAGATGAGGAAGGTGTAGCCATTAATGGAACCAAAAAAGTTGTAGACTATTTAAAAAAGAAACGAGAGAAAATAGATTTTTGCTTGGTTGGAGAGCCAACTAATCCTAATAAATTAGGTGAAATGATTAAAATTGGTCGAAGAGGAAGTATGAACGGTCGATTAACAATTACAGGAGTTCAAGGGCATGTAGCATATCCTCATAGAGCAAATAACCCTTCGACTGCTCTAGTAAGAATACTGAAAGAACTAAAAGATTTACGATTTGATAAAGGTACGAAAGATTTTCAACCAACAAATCTTGAAATTACAAAAATTAACATAAATAATATTGCAGATAATGTAATTCCAGGTATTGCATATGCTTCATTTAATATAAGATTTAATAATTTGCACACTTCAAATTCCATTAAAAAGAAAATTAATAAAATTTTAAAAAAAATATGTAATAAAACTAAATCTAAATATAAAATTGATTACAGTGTTTCAGGTGAAGCTTTTCTTACAAAGCCTAATAGTACAACATTTATGATACAAAATGTTATTAAAAAAGTTACTAAAATAAAACCTAAACTTTCAACTACTGGAGGCACATCAGATGCAAGGTTCATTAGGAAAATAACTCCTTGTTTAGAATTTGGCCTAGTAGGAAAAACTATGCATAAAGTTGATGAGGCTGTCTCACTTACTGATTTAAAAAAATTGAGTTTAATATATACAAAAGTTTTAAAAAATTATTTTAAGTGAAGACTGGTCTAATTACTTCAGATACTTATAAAAACCATAATACAGGAAATGGTCATCCAGAAAAAATTGATAGGGTTACTGCAATAATTGATAATTTTAAAAAAGTAGATAACAAAAATCTTATATGGAAAAAACCCAACAAGTTTGATGAATTTTTTTTAAATAAAACTCATTCATTAGAATATATTAAACATGTTAAACAGTCATTTCCAAAAAAGGGTTTAGTATTTTTAGATGGTGACACAATTGTTTCACCTGGGAGTAAAGATGCTACTAAAGATGCAGTAGGTTCAATTATTACAGCAATAGATGGAGTACAAAATAAAGAACTTAAAAATGCTTTTTGTGCTGTAAGACCTCCAGGTCATCATGCAGAAAAAGATAAAGCTATGGGATTTTGTATTTATAATAACGTAGCCGTTGGTGCTAATTACCTAATTGAAAAGTATAAATACAAAAAAATTGCAATAATTGATTTTGATGTTCACCATGGTAATGGAACTCAAAATATTTTTTATGATAATGAAAAGGTATTGTATGTTTCTACCCACCAATACCCTTATTACCCCGGCTCAGGTTCACATAAGGAAAATGGAAAATTTAATAATGTATTAAATATTCCACTAGAAGCTGGAACAACATCTGAAGTATATTTAAATGCATATGAAAATGTTTTAAATAAAATAAAGCAGTTCAAACCAGAATTTTTGTTATTTTCTGCAGGTTTTGATGCACATATTGACGATCCGTTAGCGCAAATGAGATTAAATACAGAGGATTATTATACAATTACCAAAAGGACTTTGGAATATTCCAAATCTTTTTGTAATGGTAGGGTCGTTTCAATTCTTGAAGGTGGTTATGATCTTAAAGCATTACAAAGTAGTACCCAAAGACATGTTGATGCGTTGATAGAATTTAATTGATAATATTTTTTTAATCACTAAACACAAATAAATGAAATTATATAAGATTAAAAAGTCTGATATTGATAAAAAAGGTAAAGGACTTTACGCCACAAGAAACATAAGAGAAGGTGAAAAAATAATAGATTACATTGGAAAATTAATTACCAAAAAACAAACAGAGAATTCTGATAAATACGATAATAGTAAACCAATATATTTATTTACAATTAATAAAAGATATGATCTCGATGGGGATTTCCCATGGAATACAGCTGGTCTAATAAATCACTCATGTGAAAATAATTGTGACTACGATGGTAAGGGGCTTAAAATTTGGGTTAAAGCTATAAAAGATATTAAAAAAGGTGAGGAATTAACTTGTGACTATGGATTTGGTTACGACAAAGATTACAAACAATTTCCTTGTAAATGTAAGTCAAAAAATTGTTGTGGCTATATTGTAAGAGCAGAATCAAGGTGGAGAATTAATAAAAAATTCTCAATGGGTAATAGGAAAAATTAGTATAAGACTTTTTTCAAAAATAATCCTTCTGGCGGTGCTGGCGGTGCGCATAAACTTCTATTTTTTGATTTAATTACGCTTGTAAATTTTTTTAATGTCCACTTTTTTTCACCAATATATTTTAAACAACCAACCATTGACCTAACTTGTTGTTTTAAAAATGATTGAGATCTAAACTCTAATTCAATTTTGTTTTTTATCTTTTTAATTTTAACTGATTTAATTGATCTTATTGGACTCTTTGCATTACATCCAGATGCTCTAAAAGTTGAAAAATCATGAGTTCCAATTAACTTTTTTGCTGCTTTTTTCATTATCTCTAATTCAAGATTTTTAATAACAAACCATCCTCGCTTATTTTGAAGGATCGGTTTACTTAATTGATTGAAAATAACATATTTATAAACTCTCTCTTTTGCAGAAAAACGTGCATGGAATCTAATATTTTTTCTTTTTATTTTTAAAATGGCTATTTCATATTTATTTAAAAAATAATTAATTGATTTTAAAAATTTATTTAAATTTTGGATTTTTTCAGCGACATCAAAATGTGCAGATTGCTCAATTGCATGAACACCAGTATCTGTTCTTCCCGAACCAATAAGTGTAATTTTTTCATTTAAAAGATATGAGATTTTTTTTTGAATTAATCCTTGTATAGTTTTGCCTTTTGTTTGTATCTGCCAACCTATGAAAGAAGATCCAACATATTCAATTAGAATTTGATATCTGAACATCTTTAATTCAAATCAGTGCCTTTAGTAATTTGGCTACCCCGCAGAAATTCCTTAGTTTTTTGAACTGTTTTACCTTGTCTTTGTATCTCAATGATCTTTATTGAATTTTCGCCACAACCAATTTCAAAATTATCTGATAAGACATATCCTGATTTTCCACTCAAAATTGATTTTTCTGCTTTTAGTATCTTATATCTTTCACCTTTAAATTCAAACCAACCTCCTGGATTAGGATATAGACCATTAATTTTTCCTATGATTTTTAAATTACTATCCTCCCAATTTATTTTTCCTTCTTCTTTTTTAATTTTTTTTGCATATGTAGATTTACTATGATCTTGCTCTTTAAAAGAAACTTTATTATCCAATATATCATCGATATTTTGTAGAATTTTTTCAGATGCTAAATTACTTAATCTTTGAGAAAGATCCTCACTATTTTCATTTTCTAAAATATTTATAGAATATTGATTACAGACGGGACCAGAATCTAAACCTTCATCAATTTTCATTATAGAAATACCTGTTGATTTCTCACTGTTCATAATAGCTCTTTGAATGGGAGCAGCACCTCTTAATTTTGGTAAAAGTGAATAATGAATATTTATCCATCCATATTTTGGAATTTCTAAAATATCTTTTTTAAGAATTTGACCGTAGGCAACAACAATACCCAAACTTATATTTTGTTTCTTAAGAAAATTTTTTTCTTCAGTATTATCTAATTCAATTGGAGTTCTAACAGGTATATTTAATATTTCAGCCATTATATGAACAGGTGACTTATTTAATCTATGCCCTCTATTCGATGCTACAGGTGGTTGAGTATAAACAACCTCAATATCAAAACCATTTTGGTACAATGACTTGAGTATTTGCCCAGAAATAGTGGGTGTACCCATGAAAGCAATTTTTTTGCTCATTAAACAATAATTCTATCAGGAGGATTTTTTCTTTTTGATAATTTTTTAACAATCATTGTTTTTTTCAATTTTGACAAGTAATCTATAAATAAAATTCCTTCAAGATGATCCATTTCATGTTGTATACAAGTTGCAAGAAGGCCATTGGCTTCTAAAATTTTATTTTCTCCATTATAATCTAAATATTTAACCTCACAATATTTTGGTCTGTCAACTTCTGCAAAATAATCTGGGACAGACAAACATCCCTCTTCATATGTTGTTTTTTCTTTATCTTTGTTTTCAATTATAGGGTTTACAAAATACATTGGATTTTTCTTTCCATCCTTTGAAATATCCATCACTATAATCCTTTTAGGAATACCAATTTGAATTGCTGCTAATCCAATACCATTAGCTGCATACATTGTTTCCAACATGTCATCCATTAACTTTCTTTCTTCATTACCCACTATTGATACGGGTTTTGAGATTTGTCTTAAAATCTTGTTAGGCTCAGTTATAATTTTTTTTATTGTCATGATTGATTGAAGTATTTTAAACTTTTAATGGAAGAATTTCCAACAATAGTTCGTTTCTCAGGCTAATTAATTTTGTTCTATTCATAATTTCAATTACAAAATTTAGTGACTCACTGTTTAATTCGTTTAATTCTTTTTCACCAATAATTTCAACTAATTTTAATAGTATCATGCCCGACTCCTTATTCTCTATCATTTTGTCAATTTCTGAATTTAATTCAGATTTATATTGAGAGAGCTCATCAATTTGATCTATTTGAATTCCATCTGATCTCAATGATTGTAGTAATAGAATGTCTTTAAAGTCGAAGGAGTAATTTTTATCTTTTTTCATCTTTGACAACAAATTGTCAGTCAATTTTTGTGTTTTAGGTAAACTTTGCTTATTCAAAAAATAATTTAATACTTTTGATTGATGAAAAACTTCATTATTAAACTTAATTTTATTTTTTTTGTTTTCTTCAGTAATTAAATTAGTTTGGTAGAATTCAGAAAACTTTGAAGGAATTTCTTTTTTATCCATTTTTTTTAATAACTTAGATAATTCATCGTCAAATGATTTTTTGAAATTTGATTTTTCAAAGGAATTATTCAATTTTAATAACAATGAAAGTTTATTTTCAAGATTATCAGTTAGTAAAAACCTCTGATACATTAAAGCTCTTCCTTCATAATCTGTTAAATTTTTTAATGTATCCTCATAATTAATAAGGTCATCAATCTCAAATTGGAATTTTTTATATAAATTCAATAGCTCTCTTTCATCAAAAATACCTTCACTGGTTGCTTTCTCTAAAAACTTTACCTGATCAATATCACTAAGATTAAAATCATTTAGATTTTTGAGTAATTTAGAATTAGACAAATATTTCCAAATGAATTCCTCGGACTCTACTGATGGATAGTATAGAAAATTCTTATCTGTTTTGTGAGATAAGTGAAAATAAAGAACATTATCATCAGATAATATAAAATTATTATCCTCATATCCCATTAACACCTCAAACTTTTTAACAAAAAACTCATTAAAAGAATCTAGCTCAGAGTTAAGATCAAACAACAACTGAGCCTCATCTTTTTTATTCTGAGTTATTAAACAATAAATTTTAAAATATATTAAGTATTCATCGTTTATTAAACTTAAACTATCAATAGCAGAGCATGAATTTTCTATTTCGTTTAATGACAAGTAATAATCAGCTACGTGTTTTATGAGTCTTTCTTTATCTTTTATTGATGAATTTTTTTGAATAAACTCCTCAACTAAATCAAAATCTTTTTTTTTAATTAGATGGTCAAGTGTGAAATTTTCGAATTCGTGTAATGAAAAGTTTTGATTTGGAATATAAGAGTTTGTTAACAATGCTACATCCATTAACCTCTCAGAGAAACTTGATAAATTTTTAGACTGTATTTTTTCAAGTAACTTTTTAATTTCAGTTCCATCTGTTTTTGACCACATATCAAGGTTGAGATCATTGTCATCAGGGTCAAATAATCCAGCCAATAAAATATTAGAATTGTCTAAATTTTTATCAACTACAATATTCTCATCAGAAAGTTTTACTTTAACACCTTCAAGTTGTTCTGTATTAATAGATGTGCCTACATTATTTTTTGATTCAGTATTTTTAATCTCTTTTTTTTCTATTTCCGACCAAATCTCTTTAACTTCCTGAGCTTGGGCTGATAGAACAAACAAAAAAAAAGAAGCAGAAATTAAAATCTTACTTAATTGTTTTGAAATTTTCATTTGGTAAAATTTTTTCAATTTGTTTGTCCGGAGCGGGCAAATTAATCTGGTTAATCACAATAATGCCAAATACAATTATGAAAATTGCTATTATAATTTTTAAAATTGTCCCTAAGCTAAAAATTTTGTCTTTACTTGTATTTTTTGTAAATTGCATATAATTTAATAATTTCAAAATAAGACATATTTGTGTTTTTTCAATATAGAAACTCATGAAATCAAATAAAAATATTGTATTAATTGGAATGATGGGATCTGGAAAATCATCAATTGGCAAAATTTTATCAAAAAAATTAAACTTAACATTTATTGATATTGATAAAAAAATTGAAGAAACTGAGGATTCTAAAATATCAGAAATTTTTACTAAATATGGAGAGAATTATTTTCGTAAAATTGAGGAAAAAATATCTTTAAAATTTCTTAGTTCAGAAAATTCTGTAATATCTTTAGGTGGAGGAGGTTTTATAAATGTCTCAATCAGAAAAATGTGTAAGAAAAATTGTTTATCTTTTTGGCTAGATTGGAAAAATGAAACAATAATAAAAAGGATATATAAGAGCAAGAAAAGACCATTAGCAATAAATCTTACTAAGGGTCAAATTAACAATCTAATAAAAGAAAGATCAAAATTTTATAGCATGTCGAATTACAGGATTAATTGTGATAAATTAGACAAGATTGAAATTATAAATAAGATATTAGATATTTATGAATACAAATAAAATATCAATTAAAACAAGCACTAAGAGCTACCAAATTGTAATTGGAAGAAATCTAATAAGTAAAATTGATAAAATTTTAAAAGCTAATCACTTAAAATTTGATAAATGTTTAATAGTTACAGACAAAAATATTCCTCAAAAGTTTAAAAGAATTCTATACAAAAAATTAAAAATAAATAAACTTTTTAAAATAGAAATAACGGCATCAGAAAAAAACAAAAATTACCGAACAATTGAAAAAATTCATACAATTTTATTTAAAAATAGGTTTAATAGGGAAGACTGTGTTATTTCTTTTGGTGGAGGAATTATTGGAGATATAGTTGGTTTTGCATCTAGTACATTTAAAAGAGGCATGAAATACGTAAATATTCCCTCAACTTTACTATCACAAGTAGACTCATCCATTGGAGGCAAAACAGGCGTAAATAATAAATTTGGAAAAAATCTGATTGGAAGTTTTTATCAACCTGATTTAGTTGTTTCTGACATGAACATTTTAGCTTCTTTACCAGAAAGAGAAATTATTTGTGGATATGCTGAAATATTAAAAAGTAGTATTATAGATAATTTTAATAATTTTCTCTATTTAGACAAAAATTTAAAAAAAATTTTAAAATTAAAATCACCTTTCATTGAAAGATCCATAATTAAAAGCTGTAATTTAAAAAAAAGAGTTGTAGAAAAAGATGAGAACGAAAAGAACTACAGAAAGGTATTAAATTTAGGTCATACCTTTGCTCATTCATATGAGTCTACTTTAGGCTTTTCTAAAAAATTAAATCATGGAGAAGCTGTAATTTTAGGTATTAAAAATGCGGTAGAATTTAGTTTTAAAAGAAGATTTTTATCAAAGCAAAAATTTAATACTATTATAAATCATATTAATAAAATTGAGATGAAACCAAAAATTGAAAAATTATTTAAAAAAAAACATGTATCTAAAATTATGAATTATATGAGGAGCGACAAGAAAAATAATTCAAATAACATTAACCTAATTTTGATAAAAGATTTTGGAAAGATAGTAGTTGACTTTCAAATCAGTCCTTCAGATTTAAAAAAATATATTTCTAACAGTCTAAAGTAATTTGATTTGCAACGAATGAATAAATTTTTTTAATTCATCATCTAAAATTTTGTAAATAAACCTTGTTGAATATAATTTACTTTTATTCTTTAACTCATCAGACTCAATCGAAAGAACAATATGAAATTTTCCATTTTCATTAGATTTATGATTTTTGTGCAAAAATGACTTATCCTCTATATAAACTTTTGAAATACAATCCTGCGACATAATTTTTTTTTCTATTGTTTCAATTAGTTGATTAATATTCATTTTATAAAGTATTATACATCATGAAAAATATTTGTGATTGGAATAATTGCTCAGAGGAGGGTCTTTTTAAAGCACCTAAAGAAAGAGATAATAGTAAAAATTATAGATTACTATGTTTAAACCATGTTAAAGAATTTAATAAAAGTTGGAATTATTTTACAGGTATGAGTGATCAACAAATAATTGATTTTTTAAGATCTGACATGACTTGGCATAAACCAACACAAAGTTTTAGTTCATCTGACAATTTCTTCAAAGTTCTTTGGAGTAATGCTTTAAAAGATGAGATGGACAAATTTAAATTTAATAATGATTTTAATAACATGAATAAATTTAAATTTGATAACAACGATATAAAAGCCTTTAATATATTAGGAATTAGTGTTGGATTGAAATGGGAAAAAGTTCAAGAAAAATTTAAAAAGCTTGTCAAAAAATTTCACCCTGATATGAATTCTGGAAATAAAAAATTTGAAGACAAGCTTAAAGTAATAACTCTAGCTTATACTCAATTAAAAAATACATATAAGGATAAAATTGACACCAAATATTAACCATATACCTGACATCAAGTTGTCTATTAAACAAACTTTTGGGATTGAAAGTGAAATGGAAGTTGATGCATTTTCAAAAAGTAGTGAGTACGTCCCAGCAATTGATAAAACTTATAAGTTCGATAAAGACACAACATTAGCTATTTTGTCGGGATTTTCTTTTAACAAAAGAGTTTTAATTCAAGGATACCATGGAACCGGAAAATCAACGCATATTGAACAAATCGCTGCAAGATTAAATTGGCCTTGTATAAGAATTAATCTTGATAGTCATGTTAGTAGGATTGATTTAATAGGAAAAGACTCAATAATAATAAAAGATGGTAAACAAATTACTGAATTTAAAGAGGGAATACTACCTTGGTCGATTCAAAATCCTGTTGCCTTAGTTTTTGATGAATATGACGCTGGAAGACCAGATGTGATGTTCGTTATTCAGAGAGTACTAGAGTCGGAAGGTAGCTTTACTTTATTAGATAAAAATAAAGTTATTAAACAAAACAAATTTTTTAGGCTTTTTGCAACAACAAATACTGTGGGACTAGGTGATACAACCGGATTATATCACGGGACACAACAAATTAATCAGGGACAGATGGATAGATGGAATATCGTATCTACATTAAACTATCTTAGTTTAGATAAAGAAATGGAAATTATATTAGGTAAGAACAAAAATTTAAATAATCCTAAAGGTAAAGAACAAGTTTCAAACATGATAAAAGTTGCTTCACTTACAAGAAAAGGTTTTATGGCTGGTGATATATCTACAGTAATGAGTCCTAGAACAGTTTTGCACTGGGCAGAAAATTCTGAAATTTTTAAAGATATTGGATATGCATTTAGAGTAACATTTTTAAACAAATGTGATGATGCTGAGAAAAATACTATTGCCGAATATTATCAAAGATGTTTTGGGGACGAGTTGCCAGAGTCAATGATCAATATTCAAATTTGATGAACAAAGAAGACAGCATTAAAGAAAAATTCAAACAAGCACTTCAATCAACTTACAGAGTAATTTCAGATGACTATAAAGTTGATAAAAATAAAAAAAATTTCGAAAAAGTTTATGATATAGGAGAGATTGACAACATTAATGATAAAAATCAGTTTAAAAAATTAAGAGCTGAAACAGATTCTGAGGCTTTAAAAAGAAGATTTTCAAACAAAAAATTATTAGATAAAAATAACCCAAAAAACCCCTCATGCAGAACACTGTACCAGCTTGCAGAGAAAGTAAGATATGAATTACTTGGTTCAGAGATGCTAAAAGGGATTTCCAAAAATTTTAAAGAAAATTATAAAAATAGACTTCAACATCTTAAACAAGAAAAAATAACAAAAAAAGAAGATACAAATATTGTTGATGCTTTTGAAATTTATATGACAAACAAATTTTTTAATGTCGAGTTATATCCAGAGAACAAAGAAATTCTTAAATTTTGGGAGAAAGATTTTAATAAGTCAATAGACAAACATTTTGAATTTTTAAACAAAAATTTAGAAAATCAAGAAGTGTACAATGCTAAATTTTCTGAAATTTTAGAAAGTATGGATATATTTGAAAATGATGACACAACTGAAAAAGAAAATGAAGAAAATGATGATACGCAAGATCAAAATAATTCTAATAATAATGAAGACAAAGATAATAATGACTCTAGCAAAACAAGCGAAGATGAAAATATAAGCCAGGGGATGGATAGCGAGGATGATGTAAATGAGTTTAGACTTGAAGATCAGCTTGGTAGTGAAAATAACGAAGATACAGAGTCAGAAAATATTATACAAAAAAAAAATTTAAGTGTAAGCGATAAAGAGTACAAAATATTTACTACAGAATTTGATGAAGTTGCAAAAGCAGAAAGTCTAGATACAGCTGAGGAAATTCAAAAACTCAGAAAAAATTTAGACCAACAGCTAACGAGTTTTCAAGATTTAATTACCAAGTTAGCGAACAAATTACAAAGACAATTAATGGCAAAACAGAATCGATCATGGGAATTTGATCTGGAAGAAGGTTTGTTAGATAGTTCAAAATTAACGAGAATTATCATTGATCCTTATAATTCCTTATCATTTAAAAAAGAAAAAGATTTAGACTTTAAAGATACAATTGTGACACTTTTAATTGACAACTCTGGATCGATGAGAGGTAGACCAATTACTATAGCTGCAATATGTGCTGATATTTTATCCAGAACCTTAGAGAGATGCTCGGTTAAAGTTGAAATACTTGGATTTACTACAAAAAATTGGAAAGGTGGTAAAAGTCGCCAGGAGTGGAATAGATTAGGTAAAACAAAAAATCCTGGAAGACTTAATGATTTAAGACACATAATTTACAAAGGTGCAGATTCACATTGGAGACAATCAAAAAAGAATTTGGGATTAATGCTTAAAGAGGGTTTATTAAAAGAAAATATAGATGGTGAAGCTATTACGTGGGCATTTAATAGATTAAAAAAAAGAAAAGAAGAAAGAAAAATCCTTATGGTTATTTCAGATGGTGCACCAGTCGACGACTCAACATTATCGGTTAATTCAGGTGATTTTTTGGAAAAAAATTTGAAAAAAATTGTTAAATTTATTGAGAATAAAAGTGAAGTAGAAATATTAGCTATAGGAATTGGTCATGATGTATCCCGATATTATAAAAAAGCTATCAAGATTTCAGACGTACAAGAACTAGGGGATGTTATGATAAATCAATTAAGTGGTTTGTTTGAAAATAAAAATCTTCACTAAAGACTAATTAAATCATTATTAGACCACTCTATTTTTATTTCAGCACCACCTCTGGTCTCAGAATTTCTAATTAAAAGTTTTGCCTTATTTTTTTCAAGTAAAGTTTTGCCTATAAATATACCTAAGCCCAATCCAGCTCTTGATCTGTTTTTAGATTGCAATGATTTTATATATGGATCTCCAATTTTGGTTAATATATCTTTTGGAAATCCTAAACCATCATCTTCAATTGATATTGAGGAGTTTTCGCTGTTACTCATTATTGAAACATAGATATTTTTTTTTGCAAACTTATTTGCATTTCCAATAAAATTTCTTATACCATAAACAACTTCAATTAATTTTGAAATTTCAAAAGAATTATAATTCTGCTCAGTATTAATGATAAAATTTTTATCTGATATTTCTTTAAAAGAATTCACAATTTCTTTTACATAGTTATGCAGAGTGGTATCCTTATCTATAAAATCATCTTCAACTACAGGATTTAAAGATAATTTTTTTAATATTATATTGCATCTATCAACCTGGCTTAAAAGTAATTCAACATCTTTTTTTAATTCTTTATTGTTTTTAAAATTATCATACAAATCTTGAGAAATAATTTTAATTGTAGAAAGTGGTGTACCTAAAGAATGAGCAGCTGCTGCAGCTTGTCCACCTAATGAAACTAATTCATTCTCTTTGGAAATAACTTCCTGAATTTTATCCAATGCATCTTTTCTAACTTTTGACTCATTTCCAAATGTTAAAGCAAAAAAATTCAGGAAAATAAGTGCAACAATTAAAGCTAAAGGGACTGAGTAATAATAGTAGTTACTAAATATATATTCGTTTAATGGTGAAGGTAATTCTTGATGATAAAAAGTAAGTATAATAATTGAGGATATTGTCAAAATTATTAATAAAATGTTTGTTTTAATACTTAAACTATTTGAGGCAAATATACTTGGTATAATCAAAAATATCGAGAATGGATTTATGGTACCACCAGTTAAATAAAGCAAAAAACTTAATTGTATAATATCAAGCGTAAGAAAAGTTAAAGATATTTTTTCTTGTAATTGGTTTTTTTTAAAAAAATAAAATAAGAAAATGTTACTTAAAGCTCCTAATAACACTATAAAATTTGCAAGTAAAAAATTAAATTCAAATTTAAATAAGAATGTTACGGCATTTATAGTAATGAATTGACCTATTACACCTATCCACCTTAAATTGACGTATGTAATTTTGTTCAAGTACGATGATTTGGAATTGCTGCTTAACTCCATTAATTAAATATCTAAGTTAACAACATTTATAGCGTTATCTACAATAAAATCTTTTCTAGAAGCAACATCGTTACCCATTAATGTTTGTATAAGGTTTTGATCTTTTTGAAGATTTTTTGAATATTGAACTTGAAGCAAATTTCTTGTCTCTGGATTTAAAGTAGTATTCCATAATTCTTCAGGATTCATTTCTCCAAGACCTTTAAACCGTTGAATGTTTAGTTTAGATTTTTCTAATTGAATAATTTTATCAAATTCTTTAGAGTTTTTCTTTACTTTTTTAATATCCTTAGAGTTCTTAATTATATAATTTTCAAGATCTTTTTCATCTTTTATGTAAATACCTTTAGAGCCTTTGTTAATTTTAAAAAGAGGTGGTTGGGCTAAATAAACATGGCCTTTTTCTATTAATTTATTAAAAGGCATATTATTAAAAAAAGTTAAAAGTAGCGCTCTAATATGTGAACCATCAACATCTGCATCTGTCATGATTATAATTTTTCCGTATCTTAAATCCTCTAAATCTATTTCTTCTGTTTTGGGGTCTAATCCAAGAGCATTTATCAATGTAACAATTTCATTTGAAGAAATCATCTTTGATAGCGATTTTGTTCTTAGGTCACTTTGATTTCCATTTTTTTTAGATCCATTTATCTCAGTGTATGTATTTAAAATTTTTCCCCTTAATGGAAGCACTGCTTGATACTCTCTATTTCTTCCCTGCTTAGCTGATCCTCCAGCTGAGTCACCCTCAACAATAAACAATTCTGTACCTTCTTGTTTTGAATTTTGACAATCTGCCAATTTACCAGGTAAACCAGTGAGTTCTAAAGCCCCTTTTCTTCTAACGTTTTCTCTTGCTCTTTTAGCAACATCTCTTGCCACAGCAGCCTGAATTATTTTCGTTAAAATTATTTTAGAAACAGATGGATTTTGGTCAAACCAAATTGATAGTTTTTCATTAATTATACTTTCAACAATATTTCTTACTTCTGAAGAAACTAATTTGTCTTTTGTCTGAGAAGAAAATTTTGGATCTGGAATTTTTACAGAAAGAACACATGTCAAACCTTCCTTAACGTCATCTCCAGATAGTAAAACTTTGCTTTTTTTCAATAAATTTTGCTCTGATGCATATTTATTTATAACTCTTGTTAACGCGCTTCTAAATCCTAAAAGATGAGTTCCTCCATCTTTTTGATAAATATTATTAGTATAAGGGTAGACATCCTCATTATATCCTGCATTCCATTTTAATGAACATTGAACATCAATATTACTTTTTATTCCCTCTATATAAATTGGCTTTCTAAATAAATCATTATCATTCTTATTTTTTAATTTTTCTCTTTTTTCATCTAAAAATTCAACAAACTCATTAATACCGCCATCAAACTTAAATTCATGAGTTTTAATTTTTTTTTGAGTTAGGTCATTAAGTATAATTTTAATTCCTTTATTTAAAAAAGCTAATTCTCGCATTCTTTTTTGAATAATTGAAAAACTAAATTTTGTAGATGAGAAAATATCTTTAGAAGGTAAAAAATTGATTTTTGTGCCAGTATTCTTTGACTTGCCTATTACTTTAAGTGGTATTTTTGTTTCGCCATTAAGAAACTCTACAAAATGTTTTTTTCCATCTCTTTCAACATATAATTCTAATTTTTGTGAAAGAGCATTGACTACTGAAACTCCAACCCCATGCAGACCTCCTGAAACTTTATAGGAATCGTGATCAAATTTTCCACCAGCATGCAGTTGTGTCATTATAACTTCAGCTGCTGATTTTTTTTCTTCTTTATGAAAGTCGACTGGTATTCCTCTTCCATCATCTTCAACTGTAATCGACCCATCCGAATTTATACTTACCTCAATTTTTTTACAATGACCTGCTAATGCTTCATCAATTGAATTATCTACAACTTCATAGACCATATGATGTAAACCAGTTCCATCATCTGTATCACCAATATACATGCCAGGTCTTTTTCTTACTGCTTCAAGACCTTTTAAAACTTTAATGGAGTCTGCTTGATAAGTATTTATATTATTTTTTGTCATTAATTTTTATAAGGAAGTTGTCTTTTATACCATTTTTGAAATTTTTAATAAAATCTCTTATGACTGTAAGCTTAAATTAGGACCTATTTTTAAGGATAATATTGGATTTTTTAAAAAAATTTTCTATTTTTAGATTTTTTTGAATAAAAGCCATTTTTAGATTTGAAATTAATGGCGGAGAGAATGGGATTCGAACCCATGATAGAGTTTCCCCTATACACGCTTTCCAAGCGTGCGCCTTAAACCGCTCGGCCACCTCTCCTATGCAAAAATTCTGATAATTTTGTTAAAACTTTTTCAGTTGTGATTGTGTTTATCGATGATGAACTTCGTTTAATATCATCATCAATATCAATATGATTTATTAAACTAGAATACGATTGAGGAATACAATTTCCATAAATGATTAGGGTTTCAATATCTAAATTTACAGATAAATGAGAAAAACCTGTATCATTTCCAATACAAAATTTACAATATTTCAAATAAGTAATAACTTCGTCAATTTTTTTAGATGCAGTAAAAGTAAATTCTAATTCATCTTTAAAACTCTCTTTTATTAGCTCCTCTTCTTTTGATTGATCTATTCCACTTATAATTAAAAATTTTTTGTAATTTTTTTTCTTTAAATAATTTATTATCTCTAAGTAATTGTTAATTGACCATTTTTTTTCATGACCAGATGCTGCAATAATTATTCCTATAGTATCTCTTGAACTTTCATTTATGCTATATAATGGTTTAAATTTTATTGATGATGAGTGTGTAATTTTTTTAACAAACTCATATGTTTCATTATCATTAACAGTTTTTGAAAAAAAATTTGAATATAACCTTCTATCATTTTTAATAAATAAGTTTTGATATTTAAAACCTAAACCCCATATTTCATTACAATGTGAAAGTTTTGCAATTAATAAATATCTTAGAGAGGGGTGAAAAACAAAACAGTGTTTAAAATTAAATTTTTTTATACTTTTTACATTATCAACAAAAGATTTAAAGTAATCTAATGTATTTAAAATTCCTTTTTTTGAATCTTTAAGATATATAACGTCCTCACAAAAGTTTGTTGATTTTAAATAATCAGCTGCTTGCGTAGATCTCTTTGTTAAAAATACTATTTTAGAATTCAAGTATTCAGATAATTTTTGATAACAATACATTTTTGAAACAAAATGTCCCCAACCTTTTCCAGGATCAATTACTAAAATTTTATTCATTTTTAAAATAAATATTTTATTTATAGTCTATTAATTTTGTTATAAAATTTAAATTATTTTTTAATATAAGATATAAAATTTATGGATACTACAGTTATAATTGTTTCATATAAAAGTGCACATTTAATTGAAAAAAATATAAAAAAATTTGATAAAGAAACTAAAATAATAATTGTTGAAAACTCTAATAATAATAATTTAAAAAAAGATATAGAAAATAACTTTAAAAATGTAAAAGTTATACTTAATAGAAACTCTGGTTTTGGGCAGGCAGCTAACCTTGGTGCTAATTTAGTTAAAACAAAATATATTTTTTTTTGTAGTCCTGACAATTATGTGGAAAAAAATGCAATTAATGAGCTTGAAAATATAAGTAGTAACTTAAATGAAAATTTTGGAATTTTAGTATTAAAAGATCAACATAAATACTCTTCAAAAATGGAGAAAATTAAAAAACCCCGCGGAATATCCTGTTTTTTTGTTAAAAAAAAAATATTCTTAAGTTTAGATGGATTTGATGAAAACTTTTTTCTTTATTACGAAGATACAGATTTAGTAAAACGTTTTATGAATTATAATCATGATGTTTATCAAGTGCCTGTTAAATATTCTAATTTTTTAGGGTCGCATGATAAAAAATTTAACTATACAATAGAAATTAACAGAAATTGGCATTACATGTGGTCTAAGTTTTATTTTAGAAAAAAACATTTTGGATATACTTATGGTCTAATAACTACTTTACCTTATTTTATTAGATCCTTTATAAAAATTTTAATTCATTTTAAAAAACCAGAAAAAAAGGCAAGATACTTTGCAAGGATGAGTGGGCTATATAATTCTTACCTTCTAAGAAAATCTTGGTTTAGACCTAAAATTGATAACCAATGAAAAAAATTTTAATAACCGGTGGTTCAGGTTTTATAGGAACGAATTTTATAAATTTTTTGTCAAAAAAAAAAATTAAGATTCTAAATATAGATAAAATTTCTAAAGTATCATCACCTGAAAAATTTAAAAAAATATTTTACAAGAATAATTATAAGTTTATCAAGTATAACTTAAATAATACAAAAAAAATATACCAAATATTAATGAAACATAAACCAGATTATATTATAAACTTTGCAGCTGAAAGTCATGTTGATAGATCAATAGATGATCCAATATATTTTATTAAAAACAACATTAATTCAGCTACAAATCTTTTCCACGCCTATAACAAATATTATAAATTAAAAAAAATTAAATTATTTCATATTTCAACAGACGAAGTTTATGGCTCAATAAAGAAGGGTGAATTCAGAGAACACGATACATATAATCCTTCCTCACCATACTCAGCTTCAAAGAGTGGAAGTGATTTAATTGCAACAGCTTTTAATAAAACTTTTGGTTGTAAAATAAAGATTTTATGTTTGACTAATAATTTTGGACCATATCAATTTCCTGAAAAATATATTCCTACTTTAATATCTTCTTTTTTAAAAAATCAAAAAGCTCCTATTTATGGTAAAGGAAAAAATATCAGAGAATGGATGTATGTTAAAGAAAGCTGTAATGCTATCTGGAAAGTCATAATTTCAAATAAAAAATTTGAAAAGATGAATTTAGGCTCTGGCATAAGACTAAATAATTTAGAAATTGCACAGAAAATTTTCAAAATAATGAAAAATAAAAAATTAACTAACTTAAGCAGTAAGGATTATATTAAAATGGTTAAAGATAGGCCTGGACATGATGAAAGATACGCTTTGAATACTACCTTTTTTAAAAAAAATATTGAATATAAAATTCAAAATAATTTATATAAAACATTAGAAAAAACCATAAATTGGTACATTGAAAATGACTCATGGATAAAAAATGTTAACAGATCATATGATAATAAAAGGCAGGGCTTAATTGATTAAAAAAGCTATAATTCTTTGTGGAGGTACAGGATCAAGGATGTTTCCACTCACTCATTCAGTAAATAAACAGCTTTTACCAATTTTAGATAAACCAATGTTTTATTATCCTCTATCTTTAATGATGTTGTGTGGAATAAAAGATTACATATTTATTATAAATAAAGATCAGCAAGGTAATTTTCAGAAAGCATTAGGAAATGAAAATGATTTAGGAATAAAAGTAAAATTTGTAATTCAAGAAAAACCAAGAGGCTTACCAGAAGCATTCACAATTACTAAAAAATTAATTAAAAATCAATCGGTGGCAATGATACTGGGCGATAACTTTTTCTTTGGAAGTATGTTATCACCGCTCATTAAGAAGTCATTTAAATTAAAAAATGGATGTAATATTTATCTGTATCCAAGTAATAAAACATCATCCTATGGTGTAGTGGAATTTAACAAAAAAAATAAAATAAAAAAGATCATAGAAAAACCAAAAAAAACAAATTCAAATTCTATAATAACAGGACTTTATGTATTTGATAAAAATGTGGTTGAATTAACTAATCAATTAAAACCATCTAAAAGAAAAGAGCTGGAAATTGTTGATTTAATTAATTTATATAAAAATATGAATAAACTTAAGACTATAAAACTTGGACGGGGATCGGCATGGATGGATGTTGGCAATTTTGATGATTTGCAGAGTGCAAGTAATTTTATTCAGAATGTGGAACAGAGACAAAATTATAAAATCGGGTGTATTGAAGAAATAGCATTTAATAATAATTGGATTAAAAAAAAAAATATTGTTAATAGGATTAAGTTTTGTGGAAATACAAACTATTCTAAATATTTACGAAAATTAATTTAACCTTAATGAAGCCTCTTAAAATTAAAAGTGTTAAATATAACGATAATAGGGGATATTTGGTTGAGGTAGTTCCAAATAAAATAAAAAAAAGATTTAATTACAGCATTATAACGCAATCAAAGAAAAATGTAATACGTGGGATGCATTTTAATAAAAAAAAGGACGAAGAAAAATTAGTTTATATTTTAGAGGGAAAAATACTTGATGTAACAATCAATCTCAATAAAGGTAAAAATTATGGTAAAATTTTTTATAACAGATTGAAGAAAAATGATATTTTATTTATTCCAAAAGGATTTGCTCACGGATATCTTTGTTTAGATAATAAAAATACTATATTATATTTACTAAATAAAAAATATTCATCTAAAAATAATTCAGGATTTAATTGGAAAGACAAAGAATTTAATATCAAATGGGGTATAAGACAGCCAATATTGTCAATAAAAGATAAAAAATTGGGAGAGTATCGTTAATTTTGAAAACAATTTTAATTTCAGGTGGAAAAGGAGAATTTGCTAAAGCATTAATTCAAGCTAACAAAAGATATAAAATTTTAGCTCCTGCCAAAAATGAAATGAATATTTTAAGTCAAAGTTCAATTTCAAACTATATGTCAAAAAAAAAAATTGACTATTTCGTTCATGCTGCAGCTTTCACTACACCAATGAAACAGCACAGAATACAAATGAAAAAAAGTATAGAAACAAATATTATTGGTTCAGCAAACGTTGCCATCAGTTGCATGAAAAAAGGAGTAAAATTGGTGTATATTTCTACTAATTTTGTATATCCTGGAAAAAAAGGAAGCTACAAAGAAAACGATTATCTATACCCTGTAAATGAATATGGATGGTCTAAACTAGGTGGTGAGTCAGCAATGCATATTTATAAGAATACTTTAATATTAAGAATTTGCATGAATAATGACTATTTTCCTCATAAATTTGCTTTTACTGATTATTTAACTAGTTTTCTAAAAAAAACTGAGGCAGCAAAAATAACTCTTAAACTTTTAAAAAAAAAAGGCATTATTAATGTTGGAGGAAATAAACAAACTGCATACAATTTTGCTAAAACTCTTAATTCAAAAATTTTAAAAAAAAAATTAAACAAGAAAGATTCTGAATTATTGGGCAAAGATACTAGTTTGAATATTAACAAGCTAAAAAATATTATATGAAAAATAAAATACAATTTCTTAACTTGGGAAAGCAACCAATAACTAATAATTTTCTTACTAAAAAGAACCCAAAAAATGAGTACTTTTATAATTTAAAATTAATTTTTCATAAAAGTACAAAGCTTGTTTCTCTTGCTAAGTTTGTGCCACCAAAAAAGATGTTTAATGAAAAATATGCTCACAGGGCTTCAGCATCAAAAACTATGTCTCTTGCATATTCAACTTTAGCAAAATCAATAAAGACAAGATTTAAACCGAAATCAATTTTAGAAATTGGAAGTAATGATGGAGTTTTTATAAAACATTTTAAAAAAATCAAAAACTTGGGTGTTGAACCTTGTAAAAACCTTGCAAAAATAACAAATAAAGCAGGCATAAAAACGTATGATGAATTTTGGACAAATAAGACAGCAAAAAAAATAGTGCGCCAAAATGGAAAAATCGATGTGATATATTCTGCAAATACCATAAGTCATATTCATAATCTTAACGAAACATTTAAAGCCGTTAATTACACACTTAGTGATACTGGTGTTTTTATACTTGAGGATCCTTCATTAGTCGAAGTTTTAAAGAATAAATCATATGATCAGTTTTATGATGAGCATTCTTATGTTTTTTCAATATCTGCATTAAAAAATATTACAAAAGATACTGGTCTTATTATTTTTGATATTGAAAAACTTAAAACTCATGGTGGTTCTAATAGAGTTTATTTTAAAAAAATATCCAATAAAAAAATTAAAATATCTAAAGTAGTTTCAGACAATTTAATCAAAGAAGCAAAGCTAGGCATAAATAATATTAAAATTTATAATAAATTTTCTAAAGAAGTAATAAATTCAAAAAAAAGATTATTAAAAATTTTTAAAAATCTTAAAAAAAATAAAGAAAAAATAATAGGCTATGGTGCAACATACAAATCAAGTACAGTACTAAACTTTTGTAATTTAGATAATAAATATATTGATTATTTCTTAGATACAACACCTACAAAAATTGGAAAATTTACACCTGGTACACATATACCAATACTAAAGTATAAGAAAATTCCAGATGATATTCATTTTGCTTTTCTAGGTGCCTGGAATTTCAAAGATGAAATATTCAAAAAAGAGAAAAAATTTATCAAAAGAGGTGGTAAATTTATCTCGCACGTTCCGTTTCCTAAAATTATATGAAAACCTCAAACAAAATAATCAAAAGTTTAAGATATGAGTTGGATAAAAAGTATAAACCATTACATACAACTAATGATATAAAAAGTTGGTATAAAAAAGTAATTAAGGAATCAAAAATTAAAATTAAAACAATTCCATTAAATAAATGTCAGAATTGGAAATTAAATAAAAAAGGTTTTATTTCTCATAGTTCTGGTTCTTTTTATAGAGTAGAGGGCGTAAGAGTTCTCAGCAGTTTCAAGAGAGAAGCTAAAGGTGGTTGGGATCAGCCAATGTTTACAGAACCAGGGTATGATGGTGGAATTTTAGGGTTACTCAAAAAGAAAATAAATAATACTCCACATTATCTAATTAATGCAAAATTTGAGCCCGGCAATTACAACTTTATTCAACTTAGTCCTACCGTTCAAGCGACTTTCAGTAATATAAAAAAAGCACATGGAGGTAGTGATGTAAAATTTTTAAAATTTTTTAAACCTTCACCCAAAAAAGATTGTAAAATAATTTTTAAGCAGTGGGTTTCGGAAGAAGGTGGAAGACTTAGAAATAAAAGAAATCTTGCAATAATGGTTGAATATAAATCTGCAAAAAAAATTGATATAGGGTCCGATTTTAGATGGGTTACATTAAGCCAAATTAAAGAACTTATTTTAGAAAACGCTATAGTTAATCCACATTTAAGAACTCTGGTTTCTTTTATATAAATGTACTTACTATCTATCTGGTCGCAAAGCACTCATCTTCTAAAAAAAGTTTTACCAAGTATTCAAGCTAACAGAAAAATAAAAATTGTTTCAGTTTTATCAAAAAAAGACAAAAAAAAAATCAAATTAAAAAAAATAATGTTTTATAATGATAAAGAAAAATTTTTTCTTAAGAATCAATTTGATTATGTTTATATTTCATCAATAAACTCAAAACATTATGATGATTGTAAGTTTGCTATAGAAAATAATAAAAATGTTATTTGTGAAAAACCTATTTGTTTAAACAAATCTCAGCTTATTAAATTAAAAGCTTTAGCTTTTAAAAAAAAGAAAAAGTTTTTTGAAGTAGTACAATATGTTCATCATCCACTTTTTAGTAGATTAAAATCAGTTATTAAAAATAATTCAATTGGTAAAGTTTTGAGTGTCAAAAGCTCTTTTAAAATTCCACTAAGTGATAAAGAGAATTTCAGATTTAATAAAAAGTATGGTGGGGGTGCATTAAATGATGTTGGTTTTTATCCAATATCAATAATGTTTACTTTATTTAATTCAAAAAAAATTAAATTCTTGAAATCTAAAATAATAAAAGAAAATCAAATAGATATAAGGGGTAATCTTAAAGCTCAAAATGAAAATAAAGTAATTTTTGACTTAAACTGGAGTTTTAAAAGTTCATATGAAAATAATTTAATTTTATATGGGACTAAAGGAAATTTAATTGTAGATTTCATATTCTCAAAAAATGTGAGCCAAGATGGAAGAATAAATATTTATAAAAAAAAAAAATTAGAAATAGTTAAAGTTCCAAAATCAAATCAAATAAATTTAGCTTTTGAAGATATGTTATCAAATACGAATAAATTATTTAATGAAAGATACAAAATAAGCTTAAACGTCTTAAAAATAATTGAAAGATTGAAAAAAAAATAATTTTATTATTTTTCCTTACTAATTTTTAGAACCCCAATAAATGCCTCTTGAGGAATTTCTACTCTGCCAAATTGTTTTGCCCTCGCTTTACCTTTCTTTTGTTTTTCAAGTAATTTTCTTTTTCTATCAACAGCTCCACCACCATGAATTTTTGTTAATACATCTTTTTTAAAGCCTTTAATCGTCTCTCTTGCAATGATCTTACCCCCAATAGCAGCTTGCACAGGTATCATAAAATTATGCCTTGGAATTAAGTCTTTTAATTTTTCACAAACCTCACGTCCAGTTTTTTGAGCAAAGTCTTTATGTATCATCATAGATAGCGCATCAACTGGCTCTGTATTTACTAAAATACCCATTTTGACAAGATCTCCCTCTTTATGACCTATTATTTCATAATCAAAACTAGCATACCCACTTGTCATCGATTTTAATCGATCATTAAAATCAAATACTATTTCATTTAATGGTAATTCATAATTTACAACAGCTCTACTTCCAGAGTAACTTAAGTTTGTTTGAATTCCCCTTTTATCCTGACATATTTTCATTATAGAACCAAGATACTGATCTGGGGTAATAATTGTGGCTTTAATCCATGGTTCCTCGATAAATTTTATCAAAGTTGGATCTGGTAAACTTGATGGGTTTTGTAAGTCATTTATCTCACCATTGTTCATATGGATTTTATATACAACACCTGGTGTTGTAGTTAATAGATTTATATCAAACTCTCTTTCTAGCCTTTCTGTAATAATTTCTAGGTGTAATAAACCTAAAAAACCACATCTAAAACCTAAACCTAAAGCTGAAGAAGATTCGGGCTCGAAGGAAAAGCTGGAGTCATTCAATTTCAATTTAGCCAATCCATCTTTTAATTTTTGGTACTCAGAACTATCGACTGGAAATAATCCACAAAATACAACTGGTTTACTTGGTTTAAAACCAGGTAGCGCTTCTGATAATGGTATAGACGCATCACAAATTGTATCTCCAACTTTTGTTTCTGATAACACTTTTATACCAGTTGTTATAAATCCGATCTCTCCAGAATTAAGTTCATTAATATCTTTTGGTTTAGGTGTAAAAACTCCCACTTTCTCAACAATATATTCTTGATTGGTTGACATCATTTTAATTTTCATGTTATTTTTAATCTTTCCATCTATTACCCTTACTAAAATGACTACACCTAGATATGTGTCGTACCAGCTATCCACTAATAAACACTTTAATTTTTCTTCTTTTTTACCTTTTGGACCTGGTAGAGTTTGAATAATTTGTTCCAAGATATCGTCAATTCCTTCACCAGTTTTTCCAGAGCATGGGACGGCATTAGCTGTATCGATTCCTATTACATCTTCAATCTGTTTATTTGTTCTTTCTATATCAGATGCTGGTAAATCAATTTTATTTAAAACTGGAATTATTTCGTGATTTATATCTAGTGCTTGATAAACATTTGCTAATGTTTGAGCCTCAACACCTTGAGTGCTGTCTACAATCAATATTGATCCCTCACAGGCATATAAAGATCTACTTACTTCGTAACTAAAATCAACATGACCTGGGGTATCTATGATATTAAGAATATAATTCTTTCCATCTTTAGATTTATAATTCAATTTTACTGTTTGAGCTTTGATAGTTATGCCTCTTTCTCTTTCAATATCCATTGAGTCTAGAACTTGAGCTTTCATTTCCCTTTCTGTCAAACCACCACATCTATGTATAATTCTATCAGCAATAGTCGACTTACCATGATCAATGTGAGCAATGATTGCAAAATTTCTTATATTATCAATTTCAGTAGACATTTAAGATCTAATTTTTGCCCCAGACTTAGTCTCGACAGTTGAAATAATTAATTTATTAATTTTCTCAAGATCACTTTCTTCCAATGTTTTTTCATTTGATTGAATTGTTACATTGAGAGCTATTGACTTTTTGCCGTTTGGAATATTTTCACCCTCATAAATATCAAAAATTTTAATTGATCTTATTAAATCTTGATCAATTGATGATATTACTTCTATTAAGTCTTGTGCTTTAAAATTTTTATCAACTATAAAGGCAAAGTCTCTTTCTGATTTTTGATAGTCGGAGTATTCAAAATTAGATTTTTGGTCTTTAAGTTTTATTTTATTCTCTTTTAAATGATCTAGATAAATTTCAAAACCTACTAGTCCTTCAGTTTTTATGTCAAGTTTTTTTATAATATTTGGATGTATGTCTCCAAAATAAGCAACGGGTTCAATATCATCCTTATCAAGATAGATCGAGCCAGATTTACCAGGGTGATAATATGAAGGTGATTTATCTCTTATAAAGATACTTTTTC